>CAVUXR010000001.1:0-31502 GCA_963745455.1 uncultured beta proteobacterium
AAGTCGACCTTGTTGAGTACCAGCCAGCGGGGTTTTTGGTAAAGCGCTTGGTCAAATTTCCTGAGCTCTTCCACGATGGCGTTGGCTTCCCGTACCGGATCGATATTGTCGTCCAGCGGTGCGATATCCACTACATGCAGCAGAAGCCGCGTCCGGGCAAGATGCTTGAGGAAGCGGTGACCGAATCCTGCGCCTTCCGCCGCGCCTTCTATCAGGCCGGGAATATCCGCCATCACGAAACTGCGGTTCTGGTCCACGCGAACCACCCCCAGGTTGGGGTGTAAGGTGGTGAAAGGGTAATCGGCAACTTTTGGACGGGCTGCGGAGACCGCGCGAATCAGGGTGGACTTTCCCGCATTGGGCATGCCGAGAAGTCCCACATCTGCCAGGACCTTGAGTTCCAGCTTGAGGTCGAATTCTTCTCCCGGTTCGCCATGCGTAAATTGGCGGGGTGCCCGATTGGTGCTGGATTTGAAATGGAGGTTGCCGAGGCCACCAGCGCCACCCTTTGCCAGCAACACCTTTTGCCCATCGCGCTGCAAATCGGCGACAGCTTCGCCGGTAGCGGCATGGGTAATGACCGTGCCTACAGGCATGCGCAACGATGTCTTCGGCCCCCTTGCCATAGCAATCGGAGCCCCGTCCATTTTCCCCATTTCTGGCGCGATGAATCCGGGCAAAACGATAGTCGACCAGCGTATTGATGTTGCGGTCGGCAATGGCAAAAATACTGCCACCGCGCCCGCCATCCCCGCCTGAAGGCCCGCCTTTGGGAATGTATTTTTCCCGGCGGAAGCTGGCGGCTCCGTCGCCTCCTTTTCCGGCGATCACATGGATTATTGCTTCATCTATATATTTCATGGAATGCCTCTAGTCTACCTAGTATATACTCGTTACAAACAAAAAAGCCCTGTCATTTGACAGGGCTTTTGAGCGGAGATTGCTGAAATCTAGACCGGTATGATGCTGACTGTCTTGCGCTGTAGCGAGCCTTTCGTGCTGAAGTTGACCTTGCCGTAACTTTGGCAAACAGCGTGTGATCCTTGCCCATGCCAACATTATCGCCAGCATGAACCTGCGTGCCGCGCTGACGGATGATGATGCTGCCAGCCGGGATCAATTCGCCGCCAAAGCGCTTCACCCCCAGCCGCTTGGAATTCGAATCGCGGCCATTCCTGGAACTGCCGCCTGCTTTTTTATGTGCCATGATAAATTCTCCTATGCCGAAATGCCGGTAATCTGGATTTCGGTATAATTCTGCCGATGTCCTTGATGCTTCTGGTAGTGTTTACGCCGCCGCATCTTGAAGATGCGGACCTTGTCATGCCTGCCTTGCTCCAGCACTGTGGCCTTAACCGAGGCGCCGCTTAGCAGGGGCTTGCCCATCGAAACATTGTCGCCATCGGCAATCATCAATACCTGGTCGATCAGGAGTTCGCTGCCAATATCCGCCGGTATCTGTTCGATTTTAAGTTTCAGCCCGGCCTCGACGCGGTACTGCTTCCCGCCGGTTTTTATGATCGCATACATATTGGATTCCATTTATTGCTCTCGATTATTGCCAAAAGCTGGCGTCAAAAAAGCGCCCAAGAAGAGGTAAGCGCGAATTATACATAGCCATCCCCCTAAGGTCAAAGGCCTGTTGCGAATGAGTTTTGTGTCAAAATGCGCGGCCGCTCAATGCGAACTTGACACGTTGGCAGCGACGTTTCTACCATGGCAGCTTTTTCCAGGAACCTCTGTGTCAATTGAACGTATCAGGAGTCTTATCGCCCGGGATATGGATGCGGTGGATGCGGTTATCCGCGAGAAACTCTACTCCGATGTGGACTCATCCGTCAGGTAAGCGAATACATCATCAATAGCGGCGGAAAACGCCTGCGGCCAGCACTGGTGATTCTTTCCGCTGGCGCATTCGGCTATTCAGGCAAATATCATTACAATCTCGCGGCAATCGTGGAGTTCATTCATACCGCGACCCTGCTGCATGACGATGTGGTGGATGCGTCGGAGTTACGGCGAAGCAAGGCGACCGCCAATGCCTTGTTCGGCAATGCCGCGAGCGTACTGGTGGGGGACTTTCTTTATTCCCGTGCGTTCCAGATGATGGTGGAAGTGGACAATATGCGCGTCATGCGGGTATTGGCGGATGCCACCAATACCATTGCCGAAGGCGAAGTGCTGCAGTTGCTCAACTGTCCGCGATCCCGATGTCGATGAGGAAAATTACCTGCGAGTGATCCGTTATAAGACCGCGAAGCTGTTCGAAGCGGCGACCCGGCTCGGCGCGATCCTCGGCAATGCCACGCCGGCGGAGGAGGAGGCGATGGCGGCTCTATGGCATGCATCTGGGCACCGCGTTTCAGTTGACCGATGATATGCTGGATTATTCCGGAGACTATCATGAAACGGGCAAAAACCTGGGAGATGATCTGGCTGAAGGCAAACCTACGCTACCGCTGATTTACGCCATGAAAACGGGTTCAAGTGCGCCAGGCGGCGATAATACGCAATGCCATCGAGCAGGGCGGGGAGGGGGGCTTCCAGCCGGTTCTGGACGTTATACAGCAAACTGGCGCGCTGGATTACGCGCGACAGCGAGCACAAGCCGAATCGGACACGCATCCAGAACGATTTCGCGGTTGCCTGACTCCGATTATAAGGAATGCCTGTTGCAACTGAGCACTTTCGCCGTTGCGCGAAACTATTGAGCCCGATTCCATTTTGGATTTGCTCGAATACCTCTTCCTCAGTACAATTGCTGCCCACGCGCTGATGAACAGAACTCAGCATTAATTGCGAATCAGTGCGTTTAAATGGTATATGAAAAAGCTGGATCACAGCTCGGGGTGTAGCTCAGCCTGGTAGAGTACTGCGTTCGGGACGCAGGAGTCGGAGGTTCGAATCCTCTCACCCCGACCATCATTTTTTAAGTTCCCCTTTCAATAATTTTTTCCTTGACTCTCTCCCGCAGGCGGGAGAGAGTAGCGCGTATTAAACGCCGGGTTGTAGCCCAGGAGCCGGTAGTAAAGTGGAATTAGGTTTTTGGGTAGGGGCTGAGGAAAGAGTAAGATATGAGCTTATTGGAGCGTGCAAGGGTATTAAGCTCAAATCAGACCGAGGCCGAGCAGCGATTATGGTATTACCTGCAGTGCTCGCCGGTTTTTTGGTCTGAAATTCAAGCGTCAAAAATCTGTTGGGAGCTATATCGTCGATTTCGTCTGTTTCTCCCCGACACTGATTGTCGAGGTCGATGGAGGGAGCATGCTGAACAAGGGGAATACGATTATCGAATCCCCAAAACTGTATTTTCCAACATACAAGGTAAGGTGGAAGCCTAAATAAGATTCGCACGTCCTTATGCAACCGGTAGAATGCCTCTGTATGTTTAAACGTTATGCACATCTCTTCGTGATGCGCCGGAGGAGGTTACCCGTTGGGTAGAATCCTGTTCTTTGTTCTTATTGCAGTGCTCTTTATATGGGTGATAAGCAGCTACCGGCGTGCGCTTAAAAAGCGGCAGGAGGAAGCGCGAAAGGGTCCAGCAACGCTCGAAGGCGAGGATATGGTGCGGTGTGTTCACTGCGGCGTGCATTTGCCCAGGAGCGAGAGCGTTACCTCGGAAGGTAAGTTTTTCTGTAGCGATGAGCATCGGCGACTGCATTTGCAGGGCTGATGTATCGGGATCAGTCGTGAGCGACCCCACAGCGCGCCAAATGGAAAATGCAGAAAATGAAATTCAGGTGTATGCAGCGGATGGCCTAGACAACATACGTTTTATCCCTTCGCCCAATTTTGACGAACGTCCCTCAGAATGTGATATCAGTCTGCTGGTGATCCATAACATCAGCCTTCCACCGGATGAGTTCAGCGGCGACGGGGTGATCCAGTTCTTCATGAATTCACTCGATCTTGAAGCCCACCCCTATTATCAGCGACTTCACGGCCTCAGGGTTTCAGCTCACTTCTTCATTCGCCGGAACGGTGAAATCATTCAGTTCATTCCCTGCGAGAAGCGGGCCTGGCATGCGGGAGAATCCTGCTGGCAGGGAAAGACTCGCTGCAACGATTATTCCATTGGTATAGAGCTTGAGGGTACTGATACGGTGCCGTTTACCGATGCTCAATACGCTGCGCTGGTAGTTCTAACGCGCGCGCTGCAAAAGAGCTATCCCATCAGGAATATTGCCGGTCATTCCGATATTGCACCGGGCGCAAGACCGACCCCGGCCCTTGTTTTGATTGGGTTCGTTACCACGCCGCCCTGAAAGCTGCCGGTTGATCCGGCTTGTTGTTATCGGAAGGCCTGGCGCAAGAAGCGGGTTAACGGGCGGACATGCGAAGTTTCTCCTTTTCTCCCTTTTGCTTGAGGCTTGGAGTATTGCCGCGGGACGTGGAACTGGTCGACAAGACCTCCTGGCCTTGGAGGTAGTCTTCGTAACTGCCTTTGAAATCCGTGATTCCGTCCGGCTTCATCTCGATGATACGGGTAGCCAGCGAGGAAACAAATTCGCGGTCATGTGAAACGAAAATAAGCGTACCAGTGTATTTCTCCAATGCAGTATTCAGGGACTCAATGGATTCCATGTCGAGGTGATTGGTAGGTTCATCCATGAGCAGCACATTATTTCGTTGCAGCATGAGCTTCCCGAACAGCATGCGGCCTTCCTCCCCGCCGGAAATGACCTGGACCGACTTTTTCACCTCATCCCCGGAAAACAGCAATCTGCCGAGAACGCTGCGCACGGCTTGATCATCATCGTTTTCACGGCGCCATTGGGTCATCCAATCGGTAAGCGATAGATCAGTTGCAAAATCCGCGGAGTGATCCTGTGCAAAATAGCCGGGACGAGCTTTCTCCGCCCATTTCACTTCTCCCGCGTCTGGCGCCAGGTCACCGGCAATGCAACGCAACAGGGTGGTTTTGCCGATGCCGTTAGGTCCAATGATGGCGATTTTCTCCCCCGCCTCCACGTTGAGGCTGAATTTGTGTAATAACGGCTTTTCCATTCCCGGAAAATGCTTGTTGATGCTTTGGACCGATACCGCAAGCCGATGCAGTTTCTCTCGCTCATCCACATCGATGCGGATATAGGGATACTGCCGGCTGGAAGGCTTCACATCTTCCAGCTTGATTTTTTCGATCTGGCGGGCGCGGCTGGTGGCCTGGCGTGCTTTGGAGGCATTCGCGGAAAAGCGGCTTACAAATGCCTGCAGCTCGGCAATCTGGGTTTTCTTCTTTGCATTGTCGGCCAGCATGCGTTCCCGTACCTGCGTGGAGGCCATCATGTAGTCATCATAATTTCCCGGATAGATGCGGATTTCGCCATAGTCGAGATCCGCCATGTGAGTGCAGACACTGTTCAGGAAATGGCGATCATGGGAAATAATGATGATAGTGCTCCTGCTCTGGTTAATGACGTCTTCCAGCCAGCGGATGGTGTTGATGTCGAGATTATTGGTGGGCTCGTCGAGAAGCAGAATTTCCGGATCGGCAAACAACGCCTGCGCCAGCAGCACTCTCAGTTTGAATCCCGGCGCTATTGCGCTCATCAGCGCCTGATGCTGCGGCAGTGGAATACCCACGCCCAGCAGCAATTCTCCCGCACGGGCTTCAGCGGAATAGCCGTCCAGCTCGGCGAAACGCGCCTCGAGTTCCGCGGCATGCATATAATCGGCCTCGGTAGCGTCGGGATTGGCATAAATTGCATCGCGCTCCTCTTTCACGCGCCATAATTCATCGTGGCCCATCATTACTGTGTCGATCACGAGACAACTCTCGAAAGCAAACTGATCCTGGCGCAACTTACCGACCCGCTCGCCGGCGTCGACATTGATGTTGCCGGAGGTCGGCTCCAGATCGCCACCAAGTATTTTCATAAATGTGGATTTGCCCGAGCCGTTGGCTCCGATCAGACCGTAGCGATTGCCATCGCCGAATTTGACTGAAACGTTTTCGAACAGCGGCTTAGCACCGAACTGTATGGTAATGTTGGCAGTAGTAATCAAAATTTGCGTCCTAAAAAAGGGAGCGAAAAACCTTGTATTATACGGTTTTTCGACGAACTCCGAATATTTAAAGCCTTCCCGCTGACTATAGTTGACAAAAAAGTCAGGAGAATGTTGCCTCAAGAAAAGTAAAGCGATGTACGTTGCGAGGAGATATTCGAAAGGTTTTATTCAGCGAAGGGAAAAACTTTTTGAATTTTTCTCATTCTGTTCAGTAGATAGAGATCTCAAAAATTGATTGCTAACGATGTTGTTATAAATAGGCTATTACCCGCACCGATATCAAAACCAACACCCTGGGGGTTAAAGTGGATTTTGTTCGGGCTTTCCGCCTGGTCGATTACCTCCTTCCCATCCATACCCGTGCCATTTAAAGGGCGGATGTGCTCTGTAGACAAGCCTGGTTTAAGGGTTTATTGAAGGCTTAGTGGAGATTTCCTGGGGCTCACATGATCCTGTATCATTGCGGTTTAAAAATTACCGCCCTGCTTCATGAAAATCACCTTCCTGGATTTCGAGCAGCCTATCGCCGAGCTTGAGGCAAAAATCGACGAATTGCGCTTTGCCCAGGACGACTCAGCGGTGGATATCTCAGCCGAAATTACGCGCCTTCAGAAGAAAAGCCATTCTCTCACTCACGGAATTTATGCAAAGCTGACGCCGTGGCAGATATCTCAGGTCGCCCGGCATCCCCAGCGTCCTTATACGCTGGATTATATTCAGCATCTGTTCACTGGTTTCGAAGAGCTTCATGGCGACCGCAACTTTGCCGATGATTACGCAATAATTGGCGGGTTGGCCCGCTTCAATGGCCAAACGGTAATGGTTATCGGGCACCAGAAGGGGCGGGATACCAAGGAAAAAATCCATCGCAACTTCGGTATGCCCAAGCCCGAGGGTTACCGCAAAGCGCTGCGTTTGATGCGTCTGGCCGAGAAATTTTCTGTGCCGTTATTCACTTTTATCGATACCCCCGGCGCATATCCCGGCATCGGAGCGGAGGAGCGCGGGCAATCCGAAGCCATCGGGAAAAATCTTTATATTCTTGCGGAGTTGAGGGTGCCGGTGATTTGCACCATCATTGGCGAAGGCGGCTCCGGCGGGGCCCTCGCGCTGGCAGTGGGCGATGTGGTCCAGATGTTGCAATATGCCACTTACTCGGTCATTTCTCCCGAGGGCTGTGCCTCTATTTTATGGAAAAGCGCTGACAAGGCGCCCGAAGCCGCCGAGATCATGGGCATCACTGCTCACCGTCTTAAAACGATGGGGCTAGTTGACAGGATCATCAACGAACCACCTGGCGGAGCTCATCGTGATTACCTGACTATCATGCAATCGGTAAAAAAGGCGCTGCAGGAATCGCTCAGGCACCTTCAGGAGCATTCAACGGAAGCGCTGCTGGAAAAGCGCTTCGAACGACTGATGGGATATGGCAAATTCAAGGAAGTCAAAGTCAAATAGCATTATCCCGCACGGTCGAAAATGTATTGCGTGAAAAGGTTCGGCCCGGCAGCCATCTGGTAGTGGCGCTGAGCGGTGGGGTTGATTCGGTTGTACTGCTGAATTTGCTGGTTCCGCTGTCGGGTCAAATTCCATTCTCGCTCTCCGCTATTCACATCGATCACGGCATTAGCGCCAACGCGTCTGAATGGAGCACATTTTGCCGCAATCTGTGCCAATCCATCGCCATCCCCCTCAAAATCGCCAAACTGAAAATCCGTAAAGAATCCGGGGTCAGCCTGGAAGCCGCGGCGCGCGAGGGACGTCACCGTGAATTCCGCAAACTTCAGGCGGATTATGTGGTGCTGGCTCAGCATCTGGATGATCAGGCTGAAACACTACTCCTGCAATTGTTGCGTGGCGCCGGTGTAAAAGGACTGGGTGCAATGCCCGTCGTCAGAAATCATGCTGGGGCCGGAGTCGAAGAGGAAATGCCGGGCGATGGGCCGAAGTTACTGCGACCAATGCTCGATATATCGCGGCGCGAGATCGAAGAATATGCTCAAGAGCATACCTTGCAGTGGATTACCGACGAAAGCAATGTAGACGTCTCTTTTGACCGGAATTTTCTGCGTCATCAAGTGCTTCCCCTGCTGGAAACGCGCTTTCCGTCATATCGAAGTACGCTATTGCGGGCGAGCCACCATATGGCGGAGGCGTCCATCCTGCTGGACGAATTGGCCGAGGCCGACAGCGCGGGATGCGGCGCTTCCGAAAGGCTTCACATTGAGAAATTGCGAAAATTGAGCCTGCCCCGCGCAAGGAATCTCTTGCGCTATACCCTGGCGCAGCGGGGAGCCATATTGCCCAGCACGGCAAAGCTGGATGAAATGCTGAGGCAATTTTTATCGTTGCGCCCGGAGGCAAAAATGCATGTGGTTTTCGGAAATACGGAAATCCGCAGCTTCCGGGGAGAGATCTACGTGGGTAAAGCCGCGGATAAATCGAGCATAAAGAAAACAGGCAAAGCGGGGCAGAAAAAACAGACGCGAACCAAGCAGGCTCAGCCGCGGGCGTGGGCACGTGGCCCCAATGGCGTGGAGAAAAACAGCTTGCCATCGGCGAGCTGGGCGGCATCGTCCGGTTTGTCCGCCGCAAAAGTACCGGGATCAATCTGAAAAGGCTTACCGAATCCCCGGTCACGGTCCGTTTTCGTCAAGGAGGAGAGCGCCTGCGCCCGGATTGCAACCGGCCGCGCCGCAGCCTAAAAAATCTTCTGCGAGAAGCAACGCTTCCTCCATGGGAACGCGAAACGTTGCCGTTGATATTCAGTGGAGAACGTCTCGCGTGCGTACCCGGTATTGGTGTTGAATGCGATTTTCAGGCGGTACCCGGCGAGCAAGGGCTGGTGGTGAGCTGGGAAAGGAATGGACTAAAGTATGCCTGAATGGCACTGATAAAGCAGGAGGCCGCGAGCGCCTGGCAGGGGCTATGCAAACTAGATTGCTCAAGGCGAGGCAAGGACGTGATTCATATCATCTACGGAAGACATTGGCGCGCTGCCGTACCGGGCGTGGGCCGAAAGCGCGCTGCAGCTTATCCCAGCTCGAAAACAAGTACTTCCGCATTCTGCCCTTGATCGAAGACGAGTTGTTCTTCGCCCGTCAGCATGGCGCCATCGCCGGCATGGAGGGGCGTACCATTCAGCGATACATTGCCGCGAGCGATGTGAACGTACGCATGCCCGTCTTGCGCAAGCGTGCGCTCGATCCTTTCGCCACCGTCCAGGAGAGCGGCGAACATTTTCGCGTCCGCATGAATTTTAACCGACCCGTCCGCACCGTCGGGAGAAGCAATCAGACGCAGCTTGCCGCGCTTTTCGGCATCGCCAAAATACCTTTCTTCATAGCTCGGTTGAATCCCTAATACATTCGGAAGAAACCAGATTTGCAGAAAATGGACCTTTTCATCCTTGGAAGCATTGAATTCACTATGCTGCACCCCTGTGCCGGCACTCATGCGCTGGACGCTGCCCGGACGAATGACGGAACCGGTACCCATACTGTCCCTGTGGGCGAGTGCGCCTTCCAGCACATAACTGACAATCTCCATATCGCGGTGGCCGTGCGTGCCAAAACCACGGCCAGGCTCGACGGTATCATCATTGATGACGCGCAGCGCGCGAAACTGGATATGTTTAGGATCATGGTAATCCGCGAAGGAAAAGCTGTGCCAGGAATTCAGCCAGCCGTGATCAGCATGACCCCGGTCCTCGGCGCGGCGTAGTTCAATCATGTTATCCTCCTTTCAAGTGAATGGAAATGGCGCATCGCATACGTGCCGCTTCCTCATGCATTGGTAGCCAGGGAATTGATCCGTGGGTGCCGATGGGAGCGCCACCGATATAATGCGAAACCCTGGGTGGTGCGCTGCCAATGTGGAATTGGTGAACAATTTCCTGAACACGCTGGTCTTCGCGGGTCACGCGTTCGTGCTGACGCAGATGATCGACCCATGAAGCATCCTGAAAAACTTCGATATAGCATCCCGGCATGGCAAGGTTCTCGAAAATTCCCCAGCCAAATGCGCCATCCCGCCGCCTGATTGCGCCAAGTTGCTGCATTGCGTCCAGGAAGGCCTCCCGCCGGTCGAGCGCAATCTCGTATTCGACAGTAATCAATACAGGACCGCGATTGGTATCCGGTTCTTCCACGGCTGGCGGGTGGGGCCAATGATACGAAGGGGCGAGGTCGGGCATCCGACCCGAGCCAAGGTTGAATCTTCGTACAGCCAAGGCCGCCAATATCGCGCCAGCGGCCGAAATCAGCAGCGCAGCAGGGATTCCGGCATGCGAAGCAACCCAGCCCCACAGCAGGGCGCCAAGCGTCAAACCTGCTGAGAATACCATGATGTAAAGAGATAGTCCCCGGCCGCGAACCCAGGCTGGAACCGAGGTCTGCGCGGCCACTTGCAAGGATGATAAAACACTGACCCACGCTGCGCCGGAAAAGATCATTACCACATACAGCGCAGCCTCACTGCGGGTCGTGGCGAGGGCTGCGGTGGCCACGGCGTAAACCATGGTTGCGATGAACACCAGCCGATCACGCGAGAGGTGCCTAAGCAGGCGCGGCAGGATGATAATAGCGGCAATGGCCCCCACACCGACAAAAGTCAGGAGAAGTCCATAAGTTCCCGGCCCGCCTTGAAGTTCATTTCGAGCGATCAGTGGCAGAAGCGCCCATGCTGAGGTTGCAAATACGATGAAAGCGGTCGTACGGAAAAGGACCGCATGGAACGGCGACGCCATGCGTGCATAGCGCAGCCCGGCACGCAGTGCCTGAAAGAATCGCTCCGGAGGTAGAGATCGCTCCTGCGGTTCGGGCTTCCAATACCACAGCATCAGCACCATGCCAACGAACGAAACCGCGTTAAGGCTATACGCAGCCCATGCGCCGAGCTGCGCCAGAAGCACGCCCGCTAATGCCGGCCCGATCGAGCGTGAGACATTCATTGACAACGAGCCCAACGCAACGGCTTGCGGTAACAGATTCTTTGGAACAAGCTCAGGCGCCGTGACATTCAATGCCGGTGTCGCCATTGCCCCGCCAAAGCCCAGGGCAAAGGTCAGAATCAACAGATTCCAGGCGTCAAGCCGATCGGTGGCGGCAAGAAACGCCAGCACGGCTGACGAAAGCACCAGCCATATTTGCGTGGCGAGCAGATAGCGGCGGCGATCCACAATATCGGTCAACGCGCCGGCGATCAACGTGAAAAGCACCATCGGCAACGAAGCGGCCGATTGCACGAGAGACACCATCACCGGTGAGGAGGATAGGTCGGTCATCACCCAGCCGGAGGCTGTGCCGTTGATCCACGTACCAATATTGGAGCCGAGTGAAGCCAGCCAGAAAGTCCGGAATATCGACACCTTGAGAGGCGCCCATGCACCGGGATGTGGCGTTTCCTGCGAGGGATTTTCGAACGCGGACTTGTTCATCGGGGCTCCGCTGCCTGGGAACAGCCAACCGGACGTGTTTTAAAAGATCCATTCAAAGGCATCCATCCGAGCTGCCACACAGAGATTTACTACCCGTGCAGTTACTATTTATAGATCACTGGGTTAATATCGCAAGTTTTATTCAAAATGAATTTATTCATTTCTTTGATGCTTTAAAAAAAACCTCCACCAGATAAGAGCCGGACAGCGTATGGTAAGCTTCTCATAAAATGGCCAAACCAAAATCCACATATTCATGCACCGAATGCGGCGGCCAAACCTTGAAATGGCAGGGTCAGTGCCCGCATTGCCAGGCGTGGAATACGCTGGTCGAGGCAATTGCCGAAAAGACGGCATCCCGCTTCATACCTGTATCCGAAAGCGGCCAGGTACAGAACCTGGGCGAGGTGGAAGCGGGGGAGGAGCCGCGTTACTCCACGGGCGTGACGGAGTTTGACCGGGTGCTTGGCGGCGGCCTGGTGCATGGCGGTGTAATACTATTGGGAGGTGATCCCGGGATCGGGAAATCGACGTTGTTATTGCAGGCCCTGTGCCACATGTCTCTTATGTCGCCGGCCCGCAACGTGCTGTACGTGAGCGGAGAGGAATCCGCGCGCCAGGTGGCCTTACGGGCAAAGCGCATGGCGATGGATGCGAAAGCAGTGCATCTGCTGGCGGAAATTCGCCTGGAGAAAATCCAGGCTGTGCTGGTCGAGCGCAAACCGGATATAGCGGTGATCGATTCGATCCAGACTGTTTATTCGGATGCGCTGCAATCGGCGCCAGGTTCGGTCGCGCAGGTGCGCGAATGTGCCGCGCAGTTAACGCGGCTAGCGAAGGCGAGCGGTACCTGCATCATTCTGGTCGGCCATGTCACCAAGGAAGGCGCGCTGGCCGGTCCCCGCGTGCTGGAGCACATGGTGGACACCGTACTTTATTTTGAAGGAGATACACATTCCAGTTTCCGCCTGATCCGCGCCTTCAAGAATCGGTTTGGCGCCGTGAATGAGCTGGGCGTATTTGCCATGGGTGAAAAGGGCTTGCGCGAAGTGAGCAATCCATCGGCGCTGTTTCTATCCCATCACGGTGGTCAAGTGCCGGGTTCCTGTGTGATGGTGACACAGGAAGGGACGCGCCCCTTGCTCGTGGAAATTCAGGCTCTGGTGGATGACGCGCACTCCCCGAATGCCAGACGGTTGAGTGTAGGGTTGGAACAGAACCGCCTGGCGATGTTGCTTGCGGTGCTGCACCGCCACGCGGGTATTGCATGTTTTGATCAGGACGTGTTCGTCAATGCGGTGGGCGGGGTAAAAATTACCGAGCCGGGGGCGGATCTCGCGGTATTGCTGGCTATTGTCTCGTCGCTCAAAAACAGGCCACTACCGGAAAAAACGGTGGTATTTGGCGAAGTCGGCCTGGCCGGGGAAGCGCGTCCGGTTCAGCGCGGGCAGGAACGGCTGAAAGAAGCGGCTAAACTGGGCTTCGTCCAGGCTATCGTTCCCAAGGCCAACAGACCGAAACAGGCAATCCCGGGAATTGAAGTCATTGCGGTGGAACGGGTGGACGAAGCGGTTGCAAAGATGCGCTAAAGCCGATTTGGAAGCTATCCGCTCATATTCATCATGAGTAACAGGCGGAGACTATGGATGCTGGCCATCCTTTCGCTCGGTATGCTGTTGATTGCAGCGATTGTTCCCCCGATTCCCCAGCCTCCCGAATATCATCAGTTTGCCGATCAACGCGATTATTTCGGCATACCAAATTTTTTTAATGTGGTTTCCAATCTTGCCTTTCTGTTCATGGGCATAGCCGGGGTACAATTTTTGTTGGCTTCACGTGCATCATCGACGTATACGTCTTTCATTAAGCCGTGCGAACGCTGGTCCTATCTGATTCTGTTTCTGGGCGTGGCTCTTTTGGGTATTGGCTCCGCCTATTATCATCTTGCGCCGGACAACGACCGCCTGGTGTGGGACCGGTTACCGATAGCGATTGCCATCATGGCTTTGCTTTCCGCGACCATAACGGAGCGCGTTGGTCTTAAAGCAGGCTTGCGGTTGCTTCCTGTTCTGGTTGCGGCAGGGGCCTTGAGCGTGATGCATTGGTACTGGAGTGAGCAACGCGGAGCCGGTAACCTGAACTTTTACATCGTAGTGCAGTTCTATTCCATTTTGCTTATTGTTCTGCTTGGAATGTCCTTTCCGTCGCAGTACACCCGCGGAGCCGATATCTATATCGTTTTTGCATGGTACAGCGCCGCCAAGCTGGCGGAAATCATAGACTACGAAATGTATGGCTTGGGACATTTGATAAGCGGCCATACGGCGAAGCATGTGCTGGCAGCCGTCGGCGTTTATTGGATATTGCGCATGCTTAAAATGCGTAAACCATTGGAAGTCTCTGGATAAGTGCATCGCACGTAGGGCTTATTCGAAAGTTGCTTAATAGGAGAATCACGTGCATCTTATAGAAGCTTATGAAGTGATGGGTGGCGAGGCAGTTTTGCGCCGCATGGTGGATCGATTTTATGATTTGATGGATGAGGATCCGGATTATTACGGGATACGTAAACTTCATCCGCAAAACTTGGCCAGTTCCCGGCAGAAGTTGTTCATGTTTCTGTCCGGGCTGACGGGCGGTCCGTCCTTATACACCGATAAATATGGTGAGCCCCGCATGCGCACTCGCCATATGCCTTTCGCAATTGGCATCTCCGAGCGCGATCAGTGGCTGTCCTGCATGAACCGCGCAATGGCGGATGTCGGGCTAGACGCGCAACTGTCGAAGAAACTTGCAATGGCGTTTTATCAGACAGCCGATTTCATGCGTAATCAACCTGAATAGCAGCCGGAATAGCAACCGGAAGTGCGAAGTTATCTCAATAATTCGTTTCTGCCCAGCCGTTTTCTCCCATCTGTCCGGTCTTTATTATCTGGACATTTGTTCCGATTTTCGCCAGCCTAAATGACAAGACCGCTGCGGAAGCAGCGGTCTTGTCATTCAAACTACCGGAATACGACGTTGAACGCCATGATTCAAGCCGAGTAAGCTTCAATCATGGCGATTGCTAATGGCTGGGAGATAGCTCGCCATAACTCTCACAGGCGAGTCGGACCATTCTCTTTCAATGAGAACCAATTCACTTGGTTCTTGCGTAAGGATTGACGGAGGCACCGAAAGCACTGCCACTCCTGAGAGGTGCTCCGTTGGGTATTGCCGCGATTTGGGCGGTTATCCCCTTCGCCTCCCAGTGAGCGGCCACGGCTGCTATCCCAGTTGCCTGTAGTGCCAGCCGTTCGCACGCTATCATTTGTCCAGTTACGGCTACGTTTATGGGCGACGTTCGGCGTGTTCCGGGATATATCGCCCGCTCCAGTGCGTGGCTTGACTCGCGGCTCGAGGCCAGGCACCACATGTGAAACGATTTGCTGGCCCGTGAAACGTTCGATCTTTTTCAGATTGACCCCATCCTTGCCTGAAGCGAAAGATACCGCAATTCCCGCGGCGCCCGCGCGGCCAGTGCGTCCGATCCGATGCACATAGTCCTCGGCGAATTTCGGCAAATCGAAATTGATGACGTGTGTAATGCCGGCCACGTCTATTCCCCGGGCGGCGACGTCGGTCGCCACCAGGACTCGCAGTCCGCCATGGCGGAGCTTGGTAAGGGTCCGCGTACGGTCGCGCTGGTTCATGTCGCCATGCAATGCCGCAGCTTCATGCCCCTGGGCGGCAAGATTATCGGCCAGCATGTCCGCGTCACGCTTGGTGGCAGTAAAAACGATTGCCTGATTTAAGGCTATGTCACGCAGCAGATGATCCAGAAGCCTGCTTTTATGCGACATGTCATCCACATAATGCAACCGTTGTTCAATATTATCGAGCTTTGCCTGCGGCGTTGCAATCTGGATACGTTTCGGCGACTTCAGCAGGCGCGCCGCAACATTGGCGATTGCGTTATCCAGCGTGGCGGAAAACAGCAAGGTCTGGCGATTCGCCGGCGTGGCTGAGGCGATTTTTTCCACATCATCGATGAAACCCATGTCGAGCATGCGGTCGGCTTCGTCCAATACCAGCATTTCCAGGCGCGAGAAATCAATACGTCCTCGCTGGATATGATCGATCAAACGGCCAGGGGTTGCGACGAGGATTTCCACTGGCTGCGAAAGCAATTTGTTTTGCAGTGGATAAGGCATTCCGCCAAGTATGCTTACAACCCTGATTCGATCGAGGTGTTTTCCGTATTTGCCGGCTGCTTCGGATACCTGGAGCGCAAGCTCCCGTGTCGGGGTCAATACCAGAACACGCGGCCCGCGGCCGGATACTTTGGAAGGTGAGGCGAGCCGATGCAGCGCCGGCAGCATGAATGCGGCTGTTTTGCCTGTTCCTGTCTGGGCCGATGCCATGATATCGTGCCCAGCCAGCAGCTCGGGAATGGCTTGTTCCTGAATGGGAGTGGGCGAGGTGTAACCCGAGTCGATAATGGCTTTAAGAATGAGCGGATGCAGATTCAGTTTTTCAAAAGACATATTTTTCCTATTAATGAGAACCTGGCGATCACATAAGTCCTAGGTTCCAGGGATTGCTCAAAGGAGTTCACCGCATAAATAAAACACACTGTTAATGCGCGTTGTGAACGCCGCGCGAGGCGGAATACTACCGCTTCACGCCTTGCTTTACCTGAAACTTTTGAATTTAGGAGTGCCTTAAACGCGCGCAAGCCGAATAGGCTGCCGGAAACTGACGGGCAAATACCGCTGGCGCACTCGTAAAACATCGCCGCTAACCACGGTACCGCACAATTCCGTTGGAGACTTGAAATCGAAGGGAGGTCAGGAACGGTCAGGAACGATGAACCGGCAAAAGCAAGGTTTGGAGTTGATTAAATTCCTCTAGCCTTTCGCCGAAGCGCGAAGTATACAGCAATTAAAGCCTTTTAGAAATTTTTATGCAATGGATAGCAATGGGGAGCTACGGTTTCAGCTTATGTTCGCGATCTTTATTATCTTCGTGGTCTTCTCCACATGGACCGTCTATATGAACCACTATGCAGTCGCGGCCGTTGCCGTCTCCGCCGGAAGCATCGGCCCGGAGATGATCTCGCGCTTCACGGCTTCTATCTGAGGCGGATTCAGGGTCTCGGTTTTAAGCAACTCTTCCGCTGTCCGCTCAAGCAGCGCGCGATTAATCTTTAGAATGCCGATTGCGCGTTCCAACGCATGGTCCACAAGCATGCGCACCGCGCTGTCGACGGAGTTCGCGGTTTTTTCACTATAGTCCCGGTTCTGCATCATGGGTATGCCGGGTTGCAAAAAGGCGGAGCGCTCACGGTCGTAGGCAACGTTGCCCAGCGCGTCACTCATTCCGTAGCGCAACACCATAGCGCGGGCCAGATCAGTAGCGCGGACGAGATCATCGGTTGCTCCCGTCGATACTTCATTGAATACCACCTGCTCCGCAGCGCGTCCGCCCATCATTACAGCCATTTTGTTTTCCAGCTCTTCCCGTCTCATGAGAAATCGATCCTCGGTGGGACGCTGAATCGTGTAACCCAATGCGCCGACGCCGCGCGGGATGATCGAAACCTTATGCACTTCATCGGTACCTGGCAGCGCCAGCGCCACCATGGCGTGTCCCAATTCATGAAAAGCCACAACGCGGCGTTCGGAGGGGTTAAGCAGGCGATTGCGTTTCTCAAGCCCGGCAACGATCCGTTCGATTGCGTTGTTGAAATCTTCCATTGTCACGGAATCGCCCTGACGCCTGGTGGCAAGTAGGGCCGCTTCGTTGACCAGGTTTGCCAGATCCGCGCCGGTGAAACCCGGCGTCAGCGCGGCGATTTGTTCAGGCTTGACATCGGCGCTGAGCTTCACTTTTTTCAAGTGCACAGCCAGAATCTGCTCGCGCCCCAGTTTGTCCGGCCGGTCCACGAGCACCTGGCGGTCGAACCTTCCGGCACGCAGCAGAGCAGGATCGAGGATTTCCGGCCGGTTGGTCGCCCCAAGCAGCACAACGCCTGTTTTAGGATCGAAGCCATCCAGTTCAGCCAGCAATTGATTCAGCGTCTGCTCCTTTTCGTCATGCCCACCAAGCGCATAAGCGCCGCGCGCCCGGCCAAGCGAATCCAGTTCATCGATAAAAATGATCGCGGGGGCCATTTGGCGCGCTTGCTCGAACAGATCGCGCACTCTTGCGGCGCCAACCCCGACAAACATTTCGACAAATTCCGAGCCGGAGATAGAGAAGAACGGAACACTTGCTTCTCCCGCAACTGCACGCGCCAGCAATGTCTTGCCAGTACCGGGCGGACCAACCAACAGAACACCTTTGGGGACGCGTCCACCAAGCCGGCTGTATCCTTGCGGGTCCTTTAAAAAATTGATGATCTCGACAAGTTCCTCCTTCGCTTCATCCACTCCGGCTACATCGGCGAAAGTGACTTTAGTCTCCTTCTCGACGAAAACTTTGGCTCGGCTCTTGCCGATTGACATCAAGCCCCCGGTCATGCCGCCGGGATTCATGCGGCGAATGATGAATAACCAGATACCGATGAACAAGGCCGTCGGCAGGAGCCATGACAGCAGATCGCGAACCCAGGTGCTTTGTATCACGCCTGTGTAAGTCACATTATGCTTGTCCAGCTTGTCAGCCAGTTCCGGCTCGACTCGCGTGGTAACAAAGTCCTTTAATCCATCAGGACCTTTCTCCTTGAGCGTGCCATAAATATGATTTTCGGTAACAGCGATCTCCGCAATCTTGTCCTGTTCCAATAATGTATGAAAACGGCTGTAGGGTATGGGCTCAACCTTTGTATATTCTTTGTAAAAGCTTTGCACCATCAAAACGCCGAGGATGGCGATAATGATGTACCAGAAGTTGATTTGAAATTTTTTATCCATCCCATCTTCCTGTTGCTATTGTCCCCATCCTAAAAGACAGTTCAGCGGGGATTTGTTTCAGCATAGCATATGGCCCGGACGGTATAGAGCCGCGATGCTAATGTATAACATGAGAGTTCTCTTCCCTCCGCCCCCATAAAAAACGGGAACCATTTCTATCCGGCAAGCCATGAATATTAACGATATATTATAGATAGGAGCAGCCGTCTCTGATGAACCCCCTATTTCACGGGGTGTAGCGTCGAAATCGTGCAATAAACCCATAAAAACCATCTTCAAGGAATTGATTTAGCCCATGCAGGAAGTGCCTGACCTGATTGCTTGTGAAGAATGCGATACGATTTACCGCAGGCTCGCGCTGGGCCGTGAGGAAGTCGCATTCTGCCGCTGTTGTGGCGCGGAATTGGAACGCGACATGAGTTCTCGTGGCAGACGTGTTCTACCGTTAACGATTGCCGGTTTGTTTATGTACATCATTGCAAATGCGTTCCCGATTGTTGAAATGGAGCTTCACGGCCTTGTCAACCAGACAACGCTTATAAACTCGGTTATCGCCTTGAATGCTGAGGGAATGCCTTTGGTAGCATTTCTGGTACTGACTACAACAATTTTGTTTCCGTTGATCCAACTTTTGGCTCTGATTTATTTGCTTGCCGAGCCAAATAGACCGTGTAGACCTGCATATCGTCCTGCGTTCAATTTGCTTGCGCGCATTATTCAAACCTTGCGGCCATGGGTAATGGTGGAAATATTCCTGCTCGGCGTCATTGTTGCGTTTGTCAAAATGACGAGCATGGCTACTGTATTACCCGGAGCCGCGCTATGGGCACTGGGCGCTCTCACTTTCCTTTTTGCAGCAGTGCTTTCATTCAATCCCCGTTATATCTGGCGAAAACCTATACCTGAAAGGGGGAAATAACGTGTCGGCAAACAGAATCGTTCAGTCAGCCAATCAACCCGTAGAGGCACGATCACCCGTGGCCGGATCACGTGAAAAGACAGCGGCCAGACTAGGTATGGTGTCTTGCCATCATTGCGCGACCTTATGGAAGGATGTTAAAGCGCATGATCGTTGCGGGCGTTGCGGTGCGAGGCTGCATGCGCGCAAACCTGACAGCATTAACCGAACCTGGGCTTTGCTGATCGCCGCCTGCATAATGTATGTTCCTGCAAACATGTTGCCCGTCATGACCACCGCTTCTTTATTTGAAGAGAAGCAAGACACCATCATGAGTGGCATCATATATTTCTGGGTTTCCGGTTCATGGGTATTGGCGCTTATTGTTTTTATCGCCAGTTTTCTGGTGCCCCTATTCAAACTTGCGGCCATGATTCTCCTGTTGATAATGGTGCAGCGGCGCAGTAGTTGGGGCCCTCTGCAACGAACAAGACTTTATCGCGTCGTTGAAGTGACTGGCCGCTGGTCAATGCTCGATGTTTTTGTCGTGTCTCTGCTGACCGGACTCGTACAGATCAAAGGCTTCGCCATGGTATACGCTGGGCCAGGTATCGTTGCTTTCGCCGCGGTGGTGGTACTGACCATGCTTGCTTCGATCAGTTTTGATCCCCGCTTGACATGGGATGCTATTGAACATGAATCCCCGAAACCTGTATGAGTGAAGAAAGGAAAGGGGAAGCAGGCCGCGATTCGGATACCGAAGACATACCTGCGCCTGACAAGGTGCGGGAGCGAGACTGGTTGCCCTCATTAATATGGCTCATTCCAATACTTGCCGCGGTTATTGGAATTTCACTCGCGGTCAAGACGTGGATTCAGCATGGTCCCGAGATCACTATTACATTCCATTCCGCCGAAGGACTTGAAGCGGGCAAGACCAAGATTAAGTATAAAGAAGTCGAGATTGGTACAGTACAGTCCATCACGCTCAGCGAAGATCGCTCTCTCGTTCTGGTGACTGTGCAATTGAAGAAGGAAGCCAAAAGTTTTACTGCTGCCGACAGCCGCTTCTGGGTAGTACGTCCACGCATCGGGAGTTCCGGTGTGTCAGGGCTTAGCACATTGCTGTTCGGGGCTTATATCGGGGCGGATGCCGGTGTTGAAACGGAAAAAAAGGACATATTTACCGGATTGGAGGTTCCCCCAATCATTACTCGCGATGTTTCCGGCAAACAATATGTTTTACATTCCGCCGATATTGGTTCACTGGATATCGGTTCGCCCGTTTTTTACCGCCGGATCAAAGTGGGGCAGGTGACTGCGTTTGATCTGGATGACGATGGCAAAGGCGTTACGACACGTATATTTATCAATGCGCCCTATGACAAATTTGTCGGCATCAATACGCGCTTCTGGCATGCCAGCGGCATTGACATGCAGGTTGGTGCCGATGGCTTCAGGCTCGAAACCGAATCGCTGGCTACTGTTATGCTTGGCGGCTTGTCGTTTCAATCACCCGATGACAATTCCGGCCCTCCTGCCAAGGAGGACACTGCCTTTGCCCTGGCGGAAAATCAGGCTGAAGCGTTAAAGGGGCCGGATGGGGAAGCAGAAATGATATTGCTCAATTTCAAGCAATCCCTCCGTGGTCTGAGGCCTGGGACTGAAGTCAGTTTTCGCGGGCTGGTATTGGGGCAGGTTAAATCGATCGGCATTGAATACGATCCGAAGCAGCAAGAATTCAGCATGCCGGTACTGGTGCAAGTTTATCCGGAGCGGCTAGGCCAGAGATTTGCCGAATATCGGAAGCAATCAAAGTACACAGCACAACAGCGTTTGCAGTTCATGATCAACCGCGGCTTGGCCGCACAATTACGAACCAGTAATTTCCTTACCGGCCAGCTCTATATTGCGTTCGATTTTTTTCCTGAAGCCATCCCGCCAAAAAAAGCCGCGCGCGGAAAAGGAGACTTGGATACTTCCCGCGTATTATTGGAATTGCCCACTATTCCGAGTAGCACCGAGGAAATTCAAACACAGGTTTCGGAAATAGCACTTAAGCTGAGTAAAGTACCCTTCGATCAAATTGGCGACGAGTTACAGCAATCGCTAAAAGTACTTCAGGTAACGCTGAACAGTGCCGGATTACTGGCGGAGAAATTGAATAATGATGTGGCACCCGAAATTACCGTGGCGATGAAGGATGTGCGCGAGACTCTGAATGCAGCGGAGCGTACCCTCTCTGCAGATGCTCCGCTGCAGCAGGATATACGTCAGACATTGCAGGAATTAACGCGAGCAGCCGTTTCACTCAGAGTTCTGACGGATTACTTGGAACGTCATCCTGAATCGGTGATTCGCGGCAGGCGGGGGGAATAAGCAATGATGCTCCTCGGCTTACGGCATATTAGGCTTGATGACAGCATTATTGGCTGCTGGCTGTGCGACCGTTCCGGAGGCGCGGTTTTATACGCTGTCGGTTCCACCGGAACCATCGAAGATAAAAATCGCAACGCGAGATGCAGCCATCCCAATTTTTATTGACGTGTTGCCAGTCAAAGTCCCGGAACGGCTTGCTCGTCCGCAATTGGTTGTACGTTCAAGAGGTTCAGGATCAGAGACACAGCTTTTCATACTTGAACAGGATCGATGGTCATCACCTTTCAATTATGAACTGAGGGATGCATTCACCACGGGCATTTCCAATCAAACTGGAGCTGTAAACGAGGCGCGTCGAGGCCGGGCGCTCGATCAGCCCGGCTACCGGATTGCGATTGAGCTTAGCCAATTCGATGCAATAGTCGGCGATAGGGTACAGGCAAGATTTGGCTGGACGATTACGCGTTCCACTGATGGGCGTAGTGCCGCATGCTATGCAGCGATCACAGAGCCGATTAGCGGAGGTATAGAGGGCGTGGTGAAAGGCATGCAACGGGCGGTTGCCAGTACGGTCGCGGATATATCAACGAATTTGATTGAGCTGGATATGGGTCGTGCTGCAAATTGCATGCCGCAGAGAAAATCATCGACTTATGATTAGATCACGTTAGACTCGGCAGAATTCTGCTTGGCGCCTACCGAAATATTACAGCAATTACATTTTCTTGATCGTATTGCGCCAACAGCGTACCCGAGCGGGTTCCTCCTCGGAGTCATTCAGAGGTTCTTAACTCTGCCGTGTATCGTCAACACGACAAGATCGTGATGATATTAAAGAACGTAGCGTACCGATCAGTGTAAGCGACCAGATCAGCAGGGCAAACCAGCCCCAGTAACCGGAAATAATCTCAAGAAATCCATAACCGCTCGCCTTGGCCAGGGACAGCATGCAGGCAGCGTACATCCCCATGGGAAAGACTCTACTCCATGAGGGAGGATTAAAAAGATGGTAGCGCCTGCCAAAGGCCAATCTCGACCATGGGAAGATTTTTATCCACAGCGGCGCCAAGCCGGGTGAACCGGAAATATGCGTTAATTTAAGAATATCCATGACCAACAGGTAAGGGATCCAGCACGTACCAATGACCCATGCAAAAAAAGTCATCCAAAGCGTTATTCCCCGCATGCTATCGCTTAGCGGTATGGCGGGCATATACATAATAAATTCAGAACCGGTCAGGGTAATGATCGCCGGCGCTCCCATGCAGATCCAATAAGGCGCATCCCAATCATTCCGTTGAAAGGGGCTGAAAAACAGCCTGTGGACGATACATAGTGTAACGAACAGATACAGGATGAAGCCGGTGGCCCAAAAAGCCCATATTGCGAAATAACCGTAACTGGCGTGCATGCCTGCTGGATTCAGCAGGCGGATTCCCAGCAGGGATACGGATACTGTGCTGACAACGGTTAACAGCGTAGCGCCATTCACCGAATCCAGTATGAATTTCGCCGGCGCGCCGGCGAAATTCGAAGTAATAAAATAAATGCATATGAACCAGCCGACCAGCGCGACAACCCATAATATGCCTGCTAAACCGCTGGCTTGAAGGAATGTGACAAGCTGCATTCCTACGGTATTGGTTCCTACTACAAACGTTAAAAAAAGCCACGTCTGCCGGGGGATGCTGAGGTCTGCCCTCAAACTCGGCCAGAAACGCCACGTCCTCATAATCAGCATGATGCATAAAACGGTATAAAAAATTAAGTTCAGTATAAACAGGGCATTTGCTATGACAGGGAAAACCATTGCCTCAAAGGCAACGGATACAATGCCAGTGGCCATGACCATTGCGAAATAGGCCGGATGAAAATTCTTTATACCGCTGCTGAAAGAAGGGGCGCACTGCTTCATACAAATGCCATCTATTGCCGCTCGCGTTTGAACCCATGCTCGATAGAATATTCGACTTTACGCTTGCAAGGATGGCGGGGTCAACGTACGGGGTAAGCGTGCATACTTTAAAAACCTGGGCTCCGGATGCAGGTACGCTACTGGCTGAACATCTCATTGGATCAACCGCGGTCGCCCATATTTTCAGTTTGCTGTGATATGGCTCGAGTGGCGAGTCTCTGGTAGGTCATCTGGCTGCAAGTTGCCGGGAATGGTATTGAAAACGCTTTAGATGTGCCTTACACTCTGCCCTTCGAATGAGTTGAATATCTTCTTTTCCGTCACTCATCGGAGGAAATATGGCAACGACCGATCAGATTGTTGGTGCGGCCGTCGAACTCGGCGAACGGAGGTCATGGGAAGCCGTGCGCTTGGAAGATGTAGCGGCCGCGCTGCAAATAACACCGGACGAAGTGCGCGCGCATTTCCAGAAAAAGGACGACATCGTCAATGCCTGGTTCGAGCGTGCGGATAACACCATGCTCCAGATGGCGCAGGCGTCAGACTTTTCATATCTAACTACTCGCCAGCGTCTGCATCGTTTAATCATGACATGGTTGAACGCATTTCATCCTTATCGCAAGACGACCAGGCAGATGATCTATGGCAAACTGGGACCGGGGCATATCCAGACGCAGGCGGCCGGATTGATGCGTGTCAGCCGCACCGTCGAGCGGATGCGTGAAGCCGCAATACGCGAGGCGATATATATCCGTCGCGCGCTGGAAGATTCGGGGCTTGCTGCAATTTACCTCGCGGCTTTCTTTTACTGGATGAATGATAATTCTCCCGGATCAGTAAGGACCAGCCGGTTTCTTGAAGGATGTCTACTGGTGGCGGATAAGCTGGGCCGTTTGGTTCATTTTATTCCTGAGAATTTTGGGGAACGAATAGACGACCGCGAAAAAACGCCGCAAAGTATCTGATACACTCTTAATCACCTCCGCTTCATCCATCGCATTCTCCTCAAGTTTGCAAATCTGCTTTGCACGTTATCGGCGTGAGCGGGTCACGTACGGTATTCCCCTGTCCGGCTTGAGAGGCCTCCTTCCTGATCGACGGTTTGGCCGATCATTGCTGCGGCTTCCTTCTGTTCAATTCATCGCTTGATTCAGCTTCAGTAATAGCCATCCAGGCTCAGTTTTGCGCACCGAGTCTTCGCCGGATCCCTCAGGCGAGCCCAGGGACGCGACCGCGCGGCTAAATGCAGGTATTTGTGCCAGCGCATACATCGGCCGCAGTATCCCCCTCCGCTGGGCGATCCGCTTTTCGAGAGCCCTTGCCTAGCGCTACGTGGCGCGACCGCGGGGGGCGGAGCAGTACCTTCCGCAGGGAGGTGCGACCCCCGTTGCGGGATGCAGGCGCCCTTCCGGTACGTACACGCGGTCAGGCATCCCCTTCGCTGGGCGATCCCGCTTTGCGGGAACCCTCGCCCTAACGCTACGGGGCGCTACCCTTACAGAAGATGACATTTGTCAATGTTTCTTCGGCTGCTTCGGCATACGATTCCAATACCGGATAAAAGAGTCCGATTATCCTGAATATGGGTTGGAAATATGTATGCTAGAGCAGCATCAACCATAGTGTGGGGCCTGGCGGCCGCGTTGTATTCCGGACTGGGGATGGCGGCGGCGGATCCACACCAGTTGAATTTGCCCGAGCCGCAGTCGATCATCGCCCGGCAAATATATGACCAGCATACGATGCTGTTGTGGATATGCCTGGTGATTTTCATAGGCGTGTTTGGGACCATGTTTTATTCCGTGCTCAAGCACCGCAAATCCCAAGGTTACAAGGCGGCAAACTTCCATCACAGCACCACGGTCGAGATCATCTGGACCATCATACCGTTCTTCATTCTGGTCGGCATGGCCTATCCCGCCACCAAGACCATCATTGCGATGAAGGATACCTCCAGCGCGGACATCACCATCAAGACGACTGGCTACCAGTGGAAATGGGGATACGATTACATCCACGGCGAAGGCGAGGGCATCAGCTTCTTCAGCAGTCTGGCCACACCCCACGCGCAGATTAATAATGCCGCGGCCAAGAATGAGAACTATCTTCTGGAAGTCGATAACCCGGTGGTGGTGCCGGTGGGCAAGAAGGTGCGGATACTGCTTACCGCCAACGACGTGATTCACGCCTGGTGGGTACCCGCGCTGGGGGCCAAGCAGGACGCCATACCCGGCTATGTGCGCGATACCTGGTTCACGGCTGACAGGCCCGGCACCTATCGCGGCCAGTGCGCCGAGCTATGCGGCAAGGAGCACGGGTTCATGCCCATCGTGGTGGAAGCGGTGGAGCCGCAGAAATATGCCCAGTGGGTCGCAGGGCGAAAAAAACAATAGCGCCACGCTGGCAATTAGCAAATTCAGAAAAACCAATCAAGGAGACAACATGGCGGCAGTACACGACCACGACGTTGCGCATGCGCACGACCATCATCCCAGCGGCATGATGCGCTGGCTGACTACCACGAACCACAAGGACATCGGTACGATGTATCTATGGTTCAGCTTCATGATGTTCCTGACGGGGGGCGTGATGGCGCTGACCATACGCGCCGAACTGTTTCAGCCGGGCCTGCAACTCGTACAGCCGGAATTTTTCAACCAATTGACAACCATGCACGGTCTGATCATGGTATTCGGCGCCATCATGCCAGCATTCGTCGGGTTCGCCAATTGGCAAATCCCAATGATGATCGGGGCGCCCGACATGGCGTTTGCCCGCATGAATAACTGGAGCTTCTGGCTGCTGCCCCCGGCGGCGCTATTGCTTGTTGGCTCCTTCTTTGCGCCCGGTGGCGCGCCGGCGGGCGGCTGGACTTTTTACCCGCCGTTGTCGGTGCAGATGGGTATCGGAATGGACATGATGATTTTCGCCGTCCACATTCTGGGCGCTTCATCCATCATGGGTTCGATCAATATCATCACTACCGTCCTCAATATGCGCGCGCCTGGCATGACTCTGATGAAGATGCCGCTGTTTGTATGGACCTGGTTGATCACTGCCTATCTCCTTATACTGGTGATGCCAGTCCTGGCCGGTGTAGTGACTATGCTGCTGACTGACCGCAACTTCGGCACCAATTTCTTTAATGCGGCGGGCGGCGGCGATCCGGTGATGTTCCAGCATATTTTCTGGTTCTTCGGGCATCCCGAAGTCTACATCATGATTTTGCCGGCATTTGGCATCGTCTCCGAAATCATTCCCACCTTCGCGCGCAAGCCGCTGTTCGGGTATTCATCGATGGTCTACGCCACCGCATCCATCGCGATCCTGTCCTGCATTGTCTGGGCGCATCACATGTTTACCGCGGGCATGCCGGTAACGGGGCAACTGTTCTTCATGTACGGAACCATGCTGATCGCGGTCCCTACGGGGGTGAAGGTTTTCAACTGGACTGCTACCATGTGGCGCGGTTCCATGACCTTCGAGGCGCCGATGCTGTTCTCAATCGGTTTTATTTTCCTGTTTGTTATCGGTGGGTTCAGCGGGGTGGTATGTGCCGTGGTTCCGGTGGATATTCAGGTACAGGACACCTACTACGTGATTGCGCACTTCCACTATGTGCTGGTATCCGGTTCACTCTTCGCCCTATTCGCAGGGGCTTATTACTGGCTCCCGAAATGGACAGGGCATATGTACGACGAAACCCTGGCCCAGTGGCACTTCTGGTTATCGATGTTCTTCTTCAATCTTACCTTTTTCGTGCAACACTTCCTGGGTCTTGCGGGCATGCCTCGCCGCATCCCCGACTACGCCCTTCAATTTGCCGACTTCAACATGATTTCCAGCATCGGCGCGTTTGGATTTGGCACCACCCAGCTCCTGTTGCTCTACGTAGTGCTGAAATGCATTCGTGGCGGGGCGAAGGCGCCGGCAAAACCTTGGGAAGGCGCCAAGACCCTGGAGTGGACGTTACCATCACCTGCCCCGTATCACAGCTTCGAAACCCCGCCAGTTGTGAAATAAGCAGGTTTCCTAAAACTCCCTGAGGAAGGGGCAACTTAAGGAAGAGAATCGAAATGACTGAAAACATGAATATTACCGGCAGGTACATGGATACGACCAGCAGCGCAAGCATCACGGAACCGGTGGAGGCTGAGCGGAGGGAAGGAGCGATCAGGACAGCGTTATTTGTGCTGGCTTCCTCGCTGGTCCTGCCCATGCTGCACTATCTGCCTTATTTATGGCAATAAGCCCGCGATGACGGCATATCCGCTTATATCCGTTTCCCAACGTATGAGGCAGGGCTAAAGCATGAGCCAGGAGGAAGGGAAATACTATGTTCCAGCGCCATCGACCTATCCCATCACCGGGTCGATGGCGCTGCTATTCATGGGATTTGGCGCGGCGTTTTCCGTCAACAAATACCCTCTTGGTTACGGCTTGCTGACAATAGGCTTTGCCATACTCTTCTACATGATTTTTGTGTGGTTCCGCCAGGTCGCACGGGAGAGTGAGGGAGGCAAGTTCAACAAGCAGGTGGATGCATCGTTCCGCTGGGGTATGAGCTGGTTCATCTTCACCGAGGTGATGTTTTTTGCCGCCTTCTTCGGGGCGCTCTATTACATGCGAATATTCTCCGTCCCGGATCTGGGCAGCGGAGATCAGAAAATGCTGTGGCCCGACTTTACGGGAGGATGGCCAGCTTCCGGCCCGGGTATTGAAGACAAATTTACGCCGATGGGCGCGTGGGGACTTCCGGCATTAAATACATTGATATTGCTCACTTCCGGCGTGACGGTCACCTGGGCACACTGGGCGCTCAAGCTCAACAAGCGCGGACAGCTCAAGCTCGGCCTGTTCCTGACTTTCGCCCTGGGATTCCTCTTTGTTGGCCTCCAGGCGTACGAATACGGCCATGCCTATTCCGATCTCAATCTCAAGCTGACGACCGGAGCCTATGGCGCCACCTTTTTCATGCTGACAGGCTTTCACGGCTTCCATGTGACGCTAGGCTCCATCATGCTGCTGGTCATCTTCTTCCGCGTGCTGGCGGGCCACTTCAAGCCTGAGAATCATTTTGGCTTTGAGGGGGTGGCGTGGTACTGGCACTTCGTGGACGTGGTCTGGCTGGGCCTGTTTATATTCGTCTATTGGCTGATATAGAAGAAAAAACAGCAGAAATGACAGACATATCTGAAATCTTCTTGACCCCGCATATGTCTTAGATATTAAGATGATATTGTCCCGCACCACACAATACGCCATTCAGGCACTCATCTACATGGCTACGCAACCTCCAGGCAATGCAGTATTGAATCGGACGATTGCCGAGTACCTGGGATCGCCTTCTCCCTATCTTGCCAAAATTCTTCAGGAGCTGTGCAAGGGCAATCTGCTTTATTCCTTTCGCGGCAAGCAGGGAGGGTTCTGTTTGAGGGAGCGCAGCGATAAAATCAACCTGATGCAGATCGCAACGCTCACCGAGGGAACGGGATTTACGGAAAACTGCGTGCTGGGGCTCAAGGTATGCAGCGAAAACACTGCCTGCCCCATGCATGCAAAATGGTTTCCCATCAAACAGGAAATCGTCAGGCTGCTGCAAAGCCAGACTCTGGATATGCTGGCCGCGGCGGTAACGAGCGGGAAATATCAGTTGACCGACTTCCCGGATATAGTTCTGGGCCGTCTGGAGTTCTCGCGGATAAATGTAACCCAACACTAAAAAAAGGAGTCAGACATGACAAAGTGCGCGTCAGGGATGGAGCCAGATAAAAGCGAGGCCTCCGGTTCAACAAACGTGCCCCTCGATTGCAGGAATTGCGGCGCTTATCACTTATGCATGTCTTTATGGCTGAAGACGGGTGATTCCTCGCTGCTCGAACGCGTCGTCAAAAGAAAGCAGGTGCTCAAGCGAGGGGAGGTTCTGTACCGCATGGGCCAGTCTCTGGAATATATATATGTCATACGGGGCGGCTCGATCAAAACCTGTGTGGGAACCGAGGATGGGCAGGTTCAGGTAATGGGCTTCCACGCGGCCGGCGAACTGCTGGGCCTGAACGCCATTGGAACGCGTCAACATAACTGTGAGGCGCGCGCAATGGCAACGACTTCTGTCTGCGAAGTTTCGGTGGAGCGTTTTGAAGAGCTTGCTCGCGAGGATTCCGCTATCCAGTATGAAATCTTCAAAATCATGAGCGCCGAGATCAGGCACAGTCAGGAATTGCTGTTGCTGCTTGGAAAACATAACGCGGAAGAGCGGCTTGCTACCTTTTTGCTCAGCCTGTCTGAGCAATTTGCCAAACGCAATTGCTCGGCGACCGAGTTCTACCTGAGCATGTCCCGAAGCGATATCGGAAATTATCTGGGTATAGCGGAAGAGACTGTATGCCGGGTATTTGCCCGGCTCGAGGATGACGGGCTCATCAGCAGTGAATGCCGGCACATCAAGCTCAACGATTTGAAGCGATTGCGGCAGACTGCGAACCATCGCGCAGCCGAAGGCTCGCCAGCACTGGCTGCAACTGCTTGAATCTGGCAGTTTCTCCATAACGGAGTCTCCTGGCTTTCGCCTTGCACCAGGACCTTCTTCCTGTATTGACGACTGTCAGGCAAGCGTTTTAGAGGATTCGCTCATAAAACCAATTTCCTCCCTTTTACAAAGAATTGAAAGCTGACGCCCATCAGCTTTTTTCGTGTTGGCGTCATATCATCCGTAGTGGGACATGCGAATCCGATTGTCCTCAACCTGAATCCGTAACTGTGCCGTGGCAGTGTAATGGATAAGCCGAGCTCATGATTTTCCGCGCATTTCGTGTTCACTGATGCGGCAGCGGTCAATCGCGCGAGATTTTTAGAGTTTCTCCGCTTTTGTTTTGCAGCAGTGTGGTCATCTGTTTTTTAACCAGGAGGAGAAAATATGAAAAATTTTTAATGGTGGTCGGATCCTTTATTTTTATAGACACAGCGTGTGCAGCAGTCAACATCAATACCGCAACTCGGGAAGAGCTCCAGACTCTCAAGGGGATCACCGCTGCCAAGGCAAAAGCCATCATCGATTATCGGTCAAAAGCGGGTGCTTTCAGGTCTACCGATGACGTGACGAAGGTGGAAGGCATCAGTGCCCAGACCGTCGATATGCAACAGCTTCGCAAGCGTTGATAGGAGACTGCCGGATTCAGGGCATTTTCTTATTAAACAAATTTTGGTGGAGTAAAGAGGAATTACTGTTATTCTCGCGTCGGGCTGAGTCCCTTGTTGCTCCGCCTATTTGCCCCTCAGCTTTTTTAGAGCTGGATGAGAAGTTAATAATCGTTATTTAATCCTAAAGGAAAATTCATGAAGAAGTTGTTTATTACCGTCGCCACGCTGGTGGCGATTGCGGGCCCGGCTTATGCAGCCGTCAACATTAACACCGCTACCCAGGCCGAGCTTGAAACGCTCAAAGGCATCAGTGCCGCCAAAGCCAAGGCGATCATTGATTATCGCAAAAAAGCCGGTGCCTTCAGATCCACCGACGAACTGGAAAACGTTGAAGGTATAAGTCCTGTCACCGTGGATCTTCATGAACTCCGCAAGGATATTTCGCTAACGGGTCCTACCACCCTCAAGAAAGAAGCCAAGCCGGCGGCCAAGTAGGAAACCATTACGTTTTCCAGTAAAACTCCCCATAATCCGGGAGTTTTATTGTTTCCATACCTGATATTTTCCGATTTTGACATATGACTGAAACTATGGAGGAACAGTATTACGCATTTGCGGTATCTTGTGCGAGCGGAAGAGGCAACAGGAAGAGGAAGAAAGAAGATGAAGGAAGGAGGTCATTAAAGCCACTCTCCTGATAAGCTTTTGTTCCTGTTTATTGAACCAACCACCTAATCATTCGTCCGTATATGGTATGGGCGGACCTTCCGGCTATCTGATATAATTCCGCCCTTTTTTGTTGTTCCGACCGAGGTTTCCCATGTC
>CAVUXR010000002.1:0-99020 GCA_963745455.1 uncultured beta proteobacterium
CCGCGGCGGTGGGATTCGAGATAATGAAAAGAGTATTTGGTCTATATATTTCCCACTTCCCGACTTATCAGGCAGTGTATGGCGCATTCGCCACTGTTCCTATTTTCTTGCTCTGGGTCTATCTTTCCTGGCTGATGGTGTTACTGGGCGCGGTAATTGCCGCGTCGCTCTCGAGTTGGCGCTTCCGCGCCTGGCGACGCGACCCGACAGCCCAGGGGAAGCAATTCTTCGACGCGTTGCGTTTGCTGCAAGCATTGGGAGAGGCACTGCAGGACGGAAGAGTGGAAACTTATTGCAGTTTGCAGAAACGGTTGGCGCTGGGTTTTGAAGAGATCGAGCCAATACTGGAGCTTATGGCTCAGGCTAATCTTGTCCGTCAAGTAAAAACAGGTGGATGGGTCCAAATATTGGATCCGGATAAAGTCATGATAGCGGATATTTACCGCCTGTTTACATTCCGTCCCGAAGCGGTGCGGGCCGCAGCGGCAGGTGATGCAAAGCTGGAGCGGGTGCTTGACGGCATCATTGCCGCCTTGAATGAGAAAATGGATGTGCCGCTCTCGCAGCTTTTTGCGGAAGCAATTCCCCGGTAATTCTCAATTGACTTTAACTGAGTCCTCCCAATAGTAAAATGACGTCACGTTTTCTCGCAGTTTTATGCTGCCTGCTGGTGTTGCTGCCGACGGGCGCGCAGGCAAGGGGTTTTACGTTTGTGGATACCGCCGGCAAAAAGCTCACGCTTTCCGACTTCAGGGGCAAGTGGGTGCTGATAAATTTCTGGGCCACGTGGTGTCCGCCGTGCCTGAAGGAAATCCCCGATCTGGTGTCACTCTACGAAAGCCGGAAGGATGTGATGATAATCGGCATCGCCATGGACTATCGCGACCCGAAAACCGTGCTGAAGTATGTCAAGTCAATGTCGATTTCCTATCCCACTGTATTGGGAGATAAGAAAATCGCTGCGCAAATCGGGCCAGTGTCGATGTTACCCACCACCTATGTATTCGATCCTGAAGGCAAGCCGGCCATCTACAAGATCGGGCTGGTTTCCCGGGAAAGCCTGGAGGAGTTCATGCGGGAAAACTCGAAAAATTCTCCAGATCAGCGGCCGAGCGATACGGGACAGCAAAAATACAGGTAACCCGGGGTGAACCCGGTGTGCTAACGTGCCGGCAGAAAATCGTGCAACGCGTGTTTTAATCAGAACTCCTGTCTGCTTGGGGTGGCAGCCGAAGTAGACATAACAGACCGCGGAAGCAGACGCGCGCATCAGTTGCCTATTCTCGACTTTAGAAAGTCAATGATGTGCTGCGAAGAAAACGGGACCGTCTGCGGTTGTTTATCTCGCCGCCCCTGATACTCGACATTTCCTTCCTTCAAACCGCGCTCGCCAACAACGATGCGATGAGGGATACCGATCAGCTCCATATCTGTGAACATTACGCCGGGGCGTTCGTCGCGATCATCAAGCAGAACGTCGATGCCGGCATTGGAAATGTCCGCGTATAATTTTTCCACTTCATCCCTGACCCGTTCACTTTTCTTTAGCCCTATCGGGACGATCGCAACCTGGAAAGGTGCTATTGGTGGAGGAAAAACAATGCCACGCTCATCATGGTTCTGCTCAATGGCGGCCGCGACGATACGCGATACCCCGATCCCGTAGCACCCCATTTCCATTGGCCGGGCCTGGCCGGATTCGTCCAGGTAAACGGCATTCATCGCTTCGGAATACTTGGTGTGCAACTGGAAAATATGACCCACTTCTATCCCGCGGCAGATCTCCAGTTTTCCCTTTCCGTCCGGCGAAGGATCACCGCTCACTACTTCGCGAAGATCGAAAACATGGTCAGGCTCCTTTACATCACGGCCAAAATTGACGTTGATCAAGTGATGATCCTCTTCGTTCGCACCGCAAACAAAGTTGCTCATCACCGCGACATTGCGGTCCGCTATGAGAGGAAGCTGCAAGCCGGCAGGTCCGATATATCCCGGTAGGCAGCCGGTCCGTGCGCGTATTTCTTCCTCGTTTGCCAGCCTGAAACCGGACAAAAAGGAAATCTTGCGAACCTTTGTCTCGTTGAGGTGATGATCGCCGCGCAGCAGCAACAGGTACATCTCTCCACTAGCGATAACAGCAAGAGTTTTCACCGTCTGTTCGACAGGAAGATCCAGAAACCGGGCAACCTCTTCACATGTTTTTTTGCCGGGAGTTTTTATTTTTTGTGCCAGGCCGTCCGGTGTCTCGCGTGCTTCCGCAGGCGGCCGGGCCTCGGCCATCTCAATGTTGGCGGCATAATCCGAATCAGGGCAGAAAGCGATGGCGTCTTCGCCCGAGTCCGCCAGAACGTGAAACTCTTGCGATCGGCTGCCGCCGATTGCTCCCGGATCCGCATTGACCGCGCGAAATCTCAATCCCAGCCGGTTGAAAATCCGGCAATACACATCATGCATCGCCGCATAGGTCTTCTCCAGGTTGACGATATCGGCATCAAATGAATAAGCGTCCTTCATGATGAATTCGCGCGCCCGCATGACGCCAAAGCGCGGCCGGATCTCGTCGCGGAATTTGGTCTGAATCTGGTAAAAAGTAAGCGGCAATTGGCGGTAACTCTTGATTTCACGCCGCGCTATGTCCGTGATGACCTCCTCATGCGTAGGGCCGAAGCAGAAATCGCGCTGATGCCTATCCTTGATCTTCAGCATCTGGGGACCGAACACTTCCCAGCGTCCGGTTTCCTGCCATAGTTCGGCAGGTTGCACCGCGGGCATAAGCAGTTCCAGCGCCCCGCTCGCGTCCATCTCCTCCCTCACGATATTTTCAACGTTTCGCAGAACCCTCAAACCCAGAGGCATCCATGTGTAAAGGCCACTGCCAAGGCGCTTGATCAAGCCGGCACGCAGCATCAGCTTGTGGCTCACCAACTCTGCTTCCGCAGGCGCTTCTTTAAGAGTGGAAATGAAATAGCTCGATACGCGCATGTATGCTCCCGTTCACCCTTCCTTGTTCGTTTCCCTTCCTTGTCCGTTTCGTGCGGGAGGGTAAAAACTGGCGATTCTACCTCAAAAGCCCGGCAATACCGATACTCGGGCGCGATCGTCCGCTATGGACGAGGAGCAGGAAAAGCATGCTGGCATACTCTTTCATTAATCCCGCTACGGCTTTCAATCTGGGATAAAATATGGAAAAATCTAGCCATTCGGATTAAACGGGTGAATCGCATGATCGACCGTAATGGATATCGCTCAAATGTCGGTATCATTCTGCTGAATTCAAAAAACGAGGTATTCTGGGGCAAGCGGATCAAGCAGAACTCCTGGCAATTCCCCCAGGGAGGCATTAAACCGGGGGAAAGCCCGGAACAGGCAATGTATCGGGAATTGACGGAAGAGGTAGGCTTGCATCCCTGCCATGTTCAGATAATCGGCCGCACACGGGACTGGCTGCGCTACGAAGTACCGGATCAGTGGATAAAACGGGACTGGCGCGGAAACTATAAAGGACAGAAACAGATCTGGTATCTGTTGCGCCTGGTGGGACGTGACTGTGACGTCTCCCTTCGCACGAGTGTTCGCCCGGAATTCGACGCCTGGCGCTGGAATCAGTATTGGGTGGAACTCGAGTCCGTGGTCGAGTTCAAGCGCCAGGTTTATCAGCTGGCTCTGACTGAGTTGGCGCGCCTGATTAATCGCCCTCCCCTTCATCTGGATGGTAATGCGTATGAGCGAACCGCCTGCCATAGCAGAGAACAGATCTCGGCAACATCGTCCGCCATGGCGAAATTTCCCGGCAGAGCGGACAAGGGTGTGTAGAATCTCTTTCCGGGAACAGTATGAAGCCACATCCGGGCTGCAAGGTTAATGGATATCTTCGAGAATCTGGACTTTCACGGTCCGCTTTGAGATCCTGCTCATTCCTTATCCTGCATGACTTCACTCTCATCTCAGCTGCGAATGAGAACCGTAAGCATGCGCCAAATTCTAGTTCTGGCTCCCCCGTTGCGGATGATTTGGGAGCCTTGGATTTGGATGCGCATAATAAGAGCTGTAAAACGGATAATTTGCAGGCGTAATCGGCTGCGCCACCACAGCCGCGTTTTTTAGGGAGACTAATGATGAGATTGCGAACATTGATTGTATCGCTGCTGTCCATTGGAACTATTGCAGCCCCGCCAGCGATGTCTGCTGATGAACCCATCCAGCCCATCGAAGCGCATAAGCCAAAGAACGAAAACATGGTCGAGCTGGGAAAAATGCTGTTTTTTGATCCGCGCCTTTCGAAATCCGGATTCATCTCTTGCAATTCCTGTCATAACCTGAGCATGGGCGGATCGGATAATCTGCCGACATCGATCGGACACAAGTGGCACCAGGGGCCGATTAGCGCCCCAACGGTATTGAACTCCAGCATGAATCTGGCGCAGTTCTGGGATGGCCGCGCCAAAACCTTGAAAGATCAGGCTGGCGGCCCCATTGCAAACCCGGGGGAGATGGGGTTCAGCCACGCGTTGGCTGTCGATGTATTGCGCTCGATTCCTCAGTACCAGGCCCGCTTCAAGCAGCTGTTTGGCGGGGACAAGATCGATATAGGAATGGTTACCGACGCAATCGCTGCGTTCGAGGAAACGCTTGTTACGCCTGATTCCCGTTTCGATAAATGGCTCAAGGGCGATAAAAATGCAATCAATCAAACCGAGCTGGAGGGTTATAAATTATTCAAAGAGAAAGGATGCGTGAGCTGTCACAATGGTCCGGCCGTCGGCGGGGGCTCCTATCAGAAGATGGGTGTCCATGAACCGTATAAAAGCACGAGCAAGGCGGAAGGCCGTTTTGGGGTGACGGGTAAGGATGCCGACCGCTTCATGTTCAAGGTACCCACCTTGCGCAACGTTGAGCTTACCTATCCCTATTTTCATGACGGTGCCGCGGCAACCCTGGAAGAGGCCGTCGATGTCATGGGCCGCTTGCAGCTGGGCCATAAGTTCACCAAGGACGAAAACGCCAAAATCGTGGCCTTCCTGAAGACACTGACCGGAAAACAACCGGAGTTCAAGTTGCCCATTCTTCCACCTTCAACCAACGAAACACCAAGGCCCAAGCCGTTCGAATAACCAGAAAATACGCGTCCGCCTCGCTGAATACCACCTAGCGAATTATCTCGCGATTTAACGTCGAAATGCTTCTGCTGCCCAGGCTGAGCAAGCCTGGGCAATTTCATTAATATATTTCCTCAATCGTACGAAGCCATGTTTCCGGGACTGTAGCGGGCCGGCAGCCGGGTGGCTCCGGATTTCCACGGCAGCTTTTGCGACAATTAATATTGCCTGCGTGCGTCGGTTGAGCGGCCTCGTCAAGTGAAATCGCCGTCTTTAAGGCGGGCCTTTTTTCAGAGGCTGACTTCCGCCTCATCTCCCATCCAAGAATATGGATTTACTCCTGAAAATCAAGTAGAGTTAATTCTTGAATAACTAAAATACGGAGTCATCCATGAGCGCTAAAGGGCAACTGTTACAAGACCCATTCCTGAACACGTTGCGGAAGGAACATATTCCTGTTTCAATTTACCTGGTAAACGGAATCAAGTTGCAAGGGCATATCGATTCATTTGATCAGTATGTGGTGCTGCTTAAGAATAGCGTAACTCAGATGGTGTATAAACACGCGATTTCTACGGTGGTGCCCGCCAGGGCTGTCAATATCCCATTTGAGGCACCCGGCACACCTGATGCTTGACCGCCCCGCTGGGAACCCGCCCGGCGCCAAGATGGCTGATGGCACCGCGGTGTTGGTAAGCCTCGATTTTAGCGATAAAGCGTACGTCGAAAACCTTGAAGAATTGAGGCAGCTTGCCGCAAGCGACCAGCTTGCAATTTACGCGGTGGTCAAAGGTAAACGTTCCCGGCCTGATCCAGCGACTTTCGCAGGCAGCGGCAAGGTCGATGAAATCATGTCTGCATTGGAACAAACCGGCGCATCGTTGGTAATTTTCAACCATGACCTTTCTCCTGCCCAGCAACGTAATCTGGAGCAGCGCCTGGGACACCAGGTAATCGATCGTACCAGCCTGATTCTGGATATTTTTGCCCAACGCGCGAAGAGCCATGAAGGCAAGTTGCAGGTAGAACTGGCTCAGCTTGAGCACCTTTCGACCCGCCTGGTTCGCGGCTGGACCCATCTGGAACGGCAAAAAGGCGGTATCGGTCTGCGCGGTCCTGGTGAAACCCAGCTGGAAACCGACCGGCGCCTCTTGGGGAAGCGGGTCAAACTCCTTAAGGAAAAGCTTGCAAAACTGCAGTGCCAGCGTGAATTGCAACGCCGCTCCCGGCGGCGCGCCGATGTGATGTCGGTATCTACCGTTGGCTACACCAATGCGGGCAAGTCCACTCTATTCAACAGTCTCACTCGCGCCCATACTTATGTTGCCGATCAGTTGTTCGCCACGCTCGATGCCACGACCCGAAAGGTATTTCTTCCTGATCATGGTCCGCTCGTGATTTCTGACACGGTGGGCTTCATTCGCGACTTGCCGCACACGCTCGTCGCTGCATTCCGCGCTACGCTGGAGGAGACCGTGCAAGCCGACTTACTGCTCCATGTCGTTGACGCAAGCAGCCCAAACCGGGACGAGCAAATCCATGAAGTCAATATGGTATTGAAGGAAATTGGAGCCGACTCCATTCCGCAAATACAGGTGCTGAACAAGATAGATCTGATCGATTTATCCGCAGGGACGGCGGGTTATCGCCGCGATGAGTATGGTAGAATTGCGCAGGTCCGATTAAGCGCGAAAACCGGTGAGGGACTGGAGTTTATAAGGTTGTCCCTATCGGAAGCCATTGAGCACCACGCCATGCAACGGCGCAAGGACCAGTCAGGAATTACAGATGCGGCTGCGGCTAGACACGCGAAGCTTTAGAACCAGTGATAACTTCGCGATGGGCCGAACTCAGGATCTCCAAACCGTTTGACAGTTATAGCCGCATTAACAAAAGATAGGAATCATCATGGGATTAAATGATCCCCAATGGGGGAGAAAAAAAGGTAATTCCGGTCCACCTGACCTGGATCAACTGTGGCGTAATTTCAACAAAAAACTCAACAGTCTGTTCAAGCGCAAGGGCGGCGGTAGCGGGTCAGGAGGCGGCGAGGGATCCGGCGCCCCCACCCCGAGGCAATATGGCGGAGGTATTGGTGTGCTCGTCGGGCTGCTCGTGGTTTTGTGGATAGCGAGTGGATTTTATATTGTAAACGAAGGCCAGCGAGGCATCGTATTGCGTTTTGGAAAGTATGTGGAAACTACCCAGGCGGGCTTGCGTTGGCACTTGCCATACCCGGTCGAGATCGTGGAAACCGTTAACGTAAGCCAGGTGCGCACCGTGGAAATCGGTTATCGGAACAATGTGAGAAGTAAAGTGCTGAAGGAATCGCTGATGCTGACCGATGATGAGAATATCATCGATATTCAGTTTGCCGTGCAATATATTCTCAAGAATCCGGAAGAGTTTCTTTTTACCAATCGCGAGCCGGAAAATGCGGTGCTGCAGGCGGCGGAAACCGCGATACGCGAGATCATCGGTAAGAGCAAGATGGATTTCGTGCTCTACGAGGGTCGCGAACAAGTAGCCGCGAAGGCAACCCAACTGATGCAGGAGATTCTCGACCGTTATAAGATTGGCATCGCGATCAGCAAGGTGACCATGCAAAACGCACAGCCTCCGGAGCAGGTGCAGGCTGCGTTCGACGACGCGGTTAAAGCGGGACAGGATAGAGAGCGACAAAAAAATGAAGGCCAGGCCTACGCAAACGATGTGATTCCCAAGGCCAAAGGTAACGCTGCGCGGCTGCTGGAAGAATCCGAAGGGTATAAGCAGCGTGTAATCGCCAGTTCCGAGGGCGAGTCGAGCCGGTTTAAACAAGTTCTTATTGAATACAACAAAGCGCCGGGTGTTACACGTGATCGCCTTTATCTGGACATGATGCAACAAGTGCTCTCAAGCACGAGCAAGATTTTCGTCGACCAGAAAAACGGTAACAATCTGCTGTATCTGCCGCTCGACAAGCTGATACAGATGAGCGGGCCTTCTTCATCCAGCGTTTCGGCACCCGAGGCGCCGCCCGCGCCCGCACATGAGGCCGTACCGGACAGCGCCGCGCGCACGCGCGAAGCGTTTCGCGGCCGTGAACGGGAGACTCGATAAGTGAAAAATTATACCGCCATACTATTGGGTACGCTTGTCGCCCTGATACTTCTTGCCAGTTCATCGCTTTATATCGTCGACCAGCGTCAACAGGCGATATTGTTCCAGCTGGGCGAAGTGGTCGATGTTAAAACATCGCCAGGCCTGTATTTCAAGATTCCGCTGGCGCAGAACGTACGTTATTTTGATTCGCGTATTCTCACCTTTGATACGGCCGAGCCGGAGCGCTTTATCACTTCGGAAAAAAAGAATGTGCTGGTGGATTTGTTTGTGAAATGGCGGATCGTGGACGTCAAGCAATATTATATCAGCGTGCGAGGGGACGAAATGCTGGCGCAGACTCGCCTATCTCAGACTGTGAATTCCAGCCTGCGCGATGAATTTGGCAATCGCACGGTGCATGATGTCGTTTCCGGCGAACGTGACAAGATTATGGAAATCATGCGTCAGAAAGCGGATGCCGATGCGCGTAAGATTGGCGTGGAAGTCGTGGATGTCCGGCTGAAGAGAGTTGATTTGCCCCAGGAGGTGAGCGAATCGGTCTATCGCCGGATGGAAGCGGAACGGAAACGCGTAGCGAACGAGTTACGTTCGACGGGTGCGGCGGAGTCAGAAAAAATCCGCGCCGACGCCGACCGCCAGCGCGAAGTCATCTTGGCGGAAGCTTACCGGAAAGCCCAAGAGGTAAAAGGTGAAGGTGACGCCAAGGCCTCGGCAATTTACGCCAGCGCTTTTCAGCCTAATCCAGAATTCTACGCCTTTTATCGCAGCCTGGAAGCCTACAAACAGAGCTTCAAACACAAGAGCGATATGATGATCGTGGATCCCAGTTCCGAATTTTTCAAGTACTTAAAGAATTCTGGCCGGGCTGCAAAATAGGCATTACTGAATTGGATCGCAAGCAATCACTCTGATCCGTCGGCCTGCGAGGTGGGCTGCCGATATCAAGAATATAGAGCAAGATGTCGTTGCTCCGATTCCCTCGTATTCTTCCATTCGATGCGCTCGCATGGCGCGGTAGTTCTTCAAGCATTTACTGAGGTTATGACGGCATGTGGGACATCCTGGCAATGGCATTCGCGCTGATGCTGGTGCTGGAAGGCCTTCTTCCGTTTCTGATGCCCGGCGCGTGGCGAGACACTTTCCGCAAACTTACCGAAATCAGCGACAACCAGATTCGATTTATTGGCTTGACCTCCATGTTGGCAGGATTGCTGATTCTTTATCTTGTTAAATAAGGTCTATCTCAGGCCGCTCCTTCAGAAGTAACAGGGCATAAGATGCGCCAGTGGGTTCTTCCTGAATATGTTGAGGATATCCTTCCTGTCGAGGCGTGGCGGACTGAGATGATGCGCCGGCGCGTCATGGATCTGCTATGGGTGCATGGCTATGAGTTGGTAGGACCTCCATTGCTGGAATATGTCGAGTCCCTCCTTTCTGGTAGCGGCGGTGATACTAATTTGCGCATGTTTAAAGTTGTGGATCAGCTGAGCGGCCGCATGATGGGTTTGCGCGCGGACATGACGCCACAGGTTGCACGCATCGACGCGCACCTCTTGAACCGCAAGGGTATTACCCGTCTATGTTATGCCGGTAGCGTATTGCATACCTTGCCATCGGGATTAACCAGAACCCGGGAGCCTCTCCAGATTGGCGCCGAACTTTACGGTCATTCCGGGCTGGAAAGCGACCTTGAAGTTCAGCGCCTGATGCTCAAATCGCTGGCAATAGCGGGAATAGCAGGAATTCATCTCGACCTCGGCCATGTCGCGGTGTTTCGCGGCCTGGTCAAAGGCGCTGGAATTCCTGCTGAGCTGGAGGCGGAGCTATTCGGCGTATTGCAGGCCAAGGATACCGATGCGTTGAGGGCCCTCTGCGCCGGACTGAGCAGGGAGGTGGATACTCATGCAAGGGAGGCGCTGTTGCTGCTGCCGGAGTTATACGGCGGCATCGAGGTGATTGAGGAGGCGCGTCGCTCCCTTCCGGATTATCCTGAGATCAGGACCGCACTGGATGAATTGAAAACAGTGGGAGATGAATTGGGACCCGTGGTTGATACCCTGGCATTCGATTTGGCTGATCTACGCGGTTATCACTACCACAGCGGCATGGTATTTGCTGCTTATGCCGGCAACAGTCCGAACGCAATAGCATTAGGCGGACGTTACGACGAGGTCGGCAAAGTATTTGGAAGAGCTCGCCCGGCGACCGGTTTCAGTATGGATTTGCGCGAGTTGTCCGGCTTGGTGCAGCCGGATATCTACCCCAGGGGAATTCTGGCGCCTTATGTGAAGAGCGACAAATTGCTCCAGAAGCGGATTGATCAGCTTCGCAATGAGGGAGAAATAGTGGTGGTAGAGTTGCCGGGGCACGAACCCGATCGGGATATGTTCAACTGTGACAGGAAATTGGTATTTGAAGGCGGAGCTTGGGTAACTGCTGAAATTTAAAAGGAATAGGGCGGTGTTTGGGCTTGGGTATTGCGAAGTGCCTGTTTTCTTTATTTGTCGATGCGTATTAATTTGAAATTCAATAGACATGGCTAAAAACGTAGTGGTCATCGGCACTCAATGGGGCGATGAGGGTAAGGGCAAAATAGTGGATTGGCTCACAGACCATGCTCAGGGAGTGGTTCGCTTTCAGGGCGGCCATAATGCCGGACATACATTAGTCATTGGCGGTAAACAAACCGTGCTGCACCTGATCCCGTCCGGTATCTTGCGAGGCAACGTTGCCTGCTATATCGGAAACGGTGTGGTGATTTCCCCGCAAGCGCTGCTGGAGGAAGTGGATATGCTGGAGCGAGCAGGGGTGGACGTGCGGAACAGGCTGCGCATAAGCGAAGCCTGCCCGCTTATATTGCCGTGTCACAGTGCGCTCGATAATGCTCGAGAAACAGCCAGAGGCCTGGAGAAAATTGGGACGACGGGCCGGGGCATTGGCCCTGCCTATGAGGACAAGGTCGCACGGCGTGCGGTCCGTTTGCAGGATTTGTTTTACCGCGACCGTTTTGCCGCCAAGCTCGGGGAGATGCTGGATTATCATAACTTTGTGCTGAAAAATTATTTCCAGGCTCCGATAGTGGACTTTCAGCAAACCATGGACGACACACTGTCCCTCGCGGATCGTGTGAAGCCCATGGTGGCGGATGTGCCGCGGCTGTTGTTCGAGGCCAACAGGGCGGGCGAGAGCCTGCTGTTTGAAGGGGCTCAGGGAACCCTGCTTGATATTGATCACGGAACCTACCCTTTCGTTACTTCGAGCAACTGCGTCGCGGGCGCGGCGACGACCGGGAGCGGAATCGGACCGCAGATGTTGCATTATGTGCTGGGTATCACCAAGGCTTATACCACGAGGGTGGGCGCCGGGCCCTTCCCCACGGAGCTGTATGATGATGTGGGCAGGCACTTGGCGAGACGCGGCAATGAATTTGGAGCAACGACCGGGCGCCCGCGGCGTTGTGGCTGGTTTGACGCCGCCGCGCTAAAGCGGTCGATTCAAATAAATGGCGTATCGGGGCTGTGCGTAACGAAGCTCGACGTACTGGACGGGGTCGAGGCACTACGCCTGGGCGTGGGATACAAATTGACCGGCGACGGCAAGGGGGAGAAGATTCACGAACTCCTGCCGGTAGGTGCGGACGAACTCGCGCGCTGCGAGCCGGTGTATGAGGAAATGCCGGGATGGACAGGCAGCACGGTAGGAATCAAAAATCTTGGACAACTCCCCAGTGCGGCCCGAAATTACCTGAAGCGTATCGAAGAAGTTTGCGAGGTACCGGTGGATATGATATCGACCGGGCCGGATCGGGAGGAAACCATCGTACTACGTCATCCCTTCGAGTGAGACCGCTGTTACCCGGTCTGTGTAATGAATCGAGTACCGGGATGAATATCTACACAGTGCATATAGCTGATTGGCACCATGATGGCTGGGCATTGCGTGCAGTACGCGAAATGGTCTTCATCCGCGAGCAAGGCGTTCCCGCCGAGCTGGAATGGGATGAGCTTGACGCATGCGGCATGCATTTAATTGCCATGGATGCTGCGCGGAACGCCATCGGTACGGCGCGCCTGCTGCTACAGGATGCGCAAGGGGCTGTCGGTCGTATGGCAGTACTAAAGGAATGGCGGGGGAAAGGCGTAGGCAACGCACTGATGCGTCGCCTCTTGGAAGAAGCGGATAAACGTCAAATTCGGCAGGTAACTTTGAACGCCCAGGTGCATGCAGCCGGATTTTATGCCAGATTCGGTTTCTTGGTGGCAGGGAAGCAGTTCATGGAAGCGGGAATACCCCATGTGAGAATGGTCTTACTGGCCGACAGGCCAGTTGATCTAGCTTAACGAAGCTTTGGAGTAAAATAACAGACGCTTGAGGAATTGCTCAAGCTGTCGTGCATAAGCCTGAAAAGTGGATAGTTAAACTGGAGAGAAGGCGCGACAGTAAGCCTGTATCAGAACGGAAGCATAAAATCGAGGGACAACACGACCTGATCTTTATGCCCGCCAAAAGGCCGGTAGGTAGCGCCATGCATCGCATCCACGTTGTCATAGCGAACATTTGGGCGAACATTGAACTGTTGCATCGGCTTCCAGTCGATTTTCAGTGTTTTCGCGGCTTTCCAGTTCATCCCCGCGGTGATCGCGTAATAGTCAGCAGGCACGCTGGTACTATTGCCTAACTGGTTGCGACCCAATGCGTAACTGAATCCCTGGTTATTCGTGGCGGCAGATACGCGGCCGGGTGCGAAGACGCGGAAGCCGTCCCTGTCGCGGAACCACTCGGTGCGGACGCCGACCGACAGCTCAGGCATCAGATCATAATACAAATGCATGTTGATGCCGTACCATTGCGCGTTTTTGTTCTCACCGTTCAATAACACCCCCCCCGCATAGCCGTGGTCGTGCTGGAAAACGAAATGGGTCTTAGGCGTTATCCTGTGCTTCAGCACCAGGCTATACATTCCCCAAGGCTCGCTGCTACGCGTGGAGGTTTCGCCATAAGTACCGCTGAGATTGGCGGAACTGCCCAGGTCGTCACTGGTCCAGGTAATGCCGGCTATCCCGCCCCAGTTACCCAGCTGCTTATCAAAACCACCATCCCAGCCGCCGGTAGCGCTTCCCGTGGTCGCCGCACCGATGACCGACCAGTTCTTGTTGACCTTGTAATTGCCTAACACCCCGGTATGCGTAAAGGGTTCGCCATATTGCATGGTGTACGCATGGGTATAAAAAAAGTTATCCGGCGCAGGTACAGACTCATAACCGATAGGCGTATAAAAATGGCCGGCCTTGACGTTCAGGCCGTTACCGACGGGTACATAAGCTTCTGCATAAACCTGAGGGAACGCAATTCCATAGTAACGAGTCGAGGCACAACATACATCAAGATCCCAAGTGCTTCTATTCAATGGTTGCCCCGTATTCACATCGAACGAAGGAACACCGTAAGCCTGAGTAAAAATAGCGTCCGAACCAAACATAAAATCTACCCTGGCTCCAAAATCCCAGGAACTGCCCTCCGCTACCACGGCGCGTTGTATAAATATATTGAATTGGTTCAGCTGCGCCCGATTAGCCTGATCAGCAAAAGTGACCGTGCCGTTGAACCCCTTGGTCTGACCCGGATTGAACGTAGCTCCGCCGTTAACCCAGCCGCCTATTCTTATACTGTTTTCCTTGAGAAAATCTATCGCAGTATTCGCTTGAGCGATAATTGGATAAGCAACCGTTATGAGCAAGCTAACCGCAGAGGCAAATGTTATCTGGCTTCTGCGCCGGGCGCGTGGCATCAATGGATTCCCCTGGCAAAAACACTACAGCAAAAGTTGTTATTCTTGAGCAAAAACTAACATGAAGATTTTGTGAAGTCAACTCATTTATTTATCTGCAAGAACTGTAAACCGCAAAGTGCTCGTTCGCCAAAATTCCCGCATAAACCGGGAAGTGCTGACCTGCGTGAGCCGCTCAACGCACAGGCAGGCCGGGCGGGTCAAAGCAGGGGCGCTGTGTGCGCACGGGTGCAGTGAAAGGAAGGGTATGGAGGAATTATAATAAACGTATCGTTAATCAACCCGGCACAGCTACCCCTCCCTGGATTTGAGCTTGAAGCGACACACGTTCCCACCACGCGCCATGCATTCGTCTTGTTCGACCTTACTATCGGTAAAGGTCTCCATCAACCCCTTATCCAGATGACAAATCTCAAGATCCTTTTTTGCCATGGTGTGGAATACGCAATTATCCGCTTCGATGACTGAATCACCCCCAGGCAGTGTCGCATTTCTCGCGTTGTAACCGAGCTGATCCATTACCTCGGCAAGCTTTTCGACTTTCTCCTTATGCGTGGCCAAGCCTGGATATTGGCTACGTATTTGGTGCGCGACGCTCGCACCGATTTCGTTCATGCGCTTGCTCATATTTTCCACGCCTTCCTCTTGCCGGACGGACGCCACCACCAACTGGGCAAGCCATGAATATTGACGGGGAGACATTTCCTTACCGAGCTCGGTAAGGATATAAAGCTGCTGCGGGCGGCCGCCGCCTGATGGGCGCGTGGGGCCGGCCGCCACCAATCCTGCCGCCTCCAGGGAGGCGAGATGCTGACGTACTGCATTGCGCGTGATTTCTAGCCCTTTCGAAAGCTCGTCCACACTCAAACCGGGCTTACTACCGCGCAACAGCTTAAGCAATTGTTTCTGCCGCTCTCCCATACATTGTTGGCGCTCTGACGCCATTAATCCAAAAAGTAATTATAGTTCTTAAAGAACCAATATAACAAATATAACAAAGGAATAGCGGAGAAAAATATCTATAATTCCGATTCCTCAAAATACTTATAACATAAATAACTTGCCAAAGTAGTTGGCACTTGCTAAAATTTCACCTAACGATTGGAAAAAAAGGAAATCCCTAAAGCTTATTGACGCATTTATTCTATAGGAGGTGGCGCAATGAAAACAAGGACATTTTTCGCGGTTATGTCCCTCGGTTTTCTGGCTTCATGCGCCCAGATGAGCCCGTATGACGCGGTCCAGAACCCAACCATTCGGAAAGCCGCTCAAAGCGCGAGGACGCGTAGTGATCATGACGCGCTGACGAGGTACTTCGAGGATGCGGCCAGCGAAATGCAGGCAAAGGCTGAGGAACAAAAGAAATTACTTAAGCACTACGAGGAAAAAAGCTATCTCTACGGCAGGGAAGCTCAAGATTTGATCTCGCACACTACCGCGCTGGTGCGTAAATATGATGAAACCGCACAGGAAAACAGAAAAGAGGCTGCGGCTCATCGGCAGATGGCGCTGGAAACGGCACAGCACCATCACACAGCGCACAGCGGAAAAATGGCCGGTGCTGCTTTTATGGAAGAGCAGCAGGAAAGTAATTGAGTGGGCGTTTTTTTGATTTTTTTATAAGTAAAAATCAAAAAGGAATCGTCGCATCCAGGGAAAACAAAAACTGGTCCTTTCGATTATTGAAAGGCTTGTATGTCTCATGGAGGCCATCCGCCCTGTCGTAACGGATATTAGGGCGGATGTTCAGTTTTTGCATGGGCTTCCAATCGATGCTCAGCCTTTTTGCCGGTTTCCAGTTCATACCCAGGGTAACCCCGTAGTAGTCGGCGGGAGCGCTGGTAACCGCAGCGAAGTTTCCGGCAAAACTGAATCGTGTACTATCTACTGCGGCCGCTACACGGAATGGCGAAAAAACACGGAAACCATCCCTGTCCCGAAACCACTCGGTGCGAATACCGATGGATAGATCATTCAGAAGATCGTAATACAGATGCGTGTTGATGCCGTACCATTCAGCATTTTTCTGGGTTCCGTTCAGCAAGACTCCGCCGGCGTACCCATGCACATGGTGCAGAACCAGGTGGGTCTTTGAGGTGATCCTGTGTTGCAGCACGAGGCTGTACATGCCCCAGGGCTCATTGCTGCGCGCGGAAGTCTTGCCGTAAGTGCCCGTGATATTGGCCGAGGTTCTTCGGTCATCACTCGTCCAGGTAAGGCCGCCTAAACCACCCCAGTTCCCCAGCTGTTTATCAAAAGTGCCATCCCATCCCCCGGTAGCGCTACCGGTCGTTACGCCACCCATCACGGACCAATTGGAACTGGCTGGATAGTTCCCGACCACTCCCACATGGGTAAAAGGCTCGCCATTATTAAAGCTATAGGCATGGGTATAAAAAAAGTTATCGGGTGCAGGGACGGTCTCATACCCGGTTGGCGAATAAAAATGGCCCGCCTTGATGTTGAGGCCGTTGCCGACGGGCACATATGCTTCCAGATATGCCTGAGGAAGCGCAATGCCGTAAGTGCGCGTCGACTTACAGCATAAATTGAGATCCCAGTTGCCTCTGTCCAACGGCTGGCCGGTATTCGCGTCAAAAGCAGGGATACCGAAAGCCTGGGTGTAAATGGCGTCGGTACCAAACATGAAGTCGAAGCGCCCGCCGATATCGAACATCTTGCCTTCCGTGACTACCGTCCGCTGGAAATATATATTGAACTGGTTTAATTGCGGCCGGTTGGCACGATCGGCGAAGGTAACCGAACCGTTGTATCCGTTGGCCGGGTTATTGGCATTGTAAGTCGCTCCGCCATTGATCCAGCCCCCCACCTTTATGCCGGTATCCCTAAGCAGGTCTGCTATGTGATCTGCCTTATCTGTGCTCGATTTCGCGATAATTGGAAATAAGCTGAATACCGCAAATAATAGGAATAGGATTGGGCTTATGCATTTTTGCATTCGATTCATTTCTAGATTTCCTCAAGGAACCTCAACAGATATCCGACGGAAAGCCTGTTAACAGATTCCTTTCCCCTGAGCGTAAAGCTATAGACGAGTTCGTTATTATTCTGCTTGATAGTAAAGGCGTAGCTATTCCAGCGTCAAAACGGGATTGTCGCGTCGAGCGAAAATAGAAATTGGTCCTTTCTCCCATCGAAAGGCCGGAACTCTTCATCAATTCCCTCTGCTCTGTCGTACCGGATGTTTGGACGGATATTCAGCCTCTGCACCGGCTTCCAATCCATTTTCAACCTCTTCGCGGGCTTCCAGTTCATCCCCAACGTGACCGCGTAGTAATTGGCAGGCGCGCTGATGAATGGTTCGTTGCCGGCAAAGCTGATCCCCTTGTTGTTAAGCGCGGAGAGTATGCGGTAAGGCGAAAAGACACGCCAGCCGTTCCTGTCATTAAATCGTTCGGCGCGAATGCCGATAGATAAGTCTTTAAGAAGGTCATAAGTCAAGTGCGTATTGACGCTATACCATTCAGCATTTCCGATTTTATCTTCCAGGAAAATTTTTGCGGCCCAGCCATGAGTATGGTGCACAACCAGATGCGTTTTAGGCGTGATCCTGTGCTGTAAGACAACGCTATACATGATCCATGGTTGGTTTGTTGCTGTTTGCCCGTACGTTCCGCCGATGTTGGCCGACGTTCTCTTGTCGTCGCTGGTCCACATAAGGCTGGCTAATCCGCCCCAGTTGCCCAATTGCTTGTCAAAACCACCATCCCACCCCCCAGTAGCGCTGCCCGTCGTTGCACCACCAATAACGGACCAGTTTGAATTTATCGTATAGTTGCCCATCAATCCGGTGTGGGTAAATGGCTCACCACTATTCAGGATATAGGCATGGGTATAGAAAAAGTTATCCGGAGCGGGAACCGTCTCATAGCCCAGCGGGGTATAGAAATGGCCCGCCTTGACATTGAGGCCGTTGCCCACGGGCAGGTAAGCTTCCAGATAAGCCTGCGGAAGCGCAATACCGTAGGTACGGGTCGATTTACAGCATAAATTGAGGTCCCAGTTGCCCCTGTGAGAGGGTTCACCGGTATTCTCGTCAAACGCGGAAATTCCGAAGGCCTGGGTGTAAATGGCATCGGTACCGAACAGAAAATCGAATCGGCCACCCATACCCCATTCCAAACCCTCCGAGGGTACGGCGCGTCGCAGGAACAAATTGAACTGATTCAACTGGAACTCGTTCGCGCGATCCGCAAAAGTGACGGCACCATTGTATCCATCGGAGGGATTGTTCGCGTTGTAAGTCGCTCCCCCATTAATCCAGCCGCCAGCCTCCATACCAGTGTCTTTCAAAAGGCTGGTCAAGCTATTTGCATACACAGCGCTTGAGCTCAGAATGATCAATACCAAGCCGCACCCCAAGGCAGCCCTAAAGATAGTCCTGAAGGCAAACCATAAGGCAGCCATTACCCCGTGCATTTTGAAATGAGCGGCACGCAGACTGTCCTATTCACATTGGTTTTATATTCGTCGTGGGGCCTGTGGCAGACTCTGCAAGTTTTATGGTAAAGCATCAGCGCTGGCACAATACTGTCATTCGTCCTCGAGGTTTCCCTTCCCAAATTATTTTCCTCCTGAATCGGCCATTGAAGCGCTGTGGTGCGTTACCCCAGGAATAACTTGTAAGCCGGATTGTTGCTCTCGTCCCAGTAATGGTTGTCGAGCTGACTGAGGAATGCTTTAAACCCGGCTTTCTCTTCCGGCGGCACTTCTATCCCGACCAGGACACGGCCATAGTCCGCGCCATGGTTGCGGTAATGGAACAGACTTATATTCCAGTGATGACTCATGCTGTTCAGGAATTTCATAAGTGCCCCCGGCCGGTCAGGAAATTCAAAACGATAGATGAGCTCATTCTTTATCTCACGTGCACGGCCACCTACCAGATGGCGAATGTGTAATTTGGCCATTTCGTTGTCGCTGAGGTCCACGGTATGCAACCCGCTTCTCTCCAGATCCCCGATCAGTTTGGCGGCTTCCTCCCGATCGCGAACCGATACAGCGACAAATACATGCGCTTCCTTGGGGTCGGCGTAACGGTAGTTAAACTCTGTGATGCTCTTGGCTCCCAGCATGGCGCAGAACTTTTTGAAGCTGCCCGGCTCCTCGGGAATGGTTACAGCCATCACGGCTTCGCGGTGCTCTCCCAGTTCGGCGCGTTCGGACACATGACGCAAACGATCGAAATTCATGTTCGCGCCCGAGGCAATCGCGATCAGGTTTTTATCGTGAATCCCCTCGCGCTTGACGTACGCCTTTACTCCGGCAATGGATAGCGCCCCCGATGGCTCCAGGATGGCCCGGGTATCCTCGAACACATCCTTGATCGCAGCACAGATGGCGTCTGTATCGACCAGAACAATTTCATCCACCAGCTCGCGGCACAAGCGGAAGGTTTCCACCCCCACTTGCTTCACTGCGACGCCGTCCGCGAACAATCCGACCTGCGCAAGCCGCACCCGGCGTTTCTTCAATAGGGACTGATACATGGAATCCGCATCGACGGGCTCGACGCCAATCACTTTGATTTGGGGATAAAGCCTTTTCACATACGCCGCAATGCCTGAAATAAGCCCACCTCCGCCCACCGGAGCAAATATCGCATGAATCGCGCCGGTATGCTGACGCAGAATCTCCATTCCAATCGTGCCCTGGCCCGCGATGACGTCGGGATCGTCGTAGGGGTGGACGAAGGTGACCTGCTGCTCCTTGGCAAATTTCAGCGCATGGGCATAGGCCTCGTCATAAGAATCCCCATGCGTCACCACGGTTGCGCCGCGCGCTTCGACCGCCTGCATTTTAATTTGGGGTGTCGTGAATGGCATCACGATGGTCGCCTGGCAACCAAGCCGTTGCGCCGCAAGCGCCACGCCCTGAGCATGATTGCCCGCGGAGGCTGTGACAACGCCGCGCTTGAGTGCCTGCGAGGGAAGTTTGACCATTTTATTGTACGCGCCGCGCAGCTTGAAGGAAAAAACCTCCTGCATATCCTCGCGTTTCAGCAATAGCCGGTTGTTTAATCGCGCGGATAAATTTGAAGCAAGCTCCAACGGGCTTTCTACCGCGACATCGTAAACCTGAGCGGTAAGAATTCTTTCGAGGTAATTGTTTATCATCCGTTTCGGCATATCCAGGGCCTAGGAACTGGAATTTTAACATGCCGGAGAGCGTCCAACGTCGAGCTTCGTTGTTAAAATTGGCGGATAGGTTTATGCTTCAAGGCTTATATTTTTATCCTTGTATTGATCCTCATGACGCAAGACGAACAAAAACAGGCCGCTGCTCAGGCCGCAATTCAGCACATACCCACCGGTAGTATAGTGGGCGTGGGCACAGGCTCCACCGCGAATTATTTCATAGACGAGCTGGGAAGAATCAAACATAAAATTGAAGGCGCGGTGGCAAGCTCGGAGGCCACTGCCCAGCGTCTCCGCGGACAGGGGATCGAGATCATCGATTTGAACAGTGTCGATATATTGCCCGTGTATGTGGATGGCGCGGATGAAATTAGCGAGCACCTGCATATGATAAAAGGAGGCGGAGGGGCATTGACACGGGAAAAAATCGTCGCGGCCGTAGCCAAGAAATTCGTCTGTATTGCCGATGAGAATAAGCTCGTCAGGGTACTCGGCAAATTTCCACTGCCAGTTGAAGTTATTCCGATGGCGCGCAGCTATGTGGCGCGCGAAATAACACGGCTGGGGGGACAACCTGTCCTGCGCCAGGGTTTCACCACGGACAACGGCAATATGATTCTCGACGTACATGGAATGCAGATTTCAAGTCCCGTCGAGCTGGAAACAGCGCTCAATCAGATAACCGGGGTGGTCACCAATGGTCTGTTCGCCAGGCGCGGCGCTGATGTGTTGCTTCTGGGCACCCATAACGGGGTCCGGACGATAGTTATTTAAAAAAACCTCTAAACAAATCAGTCGCGCCCGCAAGGATTTATTCAGAGATTCCTAATGCGAGTAGCAATAAAACTGTCATAATCCATGAGTATTATTCTTGGATTTGCGCCAATCAATAGGATGTGCAATGGCAAGCAGCGAACACATATCCAAGCAGTTTGACGCGGATCTTGAAGCCGTGCGCACGCGCGTCTTGCATATGGGTGGATTTGTAGAGGAGCAGATCGAGAAAGCCATCGAGGCGCTTATCAGCGGCAATGACAGCCTGATAGAAAGCATCATTGCCAATGACCATCGTGTCAATGCGATGGAAGTGTCGATAGATGAGATCTGCAGCCAGATCATCGCGCGGCGCCAACCGGCAGCGGGCGACTTGCGCATGATCATGACGGTGATCAAGACTATTACCGACCTGGAACGCATCGGTGACGAAGCGGAAAAGATCGCGCGCATGGCCAAGCTGATCTATGAAACCGACCGTATGCACATGCCGCGTTTCGTCGAGATCAGGCACGTCGCGCACATTGCCATGGAGATGCTGCGCAAATCGCTGGATGCGTTTGCCCGCCTGGATCTGACGGCTGCTGCCCAGGTCGTGCGGCAGGATGAGCAAGTTGATGAAGAATTCCGCTCCATCATGCGCCAGCTCATCACTTTCATGATGGAGGATCCTCGCAAAATTTCTACCGCGCTTGAAATCCTGTTCATAGCCAAAGCGATCGAGCGTATTGGCGACCACGCCAAAAATATGTCCGAGTATGTGGTTTACATGGTTAAGGGCCGGGATGTGCGTCATGTCACGGTTGAAGAGATCGAGCGCGAAGTAAGAGAATAACTGCCCAGCATCTGAAACATCCTCTTCCAGGAGGCGCCACTGCAACAACCGGGCCGGCAAACCGGTCGGTTTGTTCTGAGTTTCCCTGAATTCGGATTCACCCGGAAACGCCATGCTCGCATACTCCACCCTCGCCGCAGTAGACCTTGGCTCCAATAGCTTCCGCTTGCAAGTTGCCAGAGTCGTGGGCAAACAGATATATCCGCTCGACAGTTTACGGGAAATGGTCCGGCTTGCCGCTGGCCTCAACGCTGACCGGCGGCTGGATGAAGAATCTCAGGCGCGTGCACTCGATTGTTTAAGGCGTTTCGGTGAACGCTTGAGAGGCTTCCCGCCGCACGCCGTACGCGCGGTCGGCACTAACTCTCTCAGGGTAGCAAGAAACGCGGCGGTGTTTCTTAAAAGAGCCGAGGCTGCTATCGGGTTCCCCATTGAAGTTATCTCCGGGTACGAGGAAGCACGGCTGATTTATCTGGGTGTTGCTCATAGCCTCCCTGCTTCCAGAAATAATCGTCTGGTAATGGATATAGGCGGTGGCTCCACCGAATTTATTATCGGCCACCGGCTAAAGCCGATCAAATTGGAAAGTCTCTACATGGGTTGTGTCAGTTATAGCCAGCGCTTTTTTCCAGAAGGAAAAATCACCCGGGCCGCGTTGCGGCGGGGTGAACTGGCCGCGCGCAGCGAATTACAGTCGATCACCGCGGATTTCACAACAGAACACTGGCAGGATGCGTTTGGCTCATCCGGTACGGCGCGCGCACTGGGTGATATCATAACGCTGAACAAGCTGGGTAATGATGGCCATGAGGGTGACATCACGCCGGAGGGGTTGGAAAACTTCCGCGACTATCTGCTTAAGGCCGGCGATATCAAAAAGCTGGAAATTGCCGGGCTGCGTGGCGACCGGGCTCCCGTTATTCCCGGCGGCTTCGCTATCATGTCCGCCGCCTTTTCCGAGCTGGGCATCCGCCGCATGTCCCAAGCCATGGGTGCATTGCGCCAGGGCGTGCTCTACGATTTGCTGGGACGCTTCCATAAGCATGACATGCGTGAAATTACGGTCAGGCAATTCATGCAACGCTACCGGGTAGATTCCGCCCAGGCGGCACGCGTGGACTCGCTGGCCCTATCGCTGGCGAGGCAATTGTTGATAAATGTTGCTGATGAAACGGAACAATCATTACACGTCCTTTCGTGGGCAGCGCGGCTGCATGAAGTCGGCATTTCGGTAGCGCATTCAGGCTATCACAAGCATTCGGCATACATTCTCGGCAATGCCGATATGCCGGGTTTTTCCAGAAGGGAACAGGAACGCCTGAGCGCGCTCACGCTGGTCCATCGAGGCGCTGTCGTTAAAGCGCGGGACTGCATTACAGACTCGATGGATCTTGCGCTGTTGTTCGCACTGCGCCTGGCCGCGCTGTTTCACCGCTGCCGCAGCGATATCCAGCTGCCGCGTCTGGAGGTACGCTCAAGCAACTCGGAATTCACGCTGTTTATCGAACCAGGATGGCTGGAACGTAATCCCTTGACTGATACCGCACTCTCTGCGGAAGTCGAACAATGGGCCACTCTTGGCTTCACGCTCCGCGTAACGCATGAAATGGGAGGGATCGATCCTTCCGATAAAGCAACCCGAAGCACGACTGGGGTTTAGCTCTTCCTTAGTCCTTAGTCCTTCAGTCCTTCTTAGTCCTTTTAGTCCTTTTAGTCCTTCCCATCAGCCAATGGCTTCCCACTCAAAAAAAAGATCCGCCAAAGCAGGACTGCCGCCAGGCACGCTGGTCCATATCGGAGAAAAGAAAACCGCTGCTTCCCACGTTATTTTGATGCACTACGATGAAGGCAGCGTGCATGAAGTCGAGGTGACTGCTGCTGAACTGGCCGGCAAGATCAAACTGGCACAAGGAACCGCGGGAACCACTTGGGTCAACCTCAACGGGCTGGGGGATATTGACATGATGGAGCGGATCGGCGCCTGCTTTAACCTCCACCCCCTGGTACTGGAGGATATCTTCAACACCGAGCAACGCTCAAAGCTTGAAGATTACGGCGACTATCTTTATGTGGTATTGAAAACCTTCGGCTATGAAGACCGTGGCTCGACGGAAAGATTAAGTGCGGACCAGATCAGTCTGGTAGTAGGGAGAAATTTCGTGCTTTCGTTTCTTGAAACGGATGGCATTCAGTTCGGGGCGGTGCGTGAACGCTTGCGTTCAGGCAAAGGCCAGATCCGGAAATCAGGCGCGGACTTTCTGATGTATAGCTTGATCGATGCCATCGTCGACAGTTATTTCGTCATTCTTGAGCGCCTCGACGAAAAAACTGAAGCGCTGGAAACCGAATTGATATCCAATCCCGTACCGGGCACTCTGCATTCGATTTATCGCCTGAAGCGGGAAAATGTTTTTCTTCGGAGGTCGCTATGGCCGTTACGCGAAGTGATCAATTCGTTGCAGCGCGGGGATTCACCATTGATGAGCAGCAATACGCTGCTCTATCTGCGGGATGTGTATGACCATACCATTCATATCATTGAGTCGGTTGAGTCTCTGCGCGATCTGACGTCAGGCATGCTCGATATCTATATATCCAGCATCAGTTACCGCATCAGCGCAGTGATGAAGGTTCTTACCGTCATTACCACGATATTCATGCCGCTAACCCTGATCGCCGGCATCTATGGAATGAACTTCAAGCATCTGCCCGGGCTCGACTGGGATTGGGGTTTCTTTACCGTACTTGGAATCATGGCTGCCATCATCGTGGGGATGCTTGCGCTTTTTCGACGGAAAAAATGGTTATAGCACCAAGCTGAGCAGGGAACCGGCATAACGCGTCTAAAACTCGAACACCTGCCCGCGCTTCAGCTTTTCAGGCTGGAATTCTCCGGCCGCATCCTGAATTTCGGTCATCGTGGCATCCTCATTGCCGGGCTCCATATGCGTAACGAGAAAGCGAACCGGTCTGTTAAGCTGTTTTAACCCCTGCGCCAGTAGTTGGGGACGCATATGACCCGAGAACTCGGCACCTGCAATATTATGGTTGAGGAAGGTTGCCTCGATCATCAGGTAACCAAGGTTATCTATCGCATTCAGGGATTGCCAGAACGGCTCGTGATAGGTTGTGTCCCCGCTGAATACAAAGCTCGCTCTGCCGCTATTCAATTGATAGGCCACTCCTGGAACCGCATGGTGCACCGGCAACGGCGTGATCCTCCTGCCCGACAGCTCTACCGTACAGCCTACCGTAATAGGGCTGAACCTCACATAAGGTTTGCCGGGGGAAGGCAGCGCTGTATAGTCCGGCCAGAGCTGAAAATTGAACACATTCTGCTTGAGTGCAGCAATGGTTTCAGGCAGGGCGTAAACGGTAAGTGGTGTATCACGGCGGGGCCCCACCGCGTCCGCCAGCATGGGTAGTAATGCAGTGTGATCGAGATGGGAATGGGTGAGAAACACCGTATGAATACCAAGCATCTGTCTCAATGTCAGGTCTCCGGCTCCAGTACCCGCATCAATCAGGATGTCGTCATCCAGCATCAGGCACGTCGTCCTCAAATCCGCTGCAATGCCGCCACTGCATCCAAGTATGGTCAAGCGAATGATGTCCTCCCGGCTGTGTCTCGAAATCTCATCAGGATTACTGCCCGGCTTGGCAATGAAATTAAAAGGAATGAATCATCAGGATTGATTCAATTAGCGCGCGGCTTCCTGCTCACCCAAAACGTCCCCTGAATATGCTCAGTGGAAGATTTTGTGCAGGTATTACCGCATCGCCTCAGCTTATGTCGAAGTAATCGAGGCGGTGCAGTTCTGTGCCGTGGGAGCCCAATCCCACGATAAGACCTTGATTCCGCGAACACGAGCCCAGGATTGGATCAAGATACGTAACAACCGGGGAACGTCCGGCAGCATCCATATTTCACAGATGCGCTTGTCCTCATGCCAGCTTCGCAGCAAAAGCCTGACCACCGCCTCCAGGCCGATAGCGTAGCCGCGCATCTGCAAGCAAAGGAGTAATCGCGCCGGTGCCGGGGTAACCCAATGAACGTAACCCCCTTCGCGGAACACGTAATCGAGCGCATCGAGAAGACTCGAGGGAAAATTCGTCAGGGGGCAATTGCCCGATAAAAGCAGAACATTAAGTGACGCGTTCGGGTAGCGTGAGAAGTAAAGGTTGCGGTTGCGCCTGACCAGCTGCATGTAAGCCTGGCCGCGGCCAAACGATCCGCCGCCCTTGTGCTGGATGTACACGTCAGGATGCACGCCGAGCTGCCAACCGCGCAGGTTGAGGCGCCTGCCAAGATCCGTGTCTTCATAATAACCGCGGCCAAATTCGGTGTCGAAGCCACCGATCTCAAGAAAAACCCCGCGCCGCATCAGGAACGCGTGGCCTCGAAGACGGTGCGTACGGACGTAGCCACCGGGCTTGCGCACATATCGGTTCAAATTATCCCTGGCATAATCGTTGCCGCCGGGAACGATTACCGCAAGCTTCGGGTCCGCCGCAAGCGCCTCGCACAGCTGCGGCAGGATGTCCCCGGTTATCACGGTATCGGAATTGAGCACCAGTACATAAAATGCGTCGGAGCGGCTGACAGCCTCATTCACCGAGGCACCGAAGCCCTGATTCTTCGGTGAATGATAAATATGAAGGCCCTTATACGGCAGGTTATCGAGCATTTCACGTGTCTCGGCCCCGGACGCATCATCCTGAATATAAATATATCGTATGGACTGGCTGAGGCAGGCCACTACGGATTCGATGCAGCGGCGAGTCAGCGCGGGCGCATTGTAAACCGGGATCACTACATCGATGGAGGTCATCGCTGACATAACGGCTTAGTAACGGCTTGAAAAGATAACGGGGGTAATAAGAAGATCAGTCTCGTTATAACGGCACAGAAAGGAAAGAATCCTCTCCTCAGATCCGATTTTAATCGTTCAGGATGGATGCAAGCGGATATTCAACAGCATTTCCACTGATTCTCCCCCGGGCTTATTTATTTGCTTATAAAAAGTGTTCAGACCTGTTCCCGGAAGAACAATTTCCTTATTGTACACCGGGTCAGAACCCTTTAACAGTACAGTCCGCGTTTCCTCATCCTCCACCCGTTCAGGCTGAAATCTGCGTTAAGCTCTCGCAGAATGACATCGCTAGTGGTAGGATAGCGACCCTGGAAGATGACCATGGGAATGCCTTGACAGGCAAAGCCGATCCGTACCGTCCATTCATAAACATGATACCAGCAAGAGCCGGGCAGGCCCGGACAACCAGGCTGACAATGGAACAATGAAAACAATTGCTGTGATACCGGCGCGCATGGGTTCCTCGCGCTTCCCCGGCAAGCCGGTTGCAAAACTGCTCGGGCGCCCCATGCTGGAACACGTCTATAAGCGCGTCGCCTTGAGCCATTCCATTGAAACGGCTTATATCGCCACTTGTGATGAGGAGATTCGTAAGGTTGCAGAAGGGTTTGGCGCGCCCGTAATAATGACGGCTGACACTCATGAGCGCGCGAGCGACCGGGTTGCCGAAGCCGTGGCGGATATGGACGCCGAACTCATTGTGATGGTTCAAGGCGATGAACCGATGACCCGGCCAGAGATGATCGATGCGGCTGTTGAGCCATTCCGGCACGATCTCGAGCTAGGCTGCGTCAACCTGGTTCGCTGCATTGATGACAAAGCCGACTTCTATGATGTAAACACCATAAAAATCGTGATGAACCAGAAGGACGAGGCGCTTTACATGTCTCGTCAACCGATACCCACGGTCCCAGCATCGGGTTCTGAATCCGTTCAGTCCGCTCATTCAGGTTTTTCCCATGCTCTCGCATATAAGCAGGTCTGTATCATTCCATTTCGGTATCAAACCCTGATGGACTTCGCGCGGTTAACACCCACCCCGCTGGAACAGTTGGAGTCCGTGGACATGTTGCGCTTGCTGGAACATGGTTATCGGGTAAAAATGGTGAGAACCAAGTTCAACACTCAGGCAGTGGATACTCCGGCTGATCTGGAGCGCGTGGCCCGATTGATGGATTCCGACCCATTGCTGGCCTCGTATTGAGCAAAATCTCCGTAATAGATCCTTCAAACTGTTTTTTATGCAATTAAAATCGAAATTGGCCCGGAACACATTGACTATAGGATCGTGGATCACTTTGGGCCATACCGCGATTGCCGAGATCATGGCTGCCGCCGGGTTTGACTGGCTGGTACTCGATACAGAACACAGCGTCCTGGAACTTAGCGACGTACAACTGCTGATCCAGGTACTTGACTGGGCAACAGTGCCCAGCAATCGTTCGATTAACCTCCAACGATCCGGATCAGATCAAGCGAGTCATGGATGCTGGCGCAACGGGTGTCATGGTACCCATGGTAAAAACTGCTTCGGATGCACAAGCCGCGGTGCAAGCGGTATATTATCCGCCCCGAGGTCAACGTGGAGTCGGCTTGGCCCGCGCGCAAGGATATGGCGCCCGTTTTCAGGAATACCGGCGCTGGCTTGAGGATAATGCCGTGGTGATAGCGATGATAGAACATATCGATGCCGTGAATGCCATCGATTCCATTCTTTCCGTTCCGGGAATCGACGCCTACATCATTGGCCCCTATGATTTGTCCGGTTCCATGGGACGCCCCGGCGAACTCGATTATCCGGAAGTTCACACCGCAATAGGACGGGTGCTGGAAGCTGGGCGCCGCCTGGGAAAGCCAGGAGGCATCCATGTGGTGGAACCGGATCCCGACCAATTGCTGTGCAACATCAAAGCGGGCTTCAGCTTTCTTGGTTACGGCCTCGATATACGTATTCTGGATACGTTGTGCCGTAGCCATATGCAGAACATCAGGGCGGCGCTATGAACAAACTCGTCATTTCCACTTCATCGTTCGATGTAAACCATAACGCCCCTCTTCAGCAGTTGGTAAAAGGGGGAATGCATATTGTCCAGAACAGCTTTGGGCGAAAACTTACGGAAACTGAAACCATTGCATTGTTGGGTAGCGATACCGTCGGAATGATCGCAGGCATAGAGCCTTTGACGGAACGTGTTTTTGCATCGGCGAAAAGCCTGAAAGTTGTATCCCGCTGTGGAAGCGGTCTGGATAATGTGGATCTCGCCGCGGCTCAACGCCACGGCATCGCTGTTCTCAATACCCCGGAAGCGCCCGCCCAGGCAGTGGCTGAGCTTACATTGGGCCTGATACTGGCTGTGCTGAGGCAGGTGTGCCAGACTGACCGTCTGCTCCGCATGGGCGAATGGCCGCGAAGCCTGGGTCGTTTGCTCGCAGCGCAAACGGTCGGGATCGTCGGTCTGGGCCGCGTCGGCCGGCGTGTTGCGTCTCTGTGCCAGGCTTTTGGCGCCGAGGTTGTGGCCCATGATTCTTATGTGGATCAATCACCGCACGGGGTTAAGCGGGTTTCGCTGGAGGAGCTTCTGGTTGAGGCGGATGTCGTGAGTCTGCACTTGACCTATGATGCCCACACTCACCATTTGCTGAACAAGGAAGCTTTCGAACGTATGAAACACGGAGCTGTCGTGGTCAATACTGCCCGCGGCGGTCTCATCGATGAAATCGCCCTGGCGAAGGCGTTATCTACCGGCCAGGTAGGTGCGGCGGCTCTGGATGTTTTTGAGCAGGAACCGTACCATGGCCCCTTGCTTCAATGCAACAATGTCGTCCTCACCTCGCATATCGGGTCGCTCGCCAAGGAGGCGCGCCAACGCATGGAAGTTGAAGCTGCCGCGAATCTGCTTCAGGGTCTGGTCACAGCCGGCGCGATCAGGGCGGAAAACGCGGCGAATGTCTAGTGAAGTCGCCATTGTATATGGCGCCAGCGGATTCCTTGGAAGTCACGTAGCCGATGCATTATCCGCCGCAGGCTATCGTGTGCGCCTGTTTGACCGCCGCTCATCCCCATATAAGCGCGACGATCAACAGATGATCATCGGCGATATCATGAACCTCGATGAGGTTGTGGAGGCCGCTAAGGGAGCCGATGTGGTCTACAATTTCGCGGCTATTGCGGACATTGATGAGGCGCACCACAAACCCCTGGCTACGGCTACAATCAACGTACTGGGAAACATGCATGCGCTGGAGGCTGCCCGCCTGGCCGGCGCGCGCCGTTTTGTCTTCGCCAGCACGATTTATGTCTACTCTGAGTCCGGCTCGTTTTACCGCGCAAGCAAGCAGGCTGCGGAGCGTTTTATCGAGACTTATCATGAGCGTTACGGGCTCGATTACAGCATTCTACGCTATGGATCCTTGTACGGCAGGCGCGCCGATGCGCGCAATGGTATTTACCGGATGCTGTACGAGGCGATAGCACGGCATTCCATTACCTATCATGGTACCGGGGAAGCGATCCGCGAATACATTCATGTTGAAGATGCTGCACGCATGAGTGTACAAGTGCTGGCGCCCGAGTTCGCCAATCGTCCTTTGATTTTAACTGGGCAGGAGCGCCTGCGCATCAAGGACGTGATGACGATGATCTCGGAAATCATGCCCTGGACAGTTGACTTGCGCTTTGATCAGGCTAACGCGGTGCATCATTACGAGGTAACGCCTTATGCGTTCCAACCCCGCATCGGACACAAGCTGGTGCTGAATGAGCATGTGGACCTCGGGCAGGGATTGCTGGATTGCCTGCAGGATATTCATCAGGCCATGCGCCCTTCCGAAGGTGACGGATCCATACCTTTGGCATCCGATAATAAAGCATGAAGACGGCAAGCTGGGAAGCCATCATTTTCGATTTCGATGGCGTGGTGGTTGAATCGGGGGATATTAAAACACAAGCTTTTGTCAATCTCTATCGGGACCATGGGGATGCGGTCGTGGCTGCGGTGGCACAGTATCACTGTCTGAACGGTGGCCTGTCGCGCTATCACAAATTCCGCTATTTTCAGCAATATCTACTGAAGAAGCCCCCTTTGACGCGTCATGAAGAACAGCTTTTGGACCGGCGGTTCTCGGAACTGGTGGTCGAAGCCGTCATTGCAAGTGAGGCCGTGCCCGGCGCAACAGAGCTGATTCGGAGGGAAGCCGGGCGAATACCGTTATTTATCGCATCCGGCACGCCGGAAGCCGAGCTTAACATTATTGTTAAACGCCGTGGTCTCGCATCCTATTTTACTGCTGTACGCGGTTCGCCGGCGCCTAAACAGATGCTGGTGGCCGATATTTTAACGAGCCATGCCCTGGCACCTGACCGCGTCCTGATGATCGGTGACGCCTTGGCGGATTATCAAAGCGCCCAACTTAACAAAATCGCATTTTTAGGACGTGTGCGTCCTGGGGATGACAACCCGTTTCCAGCAGACGTAAACGTATTGCCTGACCTGAGCCCGTTGCTCGCTTGAGCAAGGTCAAACCGCCGGTGTTTCACACATTACACATCCGGGACGATCACAAGCTAAGCCCAACTTCGATTATTTTCCAGATTACAATATGACTGGCAACAAACAAAAAAATCCTGCTAAAGCGATTATTCTCAGTGCGGGTCAAGGACGCAGACTGCTTTCACTAACCGAAAATACGCCGAAATGCCTATTGCCGGTTTTAGGAAAACCTATTATAGAGTGGCAAATCGATGCCCTTCTCTCTGCCGGGGTTAACGAAATCACCGTCGTCACGGGATTCCAGTCCGCCCTGGTTGAAGCTCTGCTGCAAAAACGATATACAGATGGGCAGGTCAATACGATTTTCAACCCGTTCTTTGAAGTTGCGGATAACCTCGCCAGCTGCTGGATTGCGCGGTTTGCAATGGATCGCGACTTTCTACTCCTGAATGGAGACACCGTTTTTGACGGATCACTGCTCGCGCAGGTGTTGAATTCAGAGCTCGCGCCAATTACCCTTAGCGTCGATCGCAAGCCCGCTTATGACGCGGACGACATGAAGGTTCAGTTGGATGAGAGAGGCTGGGTCAAACATGTCGGCAAAACGTTGCCCGCGGACCAAATCGATGCGGAGTCCATCGGGCTCGTTTTTTTCCGGGAGCACGGACCCCAATTATTCCGTAATGCGGTCGAAGCGGCACTTCGGCATCAAGCCGAGCTTAAATCATGGTATCTGACCATCATTGATGCTCTGGCGGGAAAACAGATGGTCAAGCCCTGTTCCATCTCCCAGCACCGCTGGTGCGAGATCGATTTTGCGGCAGACCTGGCAAGAGCTGAAGCGCTTTTCAGCAGGGAATGCGAGGATAATATCCAGTCGGCACCTTCTGGCTCAGCTGAGCTTATCAAGCATGAGTAGGAACTGTTGAATTCTGTGTAGGAGGGCTAAGCGCGTGCCTGGCCTCAACAGTACGCCTCAGGTTGAACGCCAACAGTTTTCCCAGCCGCTGATTACCCAGGGGTCCGCCCCCTGCCCGCTGGAGAATGTCCAGATCGGGCGCCTTGTTGGCCTCCATTATGCACGGGCCGCTGTCGAGCAGCGCAACGTCCCACCCAATGACTACCTGGTCGGAAAACGCGTTGGCATGCGCACGCTGCACCAGCTCGATCAACTCTGGCCAGCACGGCAGTTTGCGTTTCAGGATTTGCGTCCCTGTCTCGAAATGTTGCTCATACCATCCGTCCCCCGTCGCTCCCCAGGCGCCGCGCGTGCCCCTTCCCAGCTCACCAGTGCAAATGTCGACGTTGGCTGCGATGCCACCGGCGTGCCAGTTATCCACGACCGCAGACTTATTGCGTGCCATGCGAAAGACCGCATTGGTCACTTCATACTGCCCCTGCTCGTTACGGCAGGTCATTACGCGAACCGTGGCGAGTGTGCCGTTGGCCAGATCGATTATTTCCTTGTGATTCACGAGCCGGGGTTGTACCAGAAAGGCTCTGCGCCGCGACTCCAGCCGCAAGCGGCCCAGCAGCTCATCGCGAGTAATAATTTCACCCTCGTTGCGCTGGAATCGCCCGGCGCCAAGGTATTCCCAGCGCGTGGCTTTTGCTCCACCCTGGCCGTGCAGCGGCTTTATGAATAGATCGCACTCGGGCAATTCCGGCAAAACCCAATCCATTGCGGTGACCTCCGCATGCGCAATGTTCAGAAGAACAGGCACAGTCACTACCCCGTGCTCGAGACAGCGAGTTCTGAACCGGGCTTTGTCTTTGATCCAGTCGGTGCTGCGTTCCGCCGGGACGGGAAGGCCACCATTATTATCGCGCAGGAAACGGTAGAGCCCCGCTTTGGTTTCAAACCGGTTCAGATACTCACTGGCATGCGGTTTCTTGTCGTCATCATGCAACTCGAAAATGTAATACCATGGAGGCAGAATCGCAAAGCGCCTCGCCAGTTCAATCTGTTCGCGAATTTGCTGAATAACTCCTTTCCCCGTCCGTTTCTTTATGGCCCGACCGTTCATGGTCGTAAAGACCGCTACCAGCACGGCTAGCACGAACGGCGCCAACAGCAGCGCCATCCATTTCACAATCCGGTCGCCGAAGTTGACCTCGCGCCAAACTTCACGCTGGATACACCGGTGAATACTTGTTGCCGCCGACCCATCTTCGCGCAATCGGGCAAAGACCCACAGCGCTCCGCTCAAGTCCCGGGTTAGACTATCAAGACTTATGTTGCCGACGATTTTCACTCGCCTCTCCACATTCACTGCCGCAGTTAGTCAAAAGACAGGAATTCCATGGACAGGAATTTCCATGCGTATTCCCAGCCGTTCAGAAATGTTCCAGGGCAAACTCGCCCCCAACTTGCGAACTTTTCTTAACCCCTTCCTTGAAGTCCCTTTACATGATAGTACGCCGCTTCTATATGTTTTAGTTGATGGTATCAAAATAATTCAGTCCTCATAATGAACAAATAGACCGTTCAGACTATAGCATTTGTCTTAAGAATTTGCCGGGACCGGGAATGTGTGAAACGGATGAATGGCGGTGAAGAATGGTTATAATACGTCGATGGATCGTGCCGTAATCTTTTCCTATGGCATTTCCCGAGCGATCTGGTACAGGTATTGGTCCAGACTGATGTTTCCGGATAAGAACTTGATTACGCGCAAAACATCATGAACTCTTCGATGGACGGTATTCCACCAAAGGACATCCCACCCAAGGAGGCGTCAGCCTTTAACGCAACCATGCGCAAGTTCGGCGCGCCACAAACAATCATCCATCAATACCAGTACTGGAGTGTCATGCTGCGCCCGGCCCAATTGACGCTGGGTTCATTGGTTCTGGCCGCTCATGAGCCAGCACGTGCATTCTCGGAACTTGGCCAGGAAAGCTTTACCGAGCTTCATCAGGTCACCGTGCATCTAGAGTCTGCTTTGGCCAAGGCATTCAGTTACGATAAGCTGAACTATCTGATGTTGATGATGATCGATCCCGATGTACATTTCCATGTCATTCCGCGCTATTCACGGGTAAAGTATTTCAATAACGTTGAGTTTACCGATTCCGGCTGGCCTGGAGCGCCGGACTTTGGTCGAACTTATGAAATCAATGCTGAAGTTAATTGCCGCATCATCGACCATATCATTTCCTGCTGGGCATGACTGAAGATATGCCACGTTCGAGGATGGCGGTGGAACCACAGCTATGGCGGTTACTACAGGTTAGCCGGCCTCTTTCCACAGGAGCGGCGCAAACCGCGAGACAGCGCGGCATCGCCCAGATGGCCCGATATTCATATGTCATCTCCAGGCTTCGCGCCGCCTCGGTGCAGTGCCAGAGAATTATCTGCGGGAGCCTTTCCAGGTTTGCTATGGGATAGGCGCTGTACGCTTCGTTTCATCCCCTAAAGCTTGCGTTGAAAGGATGCCTCTGCCGCTACTCCCGGCATCCATGTAAATTCACTTACCCTGAGTGATTTGGCATATCCTTTCGTCACATCCATGGTTCGCTTATACTCAAACCAGGGGCTGGCCAGTCAGCCTCTCCAGGATGCGCAGCGACGAACGCGACGGATCATTCATCGCCTCCACTGGCAGGTAGAACGTCCGATCGAGACTATGCTGTCCGGATATCGCTCCGTGCAGCACCAGATCGGTAATCGCAATCCAGCTCGAGCCGACCGGAAATTCCATGACCTTGCGTGGGGCTGTTCGCTGGTACTCCTTGTCGCGTATGCCCAGCGCGCGTATCGCCGCGACGTATTGATCGTATTTGGTTTTGGTGCCATCGACGATGCCGAGGCGGGACAGAATGGAAGAAACCCAGGATGGCCTGGTGAGGCGTACGGCAGGCAGGAAGCGGCTCACGAAGGGTTCAAACGGTTCGCCGAGCTGCCAGATGCGCAGCCGATTGGCGGGATTGATGTTGGTGAAGATGCGCAGCATGCCGCGCCCCTGGGTGGGGTATCCGTAGCTTGAGTCGATATGCAGCGATTGGGTGCTGTTGCGCGCAAAAGGCCGATAGGTGACCCGCTTGCGGTCCAGCGCTTCTTCGTAGCTGGGGAGCAATTGATTGATCACATCCTCGCTCCACTTGCTGTAGCGCGTCATGACCGCCTCGATATCGGCGCGCGCCGAGTCTCTGACCTGGGCCCGCATCATCTTCCCGCGCACTTGGGCGTAGTGGTATTTCTTGATGCGGCCGCGCGCCGGATCAAATATAATCGTCGGGCGGCCGTCCTGGACGTCAGGCTCTCTGGTCAGGATATTCGCCGTGTCAGAGATCAGCTCCCGCTCTCGCTCGGATAGCTCGAAACCGCTTCTGGGGAGATAGATGACACCCCCGCCTTCCAGCGTCTCGATGGCCGTGCGTCGCACCTCCGGCGCCGACAGATCGGTTCCCGGCTCGATTGTCAGCATTTTCACGGTTTCTGCTTCTTCGCATATGGAAATATGTTCTCGGACTCCCATGGGATTTCCTGATTTTTAAATAAATAAAATGGCCTGCCGACAAAATAGTATACCAACACTACATCATCACTTCTCTATTCAGATACTAATTGTCTTGATCCCGTTTTCAATTGCCGGGTAATTACCTGTTCACACTCATCTGATGTGCTCCCGTTTCTTCTTTCGAAAAAACGAACTTTACTCGTGCCTGGTCCCACCCATTGTATGAGCTCGTAAAAATAATAAAAGTATAACGGATTACATAGAGCGCGGCCATAGAACAAATATTATATGCATGGTCGCGCGACAGAAGCGGTGATGGCGCAGAGAGGAGATGATACCCATTTGAAACGCTCCGTGCCGCTGCCGGATCGCGCTTTCTTCAGAAGGCTTTCTAGCTTTCTCACGGTATTTTCTTTATGATTGCGTACCCTGCATTTGCAATCATTAACCGCCGTCTATCTATATATGTGAGATGTGGCGAAACGAGAGGCATCGGTTTCCCTCTCGCACCGCCGATTGATTTAAGAGTAATCAGTGTGTGACTCAACTTGTTCTGCTGCGGCATGGAGAAAGTACTTCTAACCGGGATGGACACTTTACCGGCTGGAATGATGTTGAATTAAGTCCAAAGGGTGAGCTGGAGGCCGAACACGCTGGCCGCTTGCTCAAGGAAGCGGGATTCAAGTTCGACATGTGCTTTACCTCGGAACTCAAGCGGGCTACTGATACGTTACGCATCGTATTGTCGGCAATGGGGTTCGATGAACTGACAATAAGGCGAAGCTGGCGTTTGAACGAGCGTCATTACGGCGCTCTGGAAGGAATTGGCCCCTTGAGTGCTATCAGAAAGTTCGGCGTTCGCGCTATCCTTGACTCCCAGCTTCGGTTCAATGCACCTCCGCCGCCTCTCGATCCTTGCGACGCGCGCTTCCCCGGAAATCAATTGCGCTATTCCCGCATCGATAAGAGTGAATTGCCGCTTGCCGAAAGCATGCAGCAAGCCCTTCAGCGGGTACTGCCCTATTGGCGCGAAACAATCGTACCGGAGATCCGCCACGGCAAACGGGTTCTCATCGTCGCCCACAAACATATCCTGCGCGCCCTGATCATGCAATTGGACAGCTTGTCGGCGGCGCAATTAATAAAGTTATCAGTAACCAATGGGCGGCCTCTGGTATATGAGCTTGACGAAAAGCTCAGCCCCGTCCGGCATTACTATGCCGATCGAAAGAAAGATATTTAATATCCCGGCCCGCCTGATCCATGTCCGTTGACCCGGTAAGTTAGATCGTTGCTAAATTTTCAGAGGTCGCTTTGACGCAGTTCTCGATAGTCATTCCAACGCTTAACGAAGCAGATAATATTGACCCGTTACTGACTCGCCTGTTTTCACTTGACCTGCAAAAGGAGAGCTTTGAAGTCATTATCGTTGACGATGGCTCAACCGACGGAACGCCGGGCAAGGTGCGCGCCTGGGAGAGCCATGCAAATGTGCGGCTGGTTGAACGCCGGGAAAAGCCCGACCTGACAGGTTCAGTTTTGGCGGGGGTGGCGTTGGCGCGCGGCAACGTCATTGTTGTGATGGATGCGGATTTGAGCCATCCGCCCGAGCGGCTGCCCGCCCTGGTGGCGCCGGTGCTGGACGGGAGTCATGATGTCGCCATCGGGAGCCGCTACGTACCGGGCGGCAGCACCGAAGGATGGCCGTTGCATCGCCAGTGGTTGTCGCGTCTGGCAGGTTCGCTTGCCCGCCCACTGTGTGATGTAAATGATGCAACATCAGGGTTTTTTGCGTTTCGCCGCGAGCTGGCCGCAATCATTGCCCAACGTGCGCGCGGATACAAGATTCTGCTGGAACTGCTCATGGCCGGCAAGGGAAAATTGAGGGTGATCGAGGTTCCCATCCGTTTTACCGACCGGACGCGCGGCACTTCGAAGTTGTCGTTTTCACATCAATGGACCTATCTGCAGCGCTTGATGACGCTGGCCGGGGGCAGCGTCTCCGTCGGTACGGCCAGCCGGTTTGCCGCAGTCGGGTTGTTCGGCGTGGCCATCGACGCGTTGCTGTTTCAATGGCTCATGAGCAGCGGAGCAGGGCTCGCGCAATCCCATATCATGAGCTTCTTCGCCGCGGCTACGGTAAATTACACGCTTAATTCAAAGTGGTCGTTTCGCCTCCATCATGGAGGTCATCTTCAATGGCGTCAGTTCAGCCGCTTTTTGACGGTGGGTATATTTGCATTGCTGATGCGCGGAGGTCTACTGGCCCTGCTGATCTATGAATGGCATATACCGTCTTTTTTGGCTATTTTCCCCGCAATCGCCGCGACGGCTGCGATCAACTATCTTGGCTCCGCCTTCTATGTATTTCCTGTGGAGCAGAATCCTCCTTCCCCGGACATCCGTTGGCGAGTTGCCTCTTTCGGGATCATTGCGTTTAGCCTGCTGCTGCGTTTGATCTATATCGGAACGGCGGAATTGTTTCCCGACGAAGCGTATTACTGGAATTACGCTCAGCACATGGATTTGAGCTTTTATGACCATCCGCCCATGGTCGCCTGGCTGATCTGGCTTGGTACGTCGATCTTCGGCAACAGCGAGTTCGGAGTCCGTTTCGGTGCATTTTGCTGTGGCCTCGTAACGATGGGCTACATGTACGCACTGACGCGCAACCTGTACGATAAATCGACCGCAATCCGTGCGGTAATGCTGCTCGCCGTGCTGCCGTTTTATTTTGCCACGGGTGCGGTGATGACAGCGGACGCACCACTGGTTGCGGCCTGGGCTGCCACGTTGTATTACATGGAGCGGGCACTCATCGGTGACCGCAGGGCCGCCTGGCTGGGCATGGGCATCGCATTTGGTCTGGGTATCCTGTCCAAATACACGCTGGGCCTTCTCGGTCTCTCGGCGCTGGTGTTCGTCATCGTTGACCCCGCCGCGCGCCGCTGGCTGGGCCGCCCTCATCCTTACCTTGCGGCGGTGCTTGCCCTGCTGTTATTTTCACCGGTTATCATCTGGAATATGCAACACAGCTGGGCCTCGCTAACGTTTCAGTCGAGCCGGATCAAGGGGGTCGGTGATGATCAATTTGGTGTGCACGAGCTCATCCTTCACCTTATGGTGCTATTGACGCCGGTCGGCCTGTTGGCTGCAATCTGGGCCTTTCTCCCGTCGAAAAATTATGAACAGCCGGAGGGGCGTAGACGCCGCCTCTTCATAATAATTTTTGCCGGGGTGCCGCTGGCGGTATTCGTCGTACTCAGCATTTTCGATACGCTGCGTTTCCACTGGACCGGTCCGTTGTGGCTCGGCATACTACCCACCATAGCCTGGATGATGGGGCAAACCGATGACTTGCGGGCCGTCGCGCGCTGGCTGAGGTCGGCCTGGAAACCGACTATCGCGATTTGCCTCTTCCTTTACGCATTTGCCCTGCACTATCTGGTACTCGGCATTCCAGGTATTCCATATCAGGGCATCTACGACGGATTCCCCGAGCACTATTTCTGGCGCGAGGCAACACAGGGGGTTGAACAAGTCGTGGACGAGGTTCGGCAACAGACCGGGCAGGAGCCGATCGTGGTGGGCATGACTAAATGGTCCATTGCCAGTGCCCTGACCTTTTACAACCGAGGAAAGCCGATGGAGATACGCTCGCGCAACATGTTCGGCGATAGCGGCGCGATGTACGATTTCTGGTACCCATCGGAACCATCCACAGCACGGCCAATCATCCTGGTGGGTATGTGGCCCCATAATCTCGAACGTACCCGGGACGACCGTGATATCGGCAAGATGCTTGTGGACCCCGGCCCGGTACAGGATAAGGAAATCATGCAGGACGGCAAGCCGCTGCGGCAAGTGTATTACCGCATTGCGCAAGGATACCTGGGCAAGCAAAATCTTGGAAACCTTGAATAGCCAGCGCGAAGCGAAAGGCCAGGCATGAGCCATCTCGGCTGAGTTGACAGTCAGTTGACATCCGGATTGGAAGAATCTGGCTTACATGCCAGTTCCTGATTCAAGGGACGCATTTTGCTTTTGCCAGGTCATGGCAACAGCGGTGACGACGAGAAGAAAGGTAATAATTTTGGTATAGAGGGCGAAAGTATCCGTCAAACCCGATATGAAAATGAAACATATCAGAGCGGTTCCCAGAGCGGGGAGCCGATAGGCTTTCAGCGTTTGGAACCAGCTCCACAGGAGAAAAGTGAAAGCCAGGAGGCCGAGCGCACCGAGATGCATTCCAATCTCAATCCAGTCGTTATGATAATGCGAGGTTTCCATGTACTTTGGCAGATCCTTGTAGATCCCATCCTTATAAGTAGTTACCGTTTTTTCAAAATAGCTTTCTGGTGTTCCCGTCCCATGCCCAAACAGCGGCTTTTCCGCAATTCCATGCAGGCCGACATCCCAGACGGCGAACCGATATCCCAGGCTGGTATCATATTTACCCTGCCGGGCAAGTTCGAAATCGGCTCCAACCTGGACCAGCCTCTGTTGCAGGGCGCCGCTGTATGCAAAAACCACAATGATGAGGGCGAAGGGTCCCGCAATGGCCAAAAGCGCTTTTTTCTCTGATTTGTAGCGCAGAAAAATCAGTAGCGCCGCCCCGAGAAGAGTGGCGAGAAGAGGCCCCCGGCCATGCTGATTGAACTGGATATATAAAAATAACAAGGTCAAAATCCCTAATGTCGATTTAATTTTTTTGCGGTTGCTCTCGCCTGCAAGATAGATGGACAGTATGACCCCAATACCGAGCATCGATGAAAAAGTCAGATAGCTTATATCGAGAGCCGGAATACCTTGTTCTCCGGAGATTACGCACTGGTAAATCCCGATCAGCAGAACAACGGTATAACCCATGACCAGGCCGCCCATGGCCCAGGGCAACCGCTCTTTATTCGAGAGGGCCAGCAGGGGAATGAAGACCAGAAAAGCAAAATATCTCGTCCACTTCAGGCGCCCCGATTCAGGATAATCTCCCCACAGGGTTCCCAGCGCCAATAACGTGCACAAAATGAGTATCGCCAATACCAAAGGCTCCTTAATAATCTGGCTCAACCTGCGAGGGCCGTTATCAAGTATCCATACCACGGTCAGGAGAATACATGCACCCAAGCTCAGCGGTTTACTCCACAAGGCTATGCCAAAAAAGCACAACACAAACTTTGCCAGGGTGTTTTGCCAAACCTGGGCATTTCGCAATAAGCTGGAGGGGTTGACTACTTTGTCATGCATCGCAACCTCTGGCCTGTACTGTCCTGAACATACTTCATACACGGGTCATTCCGCGGCTTTTTTAAACAGACGTGGGCGTATGCTGGACTATGGTTGAGCGGGACCCGCAAATGGCGAAGCAAGATAATGCAAAATATGATGAGGTAGCTTGTGAATCAGGCACGGAATCAGCTCTTACTGGCAATCATTGAGCGCCCACCCAACAATCGAGTTGGCAATCTGATGCCAAGCTGGCAAAATCAGCAGTTTATCCGATGCTTCTCCTGCCATGCTGACGGATCCATATTGCACTATTGCTGTGTCCTCATGATATTCATCCCCCGCGTGGCAGCGTTAAAGCCTGTCCCGCCTGAAATGGCGAAATCCGCTCCGTTTTTAACTCGCCAGGTAGAAAATGATCTCGTCTGGCGCAGGTGCTTGCAACACTTTTCACCATGAAAGCCCTTTTTTTTCTCCGCCATTATAATGACATCGACCACATCACGCCGGTCATCTCAAAGTGGATCGAATCAGGCCACCACTGCGATGTTGTCCTGGTAGGTCATCCAAAATTTCGGAGTGATTACCGTATCGAATTTCTGAACAAGCTTGATCGCGTCCGGCTCGCTCATATTCGAGATCTGTTGCCCGCACCGGAATTCCTGAGATGGCGTCTGCAGATGCTCCTCCTGGTGAATAGCGTCCGGCGTGTCTTTCTTATTGGCCGGCTCGTCGGGAATATTGGCACGAACATATGATGCCAAACGACGCGAGCCGATCTGGCAGAGCACAGCCAGGCGGTTGCTGGAACACAGCTTTGAGGAAGGTGGCGGGGGCGTAGTGGTCTTCGATTGGATCACAAGAGATTCGCCTATTTCGGTCGAATGGGTCGAGACGGTCGTCGCCACAGCGCGGGTCATGGGTTGCGGCGCCGTATCGCTGCCGCATGGAGACAGTCCTCATGCTAACCGCTTGATACGTCAACACGAATGGAATCTGAAGCCGGATAATCTGTTTTCAGCGGCAGGAATATTTGACAAGCTTGTGGTGCCGAATGAGCTGTGCGCAACGCGTTTTCGCCCCTTCCTGGAGGACGAGTCAATCGCTGTGCTTGGCTCCCCGCGCTATTGTGACGAATGGCTGGGTAAACTGGCGAAGCTATCCCCCACCCTACCTTTAGGGACCGGCTCAGGAGACCGGCTCAAGATCGTTATGTTCCTGAGAAAGAGCAACTTCACGACGTTCTGGGAAGAAGTCGAAGAGGTGGTGGGCATGATTGCCAGTTTCCCCGGGGTGGAGTTGGTGATCAAACCCCATACCCGCGGTGGCTGGAGGCAGCCCCTGACCCGGAATGCTTCCCTGCGCCGCCTCTCCAACGTAAGCGTGGCGGCAGACAGCGTTCACTCGATCCCTCTGATGAATTGGGCGGATGTCATTATCGATCTTGCCACCTCGGTAGTGTTCGAAGCCGTCAAGGCAAGAAAACCGGTGCTGGCGGCTGATTATCTGCATGCCGGCCGCTCCGCTCTGGCCCACTTCATGCCTGAGACGGAACTGAAATGCCGGGACGATGTATACACGAGAATCAATGAATTTCTCTCCAGCGGCTGTGATTCTTTTTATGTGGAGGAGCATCGGCAGCGCTTCATTGATGAGATGCTTCATGCCGGGGGGGCAGATGTACTACCTCGTTATGTGGCGTTGCTGGAGGGACAGGCAGGACAGATATCGCAGGGAAAAAGAGAACAGGCACAGGTGTACGAAAAAAAAGCGGAGGATCTCGCAATGGTCGAGCTAGCAGGCTAATCGATCACGCAGCATCAATTATACGAACGAGGCCGGGCAGACGCCGGCTTACCGATAATCCTGAATTTCCATCGCGCAAGTTCCATTGAACAGAATCTGAGATTGGAGACGAGATCTTCCCCCGAAATTTATTTTGGCGGCCCGGATCAGCCTTCGGGCTATTTGCGCGATATGCTCGCGGCGCATATTGAGGCCGTTCCTCCCGGCGGGTCGATTGACTGGGTTACCTATTATTTTCGCGATCTGCGTCTGGCCGAAGCACTTATTGAGGCATACAAGCGAGGCGTCAAGGTAACTGTAACCCTGGAAGGCAAGCCGCGCATTCCTCATGCCAACGATGATGTGATTGCTGCGCTCTCAGGGACCGGCGGCCTGGGCAATGCATTGCGTATCGTAAGCATTATCGGCATTCCTTCACCGCCAGGTCGGTCATGGAAGCCGCAATTGCATGAAAAACTTTATTGTTTTTCACATCCAGAACCGATTGCCTTTATCGGGTCTTTCAATCCGTCAGGAAATATGCCGGAAGAAGACGCGGAGATCATCCGGGAAATAGGAGACCAGGATCGGGGATACAACGCGCTGATCGGCCTCCTCGATCCGGTGCTGGTTGAGGAACTGGTAAAACACGCCCGGCAGCTGCACCGGTCACCGCTGGGGCTCTTTTACCGGTTCTCTGCAGATGCGAATCGGGCAATCCGTGGCACTGATACGACGATTTACTTTTGGCCAAGGATACGTCCCCACCCGGTGATCAAATTCTTGAGCCAGATTAATGACAGTGCTCGTGTCCGTGTCGCTGCATCACACATCAGAGCGGGCGAAGCTGCTGACGTCATGATAGGGCTCGCCAGGCGGGGAGCGACATTGGAGATATTGGCGGAATCAACGCCCAGACGAGTCACCCCGAAGGTAGAGCGACGGCTGGCATCTGCCGGGATCAGGTTCAGGCGGATCAAAAACCCCGAGCATCTGCCGATGCACCTCAAGTTCGTGCTGGTGGAGGAAAGTGGTCAGAGCTGGTCTATTTTCGGAAGCTTCAACTGGACCAAACCGTCATTCTGGCTGAATCATGAAATTGCCGCCATTTCAAACGACCCTATGGTTTTCCAGGCGTTCGCAAACCGTTGGGATGTGCTGGAAAGTGAAAGAGGCTGACGGCCACCAAACATAACCGTCTTTTTTTAAAAAATCCCGATTCTCGCCTTGCTTCAACTCATCCCTGGATGAAGTTGATTATGTTAGACGGAACCTTTCTGTTGCGGCCCAGGCAGGGTTTGCAGTATTTGCGAAATCAATGCATTTAAATTTTTTTTATCTGACGTTCGCGCGCCGCTTGCGAGCAGTTTCTGCTCTATCCGCCGGTTATCATCTATGAATACGCTTTCCATCCCTTCATGATGATGAAAAATATAACCGTCACAAACGTAAAACTCCTCATGTCTATGTGATGGCGCAACATCCATGATTACTCTCAGTCCGCGATAACCCAGGTGATTAGACTTCGGAGCTGCTGCCGTCTCAGCCGTCAGATGATTGATCTCTTCCAGGATATCCTTACAAATTTTATCGCTTAACTTCCAGCACGGATTTGGTTGGCCACTGTAAACATCAAGTTCTACAATCGCAGAAATTATCCTTGGCTGAGACACCACCAGATTCCTGATTATCTGATCCGATGCCGCTGGCTGTTGCATCCATAGAAATAACCGCAGAATTGTGTATAAGGACCACGATTACACGTTTGTGGGTTGAAGATGACATTGCCGCTATTATCGACGTTTCTCGCCTGGGTACCCCCAGGCTTGTGCCCCCAGAATCCTTCTTTATGTTTGCGATACCAGTGGTAATCAATGAATCCCGGCCCTGGCGAGACAACCATGGCTACCAGGAAACGTGGCTTCTCATTATCCGGAAAGCAATCATACCGATGGTGCATACCGTCCGATAAGGCTCCTGAAGATACATCCGGACATGTAATTGCAGAATACATATGGCCTGAACCGCGGCCGGGCTGAGCGAATGTATTCGTCCGCCAGTTGCTTGCGTAGTTGTAGCAATTATTATTCCTGAGCGTGTTGGCATCATTGTTCCAGAACCCAGGGTTGAACGGCCACAATTCAATCCAGCATACTTGGCTAAGTCTTTCCAGGGGCTGCTCACCAGGGTGTTCTGGTAGATGATCCTGAAAGGAGCCTGTCAATGATAACTTTAGTTGTTCAACGAGGTATTTGTGTAGTGCTTCATCGCCGCCTGGCGCTTCAAACTCTTTGACATCATGACGTTTTCCCTGACTCAACAATGCAATGAGTCGCTCCGCGAATTCGTTGCTCCGCCAGTGCCTCGAAAGATATTCCAATGGGATATAAAATGAGGACTCCAGATCGAATTGGTATGCCAGATGATCATCCAATAATTCGATTTTGAACCCCCTAAATCCCAAACCGGCGTCAATTGGAACCTCTGGAAAAATGACACCACGCTCTGAGGAAAGAAATCCTAGCGTAGCCCTAAGTTCGGGCCCCTCTTCAATCAACCATTGAGGATTTGGTCTCCCGGAAAAAAGGTCGGCAGTGATCATTAACATAATGAACTCCTTCAATATTCATACTGCAATTATCAGATCAGATACGTTAGGTGATAATTCAACGTAGATTATAAAAAGGAGATGTCAAGAAAATCTTGCGTTTCTTCTCACTCACTGCTTGCTCCTTTTTAAAGCAGGCTACCATCTTAAATGATTGTCCAGAAATCGGGGTCCACTATATCTTTCCCTCTCGTCCCAGCATAGGGTGAACAGTTAACCTAGCTGCTGTATCGCTGGTCACTTTTCAATATGTGATTTTGCGTGTTCTGGATGCATAAATATTTCTCTGTTCGCTATCCCACGGCTATAACGTCTGCTATACCAATAAGGGGGTTAATTCTCCCACTAATCAGTTCCACCATCTGCCATCAACAAAACTAAAAGGGGAACGCAGCCATGAACAGCTATTCGCCGTTTACGAAAATTCGCAAATACGTCACAACCTTCTTTGTTGCATCCCTTATAGCCTCGTCCTATCCCGCGATGGGATCCGACTGGCCGCCATTCCTCGATCCCAACCCCGCGGTTCAGCCGCCTAAATGGGACTGGCAGCTTGCCGTGCCGGTAAAAGAAAATCCGGATCCGACAATCAAGATTTATGACATCGATATGTTCCAGAACGAAAATAGCGGCGCAGTCCAGATGCTGCATGCCAAGGGATACAAGGTTATCTGCTATGTAGATGTCGGCTCCTGGGAGAATTGGCGGGACGATGCAGCCGACTTCCCGAAGAGCATTCTCGGCACCACCTACTCAGGATTCCCGGATGAGAGATGGCTGGATATCCGTGACGTGAATCCGGAAAAGTCGAAGACCGGCGCCAAGCTCGCTGTAATACTACAGAAGCGCTTTGATAGAGCTCATAGTATGGGCTGCGACGCGATCGAACCCGATAACATTGACGGCTATGACAAGACGGCTCACGAGTCGAGCGGCTTTCCGCTTAGCTATGAGGATCAGATCTTCTTCAATCTTTGGGTTGCAGAAAAGGCACACGAACGGGGTATGCTGGTCGCCCTCAAGAATGACATCAACCAGGCGCATGATGAGAGGATTTATACCGCTTTCGACTTCGTGGTGAGCGAGCAGTGCTTCCAGTACAACGAGTGCGGCTTCTTCTCTGACTTCCTGAGGCTCAATAAACCTGTCTTTGAGGCGGAGTACAAACTCGCGCTTAGCAACTTCTGCCCCACGGCCAAAAAGATGCGAATCAGCGCGATCAAGAAGCGGCCCGCACTCAACGCCTCTCGAAGCGACTGTAGCGCGTATTATTGACGCCCCCTGCCGCCCAAGCTTCTGTCACACCTGTCGCCGGTGGGTTGGGAACACATTAACTTCACTGGTGACTACGTCTGGCGGGAGAACAGGCAGATTGAACAGGGTAAGTTCCGACCGCTAAGAATGTCTGCTGAAGCTTAGCGTACTATTTTTCCCGTTTCGTGAGCTGACCCCAGAAACGCTGAAAGACCTGGTGAAAGAGTTCAAAGCCAGCGGGCCGATCTATTGGGCGGACCTTTTCCGCGCAGGGGCAGGTATTTCGCACACGTACAGACGGAAATTTCGGCACCAAAGCTTGAAGAGATGAAGAGCTTCTGTCGCGATCGGGTTTATTGAATATTCATAATGCTGTCCATCCGCCATCAATGACTAGATTCGCGCCAGTCATATAACTGGAAGCGTCCGAGGCCAGAAAGACAATCGCCCCCCGGTATTCATTTTTTTCCGACATGCGGCCAAGAATGGTCCGTGAAGAATAGTTGGCCACAAATTCATCGTCATGCTGATTCCAGACCCCGCTAGGCGTCAGCATATTTATACGGATGGATGTATTCATATAATAGGCAGCCATAAATTTGGTCAATCCCAGCAGGCCCGCTTTGCATACGGAGTAAACCGCGGGTTTATAAGTCTGGCGCTCCTGGCCCGCTTTTTTATAGATGCGTTGGTCCGGCCCCACGAGTCCATAGTTGGACCCCACAAAAACAATCGATCCCTTCCCCGTTTTTTCCATAACCTTGCATGTGGCTTGGGCGAGCAGGAAGGCGCCGGTTAAATTGACGTCGAGAGATGCTTGCCACAGTTCCACCGGAAACTCTGTAAACCGGGAAAAACGGGATGTATCGGAACCCTGTTCAAATTTCGGATCGATCGCTGCACTGTGGATCACAGCATCGAGCCGATTGAACCGCGTTTCACATACTTCGGCAATGGACCGGCAAGACTCCGCATTGGTGACGTCCAGAACCTGAACCCATGTTTGGATATCAGGATATGCGAAGGCTATTTCGCTTTTGAGCGATTCGAGGTTATCGCCATTTAAATCGCCCAATACCAGATACGCACCCGCCGACGCGGCCGCGAAGGCGAATTCCTTGCCGAGGAGGCCGGTGGCTCCGCTGATAAGCACCACACGACCTGTAAGGTCAAAGGGTGTCCCCCTGTAAGCTTGATTCATACCGAAACCTGCTGACGGATTTGAAGGGATTTTTTGGCCGCCAAAGCTGTATTCAGAACATCAATACCGTCCTGCAAGGTGACTCGGGGGGCTGATCCTTTGGAAAGAGCCTCGATAAATTCGCTCATCATTGATAAAAATAACTCATTCCGGTCCCAGGTTGGCGGCAATTCGATTTCATCAACGGTTTGCCCGTTTTGTTTCAGGGTGGTAAGCCGAGCGGGGTAATCCCAGTCAACGATGGCTTTTTCAGCCACAATGTTCATATGGCGAACAGGGGGCTTTCGCCAATAGTCCATCCGGAGCTGGACACCGATGTTTTGTTCGGTTTCGAATGTGATGAGCGCGGTATCCTCCGCTGTGATTTCAAGAGGCGTTCGATGCCCTCCGATGGCAAAGACCTCCCTGGGTTTTCCAAAAAGCCAATGCAAATAGTCCAACTCATGGATAAGCGTCAGAACAACACCTCCACCCTGATCCGCGCGGGCGGCGTAGCTCTGCCGGTAATCTTCCCAGGGATGCCAGTCGGGCAGATATTCTCCCAGATCCACCTGCACCGAATAGATCTTTCCGAGTTTATCCTGTTTGATCCATTCTTCGATTTTCTGTAGCCCCGGATGCATCCGGAGCTGACATCCCACCAAAACCTTGGGCCCATTCAAGGTGACGTAGCGAGTCAGCTCGGGCAGACGCCGTTTTTCGTGGGCAATGGGTTTTTCCACATAAACGTGAGACCCTGCCTTGAGAGCCTTGATGAGTGTTTCCAGATGAAGAGAGGTCGGGTTGGCTACTACGACGAGATCGAATTTCTGGCTGAGCGCGAGATCGAGATCTTGAAAGATAGTGATGTCTTTCGGGACAATCTCTGCGGGCGGTGGAAGATTCCGGGTTCGCACCACTCCGAGTTCGCGAATTCCCAGCGTATGCAGATTATTGAGATGCCTGACTCCGATGGACCCAAGGCCAACCACCAGAGCCTTCAAGCGGTGCTTCCTCGTCTTTCCATCAGGAACTCAGCCAATTGAAACGAGAATTCATCATCGATATCGATGGAGTCCTTGCTGGCGATTTTAAGCGGCAAGATGTGTGTGCCGGTGAGCGAATTTTTTTCCAGAATGGTCCGGGTGCGAATCAAATCCAGGTAACCGATTTGCCAATACGACTTGGGCAAACTTTGTCTCGGCTCGTTGAAAGGCTCTGGAATTCCTGGAATACTCAAGAGGGGTCGCATGAAACCGTCCTCTCCAATGGTCCACATCTTGTAAGGATTTTGCCCTGGCTCAATGACTCCTCGAACCGAATCTGCTTCCGGATTTTTTTTCAGAAGCTCAACAGCTTCTTCTATTTTCGAAACGCTACGCGAGGGGGAAGTTGGACGGAATTGAAAGATGGCGTCGGGAAGTGGAACCCGATTTTGTTTCAGCCATTCGAGAAAATGATGGAATACGGGCAAGTCCCGCGTATCGTCCTGCGCCAGCTCGGCAGGCCTCAAAAAGGGTACCTCGGCACCGGCGTTTCTCGCGACCTCGGCAATATTTTCCGAATCCGTGCTGACAAAAGTTCGCTGGATGGAAGGACACTTGAGGGAAATTTCAATCGAATGGGCGATAAGAGGCTTTCCCCGCAAAAGCCGGATATTTTTATGGGGTACGGCTTTTGATCCTCCCCGTGCGGGAATGAGCGAATAAATCAACATCGGCTACGGTCTGCGCTGCTCCAATTCAGCAGGCTTGATGGCCCGGCTTGATGGCCCAGTTTGGGGTGCCGGAATGATGCCCTTGGGATAAGTGATTGTCAAGCAATGCAAATCCCGGGTAGTGGTCAGTTTGAAATTTGCCGAATATCAAGGGTATCTCTATAAGCTATTGATTCTTTAATTTATTTTGTTCTATAAGCTGCGTGAGACTAAACGCCTGGAAAAGCTGACGGCCCCACGGCTCTCAATGATCGGTCCCTGGCCGCAACTTGAGTTTGCCCAGACTGTGGGTCTATCTAATAAGCCAGCTTCCATTTAAGCAAAACTCAAGCTTTAACTTATTAAAGGGCCCTAGAGGTTCTTCCTGTAGTTCAAAGTAATGAATATCTCCGATTGGATCGTGTAGATAGGCCCAGTTTCGGCGTAGATAGGATTTCAAAAAACGGGCATTAGCAGTTCTACCATCTACCAGAATAAGCGTGCCTGGTTCCAGAAAAAACTCAACTCTCAAAATATCCGCCGACATGGGCATTCTTGCTTTACTGTTAAACGAGAAACCGTTTATCTCTTGTGTAGTAGCAAACTGAGAGGGACCATCGAGATAGATAAAGTCGGGGGATATGTTGGGTAGCTTTGAATACACGCTCGCGATTCTATTGTCGTGAATCAAAATATCAACAGAGCTGCGAGAAACGGTGGCGAATGCTTGAAGTTTGGGTCCAAGTCTTAATTGGGTGATTTCTAAAAAACGCTGTTCTTCTTCAACCGCGTATACGTGAAAAGGATTTTCGCTACGTATAGAGTTCTTTGCCCACTCACCAAAATGTTTGTTAAGCGTGCGCATCGCGTCAGCAAGGATTGCTGTGCTGTAGCCACTGCCAAACTCGAGAGTGTTAATGACTTTACGACTTAACGCGATCCAATGAAGACGGCACAAGTCATCGTATTCGGGTTCAAAAGGCTTTTCCTCAAACGCCGAGACGGATTTTTCGAGCGCAGAGTTTTTGCTTGCCATTCGATCTGCTTCCAATGCTTTACACAACGCTCGCAGAGAGAATAAATCAACATATTCTTCAACTCTTTTTGGATCGTGAAAACACCTGAGTGAAAATCTTTTTAACAAGTCACTAACAGCCTGAAAGGATGATGATGGAAGCGACAGCAGAAGTGTTGATTTGGTCAGAAGGATGAGCTATAGACATTTCATATTTGCTAATTGGCTTCATGGAAATATTCCTATTTGACCGATAGTGCGCCGACCCTGCTGACCCGAGCTGGACCGTAATCAAGCAGTGCTTGGCTCAAACTTCATCCGAAAAATCAATAATAAGCCGGCGGGCAGACACCACAAAGCGTCCATTTCAATGGCATGAGGTCGACCAGGATATAGATCGCCACCAGGTAGACAAAGAGCGGGATCACGCCGCACAGACTGAACAAGATAGTATTTTGAGTTCGCCATGAGTGCGTTCACTACCAACGATGTAATGAGTGGTCAATGCAAAAGCAGGAAATAACGGCACCAGCCCGGCAAGAAAGTAATTTTTCATCTGCGCCAGCAGGCTGATGATTATTATCACGGACGCACCCAGCAGCGCTTTGATGGACAATATTGTCATATCGCCCCTTCAATTACTGTTCCGGTTTCCGGTGCGTATACACGTTTCCTGGCAAGATATTCCAAGTGTCATCGGCGGAAATTATAGGGAGGGAATTCTGACGGAATGGTGGCAAAGGCATTACGAATCTGTAATGTTCGGGGACGGGCTGGATACCGATATAGGTAGGGACGACGCTATACGAAGCGGGATTGGACGAGCTTGCTTGTCCGCAGGAGAGTTAGGACATACGGTTACGCCGGGAAGAAAAGCCGTACTGAGGTACCTTGGCCGATGACGCTTTGTACCGTGATCTTGCCACGGTGGAGGCCGACAATTGATTTTACGATAGCCAGTCCTAATCCGGCGCCTTCTGTTTTAGCATTGCGAGAAGGACTGATCCGGTAAAAGCGGTCAAATATTTTCGGCAAATGCTCTTGCGCGATCCCTATTCCGCTATCGCGACAGATGACCTCGATCCCGCTATCAACACAATGGATCGAAAAAACAATTTCTCCACCAGTTGGCGTGTAATGCAGGGCATTTGAAAGAAGATTGCTAATGGCCCTTCGAAAAAGAATCGGGTCGGCATTTATTGTCCCGCTTCCCCCGCAAGTTATCCCAACATTTTGCTCTGCGGCCAATGCTTCATAAAAAGCAACAATTTTCTTGATTTCCGTGGCCACATCCACTGTTAGACAGGTAATCATCGTCTGTGCGCTGTCGGCTTTGGCCAGGAATAGCAAGCTGTCCATCATGCGTGACAAGCGATCGTATTCCTCAAGGCTTGATGCAAGTATTTCGCGATATTCATTTGCCTCGCGTGGTCTGGATAGGGCCACTTCTGCTTCTCCACGCAGATTATTGATGGGCGTGCGCAGTTCATGCGCCAGATCAGCCGAAAATTGAGAAAGACGATTAAATGAATCCTCCAACCGATCAAGCATCCCGTCGAACGCCCGTGCCAGTGAAATCAATTCTTGGGGCCACCGTGCCGCATCGATGCGCTCGTGCAGTTGACTCGCAGTGATGCGCTCGGCGGCCCTGGTGATATCCGTCAAAGGTTTCATGCCGCGCTGCGCTGTAATTACCCCGATGGCTGCGGACGCCAAAATGCCGATTAATAACACCACAGTTAAATAGCGCTCATATCGGCTGATCAGTATTTCCTCTCCTGTTTCATCCAATGCCACCTGAATTTGCCGCTTTGGTCTGATAGTGTCGTCGCCTCCCGTCTGTCTGGCGGAGAGCAGGTAGCTCCTATTAGTGGTAGAGCGCCATTTTTTTGCTTTACCAGTCAACTCGTTTGGACCAGGAAATACCGCGGGTGGAATTTCTAGATTCATGCCAGGCGCTTCATAAAGCGTGCGACCCGATTCGTCCAGTATTCGGCTGTAGGTAAGATATTGAGAGCTTGGGAATCCTATATTTTCCTCGGCGATTTCATGCTCAAGAGCTTTAGAGTTTCCAGTCTGTAAAATAACGTCGAGAACATGAAGCCGACCATTGAGAAATTGCTCATCCTCCTGTTCCAGCGTAGCGATGAGGACCCAGTAGAGAAATCCTGAAGCAAAGATGAGCATGATGGAGCTCGATAACGCATACAGCCATGCGAGCTGCCGGGTGATCGACCAGTGAGGAGAACTGAAAGCGGCTTTAATCTCGCGGATACTATCTGTCTTCAAATACGTACCCTACACCACGCACCGTATTAATCAGTTTTTTTTCAAATGGATCATCGACCTTGCTGCGCAATCGGCGTATGGCCACATCGATGACGTTGGTATCGCTGTCGAAATTGATGTCCCAGACCTGCTCGGCAATAAATGTACGGGAAAGAACTTCCCCCGTGCGCCGCATCAGTAACGACAGAAGAGCAAATTCTTTCGGGGTGAGGTCAAGACGCCGACCGCCGCGAGTTGCTTTCTGACGCGCGAATTCAATCTCCAAATCGGCAATTTGCAGAGTCTCGCTTGGTCTTGCTGGCGCACGCCGCAACAACAGGCGGACTCTGGCCAGCAGCTCGGAAAACGCAAACGGCTTGATCAGGTAATCGTCGGCGCCCAGTTCCAGCCCCCTTACCCGGTCTTGTACGGCATCTCTGGCCGTAAGGAACAGCACGGGTATCCGCTTGCCCGCCTGGCGCAACGTTGACAGGATGGACCAGCCATCCCGGCTCGGAAGCATGACGTCCAGGATGATCAAATCGTAATTGATATCGAGAGCCAGAAGCAGACCCTTATCGCCATTTTCTTCAGTATCGACAACATATCCTGACTCGGTTAACCCTTTTCTGAGAAAGGAGGAAGTCTTTTTTTCATCTTCAATAATCAGGATATGCATCAAATAGGCTGGAAATACAAACGTTTTATAATCGGTTTCACTTGAATCAAGTTTCCTGCATCAGAGCTGATCGATGCCGGGATTCCAAGTTGGCGAAGCCAAACCAGGGGAAATTTGAATCATAATTAGATTTGCGTTTAAGCGTTTTGCTTTTTCGCTTCAGCACTCGACGATGCAAGGTCGTACGATCTGCTTTAGCAGCTCCGGCCATGCCGTAAACAGTTTCCCGCCCCTTCCAACATTTCTGCCGCATGATTTAGTTGGTCCAGATTCGGCTTGGCCGAGCGGCCCAAGCGCTTTGCCTGCCGCCTTGCTGCCTGCATTCCGGCCCTTGAACGCTCGGAAATCAGTGGTGTTCGAATTCGGCTAAGGCCTCCCCGATGTGAGAAGCAGGTTTCCCTCCCTGGGTCCTGCTATCGATGCCATCATAAAGACTTCAACACTGCCCATCTTTGTAGCTTATCGGTAAATTGATAATAAAACTCGGGGACCGCCCCAGCCGGCCAAGCTTACAAACTTCGTCTACGTTTCGTCTATGTACGAATGATTTACCTTGCACTCCGTCAATGCGATAATAGATGATTGGAGTTGCTTACTTGAAGCTTTGAAAATATGGTTAATTCCGCTTCAACCCTTATTATTCCCGTTGAAAACCAGGTTCGCGAACTGGACGCGAAACTCCTGCTGTCCTGTATAGCGGCGGAGCGCGGCTTTCCGGTGATTATCGGTTCACGTGCATTCGTTCATTTCGAGGTCGCGTCGCTTCCGCGTGGTGTATATCTGGCGAAAAGCATGCGCAGCCTGAGCAACTCGATGTTCAGGATTCTGCGTATGCTCGGTCACGAGATTGTCGCATGGGAAGAAGAGGCGCTGGTTCATCCGCCAGCCGAAACCTATTTCAGCCTGCGGCTGTCTCCGACAACGATCAGGAACGTATCCCACGTATTTGCCTGGGGTCAGGAAAATGTCGATCTGCTTCAGCAGTATCCGCAACTGCCTGCAAACATGCCTATCCATATCACCGGAAATCCCCGCGGGGATATATTGCGGCCCGAAATGCGCCCCTATTTTGATATGGAAGTGGAAAGGCTGCGTAAAGCTTTATGGCGACTTCATACTCATCAACACGAATTTTACTGACGTAAACCCCTTCATTCCAAATATTGGTTTGTTCGTGCCAACGAAAGATGGCCGAAAGACATCCCGGCGCGGCCAGGCCGGGATTGGAGTGAGCCGCGAATTTGCCGAAGGACTGTGGGATCATAAACAGGCGATACTGGAGGACTTCAAGCAGCTCATTCCGGCCCTGGAACAGGCTTTTCCCGATCTGACGATCGTCGTCCGGCCGCATCCGAGCGAAAATTTCAAGGTCTACAATGATATTGCCGCAAAATGCCAGCCGGGTGAAAGTCACCAATGAAGGCAATGTCATTCCCTGGCTTCTGGCTGCTAAAACAATGGTGCACAACGGTTGCACGACGGGACTGGAGGCCTACGCGCTTGGGGTACCCGCCATATCTTACCTTGCGACATTCAACGAATATTATGACTATGAGTTTCAGGGCCTGCCCACCAAGCTAAGCTATCAGTCCTTCAATTTTGAAGAATTGCAGAATACTCTGGCCGGAATTCTCGAAGGTGAACTGGGCGTCGCGGGGGTGAGGAACGCAAGACACTTATCGATTATTATCTGGCGGCCCAAAATGGGCGTTTGGCTTGCGAGCGTATTGTCGACATCCTGGAGGACAGCGGCTACGGTAGAAAGCAGCCGCCTGCAAGCCCCGTCGGAACATATGCCCGGGGGTGGGCGCTCGCCAAGCTAAAGGCTTCGGTCACGAATTTGAACATGCGCCGCCCGGGCCCCAACAGGCTTTCATACCACGACCACCGCTTTCCCGAGATCCCGGTCGCGGAGATTGAGAAGAAAATCGCGCGTTTTGGCCATTTATTGAATCGTTTCGGCAACATCAGAGTCAAACAACATTCAAAACACCTATTCAGAATCCATGGTTAGCGGCTTTCTGAGTTAAACCCCGCCATCTCTTTTCAAAAAACTTTTCGAATCCGTATGATATAGTGGCGTGCTCGCCGAATATGGGCTCGAATTTGACATTTATTTTCATTTAATCAGAGGATTAGTCGTAACTTATTTATGAAGACACCAAAAGTCATCGCTGAAATAGGCTGTAATCATAAAGGGGATATTGAGATCGCGCGCGAAATGATAGGGATCGCGGCAACCTTTGCCAAATGTGATTTCGTAAAGTTTCAGAAACGTTCCAATAAGGAATTGCTTACCCCCGAGGAATATAACGCGCGCCACCCGAACCCTCAAAACAGTTATGGTGAAAGCTATGGGGCTCATCGTGAATTTCTCGAGTTCGATGTAGATCAGCATCAACAATTACAACAATGGTGCCGGGAATTCGGGATCGGCTACTCGACATCGGTCTGGGACCTCACCTCGGCAAAAGAAATTGCCGGCCTCAATCCGGAATTCATCAAGATACCCTCGGCGTGCAATCTCAACTTTCCCATGCTGAGATATCTGGCAACCGATTATGGCGGTGACATTCACATATCCGTAGGCATGACCACTTCTGCTGAACAAGAGCAGATCGTGCAATTGATGGAGAAGTGCGGTGCCGCCGACCGGGTTGTGCTGTATGCCTGCACGTCCGGATATCCCGTTCCTTTTGAGCAAGTCTGCCTGCTCGAGATACAAACCCTCAATGAGAGGTTTGGCTCACGTGTCAAGCAAATCGGATTTTCAGGCCATCATCTCGGCATTGCCATCGACATTGCAGCCGTCGCTTTGGGTGCATCCTGGATTGAACGGCATTTCACCTTGGACCGCACCTGGAAGGGAACCGACCACGCCGCCTCATTGGAGCCGGACGGGTTGCGCAAGCTGGTTCGGGATGTTCGCAATGTCTGCAAGACACTGAAGTTCAAAGAAAATGAAATGACGGAAATCGAGTTCGCGCAGCGCGATAAACTCAAGCGCGTGCAAGGGGTTCACTTCAACTGATGCGCTGGGTAGCTTTCATGCCTATGCATGAAAATCCAGTATCAGTCCCGGTAAATGGTGCGCGTCGAATTGCGGGACGGCCGTTATTCTCCTGGGGTCTTGAGCAGGCTATTGCATCCGGATGTTTCGATGCCATCTATCTCGCTACCGATTCGCCGGCAGAGATTCGCAAAATAGTATCCGATGAATTTCCATCGGCGGACAGGATGGTCAAGGTTCTCGACTATTCCGCCGTGATGGGTGATGGGAGCACGGATCGTGTCCTGCTTGAGTTTCAAGAGAAAATTCCTTTCGATGTCGTATGCCTGTTTCAGGCGGCCTCGCCCCTCACGCGCGCGGAAGATTTTCGCACCGCCAGGCACAAGTTTCTTTCGGAAAAGCTTGATTCCCTTCTAACCGCCGTGCAGTCAAAACGCTTCTTGTGGACCCGGACAGGCGCACCGGTTGACTATGACCCCGCGAAACGCCCTCTCACCTCAGAACCTTGAAGAGTATCTGGTGGAAAATGGCGCCTTCTATTTAACCAGCGCGGAATCGCTCAGAGATTACGGCTGCCGCTTAGGTGGCCGCATCGGCATCCATGAAATGGCTGCCGAGACCGCAATCGAGATGATCGATGAAGCAGGCTGGCTGGTTGTAGAGCAGCTTCTGTTGAAACAAAAACTGATATCGGCCAAGGCTCGCGCCTCGCAGGTTAAAGCTTTGGTATTGGATGTAGATGGTACGCTTACCGACGCCGGAATGTATTATGGGCCCGCCGGTGAGGCGCTGAAGAAATTCAATACGCGCGATGCCCATGGCTTGCAGTTGTTGCGTGAAAACGGCATAAGCGTTTGCGTTATCAGCACTGAGGACAGCCCAGCCGTCGCTGCCAGGATGAAGAAGCTGCGTATCGATGAGTATTACCCGGGCGTAAAGAATAAACTCCCGCTTCTACTGGAGTTGTCAAAACGCTGGGGCATTTCCCCGCAAAATATCGGATATGTCGGCGACGACCTCAGCGATCTGGAATGTTTGAGCTGGGTCGGCAGTGCTTTTTGCCCGGCGGACGCCGTTTCAGAAATTCTGCGGCAAGCTCACTATATTTGCACACACTCTGGCGGCCATGGTGCAGTGCGCGAAGTTTGCGATCTGATTCTCCAATCAAGCGAAGTGACACCGCGCAAATATGCCGAAGCGGAGACATATCAGTGATCGGCCGCGAAAGCTTCAATCCCGGCTTCACTGTCTGGCTTGATGCTTGAGCGCTCTGCTAGCGCATCACCCCGCGCCGCAACAATTTCCAGGAGACCTTTAAACCCCATAGCACCGGGTGCCGTCGCAGCATGGGCGTTACCTCGACGCGGACGCCAGTGTGGCGTTCGATCTTCCATGCGGCATAACTGATGCTGTCGTTAAAGGTAAACGCCGCCTTTGTAAGGCGGAGCACAGATAGAACTTTTCCTTGCCAGCGGCGTAAGCGCCAATGCCATAGTGAATGTTGACGCTCTGACGCGCCGGCCAGGCATTGGTAATTTCCGTCTGTCAAAACTTCTGTCATTCCCGCTAACGCGGGCATGGCGCGCCGGGTCAGCAGTGCGTAGTCATCCAGATTCAATTGCACGAGCTGGCGCGCGCGCTCCGCGCGCTCAGGCCGCAATTCCGCCGCGTAGGTCTGGGTCAATCCGTTGATCCAGATTGCTTCGGCATTGACCACGGACGGGCCGAGCACCGGAAGGCTGGATTTGAGAAACTTTACCACTGCATGCCCCAGGGCTTGATGAATATGCTGGCGGATGACTTCGTCACGTGCATATAGCAACCGGGAAGGCTGGGCAAAGCGGGCCCATAGATAAGGATGAAACCAGTGCCGGGTTCCCTGCTCAAAATCTGCCATTGAAACGACTGCATATTTGGCACGAAATTTCTTTTCATGGTTTGCCACTTCCAGATAAAACACATTCGGCGGCAGCCAGGCATTGAAGTAACGAAGATAGCGTTCAGGATAAGCATTACTGTAGCTGTTCACTACGACATAAAAGTCCGCGACCCCATCACCGATCTCCTGGGAGCGCAAACAGGATCCATAGAGCAGAACAGCCTCCAATGATGAGCCGAATCGTGATTTCAAGGCTTCAGTCAGAACAAGAAAGTCCCGGGATACGGCTTTGGAACTCAACGAAGCCATTTCCGAGATCAAACCACCCGGAAGCTGCTGCTCGTCTATTGATTTCTTGCTCCACATGTTATGGGCCTGAGTTCGCGTTGGCCGCAACCAGAAAGGTGACCGGACCGGCTGCCGAAATGCGTAATGGTCCACCCTGGCTCCCTGCGCGGTACGACTCACCATCGACGATATAATCATCATCTATCAGCAACTCCAATACCTGGGTATTGCAACTGTGATAACCGTTTTTTTCTTCGAGAATGTCCCCGCGGCCGGAAAGTAACTGCAATAACGAGCGCAGAGGCCGCTTGCGCTGCGTCCGGACAAAAGTCACATGCAGCGGCTCCTGCTCCTTTCCCCAGTACGGCCGCATGCCAAATAACAGGCGATCGAGGGTACTGGCGAAAAGAAATGAGAATGATCCTCGGTGAAGCTCAACATTTCTTTCGGTAATGGACATTTGGACCGGCGCCCACGCCCCGCTGCGGCGCCCTAAAAGCACACCCGCCAGATAACCAAGCGTGATGATTCCTGAATAAATTTCACCGGTAATACCCAGCTGCTTAATTCTGCTCTGTGAGAATATCACCGCCCGAGCAATAAGCCCCACGCCGAAAAACATCCCATAAACCTTTGCAGCCCCCGCTTGTTCGATGCATAGAACATGGCGTTGATATAGTAAGGGTGGAGTCCGCTTCAGCAACGAATCCCCCAGTTGCCGCAAGATGGACTCGGGGCTGCCGCGAAGGCCCAGATCAAGCGCGGTCATATTGGTCGTGCCACCCGGCACGACTGTCAACACAGGCCACTCGATAAGCGGATACATTGCGAACAGGTGGCACAATACACCTTGAACCGTGCCGTCTCCGCCAACGATGACCAGCAAATCAACACCCGCACTGATGAAAGCGTCGACCGAAGCGTTAATCTCAAGCGCATTCGTTACTTCTCTGCAGGACCCACCCGGTATCTCGTCAATCACTCTTCTTATCGAATCCTTGCGCTTGCGAATACGCCCGCTAAGAGGATTGAAAAGCAATCCGATTGTGGCTGCCCCAGAACCCAATCTATCCGTCCGTGGCTTTTCTACCATTTGCCTTGATCATTAAAGGAACAAAAATACGAACGGCCAGTTTCCCATCGTCGCGGCCAGGAACGATCTCCTCAAACCATGAGCGCAAAATACCGTGGGACCGCCGCGCTAGCCAGCCCATCATGACGCGGACGGCAAGAAAAACGGTCGAGAGCAAATGCCATACCACAACAGACCAGAGACCGATGTCTGGTCTGCCTGCAAGCCAGCCGAGCGTCAATAGGATCAGGTTGGGATTGCGCCGGGCAGTGATGAGCCGATTAAAAGAATCGAGAGGGCGCCAGATAAAGATATCAAATGATGCGACCCAGAACTGGAATGCTCCTTCACATAACCGGCCACCGATATAACCGATCAGTATCAGCCAGATCAGTATCGTCAAATCGGGGGCTGCCGGTAACTCTGCTGGCAGGCCGGCACCCCAGGCAATATACCAGAGCGGTGGATGGATAATATCCAGGCCATGATCGAGCACGTCTCCGATGCGGCTTGAGGTGACTGTTACGCGTGCCAGCTTTCCATCGACGGTATCCAGAAAGGTCATCAGCCATCCCATCGCCAGACCGGTACCATAGTGGCCATACCAGAAAGCAATCCCGGCCAGCACGGCAAATAAGAGACTGAGCAGTGTGACCTGATTCGGCCGCAACCCGAAACGCACGCAAAAACGTACGACCCAGAATGCTGGAAAAGGCCAGAGCCATTTCGTCACAAGATCGGTCACACCCTTGTAGGATCGGGCAAACAGTTCGGACTCGAGCATTGCCCGGTTTTCATTACTGATGGGTAATACGTAGGGAGGGTCCCTCTTCTTCAGATTTTGCCGGAGATCCAGCAGATTCAGATCCTTGAGCTTATGCCGGGGCAAGGCAGCATAAATTTGCCCCTTCTGTTCCTTGTCATCGGCCGTAAAGTCACCAAGCACCTGATGCACGTCGCCTTCTGCAATCCGTATCGCAATTGACTGGCCCTTATCACTTGCCAGAACAAAATCCGTTTGGGCATTGATCAACGCCGCCAGCACCCTGGCGTCAAACAGATGATCCGCGCGCAAAACCAACGCCGAGGCCCCTACCGGAATCTGTTTCGGATCATCGGTCAGCGTGGCCTGTTTGAATGGCGCCAACATACGTTGCAGACGCTCGCGCCCGCTCAAACCCCAGATTTCTGTTTCGCTGTCGCCGATAATAAGGATATACGTGGTCAATGGTATTTACGGTCGAATGTGGTCGTTTGTTCGATGGTGATCGAGTACAACCAATGGTGCTCGATCGGCAGAGGTCCCGTCGCCCGCACGTAAGGGCGCAGCGCGATCTGTTCCGCTACCGGCTCACCGTTATAAATGATTACGATCCGGCGGCTGTCGGTTTCCCTTCCGGGAAAAGCAGGCAGCATTAAAAAATTCGCCGTAGCCAGAAGCCCGCAAATGCGATCAGCATCAGCCCGGGAAAAAGCGCCGTGAGCGCCGGATTCAAGCGCAACAGCAAGCCCGCGTTTGCAATGATCTGATCGAACAAATAGACAGTCATGCCAAGCATCGACGCAAGGACCAGCCTGTTGGCAAGCCCGGTCCTGACCGATGCAAAAACGAAAGGTATTGAAAACAGCAACATCGCGATTGTAGTCAATGCCCCGCCCGCCTTGCGCCACAACGCAAGCGCATAGGCATCCGCTTCCTGGCCGGTGGAGCGTAAAAATCGCACATGCTGGAATAGCTCGATCGGCGATAAACTTTCCGGCGGCTTGGTCAAAGTCGAAATATCATCCGGATTCAGGAATGATTTCCATTTCATGGAGTTTGTGTTTACCGACTCTATCCGGTTCCCGGTGAATGTCTTGGTGGTGACATCGCTAAGTTCCCACAGATCGCCATCTATGAAATCCGCATGTTTTGCATGGATGTATGTTTGCAGAAAACCATTATCGTCGAAATGCATCACCTCGATATCCGCCGCCTTGCTCGCATGCAGCATCTCACCGATGCGCAATATGTTCCGCTCGTCGCGCGTCCAGATACCCAGACCCTTGCCAAGCGCCGCGCTCTTCTCGAGGGCGGCGGCCCGGGTTGAGATGGCCTGCTGCTGGAGCTGGGCAGCGATGAACTGATCCATCAGGAGATTAAAAACCAATAGTATTAGTCCTACTGCTATTGGCACAAGACTGATACGAAAAGGCGATACGCCCGCCGCGCGGAGTACCGTTAACTCGGATCCGACAGCCAGACGCCCTAATGCGATGACGTTTCCGAGCAGCGCAACAAAAGGCGCAAGCTGAATAAATCTTCTCGGCAGCAGTAGTGCGGTGCTTAGGAACGCATCTTTAACCTGATAGGTCCCCTTCCCTACGTCATGAAGCTGATCCAGCAGGTCGAGAAAGCTGAACAAGGGCAATAGTATGGCAGTGGCGATTGCAAGGCCTATCACCACCTGCACGGCCAGATAGCGGCTAATTGTCGTCATTGGCGCAGGATTCGTTTCTGCCGGAAACCAGGCGACAGGGAGCCAAATGCTGCAATGAGCATCAGCCCGTAAAGCCACCAGACACCCGGAATTTTACCGAGCGTTCCCTGCTCCACCCATGTTTGCGCTAGTCCGCTCAGAATATAATAAATGGCGAAAACCAGCGCTGCGGCAAAAATCGTCCTTTCACCTTTATCCTTACGAGGTGGAGAACGGCTGAACGGCACAGCAATCAGGGCGAGCAGAATCGTAGCGATAGGGCGTGAAAACCGCCACTGTAATTCAGCAATGTCGCGCGGCTTATCGGATTCCATCAATACTCCGACGGGCGCGGCTCGCCGTCTGAAATTTTGCACATTGCCGCTATCAGTGAAATAAACCAGTTTTTCAAATTGGGCAACAGTATCCTTTGCTCCGGAATGCATGAGCCGATAAACGAAGCCATCCGTCAGATGTATCTGGGGCCGCTGGCCGGCCACAGGTTGCTGCTGGCGAGCTTCTCTGGCCAGGATGATCTCGCTGATACCGTTCTTGTTAATGTAATGGAACACATCGTTCATTTGCTTGCCGGAAGCGTCCTTGGTTTGAATATAAACCACCCTGCCTTTGCGCTCGCTTCCATAAAAACGGCCCGCCTGGAACCGATCGGTATTTAATTCAGCCTCTGCCTGAGCATTCAACGTATAACTCTCTTCGTAAGCCCATGGGCGAATGAAGATCGAGAGTACTCCGGTGGCGATCCCGATAGGAATGGCGACTATGAGTACGACATAGGTTATGCGGTGCTCGCTCACGCCTGCGGCGCGCAAAACGCTTATTTCCTGATCCCTGTTCATCCGGCTGAGGCCCATGACGACCGCCACATACAGAGAAATCGACATCAGCACATCCAGTGCGATGACCGTTTTCAGCAGTATGAGCTTCAGCGTTGCCGCGATGCCAAGCGATTCCGTCACCGCGCCAGACAGGAGACTGGCGCTGATAAAGCTTGAATACAATACCGATAAGATGGTGATCACCACCGTAAACGGTATCAGCAACTCCTGCGCAATGTATCGCTCGATGATTTTCAAGGAATCTCTGCCGCTGCTTGAAGCCGGAACTTATGATTATCGGATGAGTCCCGGAGCTCGGCTCACTCTCGGGTAACGGGCGTAATACCACTCAGTACGGATTCCGCAAGCAGTAAATCTTCAACCTTATCGACGTCCACACCTGCTTGCGGATAGGGTAGAAGCACTGGCCGAACCTTTATGCCGGTCTTGGCCGAGACTGCGCGCAGTCCGCGATCGATTGACAGCAACCCGAGCAAATACCAGATTACCACCGAAAGGCCAAATACTTGCCCGATCAATAACCAGGGCCGTTTGCGCAAATCTTCTGCCCGTTGCCAGAACGAAACAAGGCCGCGGCCGCGATGATTAAGGAACGCGTAGAGATTGCAGCCACAGAAGCCTCCGTCTCGCAGCCGTATCACGGTTCGCTTTCCACCTGGAAACGCGGCCATTACATCTTCATATTTAACCACCCCGACAGTGGCGTCGGCATCGGCCATTTGCGATTTGCTTAGAAAGTACTGCACTATTGAGGGCGTTAATAACGCATGATCGGCCGTTGTCAGCAATACCGGCATATCAAGATCGATTCGAGCCAGAGCGCCGTTTGCGCTGCGGCTGGGCGAATCCAGGTTCGGAATCCACGTGACGCGTCCGCTTTCGATGCGCTCTTCCAACTCGGGACATTCAGAAAGCATGTGCTTGGGCGGACCGCATATTATAATCGCCGCTACCATATCGCTGGCCTCCAGCGCGTCAAGGACGCGAATGATCATAGGCGTACCACCGACAGGCGCAATCGCTTTGCAGGCCACGCCCGTCTTGCGCGCCACGGGATCGTTTCCCGCGCGATCCGCCGCGAGCACCACCGCGGTAAACTGGTTTTGTCCGGTCATTGAATGAATATCGGGTTGGTGCGCAACGGATGGGCCCGGCTACAGTGTTTTTCCATAAATTCGGTAACGCTTATACTCTTTGCATCCTATGCTATCAAGCATTCTGCGCATTGGTTTGTTATCCTCAAGAATCCATGATAGCTCAACCGCCCGGATACCCCAGTCTCGTCCCACTTTTCCAAGGGCATCGATCACCACGAAAGCCAGCGCCGCCCCGAGAGGTGTAGTCTGGAATTGCTTGCGCACCCCCATCAGAGGTATGCGGGCAGTACGGACTCTTCTGGACCTGAGTTGCCTGATCAGCCGGGCCCAGCCAAAAGGGAATAATTTTCCGTCAAGCTCGGCAAAAATCTCGTTAAGATTCGGTAGCCCGACCATGAATGCCGCTGGAACTCCATCCACTTCGGCGATCGCAATCGCCTCATCAGGTACAAGCAGACGCAGGCTATTCCCCAGCTCCGCAAACTCAGCCTTGGTAAAAGGAACAAACCCCCAATTCTCAGACCAGGCATCGTTGAATATATCGCGCAGCACCTCGATCTCTTCGCTGAACTTACTGCGGTTTAGCGCCCTCAGCCGTATCTGCCCGGAAAACCTCTCGACGAGCGCGCTCATCAGTCTTGGAACCTCAAAGTCCACCTCCACCCAGTAGGCAAGCATATCCTTTACCGGGCGATAGCCTTGCGCTTCCAGTAGCTGCCCATACCATTTGCGCGAGTGCGGCATCATCACTGCGGGAGGTGTATCGAAACCCGCTACCAGGATGCCACACTCCTGATTGATGGATAAATTGAACGGGCCACTTATTTGCCTCGCCTGCCGGGCAACCAGCCATTCTTCTGCCGTATGCAGCAGCGAGGCAAATACCTCTGCATCTTCGATGCCTTCCAGCAACCCGAAATGACCGGTGTCAGAACCATAGCGTTCCCGGTGCAATTGATCGATCTGCGCACTGACCCTTCCTACGGGCTGATTGTTCCGGTATGCGATCCAGGCCTGCCATTCCCCATGCTCGAAAAAAGGATTGAACTTCGAAAAATGCAAGCGCCGCTCCAGGCGCAAAGGCGGCACCCACAGAGGCTCATCGGCATAGATATGCCATGGAACATCAATAAATGTGCCCATTTCGCGGCGGTTGGTGACCGGGCACACGATCACTCTTCCTGCTGTGGGTTCGGCGGCTTTTTTGATCAGAGCCGGTGCTGGATTTAACTGCTGCATAAGAAATGTGAGGGTGGCGTTCCCTTGAATGGCGCGAACCTGTGGCCTATAGAACTTCTGACAGGACACCCCAGAGGATCACAGTTGGCTTTACGGGAGGGGAAATGCCTTTCCAATATAGCTGCGGCGTTCCGGCATGGAGAGAATGGTCGAAGTGTGTAACTCGGTGACACGCTGATGACGTGTGATATTATAATAGGTTTACAGCTCGAGCGGGATTCAGCAATTCTTCCCGCATGAGAGCAGGCATCAGATAATACTGCCATTGATTGCTGCGCTGTGGTAATGGCTGACATATAAAGTCCTAAAAATCAGCCGGCTTGACCATTATGTCTGGCCGAAGCAAAGGCAGTAACGTCCGGCAGTTCCCCGCCATGCTGTTATCGGAAAAGCGGAAAAGGAATAGGAGAAATGTGGCGGAAAAGTTTGCCTCGCCATAATTAAAGGAAAGGTTGATTAATGGGAAATCCTGAATATAACTTACTGATGGCCCTAGCTCTTATCCCGGTTGTCTTTTGGCTGCAATTCTGGGTGAGAAAACGCCGCCATTCCCGGCGTAATGAGGCTGGGCACCAGGAATTTGACAGTTTAGGTGCAACGCTCTTATCGGCCGTTATCGAAGGAGGTGCCGTAGTCTCCAGCCTGATACTCATCATTTGGATCCTGGGAGGTATATTGAGATACTTCTTCCCGATGATATTCAATGCACGGTAAGATTTCGAATCTATTCTTGATCTTGAATTTGACCCGTGTGAAAGGCAGGATGACGAAATGAGGGAGCGGAGTGCCCGGAAAGGATGCGGCGATACGCCGCACTTACTGCATTGCCGCTTATGTTGCTGCTTGGCACTATTCACAGCCATGCACGAGCCACGACTTTCGCCGTGCGCCTGATTATCCGGCTTTCGCCTATAGCATGTTCCAGGAAAAACTTGCTCAAGAGTTTCTCGCTAGGCGCGCTCCATGAGGAGCTTCTTCAAATATTTTTTTGTCCCCTTTTTCACTAATTCTGACTCTATATGCAAGTAGTTGTTACGGGAATGGGAGTTGTTTCGCCGATCGGCATCGGCACCGATGAATTTTGGGCAGCGGCGGTCAATGGCGTGAGCGGAATTCGAAGCATTACCAGCTTTGATTCGTCCGGCCTGCGCGCCCGAATTGCTGGCGAAGTCATTGGATTTGATCCGTCATCCTTTCTTTCCGCTAAATATATTGAGCAGACAGACAGGTTTACGCAGCTTGCCCTGCTGGCTACCCGTCTTGCCCTGGATGATGCCGGAGGACTTGATGCCTATGCATCGCAACGTTTAGCTGTAAGTGTAGGTTCGGGGATGGGAGGGTTCGGCACGTTCGAATCCTCCGCCTTGCGTAAATTCCGGAATCAGCCCGTGCCTCCCTTTACTGTACCGCGAACGATGGCGAACTCGGCGGCGGCCTGGATCGCGATCAAGCATCGGTTGAAAGGCGTGAATCTGACCTGCAGCACGGCATGCTCTTCCGGCGCCAACGCCATCGGCATGGCTCTGGATCTTTTGCGGACAGGAAGAGCCGATGCGGTCGTTGCGGGAGGTACGGAGGCATGCGTATTACCGCTGACTATCAATAGTTTCGAGATATTGCATGCATTAACTGTAAACTCCAATAACGATCCGGCAAGGGCATCCCGGCCTTTCGCCAAAGGCCGGGATGGCTTTGTAATGTCGGAAGGCGCGGCCATGCTGATCCTGGAGAGGGAGGAGCGGGCAAGGGATCGAGGGGCGAAGATGTACGCCCGTTTGGCAGGCTACGGCCAGACATGCGACGCTACCCATATCGTGATGCCGGACATGAATGGCCAAGTCGCGGCAATGCAGGGAGCAATTGCAGACGCTGGCTTGAAGCCGGAGTCCATTGATTATATCAACGCGCACGCAACCTCCACGCCTCTCGGCGATATTGTTGAAACTCGAGCTATTAAAAGTCTTTTGGGTGACCGGGCTGGCGATATTGCCGTCAGCGCGACCAAATCCATGATCGGACACTCTATCGGTGCATCGGCCGCCATTGGCAGCATCGCTACCATCATGGCACTGCACACCGGCACGGTACATCCGACAATCAATCTTGATGAGGCTGATCCGGAGTGCGATCTCGATTACACGCCCAACCACGCCCAGCAGAAAAACCCCCGGGTTGCCTTGTGTAACGCTTTCGGATTCGGGGGCAATAATGCAAGTATTCTTTTCACTACCCTTGAATGAAGGAATGAGGCCCAGACGATGGATACGGCGGATATTGAAGCAAAGGTCATACAGTTTATTGCCACGAAAGTTGAGAATCTGGATGCTTCCATGATTAACAGATCTTCAAAATTCGAAGAGCTCGGGCTTGATTCCATGGATACGATTCAGCTTTTGTTTGATGCGGAGGATGCATTCGGGATGAGCTTTGATAGCGAAGAAGCAAAAGGATTCAGTTCCGTCGGGGATATCGTCTCGTACATCGAAAAACATCAGGCGCCAGCGTCTCCGTAATATAAAAGCAGCAGGGGCGAGCCCGATATCGCCGGGCTCGCGAAGTATGGCCGTCGTTGGGCCACCGCCGGAAAACGAGGGCTATCCGAAATTACCCTTTCGGGATTACCTCTACGATCCCGCAAGAATGACATTCCCTGCCACGGCATCACGCTGAATTACGTTTTCGGGAAAGCGATTTTTTTGATGCCGAGGCCTTGGACTTTGGCTCTGGCGTCCTCGCTTCAGATGGGGCGTCTACGGTTTTTGTCTTTGGCTTTTTTGGCTCAAACTCGAACCCCACTTTTCCATCCGCCCCGGTTACCAGATATGCGGAGAACGGCCTTCCCTTCTTGGACATGAATTTTGATAGCAAGTCGGTTCTTCCCGTGTGCAACAGCTTGACGACTTGTTCCCGTTCAAGCGGACGCGTAAGTATAATTTTTGCTATTTTAAAGTTGCATGTGCGCGTAGAGCCCACGGCTTTTTCGCACGCGTAACTCATCCCATGATCGAATACCGCGTTGCCACAGCGGGGGCATTGTCCCAGTGATTCCTGTCCAGTAAAATCAACCTCGCCCGCATCTTCTTCCCCATCACTCCCAAAATCGAACTTCATTTCAAATTCGCCGGTCAATTTGACGTTCGCATTGAACAGCCGTCCCATCTTGCTACGAAAACCTTGTAACGGACCCACTTCGCGTTGGGTAATGAGCTGTTCCATTTCCCCTGTTTCGAACTGCCGCCCGGCAAGAATCTTCCATAATGCAAAGTCGCATTTTTGGCACTGGAATTTTTTGTAAGTCTCCTGTACCACCCCGCCGCATTTAGGGCAGGGAGATTTGAGGGTGGAAAAATTTCCGCTTATCGTCTCGCCGCGGTGGCTTTTCGCCTGGTCCACTATATGGCTGGTCATACCGGCAATTTCTTCCATGAATTGGTTGCGCTGAAGTTTTCTCTGCTCAATCTGGCGCAATTTGAACTCCCAGTCACCCGTCAATTCCGGTGAGGTGAGTTCGGGCACCTTCAACCCTCTCAGCAGGGTGATCAGTGAAAATGCCTTCGCGGTTGGATGCAACTCCCGGCCTACTCGCTGGAGATAATTTTCGGATATGAGACCTTCAATGATGGATGCACGGGTAGCGGGGGTGCCTAATCCCTTGGCACTCATCGCTTCACGCAGGTCTTCGTCTTCCACAAGCTTACCCGCGCTTTCCATGGCCGACAGCAGAGTGGCTTCATTAAATCTCGCGGGCGGCCGGGTCTGGTTGGCAACAACTTTGACTTCTTCAGCGAGGACTCGCTCTCCCGGATTTATTTTAACCAGCGTCGAGACATTCCCGCCTCCCTCGATGAGCGCCTCCTTGCCGTAAACGGCCTGCCAACCAGGATTGACCATAACCCTACCCTCGGTTTTGAACGGTTCATCTTCGACACGGGTGATTCGAGTGGTCACCATAAATTCGGCAGCAGGATAGAAAATTGCCAGAAAGCGCTTGGTAACGAGATCGTACAGTTTTGCCTCGGCATCGTTCAGCCCCTTCGGCGCGAGAGACGTGGGAATAATGGCAAAATGGTCAGATATCTTTGCGTTGTTGAATATGCGCTTGTTTGGCTTGACCCAGTCTGACTGGATGATCCGCTTTGCAAAAGCGCTGTAACCGGCATTTTGCATGGAATCCAGGATATCCGTGACGGTTACGACGTAATCTTCCGGCAATGCGCGCGAATCAGTGCGCGGATAAGTCAACACTTTATGCTTTTCATATAACGCCTGGGCAAGTCCCAGTGTTGTCTTGGCGGAAAAACCGAACCGGCCGTTGGCGTCGCGCTGCAAGCTGGTGAGATCATATAACAGCGGGCAAATTTCCGTGGCAGGTTTGCTTTCTTCGCTGACAATGCCGGACTTACCATGGCATTTATCACGAATAATCTCGGCGTTTCGGTGATCCCACAGCCGCTCAGCCTTTTTCTCTACATCCTTTTTATCTTTCGAAAACTTCTCGTCGAACCAGCGGCCATCATATTTTCCCGAAGTGGCGGCAAAGGTCGCGTGGATCTCCCAATAACTGCGGGGAGAAAAATTTCTGATAATGTCTTCCCGCTCGATTAAAATTGCCAGCGTAGGGGTTTGCACCCTGCCTACGGTTGTCTTATAGAACCCGCCTTCCTGCGAGTTGAACGCAGTCATGGCGCGCGTGCCGTTTATGCCCACGAGCCAGTCAGCTTCAGAGCGGCTCACGGCCGCGTCGGCCAGCGGCTGCACCGCGTCATCGTCGAGTAATTTTGTAAAGCCTTCACGAATTGAAGCAGGTGTCATCGATTGCAACCAAAGACGCTTGACCGGCTTTTTGGTTCCAACATGACGGATGATGTTGTGAAAGATCAATTCCCCTTCGCGCCCGGCATCACAAGCATTGATGAGAGCGTCCACATCCTTGCGCTTGATGAGTCTCGTCAGAAGCTTCAGCCGTGATTCAGTTTTCTCGATGGGATTCAGATCAAAATGCGGGGGAATCACGGGTAAATGCGTGAAACTCCATTTCCCGCGTTTAACCTCATATTGTTCGGGCACTGCCAGCTCAAGCAAGTGGCCGACAGCGGAGGAAAGAACGTATTGGCTGCTCTCGAAGTAATCGGTATGTTTGGCGAATCCGCCCAATGCACGCGCAATGTCGGCAGCGACAGACGGCTTCTCGGCAATGATCAAGGTTTTACTCATGTAACCTTAAAGAAATTCTGAACTTGCAGACAGCAGTAAATTGATCGGATCCAGATGCAATCACACGGTACCAGTTCAACCTCTTGCTGAGGATAGACGGGGTTTCAGCTGAGCTATCGTATCCGCTGATAGCATCCGCCGGGCAGACTGGCAACCACGCCATCCAGCTCGAACGACAATAGCATCGCCGATACTGTTTCCACCGTCAAGCCACTACGTTGGCACAACGCATCGACACTGATGACATCATGGCCGAGGTGCCTCAGCAATAAGGATTCGTCATGCTTTAATTCGTCGGCCTGATGTTCGCCGACCTGGCGAGCCGTAAGCCGCACGGCCGGATACCCTAACTCGCCCAGGATGTCCTCCGCGCTCTCCACCAGTTTTGCTCCCTGCTTGATGAGCGCGTGGCACCCTTTCGACAGCGGAGAGTGTATCGAGCCAGGGATGGCAAACACCTCTCGCCCTTGCTCCAACGCCTGCCTGGCGGTAATGAGAGAGCCGCTTTGCAATGCGGCCTCCACCACCAGACAACCATTGCTCATGCCGCTGATAATCCGGTTACGGCGCGGAAAATTACTGCCAAGGGGCGGAGTGCCCAACGGGAACTCTGAAATAAGCGCACCCTTTTCCGCGAGTTCATGAGCAAGCTTGCGATTAACGGCGGGGTAGACGACGTCCAGCCCGGTTCCCACCACCGCGATACTGGCTGAGCTACCGCGCAAGCCGCCACGATGAGCCGCGGCATCTACTCCGAGTGCCATTCCGCTAATAATGCAAAGCCCGGCATTGCTTACTGCCTCGGAAAAAGCTTCTGCATTTGCAAGACCCGCCGGTGTGGCACTGCGGCTGCCGACCACGGCAAGCATGCGGGAATTCAGTAGCTCGCGCCTTCCCTTGATATAGAGAATCGGCGGTGGATCCGGAATGTTGAGTAGTAACGACGGATAATCCGGATCAGCGAACGTGATAACCGAGTTGGCAGAATCTTCCAGCCATTTGAGCGCTGTTCCAACTTTTTTTGCGTCAGGACCTTTCGCAATATTATGCGCCACCTTCCCTTTGACCACACGCTCCAGCGAAGTGGTGCTTGCCGAAAGAATTTCGGAGGGGCTGCCAAAAACCGCGAGCAATCGCCGTATCGATTCGTCGCCAACGCCATCGATCAAGCCGAGTGCTAACCATTTTTCGTTATCCAGTATCGGCTTCACAATTTATGCTCTACAGCAGGGTATTTGCTTCGGGCTGAAAACGGCCCGACCGCTTCATTTACTGCTGAGCCCGAATTTTTCAATGTCGAAGCAGAACACTGAAAGTGTGTCGCCATATGCCTACGCCGCGCGGGCTGGAAAACATGTCTTTCATTAGCGCAATCCTGAATAAGCGCTACGCGAAGCGGGAACCGCACAGCGAACGGGCCGCCACAATCGCGCTTTTGATTACCGGGTGCTCGCGCACCCCGGTCCGGCGCGCCATTCGCGCCGCCTCGCCGTCTGGCCCGCATGGGACTTATTCAAGATGTTCGTTAGGATATAATAGCAATATCGCCCGAAAAACAATAATGCCTGGTTTGATTTACAAGCTTACGGCAAATTATTCTTAACGATGCGGTTTAACTCTGCGCTTAGTTAGTTTTTGGCTAGTTTAATGTATAAGCCTCTTTTATGGCGCTTTTAAAAATATTGCAGTATCCGGACGAAAGGCTGCACACCATAGCAGCGCCCGTATCGGAAATTACCGATGAAATCCGCACTCTGGTTCAAGAGATGGCGGAAACGATGTATGCCGCCCCCGGGATCGGCCTGGCAGCCACACAGGTTGATGTGCATCAGCGAATAATTGTAATCGACATATCTGATACCCATGATCAGTTGAATGTCCTGATCAATCCGGAAATCGTTGCGAGCAGCGGTCAATCCGATTATGAAGAAGGCTGCTTGTCGGTACCCGGCGTATTCGGTAAAGTTCCCCGCGCCGAGCGGGTCACGGTCGAAGCCTGGGATCGGGACGGTAAGCCGTTCCGACTTGAAGCCGAAGGTTTGCTGGCAGTATGCATTCAACATGAAATGGATCATTTGCTGGGTAAGGTCTTTGTCGAGTACTGGTCGTGGTTGAAGCAATCGCGTATTCAGACCAGGCTGAAAAAGCAACGGCAAAAAGTGATGTGATAGGAATCCTGATATCAATGGAGTCTTGGTACCAACGTTGCCGCCTCTCGCGAAGCGTTCTTCCCCTGTAGTTCAACCGGCGGACAAGTGAACGAACCCCTCCGTGAAGCGTTCAGTTAATAGCTCAGTTAATAGCTCAGTTAATAGCCAGGCGGCAAACCTGGCATGAACCGAAAGCCCACCCGAAAGGGCCCAAGTTGTGCTCGTCCCTTGACGGCTGTGCTGCAAAGCACAGCGGGTAAGATACCCGAGCTACCGCTTTGAATATGCGGGGGTGTTTCCCAGGATGCGTAACTCGGCAGCTTGTCCAGGCTTCTGAGTAACCCTTCATATGAAAATTATTTTTGCCGGCACTCCGGCGTTTTCCACCCCTGCGCTTGAGGCCTTGGCGGATGCCGGGCATGAGATTGAACTGGTTCTGACTCAGCCTGACCGCCCGGCCGGTCGGGGAATGAAAATTGACGCAAGCGCGGTCAAGTTACTTGCCCAGGAGCGCAATTTTGCCCTGCTGCAGCCGGAATCGCTCAAGCAAGCGGAATTGCAGGCGAGGTTGGCCGCGGTCGGTGCGGATGTCATGGTGGTAGCGGCATATGGGTTGATTTTACCCTTGGCTGTTTTAAATATTCCCAAATTTGGCTGCCTTAATATTCATGCATCATTACTGCCGCGCTGGCGGGGCGCCGCCCCGATCGAGCGGGCTATCCTGGCAGGCGATCGGGAAACCGGGATTACCATTATGCAAATGGATCAGGGGCTCGATACCGGCGCCATTCTCCTACAGCGCCATATTCTGATTGCGCAAGATGACACGGCCCAGACTCTGCGTGACAAGTTGGCCCTGCTGGGGGCACTTTGCATTGTGGAGGCGTTGATACACATGCAGCAGCGTACGCTTTTACCGGTTCCTCAAAATGAATTTGGCGTGACATACGCGTCCAAGCTGGAAAAGCAGGAGGCTGAAATCGACTGGCGATCAAGCGCCGAAAATATCGAACGCGCAATACGGGCGTTCAATCCATATCCCGGCACGCACTCCCGGGTTCATGGAACTTCAATCAAGATATGGCAGGCGAGCACCGTGACGGACACAGGGGGGAATCCCGGACAAATTGTTGCCATAGAACGCGGCGGCATCGTCGTCGCGTGCGGCAAGGGAGCACTCGTACTGGAAATCGTGCAGAAAAGCGGTGGAAAAAAGCTGAGCGCGGCAAGTTTTCTCTCGGGATTTCCGTTGCAGCCGGGCGATCGCTTCGAATGTCCGGATGATTAAAACTCAGCGTATCGCCGCGGCAGCTGTAGGTAAAGTATTGGCTGGCGCAAGCCTGACCGCAGTACTCCATGACGTGTGGCGCGCTCATGCCGATCTCTCGGATCAGCAACGCGGCGCGATTCAGGATTTAAGCTACGGTGTACTGCGCTTTTACGGGCAACTCAATACCTTGCTCGAATTATTGCTGAACAAACCGCTGTGGGATGAGAATCTACGTTGCTTATTACTGGTAGGCCTGTATCAACTGATCTATAGCAAAACTGCTCCCCATGCCATTGTGGACAGCGCCGTATCGGCGGCGCGCGACCTGAATAATAACAAGGTGGTACGAGGACTGGTCAATGCCATATTGCGCAGGTTCATACGCGAACGGACAACCCTGCTGGAACGCGCAGCCCAAACAGAGATTGGACGATACTCTCATCCACAATGGTGGATAAACAGGCTGCACGCGCAATATCCTCAGCACTATCAGGCCATATTGGAGGTCAGCAATCTGCGGCCGCCAATGACGCTGAGGGTCAACCGGCGCAAGATCGACATAGCGGAATACCTGGAGCTCCTCAATAAGAATGGAGTGAACGCCAGGCGCTTGGCAAATGATGCGCTCGAATTGGCGCAACCGGCAGCGGTGGAAAAATTGCCCGGATTTGCCGAAGGGCTGGTCTCAGTGCAGGATATGGGCGCGCAATTGGCGGCGCCGATGCTGGATGTGCGCGACGGCATGCGTGTTCTGGATGCTTGTGCCGCGCCAGGCGGCAAGACCGCTCACCTGCTGGAACTGGCGAACGTCGAGGTGACCGCGCTCGACGTTGATGCCGCGCGAGTGGCTATGATAACGCAGAATCTCTCTCGGCTGGGCCTTAGCGCCAATCACGTCATGCATGGAGATGTCTCGCAGCCCTCGAAATGGTGGAACGGTGAATACTTCGACCGCATTCTGGCTGATGTTCCCTGCTCGGCTTCCGGAGTAGTGCGCCGTCATCCTGATATAAAATGGCTAAGGCGCGAAAGCGACCTTTTTCAGTTCGCGGGGAAACAGACGGGAGATTCTCGATTCCCTGTGGCGAATGCTGAGCAGAGATGGTAAATTGCTCTACACCACCTGTTCCATATTCGCCGAAGAAAACAGGCTGCAGGTGGACGGCTTCTTACGCCATCATACAGATGCACGTCTGCTACCCCTCCCCCCGACTGAAATAGTCGAAGGGCAACTGCTGCCGAATTTCCATCACGACGGTTTTTTTTATGCCCTGCTGCACAAAGCCTGATCCCCTCGCGCGGCTATTGCGCGCGGCTACGGCGATGCTACTGGCTGCAACGGTGCTTCTGACCTCCTCAGCTCATGCGGAAGGGGGTATACGCGTGAAATCAGTTACGCTGGAAGCCGTGGATGACGGCTATCAGTTTGATGCTGATTTCGAAATAATGCTCAACCCCAAGCTGGAATATGCGCTCGAAAAAGGCATCGTACTTTATTTCGTAACCGAGCTCAACCTGGTGAATTCACGCTGGTATTGGCTGGACGAGAGAATAGCCCAGAGCAGGGTGCGAGAAGGGCTGAGCTATTATGCGCTGACTCGCCAATACCGCCTGAGCCGCGGCGCACTGTTCCAGAACTTCGGTACTTTAAAAGATGCGTTACAGGCACTTGGCCGGGTTCGCGATCGTCCCATCGTTGCGACCTCGGAGCTAAGACGCGACATGGAATATACCGTGGAGCTACGCATGCGGCTTGATATTTCTGCATTGCCCAAGCCCTTCCAGGTGGAAACGCTTAGCTCGAAAGAGTGGGATCTTAGCACCGGTATTCTGCAATGGAGCACGCGATTGCCCTTGCCCAAGCTTCAGGATAACAGCCGTCTGTGAAGTATGTCATTATCATCGCTGCGGGTCTAGGCGCGATCCTGCTGTTTTTATTGGCAAGCGCCGGCGCCGATACCGGGCTATTCGAGCGTAAATACCGCCTCCTGATCCGCCTCAATGTCGGTTTTGTGTTGGCTCTCATGGCCGTGGTGGGTTATCTGCTATGGAGACTCAGGCGCAGGCTTAACGCGGGCGTGTTCGGATCCAGGCTCGCATTACGCCTGCTACTGATCTTTTCGCTGATGGCAATTCTTCCGGGAGCGTTGGTATACGGAGTATCGGTGCAATTCCTCAGCAAGAGTATCGAGTCGTGGTTTGATGTCAAGGTGGATCGGGCGCTCGAAGGGGGGTTGGACCTGGGGCGCACTATTCTCGATAACCTCCTGGGAGAATTGCGCAGCAAGACGCGGACAGCCGCGCTTACGCTAGCCGATCAATCCGGGCCGCCGCTACCGGTACTGAGCCAGATCATTGATCAATCTCAGGTACAGCAAGCCGCGATATTTGATCAGAATGGCGTCGTGACAACCTTTCTGCCCGCGGATGGGGCGGCGCCAGTGCCTGAAACGCTGAGCAAAGAAGTCATGCGCCAGATAAAGGCTGAAAAGGTTTATAGCGAGGTTGAATCGCTTCCTGGCAAAGGGCTGTACCTGAAAGTGCTGGTGCCGATCGACGCCCAAAGCGAGCAGGAAGTTACTCAAGTATTGCAGTTGTTGCAGCAGGTGCCGAAGCAACTGGCCGAAGAGGCGGAGTTGGTGCAGGCAGCCTACCGTGATTATCAGGAATTACTGCTGTCGCGCGAAGGGCTTAAAAGCCTGTATGGCGTGACGCTCACGCTTGCGCTGCTGCTATCGCTTTTTTCCGCCCTGGCCGCGGCGTTTCTCATTAGCGAACGGCTGAGCGCGCCCTTGGGAATGCTGGCGGAAGGCACCCGTGCCGTGGCTCAAGGAGACTTCAGCAGACGCCATCCAGTGCAAAGCCGGGATGAATTGGGCGTGCTGACCGAATCATTCAATTTGATGACTCAACAATTGGAAGAAGCCCGGACGACGGCCCAGCGCAACCAGCAAGAAGTGGAAAGCGCTAGAGCTTACCTGGAAAACATATTGGCTAATCTATCATCCGGCGTTCTAGTGTTCGACGAAAGCCTGCATATGCGAAATGCAAATCCAAGCGCGGAACAGATTCTAAAGGTTCCACTGTCGAATCTGGAAGGCCTTACGATTGAAGAATGCGCAGCGCGCGAACCTCAGCTCGCCTTTTTCAAGGCTGAGATTCTCGAAAGATTTGATTCAGGAGAAAAAGCGGAATGGCAGTGCCAGGTTGAGCGCTTGAGAGATGGCGCCAATCAGGTATTACTGCTGCGCGGCACACGTCTGCCGGATATATCAGGGGGCGGCGGTGTCGTGGTCTTTGATGACATTACCAGTCTGCTACAGGCGCAGCGTACGGCCGCATGGGGAGAAGTGGCGCGGCGTCTGGCCCATGAAATCAAAAATCCGCTGACGCCGATACAGCTATCCGCCGAGCGCGTGCAGCATAAGCTTGCTCAAAAACTCGGCATGGAAGACGCCCAGATTCTGCGGCGCTCGACTGAAACCATCGTCAATCAGGTAGAGGCGCTTAAAAGAATGGTTAACGAATTCAGCGAGTATGCGCGCGCGCCGGAACTGGAGTTTCATCAACTGGACTTCAACGGACTGGTCCAGGAAGTGCTGACATTGTATGAGGCCGCCGGCATGGCCACTGGCGGGGCTCGCCAACCGCGCATTTATCTGGCCATGGCCCCCGGCTTGCCGGCGGTAAGAGGGGATTCGGCCCGGCTCCGGCAGGTTATCCACAACCTCTTGCAAAATGCGCAGGATACCGTGATCGATGTCGCGGAACCCGCTATCATGGTGCGCACCGAAGCCGTCCCGGGCGGAGTTCGGCTTAGCGTAAGCGATAACGGCAAGGGATTCAGCGAACAAGTCAAAGCCCGGGTTTTCGAACCATACGTTACCACCAAACCCAAGAGGTACAGGACTGGGGTTTCCTATCGTTAAAAAAATAATCGAGGAACATAGCGGAACGATTCAGATAGAAAATATACGGCCATGCGGCGCCCGTATCTCGATTACTCTGCCAGTCATCCCTCAGTATGACGTAGCTGTAGCCGCGACCCGGCGATGAGTAGGTCACACCTCGGTTCATGCGTGCGGGATTGGCGAACGAGCTTAATGTGGAGGAAAACTGCAACCGAAGACGTGTTCGAAAATGCTAAAGACCGAACATGCCGACTTATAAAATACTCAGGATTAATTACATCCATCTCACAACCTGATTCTTAAATTATGAGTAACAATACAATACTTGTCGTTGATGATGAAGTCGGCATACGGGAGCTCTTGTCCGAGATCCTGCGCGACGAGGGCTATCGTGTGGCGCTCGCGGAAAATGCAGGGCAGGCGCGCTCCTGGCGAAAGCAAGCCCGGCCTGATCTGGTATTGCTGGATATCTGGATGCCGGATACTGATGGCATTACCCTGCTGAAAGAATGGGCCAGTTGCGGGCTTCTCACCATGCCGGTTGTGATGATGTCGGGGCATGGCACTATAGATACCGCGGTAGAGGCGACCCGCATGGGTGCATCCGGCTATCTGGAGAAACCGGTACCGCTTCAGAAGCTGTTGAGCACTGTAGGAAGGGCGTTGCGTGGAGGACAGGCCAAACCCCACATGACGCTTCCGCTTGCCAGCCTGGGCAGGGGCCCGTTAATCGCCGATTTAAGAAAACGGCTGGAGCAGGTGGCTAACCTGAGAACACCGCTGCTGCTTACGAGCGAACCAGGAACCGGAACGGATCTATGCGCTCGATTTTTGCACCGTCCCAATACGCCCTGGGTGGAGCCGGATAACCTCGCCGCGTTGGCGGACGGCCCATTCTCCTTGTTGGAGCAGGCAAAAGGCGGCCTTCTATTTCTCAAGGAAATCGGTGATCTCAACAGATTGGCGCAAAAAGGATTAATGCTGCTGCTGGGCAAGCTGGAAAAATACAGTGTAAGGCTGGTGTGCGCCACTTCAATGCCACTGGCGGAATTAACGGCACAGGGCGCCTATGATCCAAGGCTATATGAAATTCTAAGTGGCCTGTGCATCAATGTTCCTCCATTACGAGAACATCGCGAAGATATCCCCGAGCTTGTCAACCAGATACTCTCGCGTTATATCGAATCGGGAGAGATCCCGGTGCGGCAATTCAGCACCGCGGCACTCAATTGCTTACGTAACCACGAATGGCCCGGCAATCTCGCCCAGTTGACCGGGGCGGTGCATTCTCTGGCATTGACATGCGCCGGCGAGGAAATAACGGCGGATGATGTGAAGCAGATATTGGCCTCTTCATCACCGGCGCAGGCGGTCGCCGGTGTTCCGCTCAATATTCCTTTACGTGAAGCCCGCGATATATTCGAGAAAATCTATTTCGAACAGCTCATCGATCAGGAAAATGCCAATATGACCCGAGTGGCCGAACGGGCCGGTCTGGAACGCACCCATCTCTACCGGAAGCTCAAACTGTTAGGTATCAAGCTGCGTAATAACTAAAAACCCCTATCGGGACCTGCGTGAGCATAAGCCAGAGCTATGAAGGGGGTCCGAAAGGTCGACGTGAAAGCAAACGCGAAACCGAATTAAACCCATATTAAAACTTTGTTTCGCGAAAGAAATGCTTTCCCGTACGGCTAACCCGGCCTCTTCGCGGTTTTGTCATATTGTCTGACTGCGCGTCTTAAGCGATAATACTGGTTTTGCCGACCCGCACCGCTACCCGGCTCCACCCGTGTTGGGGAAGCGGTGTTTTTATGTGCCATATTCTGTTGAACGAGGGAGTTCGTGTTCATGGGAAAATTTAGAGATTTCGACGCGCCGGTGTTCAAGAACCTGACCAGCGCTGTCCGCGCGCTAGCGATGGATGCGGTGGAAAAAGCCAAATCGGGTCACCCCGGCATGCCCATGGGCATGGCGGAAATAGCCGAGGTTTTGTGGATTCATCATTTGCGGCACAACCCTGCCAATCCCAAATGGGCTGACCGCGACCGGTTTGTACTGTCCAATGGGCACGGCTCGATGCTGATTTACGCCCTGTTGCACCTCACCGGCTACGACCTGCCGATGGATGAGATCAAGCGCTTCCGGCAGCTTCATTCCAAGACTCCGGGCCACCCCGAGTACGGCTATACGCCTGGGGTTGAAACCACGACCGGCCCATTGGGGCAGGGTATTACCAATGCGGTCGGCATGGCGCTTGCGGAAAAACTGCTTGCCGCGGACTTTAACCGCCCCGGTTTCGACGTGGTCAATCACTACACCTATGTATTCCTCGGGGACGGTTGCCTGATGGAAGGCATTTCTCATGAGGCTTGCTCGCTGGCGGGAACGCTGGAGTTGGGCAAGCTGATCTGTTTCTATGACGATAATGGCATTTCCATAGATGGCCATGTGGAGGGGTGGTTTACCGACGATACACCCAAGCGCTTCGAAGCATACGGCTGGCACGTGGTCCCCAACGTCAACGGGCATGATCCTGTAGCGATCGAGGCGGCTATCGAGGAGGCCAAGCGAACTACCGGCAAGCCGTCGATGATCTGCTGTAAAACCGTAATCGGCATGGGCTCCCCCAATAAAGCCGACACGCACGAGGTCCATGGCGCCGCGCTGGGTGACGCCGAGATAGCGGCTGCTCGCCCGCACATCGGCTGGAATCATCTTCCATTCGAAATCCCCGAGGACGTCTATGCAATGTGGGATGCCCGCACGAAAGGCAAAAAACTGGAGGATGGATGGAACCGCAAGTTTGCTGACTATACCGCGAAGTACCCTGCCGAAGCCGCCGAGTTCACGCGACGAATGTCCGGAGACTTGCCGGATGGGTGGCAGGGACATGTAGATGCTCTGATCGCGCGCGTCAACGCCAAGGAAGAAACCATTGCCAGCCGCAAGGCTTCACAGAATGCCATCGAAGGTCTGGCGCCAGAATTGCCCGAGCTGGTCGGGGGCTCGGCGGATCTGGCCGGATCAAATCTTACTCTCTGGTCGGGTTCGAAAGGCGTCGAACAAACCAACGGGGGCAACTATATCTATTATGGTGTGCGCGAATTTGGCATGAGCGCGATCATGAACGGGTTGTCACTGCACGGCGGCATCATCCCCTACGGTGGCACTTTCCTCATGTTCTCGGAATATGCGCGCAACGCCTTGCGCATGGCCGCGCTGATGAAGATTCGAAATCTGTTCGTGTACACGCATGATTCGATCGGCCTGGGCGAGGACGGCCCCACCCACCAGCCGGTGGAACAAACCGCGACGCTACGCTACATTCCCAACATGGATGTGTGGCGGCCATGCGATACCGTCGAATCCACCGTGGCATGGGCTCGGGCGATTGAGCGCCGGGATGGGCCTTCAATACTGATTTTCAGCCGTCAGAACCTGCCTTTCCAGAAACGTGACGCCGCCACCATCAAGCTGATCGACAACGGCGGCTATATTCTGTCAGAGGCAGCGGAAGGAACACCCCGGGCAGTCATTATCGCGACCGGGTCCGAGGTTTCGCTGGCAATGATGGCGCAAAAAGCGCTGGCCGAAACAGGCATTCATGTTCGCGTGGTGTCGATGCCTTGCACGAACCGGTTCGACCGCCAAAGTCAGGACTACAAGGATTCCGTGCTACCAAAGGGCGTACGGCGGGTGGCAGTGGAAGCAGGTGTTACCGATTACTGGCGCAAATATGTCGGACTCGAAGGTGCCGTGGTAGGCATCGACACTTTTGGCGAATCCGCGCCGGCTGGCGAGCTATTCAAATACTTTGGCTTCACTGTCGAGAATGTCGTGAAGGCGGTAAACAGCGTTATTTAATCTCACCCGGATGAATCCCTAACTCTGCGGGACTCTGCTCCGCCTCGGGTTTATTTTTTTCAAGGAGTTAAAATATGACAATCAAAGTCGGTATCAATGGATTTGGCCGCATTGGAAGAATGGTATTCCGCGCGGCGGTACAGAATTTCCCGGACATTGAAGTGGTCGCTATCAACGATCTGCTTGAGCCCGACTATCTGGCCTACATGCTGCAGCATGATTCAGTGCATGGCCGCTTCAAGGGCGATGTTTCTGTTGAAGACAATACCCTGGTCGTGAATGGACGCAAAATCCGCCTGACTGCCATTAAGGATCCCGCTGAACTGAAGTGGGACGAAGTAGGCGCCGATGTCGTGGTTGAGTCCACCGGTCTTTTTCTTACGAAAGAGACTTGCGAGAAGCATATCGCCGCCGGCGCCAAAAAGGTCATCATGTCGGCTCCCTCCAAGGATGACACGCCGATGTTCGTGTATGGTGTGAATGACAACACCTATGCCGGAGAACCCATCATCTCCAACGCTTCTTGTACTACCAACTGCCTGGCTCCTATCGCCAAGGTATTGAACGATACCTGGGGTATCAAGCGCGGCCTGATGACGACCGTGCACGCCGCTACAGCCACGCAGAAGACTGTCGATGGTCCTTCCAACAAAGACTGGCGCGGTGGCCGCGGCATTCTGGAAAACATCATCCCATCCTCGACCGGAGCAGCCAAAGCTGTTGGCAAGGTTATTCCCCAACTCAACAAGAAACTGACCGGTATGGCTTTCCGTGTTCCCACTTCGGATGTTTCGGTAGTCGATCTGACTGTCGAGCTGGAAAAGGATGCGACTTACGATGAAATTTGCGCTGCCATGAAACAGGCATCGGAAGGATCCATGAAGGGCGTGATTGGCTACACGGATGAAAAAGTGGTTTCCACCGATTTTCGTGGTGACAGTTGCACTTCCATTTTTGACGCGGAGGCCGGGATGGCTCTGGATGACAGTTTCGTCAAGCTCGTTTCCTGGTACGACAACGAGTGGGGCTACTCCAGCAAGGTCCTGGAGATGGTCCGCGTCGTCGCCAATAAATAAACCGAGGCGGGGGGTTGCGGAGCGGGAAAAACTCTCGGTCCCTGGCGGCCTTTTAAGGGCTCTCGAAGACCATTTTAAGACCATCCAACATTTAAGACCGTCCAAGACCGTTTAAAACCGTTTGAGGCCCTAAATTCCTTAAGACTCCCCTAAGACTTTCTCTGTTGTGCTGTTCCCGTTCGATGAGGCGAAAAGGATCGAGTAAGCGATCCCGGGCAAACCTCTTCAAGACCATAAAAACTGGAGTTTTCACGTGTCAATAATTAAAGTCACTGACCTCGATCTTAAAGGTAAGCGTGTATTTATTCGCGCCGATCTCAACGTTCCCATCAAGGACGGCAGGGTTACCTCGGATGCGCGCATCACCGCGTCCATGGCAACGATCGATCACTGCCTGAAGCAAGGGGCCAGGGTGATGGTGACTTCGCATCTCGGCCGCCCCGAGGAAGGCGTGTGGTCGGAAGAGAATTCGCTTAAGCCAGTTGCCGACAATATCGCGGCCCGTCTGGGGAAGCCTGTCCGCTTGATCAAGGATTGGGTAGAAGGGGGTTTCGAGATCAAAGAGGGTGAACTGGTCGTTTTGGAAAATTGCCGCTTCAACAAAGGCGAGAAAAAGAATAACGATGAGACTGCCAAAAAATATGCCAGACTTTGCGATATTTTTGTAATGGATGCTTTTGGCACAGCTCACCGCGCCGAAGCCTCAACTTATGGTATTGCGAAGTATGCTCCTGTTGCCTGTGCAGGAATCCTGCTGACGGAAGAGCTGGATGCGCTCACCAAGGCGCTGCTGAATCCGGCGCGTCCCATGGTCGCGATCGTCGGCGGTTCCAAGGTCTCAACCAAACTTACCGTACTCGAGTCCCTGTCGGACAAAGTGGATCAATTGGTGGTTGGCGGTGGCATCGCCAATACTTTCCTTAAAGCCGCGGGCAAGAATGTGGGGAAATCGCTGTGCGAAGATGACTTGGTGCCCACAGCGAAAATGCTGATGGACAAGATGGCGAAGCGCCAAGCGTCTATCCCTATTGCGGTAGACGTCGTGGTCGGGAAAAAATTCGATGTGAGCGAACCGGCGGTATTAAAAGATGCGGATGATGTTGCGGATGATGACATGATTTTTGATATCGGGCCAAAGAGCGCACAAGAGCTGGCGGACATCATCGCGCAAGCGGGCACAGTTGTGTGGAACGGACCGGTTGGCGTGTTCGAGTTTGACCAGTTCGGCGCCGGCACCAAAACCATCGCTATGGCCATAGCCACTACGGAAGCTTTTACCTTGGCGGGTGGCGGCGACACAATCGCTGCGATTCAGAAATACGATATTTATGACAAAGTATCGTATATCTCCACCGCGGGCGGTGCATTTCTGGAATTTCTTGAAGGCAAGAAGCTTCCTGCCGTCGAAATACTTGAACAGCGAGGGCATTGATTGTCTGCCGCCAATCGACGCAATTTTGCCGGCCCCATCCATATGATTCGAAGAACAAAAATCGTGGCAACACTCGGGCCTGCATGCCGTGATCCCAAGGTACTGGAGCGCATGATTAATGCCGGGGTAGACGTGGTGAGGATCAACTTCTCTCACGGCACGCGGGAGGAGCATATCGAATATGCCGAATTGACCCGTTCATTGGCCCGCTCCGCAGGACATGCGGTAGGGGTTCTGGCCGATTTGCAAGGGCCAAAAATTCGCATTGGGAAGTTTGAAAAGGGCAAGATCGTACTCAAAACCGGCGATGAATTCATACTTGATGCGGAGTGCGGCCTGGGCAATCAGGAACGTGTAGGGCTGGACTATAAGGAATTGCCCAATGACGTGGAAACCGGCGCGACATTGATGCTGGACGACGGCCGTATAGTTCTGGGTGTTTCCAATGTAAAGGGACAGGAGATTTCATGCGTTGTTGAGCAGGGCGGCGTGCTATCCAACAATAAGGGCATCAACCGCAAAGGGGGCGGACTGAGCGCCCCGGCACTGACCAATAAGGACGTGGAGGATATCAGAACTGCTGCAGCGCTCAAGGCAGACTATCTTGCAGTATCGTTTCCACGCTCGGGCGAGGACATGCGCTGGGCTCGCGATGTAATGCGAGAAGCCGGCGGCAAGAGCCTGCTGATGGCAAAGGTGGAGCGTTCCGAGGCCATTCTGGCGCTGGACGATATCCTGCAGGCGTCTGATGCCATTATGGTGGCCCGCGGCGATCTGGCCGTTGAAGTGGGAGACGCGGTAGTGCCAGCGTTGCAGAAGCGCATGATCCGCACAGCGCGCGCCAACAATAAACTGGTGGTGACGGCTACACAGATGATGGAATCCATGGTGAGTAGCCCTATTCCCACGCGCGCGGAGGTATCCGATGTAGCGAACGCGGTGCTGGATGGCACGGATGCCGTCATGCTATCAGCGGAATCCGCTACAGGACAGTACCCTGTCGAATCAGTCGCAGCCATGGCCAGGGTTTGCCTCGAGGCAGAAAAGGAATATCTGGTGAGCAACGAACTGCGCCGGCTTGCAGGGTGGTCTTCCGGAAACCATAGAAGAAGCGATTGCGCGCGCGACCATGTTCACCGCTGGCAGCCTTAAAATCCGCGCCATCGCCGCGCTTACCCAGAGCGGCAGAACGGTATTGCTGATGTCGCGCAGAAGTTCCAATGTTCCGATATTCGCGCTGAGCCCGCAAGAAGATACCCGCCGGAAAATGACTTTATTCAGGGGAGTTTATCCTGTGAAATTCGGTGGCGGATCGAACGATCCGGAGATCATCCTTAACCATGCGGAAAATGAGTTACTCAAACGCGGCGTAGTGCGCAACGGCGATCTGATTATCATGACCATCGGTGAACCGGTGGGTAAAGCGGGTGGAACCAATACTATGAAGATCGTTAAAGTGGGGGAATACAGAAAGGGTTGAATGAAATCATATCAGGCTGAGGATGAACCACTGTTTTTGATGCGAAAGTAATCTTCGCGGCAGTTCCCTTCCGGTCTGACTCACTCATACTGAGGATTTTCCCAATTCACCACATTGTGGTTCACAACTGATTCTAACTTGGAGGAGGCTCAAATGGCACTCGTATCATTGCGTCAACTTTTGGATCATGCAGCGGAAAATGGCTACGGCCTGCCCGCTTTCAATGTTAATAACCTGGAGCAGATCCATGCCATCATGCAGGCAGCCGATGAATGCGATAGTCCTGTCATCATGCAGGGTTCGGCGGGCGCACGTAAATATGCCGGTGAAGCTTTTTTACGCCACCTTATCTCGGCAGCGGTCGAGTCCTACCCGCACATTCCTATCGTTATGCATCAGGATCATGGCGCATCCCCGGCCGTTTGCATCAATGCCATACGCAGCGGCTTTTCCAGTGTAATGATGGACGGCTCGCTGCAAGCGGACGCAAAGACGCCTTCATCGTACGAATATAATGTTGAAGTCACCGCCAAGGTAGTGGAAATGGCGCATGCGGTCGGCGTTTCGGTGGAGGGCGAACTGGGTTGTCTGGGTTCACTCGAATCCGGCATGGGAGAAGCGGAAGACGGCCACGGTGCCGAAGGCAAGCTATCCCATGATCAATTACTGACCGATCCGGAACAGGCTGCGGATTTTGTCAAGCAAACCGGCGTGGACGCCTTGGCGATTGCCATTGGCACCTCCCATGGCGCATATAAGTTTACGCGCAAGCCAACCGGTGACATTCTTGCCATTCAACGGATCAAAGAAATCCATCAGCGTATTCCCAACACGCATCTTGTCATGCATGGCTCCAGTTCCGTACCTCAAGAATGGCTCGACATCATCCGTGAATATGGTGGAGAAATGAAAGAGACTTATGGCGTGCCAGTGGAAGAAATCCAGGAAGGTATCAAACACGGCGTGCGTAAGGTAAATATTGACACCGACATTCGCCTCGCAATGACGGGGGCTATCAGACGCCATCTCGCCAAGAACAAGAGCGAATTCGACCCCCGCAAATATCTCAAGGATGCCACCGCCGCCGCCAAGGATATTTGCAAGGCGCGCTTCGAGGCGTTTGGCAGCGCCGGGCAAGCCAGCAAGATCACGGTGACAAAACTGGACGATATGGCAAATAAATACACCAAGGGTGAATTGAAAGCTGTTATCAAGTAAAGCCCTCGAGAGGCGACCCGGGCGGGTTTTTATCCTGGTCCGTCCGGGCCCTTTATCAGTGACTTATGGGGCAATGCACCCCGAAGCGTCGAGCGAGGGCTCCCGCAAAGCGGAAATAGCCCAGCGAGGCGATGCCACGGCCGTATTACCGAACTTCATCACTTTAAAAAAATAAAATAACTTTACCCCAGGCCACACCTTCCTGCGGAAGACGCTGCTCCGCCCTACGCGGTCGCGCAGCACATTGCGCCCGGCCATCGGAACTCACCAAAAAGTACTGTGTTTACTGAAGGCTGTCCAGGCCCTGTTCAGGTCGTGCTTTTTCACCGATGCCATACTGGCGCTCCAGCCCCGGATGATTCCCGCTGCTTCATGCTCGTCGCCTTGATTTTCTTTGAGACACAGTTCATCCAGAAGCCGCTCGATAACTGCGACGTCGTTGATTACTCCCAAAACTTCCTGAAGGTCGGATAGGGATTGAATATAACGCTTTGTCTCTTTTTGAGGATACAGTCCGGCGAAAAACTCGGCGGCGTAGCGTTGTTTTTTGGTGATAATACGCAACGCGTGTAATTGCGGCGCATCCAGACCCTCCAGTTTCCTTCCATATTTTTTCAGTTGTCTGTGACGATGGGCTAACAGTGGTTCAGCGAATTTCATCACGGGCACACCTGATGCGCTGGCGGACAGATTGGGCGATTTTGCGTGATCGTCTGCGCCAAGCCAGGGCTCTGCACTCAACCAGGCACCCAGCTTCAACATTAGTTCCGTGTAATGGCGGGATTCCACGGCGCCACATGCCTCATCATTATGCTGTTTTCTTATTTTTTCGCATTTTTCCTGTAGTGTCAGCATGCCCGGATGCCGAGGAAACGCCTCGCAAATCGGAACCACCGTATTTGTGACGAATACATCCCAATCCCGGGCTGGGCCAAATTGCCCGCCGAGCCATTTCAACCCTCGTGCCATCTCTGCGAACTCCGCTTTGGAGAAAGCCTTGGAAAAGATGCTGAAAGCCGAGCGCTCCCTTCGCAATGCAACTCGCATCTGGTGCAGGTATTCCGGATCGCCACGCTCACGCATGCCTGCTTCATTGCTGTGCAAATGATTGAGGCAGTTCCATGCGATAGCCTGGAATGCTTCGCTTGTGTTCATTTCAGCGGCAAGCTGGACAGGGACAGCTTTACTTGGCAAAGATCTCCGGCCGGAAACAAGCGCATAACCACGCTCGGCCTTGCTGAGGTTTTCCAGCCTAAGCGAAACACTCTGGGGAACACTGTGCAGCAAGTCCAGCGCAAGCTGAAATAATGACAGACGATTGCCTGATTTCAGTTCCAGCTCGATTTCGCAAATCGGCATGCTGGCGCTGCCAGCTGTGACCTTCCCGCGATCGAGGCAAAACTCCACCTCGCTGTCACCAGCAAGACGTAGTGTACGGGTACTACGCATGAACTCGGTCGTGAATACCGGACGCAATCGCTCGCGCAGCATACGAACGTCGAATAATTCGGCGAGACTCGAATTCAAAATTTTGGTGAAATCGGGCTGCGCTCTCAATACCCGGACTTCAGACTCCTGGCGCTGGTGTAATCCTGCCGTGGCGCTGCCCCCGCCTTTAACACCCTGTATCCAGTGTCTTCCCTCGCGGCGCAACCTGAACGCAACATGGTGGCGCCTCAGATCGAGATCTGGAGTGTCATAGTATATACTGTAGAGCTTGTGGTTAACCGGGCTGGAAATACTCAAGGAGTTTAACAACGAATTGCGTTGCAATCGGGCAACGTCATTCAGCGACAGGGACAACTTCAGTTCGATCTCGGTAGACATGGCTTAGGTGAGGACCGGCCTCAACGTCATTTTGCCGCGGCGAGCTCGGTAAGCAGCGTCTCCTGGGCGCAGAGCCTCCTTGCCCTGCGAGCCGCCTTGACGTGATAATGGCCGTCCCCATCCATTTCCCAAGTCTGTATGTTGTCCTTGAGGTAGATACTCAAACCTTCCGAAAGCACGCGCTTTTTGAGCTTCTGTTCCAGTACTGGAAAACAGATTTCAATACGGCGAAAAAAGTTTCGGTCCATCCAGTCCGCGCTGGACAGATAGATGGCATGCGTTCCGCCACTGCGAAAATAAAAAATACGGCTATGCTCAAGGAAACGGCCAATGACCGAGCGTACCCGGATGTTTTCGGACAAACCTTTAATGCCGGGGCGCAGCGCGCAGACACCCCTGATGATGAGATCGATTTTTACGCCCGCGCCTGAAGCAGCATAGAGCGCCTTGATGATTTCCGGCTCAAGCAATGCGTTCATTTTGGCAATAATGCGAGTGGGTTTTCCTGCGATAGCATTCTGAGCCTCGTTATTGATGGCTGCCAGCATTTGACTATGAAGACTGAACGGGGATTGCCACAGATGTTTTAATTTTCCGGCCTTGCCCAGGCCGGTGAGTTGCATGAATACTTCGTTCACATCGGCACAGACTTCTTCGTTGCAACTGAACAAACCGAAATCGGTATACAACCGTGCAGTGCTGGCGTGGTAATTGCCGGTTCCCACATGTATATAACGCCGCAGTTTGCCTTCCTCGCGCCGCACCACCATGGCCATTTTTGCATGGGTTTTGTGGCCTACCACGCCATAGACCACATGCGCGCCCACTTCTTCCAGCCTGCTTGCCCAGTTGATGTTCGCTTCCTCATCGAACCGTGCGAGCAACTCCACCACCACCGTGACTTCTTTGCCGGCGCCCGCTGCCGCTATGAGCGCAGCCATGATCAAGGAATCCGTCCCGGTACGATATACGGTCTGCTTGATCGCTACCACGTCGGGATCGATCGCCGCCTGTTGGATGAAATGAATCACCGGCTGGAATGACTGATACGGATGATGTAGCAAAATGTCGTTCTTGCGTATCATCTGAAAGATATCGATGGCTTTTTTCTTTTGGAGGGTTTGCGGCAGACCAGGAATAAACGAGGGATACTTCAGGTCGGGGCGGCCGATCAGATCGGGAACTTGCATGAGCCGCACCAGATTTACCGGGCCTTCCACCTGATAGAAATCATCATGAGAAAGACCAAGTTGCTCAAGTAAAAAATCCGACATGTGTTTCGGACAGTTGTCCGCCACTTCCAGCCGTACGGCATTGCCCAGATGCCGTTGAGGTAATTCGCCTTGCAGCGCGATACGCAGGTTCTTGACTTCTTCCTCGTCCACGAATAATTCACTATTGCGTGTTGCACGAAATTGATAGCAGCCCAGCACATTCATGCCGGAGAATAGTTCGCCCACGTGGGCGTGCAGAATGGAAGACAGAAACACGAAATTATAGGGGCTATCGCTGATTTCACCCGGCAGCAGAATCAAGCGCGGCAATACCCGCGGCGCCTGGACGATGGCCGTGCCGGAACTGCGCCCAAACGCATCCTTGCCTTCCAGCTCAACCGCGAAATTCAAACTCTTATTCAGCACGCGAGGAAAAGGATGCGCGATATCGAGCCCAATCGGAGTCAAGACCGGCATCAGCTCGCGGAAGAAAAACGCCTTGATCCATTCGCGCTGCACGTCGCTCCAGGCGGAGCGGCGGAGGAAGCGGATACCCTCGCTCGCAAGCCCCGGTAGAACTTCCTGATTCAACAACTGGTACTGGAGCGCTACCAAGGCATGAGCCTGCTCGAAAACTCGCTTGAATACCTGATGCGGCAACATCCCATCCGGTCCAAAGCCCGGCGTGTCAAGATTGATCTGCTCCTTCAGTCCCGCGACACGGATCTCGAAAAACTCGTCAAGATTACTGCTGACTATGCATAGAAATTTCAAGCGCTCAAGAAGCGGGATACCTTTGTTTGCTGCCTGAGCAAGCACACGCCGGTTGAATTCGATCTGGCCGAGTTCACGGTTGAGAAACTGGCTTCCGGTTGGATAATTTGTCATGAAGAAACCGAATTCCTGCACGATTTTGCCCAGGAACTGAGCGATGATTTAGTGTCTTTTAATGTTTATTTCGACGGCGGTACGTAGCCCAAAGGCTGTTCCGCACCGTCCCCAAAGAAATATGCCTCGAGCTGTTCGGCGAGATACTTGCGCGCCTTGATATCAGACAGGTTCAGACGGTATTCATTGACAAGTATGGTCTGATGCCTGAGCCATCCGGCCCAGGCCTCTTTCGATACATTATCGAAAATGCGCTTGCCCAACTCACCCGGATAGGGCTGAAAATCCAGACCTTCCATTTCCCGCCCGAGTTTAACGCATCTAACAATTCTCACCATTCATACTCTCCCAGTGTTCTCCAAAACCATGGATGAAATCGTGCCAGATCCAAACCACCCCGCCAACCGCAGCAATAGCGCCGCGCCCGCCGAATCGTGCTGCTGTATCGGTCAAAGCCCGGCTCATGCTTATTGCTAAAGCTTTTTCACGAATACCTTGGAGCGGCGGCGGTAATTGTATAATCCCTGCTTGGCTTTAGGTAACTCGCCCACATCGGTTTCCAGAAAACCGCGCTCGACAAACCAGTGGGCGGTTCGCGTGGTAAGTACGAATAATTTCACGCTTCCTTGAGCCTTGGCCCTGGTTTCAATATTCTTGAGCAGCGCATCTCCACATCCTGTGCTGCGGTAATCGGAATGTACCGTAAGGCATGCCAGCTCTCCCGCTTTATCATCGGAAAAAGGATATAGCGCAGCACAGCCGATGATCATACGGTCATGCTCGATCACGACAAAACGGTCGATTTCCATTTCAAGTAACTCGCGGCTGCGCCGAACCAGTGTTCCATCAGCTTCCAGCGGTTCAATCAATTGCAGAATGGCGCCGACATCCTCTATCTTCGCATTTCGCAAATTTTGCAGAGGACCTTCCGATATCATGGTTCCGATTCCGCCATGGGTAAACAACTCCTGGAGCACCGCGCCGTCTACATGCCGGCTAATGAGGTGTACACGCGCTACGCCGCTTTCGCAGGCATGCACGGCAAACGGTAGATACAGCCGGGCATCGTCGCTCAGCCGGACGGCTTGATTACCAGATGCTCCGAGTAAGGCCTTGCTCTCGGCCGCGGTCAGTTCACGCAATAACGCTGTTCCAGGTCCGGATGGATCTTCTTCGACACCTCCGGTATCCATAAGAAAAATGAGTTTCTCTGCTTTAAGGGCTATCGCCGCTTCGGCCGCAACGTTTTCCAGGGTGAGGTTGAAAATCTCACCGGTTGGCGAATAACCCAGCGGGGAGAGCAGCGCCATCTCACCCTGTTCCATACGTGAGCGAATCGCTGCGGTATCGATCTTGCGCACCTCACCGGTATGCATCAGATCGATACCTTCTATCACACCCACTGGGCGCGCGGTGACGAAGTTTCCACTGGCAACGCGAATAGAGGCGTTTGCCATGGGTGAATTGGGTAATCCCATGGACAACAATGCCTCGATTTCAACCCGAACCCTTCCTATAGACTCCTTGACGCATTGCAGCGTAGCGGCGTCCGTGACCCGCATTCCTTTGACATACAAGGTTTGCAGATTGCGCTCAATCAGCCGCGCTTCGATTTGCGGCCGCGCGCCGTGGACCAGTACCAGTCGAATGCCCAGGCTCGCCAGCAGGTTGAGGTCATGAACAAACTCGACAAATTTGCCATCCGCTATGACTTCGCCGCCGAAAGCAATCACGAACGTCTTGTTGCGGAATGCATTGATGTAAGGGGCTACGGAGCGGAACCAGGCAACAAAGTCGATGTTGAGCCTCACGCTTTAGACTGACACATTAAAGATTGCATTGATTTATATGCTTCCATATATTTTGGCAGGATGGGTGGAGCGAAGCGCAACCCATCAAAACCCACGCAACATATCGTCAAATTATGACCGGATATCGACCTGGTCTCGTCGAGCCACGGAGGCTTTGGTGAGGTATGAAATCCGAATGATGGGTTGCGCTTCGCTCCGACCATCCTACCCCTGGGCATATAAGTGCCGAATTGAGAGAGTTGTTTATGGGCATGTTGATTTATACCCGGTGTGAAGCCAGATGAAATCGAATGCTCACAAAAACTTTACAATTTACGGCTCAAAACTTATACCTCAAAACCAGGTATTTCTGCAGCCCGAATTTAGCGAATTTTTATAAGTTAATAATCTCCCCATAGCGCCTGCATTGCTGAAGCCGCTGCCAACCCGGCGGTTTCAGCACGAAGTATGCGAGCACCGAGGCTCAACGGAATAAATCCAGCCACCATCGCGGCAGCCTCTTCATCCTGGGTGAGACCGCCTTCCGGCCCGGCTAGCAATGTTACGGAGGAAATAGGGGAAGACCCGGAGAAATCGCGCAAGCCCTTCTTTGCCCCAGGCGAGAGCACAAAGCGTAAATCGGACGCCGCGTCCCTGGCCGAATTTTCGCGCGCACTCATTTGTACGCCACACCAGGCGGAGAGTGACATAATCGGCAGCACCTGCGGAATACGGTTTCTACCGCATTGCTCGCATGCAGAAATGGCGACCTGCTGCCAATGCCTGACCCGCTTCTCCGCTCGCTCGCCGGAGAGCTTGATCATGCTTAGCTTTGTGGTGAGAATCTGGATGCGGTTTATTCCCAGTTCAACCCCTTTTTGTACAATCCAATCCATCTTCTCGCTTGCGCAGGCCGCCTGAGCCAATGTAATCGCGAGCGGAGACTCACGCTCGGTACTCAGATATTTTTTTACTATAACCGCGGCGCCATTCCTATCGATCCTTTCGAGGACTCCTTGAAATTCTCCGCCGTTTCCGTTGAATAAAATCAGTTGAGCGCCTGGTTGGAGTCGCAATACCCGCGAGGCGTGGTGGGCCGCGCTGCCAGGTAGTTCTACGATCTCGTCAATAGAGATTGGTCCGGGACAGTAGAAACGGGGAAGCGCCATTGTTCTGGAGCGGGCATTTATCCCCCTCTGTCATGATAATATTGATGGTTAAAAGGAAATTAAGAGAATCGAGAGAACTCTTATTTGTATGCGACTGAAAAGCTCAGCGCCTGCTCAGCACCTATTCGCGAATTATATCCCGATTCGCATATTATATTTTATCGCACTATATTTTATCGCATATGTCCTGCCCGGGAATTTGGGAGGAATGAACGAACGTTTTTAGCACTCGTTCTGGAGGAAACATGGCAAGCCTGGAAACACCTGTTTGTAACTTCGATTGGAAAGCCGTCGATTTTGATTTACTCGGCGTGGATGGAAGACGATATAACCTTGCATCGGTAAGAGGCAAAAATGGATTGCTGGTAATGTTCATCTGCAATCATTGCCCTTATGTAAAAGCGGTTCGCGAACGTATTGTTCGCGATGTGGCGGAGTTGCATCAGCATGGCATAGGCGCCATCGCGATCATGTCAAATGATCCTGCCGAGTATCCCGAGGATTCCTTCGACAATATGGCGCGGATAGCAAGCGAATATAAATTTCCTTTTCCGTATGTCTGGGATGAAACCCAGGAAGTTGCAAAAGCGTATGGTGCGGTGTGCACTCCCGATTTTTTTGGATTTAACGACAGGCTCGAATTACAGTATCGCGGGCGACTGGATGCGTCCCGCAAGGAAGCAGCCTCGCCTGACGTGCGCCGCGATCTTTTTGAAGCCATGCTCCAGATTTCACAGACCGGCCATGGGCCGGAAAACCAGATTCCCAGTATTGGGTGCTCAATCAAATGGCGGACGGAATAGCAGGTGCTCGAGGCAGTCGTCGCTACGGTCAAAGCAGTTGCGCAGCAGGAAATCCTGCCCCGCTACTTAAGGGTTGCACGTCAGCGTAAAGCTGATGGCAGCCTTTTTACCGAAGCCGATGTGATCACCCAGGAAGCGTTATCGCGAGAATTGCGCAAGATTTTTCCAGGTCCCGTTGTAGGCGAGGAAATGACCGAGCAGGAACAGCTCGATCGCTGGCGCGAAGGGTATGACGGACTGTGGTGCATGGATCCGATTGATGGTACTTCCAATTTTGTAAACGGGCTGCCCTACTTTGCCGTTTCAGTCGCACTGATGCGCAAGGGCAGGAGCGTGCTCGGCGTAGTTTATAACCCGGTTGCGGATGAAATGTTCTATGCCGAGCAAGGCAGGGGCGCTTATCTCAACGGCGAAAAACTGCCGATCAAGGAATATGTACCACCCCTGCGCAGCGCTATCGCCAACATTGATCTAAAACGCCTTGGCCACAAGTTGGCGCAAGGTATCTGCTCCGCCCGGCCTTTTTCTTCCCAACGTAATTACGGATCCTGTTCGCTCGAATGGTGTTACACCGCTGCTGGCCGTTTTGATCTCTATCTTCATGGCGGCCAAAAATTGTGGGATTACGCTGCCGGTTGCCTAATCCTCGAAGAAGCCGGCGGGCACATGTGCGGTTTCGATCAGGATGATTTCTGGGCGGAACCAATCTGGCAGCGGTCCGCCATTGCCGCGCTGGACCCAGGCTTATTCATCCAATGGCGGGACTGGGTGCGGGCGCATCGGTAATTTCAATTCCGTTATCGAACACCCCGGCTTCCCGACCATGTCGCACTCCTTCTAGTCCTTCTCTCCGCTCTCCCCAAGCAATTATTGTGTCGCCAATGAGCGACAATAAAATCCGTTAAATAACAAATCGTTACTCATTAAAGGATATTTATAGCCCAGTCCGGCGACAGTTTTGACATCCTTCGCACGGTTAATCGCTTGTTTTTTAGCCCTTTAAATTTCTGGCATGAATTGTGCTTAAATGCATTCAATAAGTTTTTTGCCAGCCTCCGTACCAAAATCTCCGTCTTATTCATCTGATCAGTCCGGGCAAATGTATAAACCTGTCTGTAGGGACGCCGCTGAAAGCGGTTGCTCGCCTGAGCCAATTTAAGACGTTTATTAACCAAATTCTCCGGGACATTATCCAATGCAATTAAATTACGATGAGACCCTTCGCGTTAGCAGAATTTCTGTACCCTCGTCCGCTGAAACAATTGAAACCCACGACACTCCCTCCGGAAGGCGACGTCACATATTGCCTTTACGGGGTTTCTGAATGAAGGGCGTAATGAGGAATATCTTTTAAAATGTCCCGATTATAATATCCGCCTCGTCGATTCACCCAAGCAACGGAGCAAGGCGGGCCTGCTGATCAAGCGAATGTATTCCTGGCGCGGCTACATTACCGATGACTCCGCAGTTATTCCGCATAACCCTCATCATCTTACGCTTGAAGCATCCAGCAAGCAGCAACTTTTTGGAACTCTAACCCTGGGTATCGATTCTGCAAAAGGTTTGGCTGCTGACGAGCTTTATAAAGAGGAATTAAATTCCTTTCGCAAAAAAGACCGCAAGATTTGTGAAGTGTCAAAGCTCGCTATCGACCCGCAGTTCAGTTCAAAAGAGCTGTTCGCTTCACTGTTCCACCTCACTTATATCTATGCCTACACTCTTCATAAGGTAAAAGATGCATTTATTGAGGTTAATCCTCGCCATGCAGCATTTTACAAGCGCATGCTCGGCTTTAAACAAATTGGAGGAAAACGTACTTGCCCGCGTGTCGACGCGCCGGCCGTCCTGCTGCATCTGGATCTGGATTATATGGATGCCCAGATATCGTCATTAGCGGGATCGTGCGAACTCAAGGATAGGTCCCTGTATTCATACTTTTTTCCCCGGCATAAGGAAAAAGAGGTTGCGCAGAGATTTCAACGTTGCTTGAACTGAGAATAAGTAACGTAGAATTTTGGTAATCTCAAGCCTCGGTTATTTTTAGGTTAACAGATAAATCACTACCTCAAGTGACGTCTTGTCTTTCTCTGAGAGCAGTGGCAGTTGTCCCCCAATAACAAAAATATTCACGTAGTAAAATGTCACTGAAACGGGTCACTGTGTAAGCCGCCTAAGCGAAAAAAGCGGCGTAAATCGTCCAGGTCCCGCCGAAACGGTGCTGATAGTTTTTCGCGGCGATTCCGGAAATCGGATTGAAGTTGTAAGTCGATAGCTCGATCAGGAGACTTGACATGACCATAAATGGCGCAAGAAACGTCTGGTAAAAATTTGCTTGACCGTTGAGTTCTTCCTGGATCAGTTTCTGATACTCTTTCGTACTGAACGCCGCTCGCAAAGAATACTCATAGTCCTGCACCACCTCGGATGGAAGTGAAGCTTCATGCATGTGCGCAAAAAATCGCACGGATTCAAGTAATTTAAGCCTGCCAAAGTCTGCGAGATATAACCCCCCTCCGGCTTCAGGACACGTCGTATCTGTTTGAAGCATGCGCGTAGCTGATCAAAGCTTGGCAGATGATGCAGCGTCATTGTACTGATGACGCCATCGGCAGATTTGTCCGCACAATCGTCCAGATGCGTGATATCCCCTCGCACGATTTCAACATTTGAAACCTTGCTCATCTGTACCAACTCGTGAGCGCTATCAATCATATTTTCCGCAAGCTCCACTCCGACAAAGCGGGTTCAGGATTCAACAGCGCGATAGGCACAAGCTGTGTAGCGGGTCCACACCCGAGATCGATAACCTGCTGACACCCATGTATCGCCAACGTTGCATGAGCGGCGTGGAACAGACTGGAAACAGCCATGATCCCATCTTCGCGCCTTGCGGAATCCGCATACGCCATGACCTGTTCCGTGCCGTCCATAACCATGGGCTCCGGCTGGCGCGAGAACCTCCGGGATGCAAGGGCTTCTCTTATCAACACTTTCGTCAGGCCGAGTTTATCTGGCATGGAGAGAACCTAAATATAATTTTTAAACGATGTTTCACCATTGAACCTATACGAAGCAAAACGCGGGTTTTCTGCGGCAGGTAAAGGTAACGGTAGTGTCTGGTCCGGAATGGGCAAATCGGGTGCGTGCTGAATCAGGAGGAGCTTAAGCGATGCTAGAGAAGACCGCAAGCGTGAAGTGATAGTGCGTAGCTTTCCTGAGTGGCATAAACTTTGCGAGCAATGACAGATCTGGAAGGGTTTGTATGGGATCGGGCAAAGATGGCATTTGGTCTAAGCTTGCCCACATTTTGAACTTGGGGATTTGATGCAGGTTATTGGATTATGGTATCTGATCGTATTCAATACAAGAGAAAGGACCAGGAGATATGTATCTCCTCCGGCCCTTATTGCGATGCTTTTTTATAATTAGACGAATTTCTTTCCGCGACGGGTTGCGCCGAGACCCAACAATCCTATTCCTATCAGTGCGAGTGAAGCAGGTTCTGGAACCCTACTGGCAAAGGTCGTCGATTGCCCGTTATCCTGGAAATTGACGACCAATGTGTTTGTCGCGAAGTTAGAACCAGCAAACGGGGCAGGCGCTCCACCTGTTCCGTCTGTTACACGGGACGAACCCGTGGTAATGGTGAACAATTCAAGTCGCATCTCCGGACAGGCTGCCCCCAGAGCCGTTTGCTAGATATGGATCACAGGGATTAGGCCCGCCACAGTTAGCTCCGCCCAGCAGGGTGTTCAGCGTAATGTCGCCAATAAACGAGCCGGCAACCAACTGGATACCTGATACGCCGCCGCTTTGGAAAACCAGATCAGTGATATGGGTACTTGTTACGTTATCGAAAAGCCGGATGGTGCCTGAAGTAAAACCGACGTCGAAAGATGACCCGGCCGGATTGTTTACGTTATTGCTTGCGTCAAGGGTAATAGGCGTTCCAATGGTATTCGTGACAGCACCGTTGAGGGTGACCTCAAATCGATAGTCGCCACCCAGAGCAAAATTCTGCACGCCGCCGCCCAGGCTGCTGCTGTTCGTCAGCAGTGTAAGCGTTTCGGAAAATGTATCGCCAACGTTGAGAGCGTTAGAAGCAGGAACGACGCCAAGATTCACAATTGCTGAAAAAATACTGAGGACTAGCAATCGTGTTCAGTTTATCCAGAGTGACAAATCCACCGGTTGGATTCAGGTCTTTAAATTGAAGGGCACGGCCTGCGCCTGCATGGATGCCGTAGCAAAAAGTCCTGCTACCGCGGCTGCGACACCTACCTGTGATAATTTTTTTCTTACAAAGTGATTTTTTCATAGTCCACCTCCCTTAGCTGAATTGATTCATTGAATTTTAGAAATAGATAATACTATCGTGCTATCTATAGCTAAGCACAATTCATGCCATTCTTAATAAAAGCCATATTTTCATAGTGTTAATATTTTTAAGCCTGAAAATTAAGACGATGTTGTAAGAATTTTCGACATAAAAACCAGAAGGGACAGAGGTGGGATTATC
>CAVUXR010000003.1:0-208781 GCA_963745455.1 uncultured beta proteobacterium
ATGAATCAACCATGAAGCATCGGAGTCTGCGGATAGAAGCAAGGTTTGTATTATTTGTATAATAGTCAAGGTCATGAATTATTGAAATACCGGATTATTGTTAAGCGCCCCTGAGTTTCCCAGGTGGTTTCCAGCAGGTACACAGTGCACTTGACAACTTTCGCAATACAAGCGGGAGGACTCGTTCGTGTTTGAGCAAACGAGCCAGTCGGCAACACGGGCGGCACCGGCAGCTGGCCAGACAGCGGCACAGACAATGCTTAAGGCCCTCATGGCCGCATTGATCGGCCTGGCTGTGGCATTTCATGCCGGCGCGGCGGCGGCCCATGGAAAGGAATCGCTGGAAGAAGACAGCTGCGTGCGCCGGATCGGCGAGAACATGGTGCATTTGAGCGCCTACCAGCCGCAATATGACGCCAGCGCCCAATACTGCACCGAAATTCCCAAAGGCGGCGATACCTACCTGGTAGTGGACCTCGTCGATCCAGCCATGCGTGAAATGCCCATCGGCATGCGGGTGGTCAAGGGAACGAGTGAAAGCGAAGACGAGACCGTCAGCCTGCTGCGCCCCGCCTATCACCCCGATGGCGTGATCCGGGGAGAGACCAGCCTGGATCAGGGACTGTACACCGTCATCATTACCGCGGAAGGCCTGCCGCCCTTGAGCTACCGGTATCCCTTGCGCGTACAGATGATCAACTATGCCAATATATTCCGCACCGCGGTCGGGCCGCTGATCGGCCTGCTGGTCCTGGCGCTGCTTTTATACAAACTCATGAAATCCAAACGCATGCAGCGCTGGCGCTCCCGGCCGCGCCCGTGACGGAGGCGCATTGCCCTCATGCGAGAACACCATCATGCCCGCACCATGCATTCGAAACCATGCACCGGAACCCTGCGCAGCAGCACTCCCGCCCCTGCATGCACCCGGCTGGCGCACTTCATCGGCGCACCTGATCCATCTCTCTGACTCACATATCTTATAGGCGATTTTGACAATGTCCTTAAAATTCCTCAAACCCGCGCTCCTGTGCCTGACGCTCTCCCTAAGCCTGCCCTATGCCACCCAGGTGGGAGCCCATGGGGGCTTGTCCCTGGCCGACGACGTGTGCAAACTCACCATCGGCCCCTACACCATGCACTTTACCGGCTACCAGCCGGAAGCCACGCAAGAGAAGGAATTCTGCGAAGACATCCCGGCCACCGGCCGCACCGTGGTGGCGCTGGACTACATCGAAGAAGCATTGCGGCCGCTGCCGACCGAAGTGCGCATCATCCGCGATACGGGTGCGGGCGCGGAGGCCGGCAAGGAAGGCAATCTTGACGCCATCACCATCCTGCACATCCCCGCCAAGGTCTACCCCAACGGCTCGATCAACTTTGAATACGATTTCATGCAGCCCGGCAAATTCGTGGGTCTGGTGACCGTGGGCGACAAACAGGAATACGTCTCGCGCTTCCCCTTCTCGGTAGGAGAGCCCAAAGGCACCTCGCCCTTCCTCCTGGGCGCCATTGCCGCCGTGGTGGTGGCTGCGGTGGTATTCTTCCTGCGCGGGCGCAAATCCACCAAGATGAGCGCGACCTGAACGGATCCGAACAAATCGAATGCAGCAAGCATTGAATGCAGCAAGCCTTGAATGCAACTTATGAACCGGGCAACTGAATGAAGCAGACACAACCTGAAGCAGGCGCCAGTTCAATCGGCCAAAGCGGCCAAAGCAACTGAAGGAGTTAAGCAACTGAAGCATCAAGCAATCCGGCAGGCCGCCGTATGAGTATCCGGTGGCTCGGCCGGGGCAGTACCTGAACCATACTGAAGCAAAACAGTCCAATAAAATACCTCGCCACTCAAAGGGATATAAAGGCATATAAGCACAGGAATATAAAGGCCCAGGGATATCAGGGATAAAGATGGAAACCAGGTTGGGCCCGGGCCCAAGTCTGACAGGCTCACCTGCTCATCTGGCTCACCTGTCTATCCCATCTCCATCCAGGCAGTGGCAGCGGTTTTGAACGAGGAGCAAGATATGGAATCACGGATGACCCCCGCCGTCAGGCGGGCATGGATAGCCTCCGACCCGGTTTGCGGCTTTGCGCGGGCCCGGGCAGGCAGCGCACTCATCATCGTGGCGCTCATCATGGCACTTTGGATGAGCCTGCACAGCGCCCCGGTGCTGGCGCACGCCATGCTGGTCAAGGCCGAGCCCCCGCGCCGGGCACAACTGACCCAGCCGCCCGCCCACGTGAGACTCTGGTTCAACGAAGAAGTGGAAAAGGATTACGCCTCCCTTGCCGTATCGCACGCGGACAAACCTGTCACCGAGGTCAAGCCCCAGGTGAGCGCCGACGACCCCAAATCCATCCTGTTGCCCTTGCCGCAGCTGTCTCCCGGGAAATACACGGTCAAGTTCCGGGTGCTGTCGGTGGACGGCCACGTGGTTGACTCGTCCTACGACTTCACGGTAAAGAGCAAAGTACCTGCGAAATGATCGAGGTCATCGCGACGCTGTTTCGCTGGTTACAGCTTGCGTCCAACATGATCCTGGTCGGCGGCTGCGTATTTCTGGCCATTGCCGGGTCCTTCCACTCCCCCTGGGTCACGCGCCTGGAACGCGCCCTGCCCTGGCTCGGATTCATCCTTCTGGCGGGATTGCTCGGCATTCTTGCCACCACCACTGCCCAGGCCACCGGCGTCCCCGATAATGCCTGGCGCATCCAGGCCTGGTTCGGGCTCATGCAAAATACCCGCATGGGCCACATCTGGATCGGGCGCGCCGCCTGCGCCGCAGTGGTGCTGGCCATTGCCTATTATCTACGCTACAGCCCGCGGGCGCGCTGGAAATACCTCCTGTGCGCCACCGCCGCATCGATCACCCTGACGGTGGGCGCGCTGGCCAGCCATTCCGCGGCGGAAGAGCTTTCCGTCCTGTCGATCTTGCCCTACGCCTTGCACATCATTCTCGCAAGTGTGTGGTTTGGCGCCTTGCCCGCCTTTCTCGCTGTCTGTTTTGTCTGCACCGAGCCGGATAAAGCAGGGAAAGACAGCGCAGTGAAAGATTCCGCAGTGAAAGACTCCGTGCGTCCCGGCATCCAGACCGAGGCCATCGCCCGCATTCATGCCCTGTTCCAATCGCGCGAACAAGCGGTTGCGGCCGGCGCCCAGGCGCTCAAACGCTTCTCCGCCATGGCGCTGCCGGTCATGCTCGCGGTGATCGCCACCGGCATCATCATCACCGACCGCATGGTCGATGCCAGCTATAGCGGTCTGGTGGCTACCCGTTATGGCTGGCTGCTCGATGCCAAGGTCGCCCTGCTGGGGGTGGTGCTGGTGATTGCCGCGCGCGCCCGCTCCACCTGGCTGCCGCTACTCGCCCAGGGCGCAACCGGGCAAAGGGCCGGCACGGATAACCAGGACAATGCAAATGCGAACCTGAACCAGGCGCTCGCCAGCGGCCAGAAGCTCAGGAAGTGGGTGAGCTTCGAATTCATGCTCGCCTTGGGCATCGTCCTGCTGGCCACCATCGTATCCAACACCGTTCCCGCCAAGCACGCCCTCATCCAGAACTGGCCTTATTCCTTCCGCTTTTCATTGGCGGCCACCTGGGGAGACCCGGTTGTGATGACCAGAGTCTGGAGCGGTGCGGGATTGCTCGCGGTGGGTATTGCCGCGGCCGTGTTCGGGCGCGCCCGCCGCTGGGACAAGAAGCTGCGCATTGGCGTGCCGGCGGTGCTCGTCATTGCCGCGCTTGGCATCGGCCTGCCGCCCCTGGCTGTGGACGCCTATCCGGAGACCTACCGCAAGACCCCGGTGCCGTTCGACACCATATCCATTGCCAACGGCTCGGGCCTGTTTGCCGAGAACTGCGTGGCCTGCCACGGCCCCCAGGGCAAGGGCGACGGCGTCATGGCCAAGAGTTTCGCCAAGCCGCCGGTCGACATGCTGACCGAGCCGCATACCGCCAAGCATACCGCGGGCGACTTCTTCCACTGGCTCACCTTCGGCATTCCCGATACCGGCATGCCGGTATTTGCCGACAAGCTGACCGAAGAGGACCGCTGGGACGTGGTCAATTACCTGCATGCCATGTCCCGCGGCTACCAGGCGCGCCTGATGAGTCCCAAGGTCAAGCCGGAGCAGCCTCAGCCCAACATGGGCCCGCCCAACTTCTCCTATGCCGCGCACGATGGCTCAAGCGGCACCCTGAAAGACTTCCGCGGACAGAAGAACGTGCTGCTGGTGCTGTTCTCCTGGCCGCAATCGAAAGAGCGGCTCCAGGCGCTGCGCGAGCTCTATCCCAGGCTTATCCAGGCCGGCACGGTCCTGCTGGGGGTGCCGGAGGATGACCTCAGCGCGCAGGAACTGGCCGGCATTGCCGCGCAGGTTCCCTTCCCGGTGGTCACGCAAGGGGCTTCCGAGATCGTGCGAAGCTATGCCCTGTTTCGCAGGACGCTCTCGAAACCCGATCTGCTGGGAGAAGGCACCCTGCCGCATCACATGGAATTCCTGGTGGACCGCTTCGGCTTTCTGCGCGCGCGCTGGATACCGGATGCGGACGGCGAAGGCTGGAATCACGCCGACCGGCTGCTGCAACAGCTCGCCCAACTCAACCGCGAAAAGGAAATCCTTCCATCCCCGGGCGATCATGTGCATTGAGCTGCTGGTACCTCTCGGTAAGGGATTACCTCTAATCACTTCTCTGAACTGAAGGATCGAAAGCGGCCGGTACCTCGTTCAGAGAAAGTCGGCATGTCAGCATTTTGATTAGCGTCATTGATGCTCAAGTATTTATCCACTCGACGAGCGGACGCCATTGCTCCAGATCCCGCTCGATCTGATAGGGTGGCAGATCAAAAATGCTTTTCCCGGTGAAGGCCGCGTTGACGTACACCATGGTATCGCGCAGATAGGTGAGAACCGGAAGGTCATATTGCTTGAGAAACTGTTCCAGCGTGGCGGCGGCGCGCGTGCGCGGATCTACGCGCATCCCGATAATGCCGATAAAAGTCCTGTGCTTTTGCACTCTTTTTTCTTCCATCAACTGATCCAGGAAATCGCGGGTGGCGGCCATATCGAACAGTGAGGGCTGGACGGGCACAAGAATCTTATGGGCAAATCTCAATGCATGGGCCAAATCCTTTCCATGCATCCCTGCCGGAGAATCCAGCACGAGCCAGTCGTAGTTTCCGGAAATATCCGGATAATCTTCACGACGCTGCGCATCCAGCCGGGTGATCGACGGCAACTCCGTAGGACGCAGGGCGAGCCACCCGAGCGAGGACTTCTGACGGTCGAGGTCCCATATTGCGACCTGCTGATTTTGCCCTGCAAAAAAAGCCGCCAGGTTGGTTGCCAGCGTTGTCTTCCCGCTCCCCCCTTTTGGGTTCGCCACTAAAACGGTTCGCATAGTTCCTCGCGCTTCATCCATCTATTCCCCCATTATCGGTAGCCGTATCCGATTGCGCGCCCGGCAGCAATTCCATAGTATCTTTTGGCTCAATCAGTGATCCCAACTCCTCCAATGGAGGCAATTCCTCTAATGACCTTAAGTTCAAGTCATTAAGAAAATATGCAGTCGTCGCATATAGCACTGGCCTGCCCGGGACATCCCGGTGTCCGACAGCCCCAATCCAGCCGCGTGTTTCCAAAGCCTTGAGTATCTGGCTCGAAACAGAGACGCCGCGAATTTCCTCGATATCACCCCGCGTTACCGGCTGGCGGTAGGCAATGATGGCAAGAGTCTCAAGTACCGCACGCGAATAGCGCGGCGGTTTTTGCGGATTCAACCGGTCAAGAAATCTTTGCATTTCAGGCCGGGCGTGAAAACGCCACCCGCTGGCAACATTAACCAGTTCGACCCCTTTGCCTTCCCAATCTTCGCGCAATTCTTCAAGCAGCCTGCGCAGAATTTCAGTACTTAGATCCTCGTCGAACAGCTTCCTTAATTCGGACAGTGGTAACGGTTCAGCGCTGGTAAGCAATGCCGTTTCCAAAATTCGCTTGACCTCGACGGGGCTGGATAAGTCTGGCAAATTAGATCGTAATGAGCTAGCCGATGATGAGTCAGCAGGCGATGAGCTAGACGGTAGTGAGGAAACTGATCGGTTTGACATAAATGATCCCGAACACCTGAGGCTGGCTGACCTCCACCTGGTTTTCCCTGACAAGCTCCAGCAATGCAAGAAAGGTTACCACGAGCTCCGCCACGCCGGCGGATGGGCTGAATAATTCATGGAACTCCACAAACCTGTGCCCTTGCAAGCGGCGCAGGATGCCGCTCATGTGAGCCCGCACCGAAAGCTCCTCCCTGGTAATTTGATGGCGGCGATTCGCCTGGGAGCGCGCCAATAGCATAAGCCATGCGTTACGCAGGTCATCCGTATGGACTTCAGGCAACCTCCCAATCACCGTTTGATCGATCCATACCTGAACCAGCGCAAAGTCCCGCTCGGCCTGCGGTAACTCATCAAGCCGCCGAGCCGCCGTCTTCATCCGCTCGTATTCCAACAGGCGTCGCACCAGTTCAGCGCGTGGATCGCTATCTTCTTCTACGATATCGGGCGGCTTCGGCAGCAACATTCGAGACTTGATCTCGATCAGCACCGCCGCCATCAGCAGGTATTCCGCCGCCAATTCCAGCCGGTTAGCCCGCATCATCTCGATGTAGGCCAGGTATTGTCGCGTAAGTTCCGCCATGGGAACATCCAGCACATCCAGATTATGCTTGCGGATAAGATAAAGCAGCAGATCGAGCGGACCCTGAAATGTGTCAAGAAATATTTCGAGCGCATCCGGGGGAATATACAAATCCCGGGGTATCTCGGTCAGCGGCTCTCCATAAATTGTGGCAATGGGGCTGGCGGCCGCGGAAGGGGCGAAATCATTCATGCAGAAATGCCGTCGTACCGAGGGTTGCAAGCGCTATTGGGGGCATGGAATATACTGTAAACTGCGTTGCGCCGGCAGCTCCCCCCGCCAAGCGTATTACGAATAATTTAATCCCATCGCTTCGCGGACATCACGCATTGTTTCCTGTGCCAGTTTGTCCGCTCTCTCGCATCCATCCGCAATGATATTGCGCACCAGTGTCGGATCCTCCTCATACATTCGGGCACGCTCACGCATAGGCTCCTGTTCCGCCAGGATTGCGTCAATAACCGGCTGCTTGCAGTCCAGGCAGCCGATACCTGCGGTAGTGCAGCCGTTATAAGCCCATTCCCTGGTTTCCGCATTCGAATAAATCAGATGAAATTGCCATAGCGGGCACTTGTTGGGATCGCCCGGATCGTTGCGCCGTACTCGAGCCGGGTCGGTCGGCATTGTCCTGATTTTTTTTATGACGCTGGCGGAGTCTTCCCGCAGATTGATCGTATTATTATAGGATTTGGACATTTTCTGTCCGTCAAGCCCCGGCATTTTTGACTCCGGCGTCAGCATTACGTCGGGTTCCGAAAGGATCATTTTCCCGCCGCCTTCCAGATATCCGAATAACCGCTCCTGGTCGCCCATGCTCAAATTCTGCTGGGCATTGAGCAAGGACTTTGCCGCCGCCAGTGCCTCTTCGTCGCCCTGTTCCTGGTAGCGATTGCGCAGTTCGCGGTAGACCCTGGATTTTTTTGAACCGAGCTTCTTGATTGCCGCTTCGGCTTTTTCACGAAACCCTGCATCCTTGCCGAAGACGTGATTGAAACGCCGCGCGATCTCACGGGTAAACTCGATATGAGGCACCTGGTCTTCACCTACGGGCACACGCGTAGCCTGATAGATCAGTATATCCGCGCTTTGCAATAGCGGATAGCCCAGGAAACCGTAAGTGCTGAGATCTCTTTCAGCTAATTTCTCCTGTTGATCCTTATATGAAGGAACACGTTCCAGCCAGCCCAGCGGAGTAATCATGGAAAGCAGGACATGTAACTCGGCATGTGCTGGAACGCGCGACTGAATGAACAAGGTCGCTTGTGCCGGATCCACACCGGCTGCCAGCCAGTCGATCACCATGTCCCAGACATGCTGCTCGATGACTTCCGGCGTATCATAATGGGTTGTGAGCGCATGCCAGTCGGCAACGAAGAACAGGCACTCGAATTGGTGTTGGAGCTCTACCCAATTCTTGAGCACACCATGGTAATGCCCCAGATGCAGGCCCCCCGTGGGGCGCATCCCGGACAAAACTCGATCAGCAAACATTCGTTAAGTCCTTATTAGTCCCTGCAATATATTTTATTCGGTTCCCAATCCGAAAAACCAGGCCACCATACGTATTCCCATACCAATAAAAGGTCCGATAATGGCGCCGAGCACCCCCGTGATCAACAGCAACAGCAGAATCATAAATCCATAAGGCTCAATTCTGGAAAAGCTCTGCGCCATGCGCAGGGGCAGAAGGCTTGCCGCGATGCGACCGCCATCGAGAGGCGGCAAGGGCAGCAGATTCAACACCATTAGAACAATATTGATTTTGATTCCCGCCTCGCCCATTAATATCATCGGGTGGGATAGATCGCTCTCGGAGATGGCAAGGCCGAGCTTGATGACAAAGCCCCAAAGCAGCGCCATAAAAAGGTTGGCGCCCGGCCCAGCTAGCGCCACCCATAACATGTCCTGTTTCGGCCGCCGCAGCGCCGAAAAATTGACGGGTACCGGCTTGGCCCAGCCGAACAGGATTCCACCCAGCAGCAATGTCACCAGCGGAAGAAGAATTGTGCCAAGCGGATCGATATGCCTGATGGGATTCAGGCTGACGCGCCCTTGGGAAAACGCGGTGAGATCACCAAAATGCTTGGCCACATAACCATGCGCGGCTTCATGCAGGGTGATCGCAAAAATGACCGGTAGTGCATAAATGGCGATAGTCTGGACAATATTATCCATGCGCGATTCCGAAAGGCACAAGGCTGCCCTTGCCTTGCCTCACCAGATTTGGCGCATCGCCGGTTAAATCGATTATGGTGCTCATTTCCAGACCGCAGGCCCCGCCATCCAGTATCAGCTCTACATGATGTTCAAGACGAGCGCGGATTTCCGAAGCATCATTGAGCGGAAACTCGTCACCCGGCATCATCAGGGTGGAACTCAACAGTGGCTCGTTCAGCTCCGCCAACAGTGCTTGTACTATGGAGTGATCGGGAATACGCGCGCCGATGGTGTTGCGTTTGGGATGCTGCAACCGGCGCGGCACTTCGCGTGTGGCCTGGAATATAAAAGTGTAGCATCCAGGCGTAATTGCCTTGAGCAACCTGTACTGAGTATTGTCGAATTTGGCGTAACGCGAGACTTCCGTGAGATCCCGACACATCAGCGTAAAATGATGATGCTCATCCACTTGACGGATGGCGCGGATCCGCGCCATCACACTTTTATCGCCTAATTGCCCACCCAGCGCATAACAGGAGTCGGTCGGGTATGCGATCACGCCGCCCGCCTTGATAATAGCCGCGGCCTGCCTTATCAGGCGCAACTGCGGATTATCCGGATGTACTGAAAAAAACTGGGCCACTGGGAAGGTAGGAGGTGTTTTATAGTTTTAATTTTAGGCAGGCGTAAATCAATATTTCAGACAAGCGCTCATGCGTTCAATCGGGGCAGACTAAACGCATGTTTCATAAAAACCCCCGGCAGCGGCACAGCGCAAAGGTCGCGTAATGAAGAAGGACGGTACAAGGGCCAAGCAAGGGAATAAAGAGAAAATAAACGAAGGGATAAAGACACACTTCGCCTCATCATGCCGTTCCTTTCCAGTCATGCCATACAGGGGTGCAATCGGCAGGCAGATCCGGCATCCGGCCCAGATCGAAGTAGCTCTCGCCCGGCCCATGAAAATCCGAGCCGCGCGACGCCAGTAAACCGAGACGCTGGCTATGGCGTGCAAACAGTAAAGATTGCTCCGGTGTGTGGCTGCTCGTGACAACCTCGATCGCCTCACCGCCAAGGGCGCGGAACTCCAGCAATAGTTCCTCCAACGCATCTTTACTTAATTTATAGCGCCCTGGATGGGCAATCACGGCTCTGCCACCGCTATTGCGTATCCAGCTGACCGCATCGCTCAGTGACGGCCAGTGATGCGGCGCATATCCCGGCTTGCCCTTGACCAGATAGTGCCTGAAAACCGCTTTGACGTCCTTCGCGCATCCTTGCTCGACCAAAAATCGCGCAAAGTGCATACGGCCGATCAGGTGGCCATCGCCTGCGTGCCGGCAAGCGCCTTCAAAACTGCCATGGATGCCGAATTTGTCGAGTTGCGCCGCGATATTGCGGGCGCGCACCGTGCGGCCATCGCGAATGGACGTCAATCCCTTGCTAAGTTGCGGATGCTCTGGATCTATGCCCAAGCCGACAATATGCAGGGTCTGCCCGCGCCAGCTAACCGAAACTTCGACACCATTAATAAACATAATGCCATGCTCGGCAGCAGTTCTACGAGCTTCATCCAGCCCGCTCACCTCGTCGTGATCGGTCAGGGCGAGCACCTCGACGCCGCGCGTGGCCGCATGTTCCACCAGTTGCGCGGGTGTCAGCAACCCGTCGGAAGCCGTGGAATGGCAGTGAAGATCAATGTTGAGCATGAAGCGATTGTTCGCGAGCGAGGTATGCATCATAGCAAATAAGGGGAAGCAGCGGGGAGGTAAGGAGCCGTGAGGAGTGGGGAGGGGAGCCGTAAAGAGCGAAAGAAAAGGTAAAGGTAGGAGTACAAAAATGGGTAGGAGTAAAAGAAGGCCAAATCGATCACCGCCTCGATAATATGTGTTTTAAGGTAAAGTAGGAGTGATGGCACGGTCTTTATAATTGAACAGATGGATTATTTGCCGATTTTTCTCGATATCAAGGACCGCACCTGTCTGGTGGTCGGGGGGGGCGAAATTGCTGCTCGCAAGACCGCCCTTCTGTTGCGCGCGGGCGCTCGTGTCACCATAATTTCCCCGCAGCTTGGCGCGGAGCTGGGAGGCCAAGTACAGGACGCGCTGCGCGACGAGCCAAACCGAAGAAAAATTACCTGGCACCCCGAAATCTTCCATTCGGATCACCTGGGGGGCGTTGTCCTTGTCATTGCCGCGACCAATGATCCCGAGACCAACCACAAGGTTTCCGAGGCTGCCAAACAGCGCCGCATTCCCGTCAATGTAGTCGACAACCCGGCTTTGTGCTCTTTCATCATGCCTTCCATTGTCGACCGCGCGCCTATCCTCATCGCGGTTTCAAGCGGAGGCACATCCCCCGTGCTGGCACGGCTGCTGCGGGCGCGCCTTGAAACGATTGTACCTGCGGCATACGGCCGCCTGGCTGCCTATGCCGGCGGATTTCGTGAACAAGTGAAGCGGCATTTCTCTCACCCCGAGAAGCGGCGCAGGTTCTGGGAAACCACGCTGCAAGGGCCATTCGCAGAAATGGTTTTCGCGGGCAAGGATGAGGAGGCCAAAAAATATCTGGAGCGATCGCTCGAAAACGAACCCGGCGATGCGGCGCAGGAACAACTGCAAGGAGAGGTTTATCTGGTGGGCGCCGGACCGGGCGATCCCGAGTTGTTGACCCTTCGGGCGATGCGCCTCATGCAGCAAGCCGACGTGGTGGTGTATGACCGGCTGGTTTCGCCCGAAATACTCGACATGGTGCGCCGGGATGCACAGCGTATCTATGCAGGCAAGGAACGCAGCAAGCACACCATGCCGCAGGAATCAATTAACGAATTATTGGTGCGGCTGGCAAAAGAAGGCAAGCGCGTACTGCGGCTGAAAGGCGGCGACCCGTTCATCTTCGGTCGTGGCGGCGAAGAGATCGAAACACTGTCTGCCGAGCATATTCCATTTCAGGTGGTGCCGGGAATCACCGCGGCGAACGGGGCGGCATCCTACGCCGGAATCCCGCTCACCCATCGCGACTATGCGCAATCATGCATATTCGTCACAGGCCATCTCAAGGATGGCAGCGTGAACCTGGACTGGCCCATGCTTGCTCGGCCAAACCAGACCATCGTCGTGTACATGGGGCTGGTCGGATTACCCGTATTGTGCCGGGAACTGATTGCGCACGGGCTGCCCGCGACGACGCCGGCCGCTATCGTGCAGCAGGGGACTACACACAAACAGCGCGTGCTGACGGGCTCACTGGCCACACTGCCGGATTTGGCGGCTTCCGCCCATCTCACACCACCAACGCTGATTATTGTCGGCGGAGTCGTTAAACTGCATCAGAAGCTTGCCTGGTTCGAGCCCGGAAGGGATTTACCCCCAGGCAATCTGCAGCGTCCCACAACACAAGTTGCGGTAATAGCGGATAGGGCGCAATAAGTAAAACGCATTGCGCCGCATGAGAATCCGCTTGATATTATTTCATGCCTGACTATCGTCGCGCCTGGCATCCGGGCGGTACATATTTCTTCACCGTAAATCTGCTGCGCAGGCAGAATAATGATCTGCTGACCCGACATATCAGCTTGCTGCGCGACGCGGTGAGAACGGTACGTCAACGTCATCCTTTCATCATCCACGGCTGGGTAGTTTTGCCAGAGCATCTTCATTGTGTCATCGAACTTCCGCCCAATGACGCCGACTTCGCAACCCGATGGCGGCTGATCAAGATTATGTTTTCCAAGGCATTGCCAATCACCGAGCGACGATCCCGCGTTCGTGTGGCTCGCGGTGAACGCGGCATATGGCAGCGGCGTTATTGGGAGCATTTGATTCGCGATGAGGCGGATTTTCACGCGCATATGGATTACGTCCATATCAATCCGCTCAAACACGGTTTGGTTACCCGGGTGAGCGAATGGCCATACTCAACTTTTCACAGCCTCGTTGAAAAGGGCGTTTATCCGACGGAGTGGGCAGGCGGCGAGGAAGTCAGGCTTGAATATGAAGACTAACATACGGCGCAATGCGCTTCGCTTATTGGCGCCCTACAATCCTTCCGATAATTCTTCAAGCAGGAAAAAACGCCCGGAAGATCTGGGCGCTTGAATGTTTGCTGTGTCACAGAACAGCTGCTGGATCAAAACCGTACAGAATGGGTAGGGCGCAATAAGTAAAACGCATTGCGCCGCATGAGAATCCGCTTGATATTATTCCATGCCGATTATCGTCGCGCCTGGCATCCAGGTGATATCTATTTATTCACTGCCGATCTGTTGCAAAAACAGGTATTGATCTACTCACCCGGTATATAGACTTGCGGCGAAAAAACGCCCGAAAGATCCGGGCGTTTAAATGTCCAGATATGAAAATGTCCTATTTGTTCGGCTGTGGCGTGATGCGTAGATACGGACGCGGCGCCACATAACCTTTGGGATATTTCTGCTTGATGACAGCCTCATCCTGAACCGTCAATGGAATGATAACGTCATCCCCGTCCTTCCAGTTGGCCGGCGTCGCCACCGTGCAGGCGTCGGTCAGTTGCAGCGCATCGATCACGCGCAGAACCTCGTCGAAATTGCGCCCGGTGCTCATTGGATAAGTGATGATCAGGCGCACCTTCTTTTTCGGGTCGATGATGAATAGCGAACGCACCGTCATCGTCTCGGATTGGTTCGGATGGATCATGTCGTATAGCGCCGCGACCTTCTTGTCCACATCCGCGATAATCGGGAATTGCACATCGCAATGTTGCGTTTCCTCGATATCCTTGATCCAGCCGCTGTGTTTTTCAACCGGATCGACAGAAAGTCCGATGGCTTTTACATTGCGCTTGTCAAACTCGGACTTGAGTTTCGCCGTCATTCCCAATTCGGTTGTGCAGACAGGCGTGTAATCGGCGGGGTGCGAGAAAAGCACCACCCAGGAATCGTCCGCCCATTCATGAAACTTGATCCTGCCGATCGAGGAATCCTGTTCGAAATCAGGTGCCGTATCGCCTAAGCGTAAAGTCATGACGTTCTCCCTAAGGTTAAGATTTAGTCGAATCTGTTTAAAGCGGGTTAAAACTGGCAAGCTCAATATAGCCTGACTGCTTCAATCACTCAACAGTTATTACAATAAAGAATCACAACAACGCGCCGTGGGGCTCGCTTCCTCAGCAGCCGGAAAACCCCACGAGTAAGGCCGTTCGTATTTCAGCAGAATCTCATAATAGGTCCGCACCGACTCCGCCAGCACGACCGCTTCTCCGCCGCGCGCATAGCCGTGTTTCAGTGTTTGGAAGTGTTTACTGAGACTCAATAATGGCAATGTCTTTTTAAGATCTACCCATGAATCCGGATTCAGCCCCATGCGCTGCGCCAGAATACGCGCATCCTCCAGGTGGCCGAAGCCCTGGTTATAAGCAGCCAGCGCCATCCAGGTCCGGTCGGGCTCCTTGATACGCACGGGCAGCCTATCCTTCAGTATCAGCAGATACCGTGCGCCGGCCAGGATGCTCTGCCGTACATCGAGGCGATCGGTTACCTTCATGCGGTCGGCGGTGGTTTCCGTCAGCATCATGAGTCCGCGCACATTGGCGAATGAAACCGCCAGAGGGTTCCAGTGCGATTCCTGGTACGCCAGCGCCGCGACCAGCCGCCAGTCGATCCCCGTCAATTCCTCGGCCTGGTGAAAATAATCGCGCAAATCCGGCAGCAGGGTCCGCCGTTTATCCAGAATACCACTCACGTCCGCCTGTTCGAGCCGCTCTATGTGTCCGTAATACCGGTCGAGCAGCCGCGTCAGAGTGCCGTCCTGCTCGATCCGATCAAAAAACTTCTCAATTTTTTCCAAAACAGTTCGCTCTGTGAATAAGGGGAATGCCCAGGCCCTACCGGTTGGCCAGCCAAGATCGAACGCCGCGTCCAGATTAGGATAGAAATTCTTCGCCAGGTTGATCTGAGGAGCGCCAACGACCGCATAGTCGATTTTTCCCTCCGCCAATCTGGCCAGCAAATCATCGGCTGTCAAATCGACTTCCGTCCATTTCAGGTCAGGAACCTGTTGCCTGGCTTTATTCAATTGTTCGGCATAGGGCGTTCCGCTGGCGATTTCGATGCTTCTTCCTGAGAGCTGCTGAATATTCCTGGGCCTGGAATAATCGGTGTTATAGGCAACCTGCGGCTGTATGGCCTGATAGACCGGCCCAAACCGGAAACTCAACGCAAGCTTGTCGCTCATGATAAAACCGGCGGCAAAGTGCCCTTGGCGCTTTTCCAGTGCAACCAACGCATCTTCCAGATTAGGCACGATTTTGAATCGAATTTTTAGACCCAGATCGCGCGCGAACTCCGAAGCGAGATCGAACTCCAACCCCGCATACGCTCCATCGGCGTTCTCGTAATATGTATCCGGACTATTTATAGTAATGGCCACCAGCTCATCGGTTTGATCGAGCGGCAACACCGCTCTTTCAGGTGTCTCGCAGGCGGATAGCAGCGAACCACAAGCAATAACCACAACGAGCAGGTGGGGAATGGTGCGCATGGGAGAGAGACAAGCAGAATTCGTAAACATTCTGCCATGTTTGCCGTGGACGAGTGCGGGATAAACACAAGATAAGCTGGTAAAATAGAATACCTCAACGGAGAGGTACCGAAGTGGCCATAACGGCGCTGACTCGAAATCAGATGGTCAGGGTAACCTGGCACGTGGGTTCGAATCCCACCCTCTCCGCCAATTTAACATCCGCATTCGTCTAAAATGATCAGTATATCGCCATCGGAGATGCCGATGACGGTCGCCAGAAACAAGGCGGATAGGAGGGCCAGGCAAGATTCATGAAAGAGGAGTATTTCATTCTACGTGATCCTGATTGCACTATTGGACCGGGGTAAGATCCAGTACCTGGGCCAGAAAGCCTCAGAAAGGCCGATATTGTCGGAGGACCGTTGGTGATGGATCATCGCAAGCCGTCTTATCTCAAGTTTGATAAGGAAAGCTATCCGTGGAAACCCGATATCGATTACCGGGGGGAGCCAGAAAAGTATCGGGTGGGCAAGGGCGAACAGGGCGTGCTGATCTGCGAGCCCTACAAAAGCGAACTGGTTCCCCACTGGCGTTTCAAGACGGCGAAGCTTGCGGAAACCAGCAGTACCCGTCTTTACGAAATGTTTGAGCATTTTCTGAAAGCTGGAGATTTCGTCGGGGCCGATATGGCAAGGAAATTTCTGCAGATGGGATATACCCGCGCACGACGCTATGCAAATTATAGAGGCGGCATCAAATACGACAAGAATAGGGATTACGCCTTGAATGACAAGGATACGGGAGACCCGGAAAAAGCATTAAGCGCGGCTATTTTCTATAGCAGATGGAAGCAGGCTGAAGCGCATCCTTATTACGCCGCTTGCAAGACAGCCTGGCGCAAGAAGTACGGATAATTCTGGAGGACGACGCGAAACTGTCGTCCCGCGAATTCGCTCGGAAGTTCGAAGAACTTGTCTTACAAGTTGAAAATCAAAGATAATTTTTCATTCGATCAGTTGGGATGTGGTGAGGTCCGAAGCGTATTTATCGAGTTAAAACGCTTAACCCTATCCCCCATACTCTTGGTCTCGCACGTGATCTGAGTTCAACAAAGGCCTGGATGGGTTAAGTTTATTCCGGCATTGACACTTTTCCTCGCACTATGGCTTTCTTGTGTAAACGATCTCCATCATCTTCATTTCCTTACTACCATGATGAGCCCCGAACATGTCAAACGTCTGGGTATTGCTATCGACAATCTTCCAGACGGCGCGGTGGGTCATGTGTCCTCCTCCCGGCTCGGCATGTTGTCCCTTCAGAGTGATGGTCTTGCCATCCGCGCTCGCCGTACCTTCCATGATGAAGATGCTCGTACCCATGGTACTCATCCAGGTTGTAATATAGCGCTTGCGAAGGTTGTCATAGCCAACTATTTCAAGTCCGGAAAAAGCCTGTCCCATCATTTGGCCGCTGTATTCCTGCTGAAGAAAACGTCCATCTAGCAACATTTTCATTTCTGCAGAACCGGTAGATTCCATAGGCGGTTTACCGGGCTCCATCCATTCCTTTGTTTTGGTAGCCCAGCTTCCGGCCAGGCTGGCTAACAGCTTATGGGGTTCGCCGGGCGTTGCCAGTTTCTTATACAGCTCCATGGCAGCCTGCTGATCCATGGGTTGCGCTTCCTTGTTATCCTTCGCGAAAGCAACCGATGTCATCAGCACAACGCAGAGAGTGGTGAGGGTAAGTTGTATGGTACGCATGGTGACCTCCTTATATAGTGATGTGGTGGATACTGCCAATTTGGCAATTTCCCATCCCGTCTTACTTAGGGGAAATGGGAAATGCGCAAAGCTGCGTTTTATATTACCGCTATTTACGAAACCTCTTTGTTCGGTCGCATACGGAACAGTTAATATTATTTTCTTGTTGTAGAGCTAGGGAGTGAAGCGGCTGGGAATTATGCCCTATTAATAAATGGGTGAAGTTGCGCCCCCGGACTTGCCCTGTCCCTGATCGGGTTCGGCACCTTCGAAGTGCGGGAACGATCCGAGCGATTGCCTCCTGCTCCCTCACCCAGCGCGATAAAGCATGTTGGCATTGATCCCAGATACTTCGAGATCTCCGCTTTGCTGCCGCCAGACTGACTTGCGAGCCGGACTGCCTCGCGTTTAAACTCATCAGTAAATTGCCGTCGTTCCATTTAAAACCTCCAATAGTTAAATCATAACCTATCGGATGTGTTCGTCTTAGCAGGGGAAGCCTAAAGCGGCCTGATAGGGCAACCAGTACATTCATAAGGCGAAAGGCTTTGAATGTGATGCCCGAAGGAGCTTTTCCACGCTTTCTCATCCTCACGCCGACGAATCTTGATAATCAGCAAATCATCGGGTCCCCATTTTATTATCTATCCTTTGATATTCTGGAGGCGGCGCGGCGTCGTGTCGAAAATAGAGTTGGAACATTTCATCGATCGAACCTATTCCCCTTACCTTTCCTTGCTCCATCAAGAGTGCTTTGTTGCAAAAGCTTCTTATGATTGCCTCCGTATGCGAGGCAAGCACGAGTATCTTGCTGCGGTGGATAAAGTCCTTTAAACGATGCTCTGCCTTATCCATAAAACGTGCATCACCCGTTCCAATCACCTCATCCATTAGCAGGATGTCCGCCTCCATAGCGGTAACAGTAGCAAAGGCCAAGCGAGTTGCCATTCCCGAAGAGTAGATTCTTAGCGGCATATGTAAGTACTCCCCGAGCTCGGTGAATTCCGCAATACTATCCAGTTTCTTGCGTATTTCGGCTTTTTTCATCCCCAGGAGCAAGCCACGAATAAAGATGTTTTCGATACCTGTTGCCTCTGATTCCATGCCCAAGGCAAGATTTAGTGTAGAGACGACCCTTCCTCTGGTCAAAGCTGTTCCAGATGTTGGCTTATAGATCCCGGCAAGAACTTTTAGTAAGGTAGATTTCCCGGCCCCGTTATGCCCGATTAAACCAAGCCGGTCCCCTTCCTTAAGAGAGAAATTCACATCTTGCAGGGCTTTAACCACAGGGATTGCGTCCCCGCCCGTAATCAGTCCGCCGGTGGCTGTGCTGAGAACGTGATTTTTTACGGAGCGGCTCCCTATACCGATAATCGGATACTCGAGCGTTACATGTTTTACCTGTACCAGGCTCATTGTTAAACCCAAAGAGCAATCTTGCTGCTTTTCTTCAAATATAAAACCGAGCTGGCAGTGGTGAACAACATCAGCATTGCAGTTGCCGCATACCATGACGACATGGATGGGAAAGAGCCAAGAAGCGGGGATCGAACCAGGTCAAGAAAATATGCTATGGGGTTTAGCTGTAAAAACAAACTATCAGGTGAGACGAGACGCGGGAACCACATTATTGGGGAAAGAAAAAAGAGGATCTGAACTAGACTTTGATTGATTAGGGCTATGTCACGGAATCTGGCGCCTATTATGCTCAAGGACACCCCTATAGCTAAAAGATTTAGCAGTACAAGTATCAGGCCCGGGATCGCGAGCAGAAAGACAACGCCGGGCCAAAGATCGAAATAGGCGTAAATCCCCAAAATAATAAGAACATTATGAGCAAACACCAAAGTGTTCCTCGTTATTCCCCGCAGTAAAATTGTTAGCGCATTGATCCGGATATCCTTGATGTAAGGGGAATTATCAACATATAAATTAGGAAATTCGAGCAAGAGGCTCGAAATCAGCCCCCAGATAACGAAGCTTATCGATAGAAAGGGTAAGTACTCCGCAATCTCTACGTTCAACAATCTGCTATACACTGTTCCCAGGGTCAGACAGAAGATCGCCATGCTGAGGGTGATCCAGAGCGGGCCAATTTTAGAACGCCTATAACGCAATCTTACGTCAAGCCAGGCAAGAAACAGCCAAACGTCATAAGCTTTCAGCGCTTCGAGTAAGTCGCCCTCCAAAAAACGTTTCTTAAAGCTGGCGTAAAAGCTTATTTTGAAATTTCGTATTGGCACGCTGCTGACCCCTCGGTTCGTTTGCCGCTGATAACGCCAATAAATTCCATGTGGACTGGGAGTGAGGTTTTCAATTCATCTATTGAAAACAGGTCCGGATGCACGTCCGCTATTAGCCCCTTGAGCCGGGTATTCTCTTCTTCCAGTTGCTTCACGTGGCGCAATTTGGAAGGACTTAAGCCCTCTACTTCTTTAGCAAACGTATTTGCGGCAATGGCGGTAAAGCGCAAAAACGGCTCTTGGCGACATAAGCCGGTGGGGATATGGAAACGGGAAAACGGAAACCCGATCAAGCATTTCTGTAAATAGGAATACCTTCAGCTTGGCTAAAGTGGGTTGCTGGCGCTGCTTCCTATCTACTTCCGCTCTTATCATCGGGAAGATACGCCCGAAATGGGGCGGCTGGCCACCTGTAAAATACTACAGCTATTCCGAGACCTACGCGCATGATGTAATAGAACTAGTATCTCCAATTTATAAATTTATCCCTCCTCAGGCTAAATGGAGCAACAGTCAGCACATAATGAACCATATTTATTCTTCCCCTGATTATCGAGGCCCTGTTGGGCGGCACGGACTAACTCTGCCATACAGCACCGCATACGGCATTATGCGTATTGGGCTGATCGCAAGCGAAGTCGAGCAGGCGGGCATGAGACTCCCATAGTAGCTTATCTAACTGAGCTACCTGCCGCCCGGAGATGACTATTTCGCTAATCTTGAGGCACGCTTCGAGAAATCGGTGTCGACACAACATTCATTGGACCTCTGGAAAATAGTTTGACTGTGCAACCCGACTTGGTAGAAGCCGGGGATGTCCTTTTCTTCTCGGTACATCCCAGATCAGCGGATCTGGCTCGGCAAATTGCTCACCGTACGAGTACTCATGAAAATACTCATCACCAACAATAGTCTTGCGAATCTGGGCGGTAGCGAGTGGGTTGCGATTGAACTCGCCAAGACGTTAATTTCTCGAGGACATGAAGTTGCCGCGTGCAGTTCGCAGATAGGTGAAGCAGGATCATTGCTAAGAGGCATGTCTGTGGCGACGATTCCTGATCCGCTGGTCTCTCCGTTCAAGCCTGACGTCATTCATGGGCAGCATCATCTGGATACGATGCGGGCTTTATGTGCATTTCCTGATGTCCCCGCTATCTATCATTGCCATGGATTTGTGCCGTGGGTTGAAGACCCCCCAGCACATCCACGAATCCTGCACTACGTGGGAATGTGTTCGTCAATTTCCAGGCGCATTTGCTTGCTACTGGGCTTGCCGGACCAGAAAGTCACGACTGTTCCAAATTGGGTTGATCTGCGACGATTTCGTTTTGTGCGTAATCCGGTAAAAAAACCTCAAAAGGCGTTACTTTATTTAAGAAGTTTTGATCGCAACGGCTGGCATGCATCCCAGCTTTGCCAGGCTTTCGAGACAATGGGCATCAAGCTGGATCTCTGGTTGCCGCAGGGAGATACGCTGGCACCCGAGGTGGTGCTGCCGGAGTATGATATTGTACTTGCCTCCGGCCGATCAGCAGTCGAGGCAATGGCGTCTGGCTGTGCTGTCTTGCCGATCAGTCCCTCCTCGTGTCTTGACCTTGTCGATCTGAGCAATTTTGATTTATTCCAAAGTCAGAATTTCTCACCAAAGCTGAGCGCAGGCCACTTTAATGCCCAAGCCATAATGAATGCCATTTCCTCATATGATCCTGCCCGGGTTGCGGCCGTAACCGCGTTCGTCAGGAGCAAATGCGCGCTTGACGCGGCCGTCGACGTTCTGGAATCTCTATATATGAAGACGGTCAAGGAGTTCAGTGAACAATGCTCTCCTCCTTCAACCGGGCATATAGATGAGCTACGTGCTTTGACGAACTATATTCAATCCATCATGCCAATGGTGCGGGACCGCGAGAGATTGCTTGTAGAAAATCACGATGTCCGGCAGATAATCAAAATGAAGGAAGAGACAATAGCAGCACTCCTTAGATCCAACTCAATGCGCATAACCAAACCAATACGAGTGATAAGTAACTTGCTAAGACGTCTTGGTAGTTCTAAGCCCAAACCAGCGAAATCGTTAACCGCGTGAAGTCATAACCTGAGGCGATGGAAAAAAGTGATGAGGCCATCTCGCAGGAAAGAGCGTCCCGGTTCCAGGTTGCGTAAAAAACTTTTGTGGTGACTAACGGTGACACAGACCGATCCAACTTGACGGCAGCATGCAAGTTGGTTCAGCTGCGCAACCATTGCACGTTGAGACAAGCCGCCAGCTTCAAAGCCCTGAATCACACCTGTCAACCTTGCCGCAAAAAATATAAGCAATATTCTTCCGCTCTTCAATATTTTTGTTCTAGATTCGACAGGCTAGTAAACCCAAGCTTTACCCCGCAAAGCTTACGCATCCGCCCTGCCAAACGCTACTTTCTTGGTTTTGCTACTTCACAACAGTTTAAAAACAAAAGCGGCTACAAGTCCGCCAATTATTGGGCCGATCACTGGAACGTACGCATAACCCCAGTCACTATCCCTTTTATTGGATATGGGGAGTATGGCATGCATGATGCGTGGCCCCAGATCGCGCGCAGGGTTCACAGCAAAGCCTGTTGGCCCACCCAGCGATAAACCAATACCGAAAAGCAACAAAGCTACCGGCAGTGCATCCAGTGCGCCGAGACTGGCCTGTGGCGAAGCGATGCTCATAATGCCGAATACCAGTACAAATGTGCCAACAGCTTCGGCAACAAGATTATCAAATGGGCTTCTTATCGCAGGGCCTGTACAAAATGCAGCCAGTTGCGCGTCTGCGTCCTGTGTTTGTTCGAAATGTTGGCGATATGTGATCCATACGATAAGTGCACCCAGCATGGCACCCACCATTTGTCCAATAATATAAACCATTACATCACCCCATGAAAATTTGCCGGCGGCCGCTAGCCCAATGCTTACTGCGGGGTTTAAATGCGCGCCACTGGCCGCTGAGACTGCATAAACGCTCACGAATAGTGCAGTGCCCCAACCTGCTGCGATCGTCAGCCAGCCACTATTGTTGCCCTTTGATTTATTCAATACCACATTGGCTACTACACCATTGCCCAATAAGACTAACAGGCAGGTTCCAATCAATTCACCGAGAACAGGAGCCATCATCATAATCACCCCCTAAATTAAGTGCGAAATACCCGTCTTCTGGTTAACATGAAAAATTTCGTTCATCGAATACACCCTTCCATGATGTCCGCGCCAATCATAAAACCCGCGTCGTTGCACGAAATACCGGCTTTGAGAGACAACACCTGGTTGCTCAACTACCTTCAGAGCGATCTTTCCGGTCGAGCTCGGTGAAGTTGCTGATATCGACGGAAAAATCGGCAATTTGCGCGATGCTCTTGCCGATCTCTCCAGCAATGTTGTGCCATACCTCGCGCTTAAGCTCGATGAGCAAGCTTATGCGTCAGAGATCAACAAGCTGCTGGGCAAGACCTTGGAATAGTTATTGGATGTTCGCGTCATTCACCTTAACCGATTGTCCAGCGGTTGTTCCTCGTTTCAGTTTGTTTCGTGTAATATCTTTTCTCCTTGAATTAAGAATAGTAAGCGCTCTTTGCTTCTGCTTGCTTTTATCAAGGTAAGCTCTTCCTCGCATTCGAGGTCAACAGGATTTCTAAAAGCTATAGGGTCAGACTCGATTGGCTCTTTTTTGCTATATCCGATCCCAAAATAAAGCCTCCGCTTTTGACGGAGGCTTTATTTGAAGCCTGGAAGAGAGAATTAAATTTACTTTCGGGAGGCCTTTCTACGGCGCGCCAGCAAACTTAATGTGCCCAGGCCGGCGAGCATCAGAGCGTAAGTTTCGGGTTCGGGAACAGGAGAAATCATTTGCGCCGTATAGGTGGCGCCGACGGCAGCCAAGTCGGCATCGCTGACAGCGAAGACATAGAACTTGTTGTCACCCGCGACACCGGGAATAAAGTCGTTGTCGTTAGTAATGAACAGCGTGTGCCTGGTGACACCATCAATAACCACATCCTCGCCAAACGCCAGACCTTCCATCTTGGCAGGAATCTGGTCGAACGCAATACCGTTGCTGTGCAGCTTGTCCACGACATCAAGGAACAGAGTCTTGCTGACGGCCTGGGACGACAAGTCCCCGCTCATGCCTGAAACATCCTGAGCGCCATCAATATCAATTTTAAACAATTGCTTGACCACGGCTGAGGTGCCATCGCCGAGGCCTTTGCCGTCGCGCTCGTCGACCAGGAACTGGTGATTATTAAGGGCGACAATTTCGCTGACGCCGGAACCCGTGGTCAGTTTATAAGCATATTCGTGCGTGGTTCCGCTTGCGATATCAATGGTGACGATCCGGACATTTTTGTTTGTATCCTGGAGCAGGGGAGCCTGCATGATGCCAACCAGTGTCGTGCCATCGGGTGTGATGGCCAGCCCTTCCATGCCTTTATTCGCCACCCGTCCGGTCGTATTGAAAGGGCTGCCCTCTGAAGCGGTGGTGGAACCGGCTGTGGCGACATCGAGATTCACGGGCAAGGCGAAAGCTTTTGTGCGTTGGCCGGTCGCACGGTCGAACTGATAGACGTAAGGACCATATTCGTCAGAGATGAATACGCTCTTGCCATCGTTTGAGACGCGTACGCCTTCCGGATCGAAGCGAGCATTATTGGGATTGCCTGAGGAACCGGCGGTAAAGCCGTCAGAGCGTCCGGTGAAATAATTGGTGCCGCTGATAGCATTCAGTGCGGGTACGCCGCTGCCGAGCGTATGTGTAGCATCTGTTCCGAGCGCGCCAGTGCCATAGGTCAGCGAAGTGGAACTGGATAAAAGAGTGGTTGCCGTCAGCGCCGGGGTGAGCGTATATGGTAGCGGCCCTGATCCTGTGGCTGCCAAGCTCATCTGGATGGTTTGGAAGCGTGTTATATAGGACGTGGTGTCGTCCACCAGGGAATTGTAACTGGTCGCATTGGGTCCGCGGTCCGGGATCGCGATAAAGGTATTGCCACCTGCCCACGCGAAACCGGAGCCAAGGCCGCCAAGAACGTTGCCGGCTATGCCATTTTCCAGTGGACCCGATGTCTGGCTTGAGAGATCCGAGAAGGTGCCGCTCAGTGAACCGATGGCGATGAGATCGATGCTGGCATGGGCAACAGGAATGGCAAACAGTGATGCCCCTATGATCGGAATAAATTTCTTAATGTTCATTTTGATGTGGCTCCGGAGGTGCGGAGGGAAAGCCGTTATTGTTGGGGTTTGCTGTTACAAGCCGATGTCATTCGTATAGTCTATTGTGGCCATTTTATTTTGAAGCTACGACTGGGTTAGCTCAGATCACGATTTTCCATTAGCCTGTCTTTAAACTGATACTGGACCTCGTTGTCCTTGAATCCAAGGGCTGGGAAGTGGAAACAGGGGACAGACCACGATTTTCTGTTAGACTATCTTTAAATTAGTAATGGAAATATTCATGCCGCGCCGTGCCCGTCTTACGCTACCAAACGTACCCTTACATATCATCCAGCGCGGCAACAATCGCCAGGCTTGCTTCTTTGCCGACGAAGATTATGGCGTCTACCTTGATTGGCTGGTGGAATGTGCTAGCAAGGCAGGCTGCCGGGTTCACTCTTATGTGCTAATGACGAACCATGTCCATCTTTTAATTTCGGCTGATCGAATAGATGCCTCTGGATTGCTGATGAAAGCGCTGGGACAGCGTTATGTGCAGTATGTAAATCGTACCTACCGGCGCAGCGGAACACTATGGGAAGGGCGGTACCGTTCATCTCTCATACAGGAGGATGTCTATCTGCTGGCTTGCCAACGCTACATCGAGCTAAATCCCGTACGGGCAGGCATAGTGAGTCATCCGGCTGATTATCATTGGTCCAGCTACCGGGTAAATGCACTGGGCGGACACGATGCGCTGATAAAGCCTCACTCACTTTATGAGGCATTGGGTTTGGACGCTGCAGCCAGGCAGGCGGCGTATCGTGGCCTATTCCACCATGAGTTGGAGCCAACTGTTATTGAGGAGATACGCCGAGCCGCCAACGGCAACTTCGTACTTGGCAACACGAGTTTTGCAATGCAAGTATCGTCGGCCTTGGGTAAACGGGTGGTTCCCGGAAAAGCAGGGCGACCTCGAAGAGTGCTGGGTCACGACTCCTGAAAATTAATTTAAAATCAAATGATCAATCGTAGTTTGTCGTCAATTATTCCTTCCCAATTATTCCCCCATTATTCCCAGCACCACACTTATGAAAACTCCGAAAAGAATTGAACCGCTGGTCCAGGATGGGCTTGTCGATGAGGTTATCCGCCAGCTGATGAGCGGTAAGGAAGCCACGGTCTACGTAGTGCGCTGCGGAGAAGAGATACGCTGCGCGAAAGTTTATAAAGAGGCCAACAAGCGCAGTTTCCGCCAGAGTGTGGATTACACCGAAGGCCGCAAAGTAAAAAACAGCCGTCGCGCGCGAGCCATGGAAAAAGGTACCAGCTATGGCCGCAAAGCGCAGGAAGAAGCCTGGCAAAATGCCGAGGTGGACGCCTTGTATCGTCTCGCCGCAGCAAGTGTGCGCGTGCCCAAGCCGTATAACTTCCATGAGGGCGTGCTGCTGATGGAACTGGTGACCGACAGCGAGGGCAACGCCGCCCCGAGGCTCAACGATCTGGTGCTCACTGCAGAGCTATCCCGCGAATACCACCGCACATTGATCACGCAGGTAGTGCGCATGCTCTGCGCCGGAATCATCCACGGCGATCTCTCCGAATACAATGTGCTGGTCGACAGCACAGGGCCCGTCATCATCGATCTGCCCCAAGCTATCGGGGCGGCCGCCAACAATCAGGCCTGCAAAATGCTGTTGCGGGATGTCGAGAACCTTGCCACTTACTTCGGCCGCTTTGCGCCCGAGTTGCTGGCCACTAACTATGGCATGGAGATATGGTCGCTCTATCAAAGCAGCCAGCTTCACCCTGAGAGTGTGCTGACCGGATGCTTCGAGCGTATTGAGAACCCGGTCGACATGAACAGTGTCATGCGTGAAATCAACGATACACTCAAGGAAGAAGAGGCACGGCAACTTTATCGGGCATCACGTTTACGTCAAGGGCACGTTTAGAAAAAACCGTGGTCTGTCCCCGATTACGATTACTAGAATATGGAAAACAATGAGACAAAAGAAAGGGGAACATGTCTGTTCCCCTTTTCAAGGTTCCTTCGCTCCCGCCTATAAATCTTACAAAGTTTTGCCGGGATTCCCGTTCCAATCTTCCGGGTTTGCCTCGATCCTGGCTTTGCTTTCCTTATTGCTTAGCTGGGCGGCATGATCGCCCTTCGCGAGTTCCGCCGCTATTTTATGGTGAAAGGCTGCCTGTTTGATAGTTTCCGCCGCGGCTTGCTGGTATTTGTTCAGCAAAGCTGAAGTATGCGACTGATGATCTTGTGCCTGCCTGCCATAGAGATAGCTTTTTTCCTCATAATGCTGAAGCAGTTTCTTTTGTTCCTCTGCCTTTACCAGCAATTCCTTGGCCGTACTTTCATATTGCTTTGCCAATCTATCGTGATCGGCGTAAGTCCTGGCATGCTCTGCGGCTGTGCGGATGTTGGCATTCTGGGCTTCGAGGGGACCCATCTGTGCGCAGGAAGCCAGCAAGGTTATGGCTAACGCGGCAAAGAGTTTTCCTATTTTCGATTTCATAATAATGAACCCCAAATAGAATGAAGTGATCGCATCCTACCCGAGTCAATACTATGAGTATATTGGGGAAACCCTTGTTTTATACTAAGGGAAACCCTTAGGACATATTTTTATGGCAGAAGTATCAATATCAATTACCCGCGGATCGTGTAATGCCGGGGATGTGGATACTGGTTATCTCTTGAGCGCCTTAGCTAAAATCTCTAATCATAAGCGAGGCCTTCCTAACGTTCTTCCGAAATCCAATGGGTGGCATAACGTATCAGGTCGGCGCCGTCTTTCAAATTCAGTTTCGCGCGGATGTTGAAGCGATGCGTTTCGATGGTTTTAATACTCCGACTAAGCAACCGGGCGATTTCCTGGCTGCTGTGCCCTGATCCGATCAAGTGCAGCACTTCAAACTCGCTGGGAGTCAAGCTGTTTATCAACGGTTCCGGTTGTGTAGTTCCAGTCGCTACCCGATTCAGCAGCCTGGCGTGCATTTGCTTGCTCAGGTAAACATTTCCCTTCAATACCTCGCGGATGGCAGTAACCAGTACTTCGCCCGGCTCCTGCTTCATCACATACCCCCGAGCGCCAGCCCGCAACGCGCGCTGGGCGTAAACGCCTTCATCATGCATCGAGACAACGAGCACGGGTAGCGCGGGAATCAGACCATGCATGGTTTTAATGACTTCAAAGCCGGAGAGGGTCTTGAGAGATACGTCCATCAAGACTATATCGGGATGAGGTTCTTTCTTGAGCCTGTCCAGCGCTTCATCACCGTCTCCCGCCTCGGCAATCACTTCCATGTCGGGCTCGAGATTGATGAGCATCGCCATGCCATGCCGCAGCATGGCATGATCGTCTACCAGCATTACCTGTGCTTTCTTGATTGATGAAGCCGGCATATCAGGCCATTCGCATTTCCAGTCGCACTTCTATACCTCCTTCTGCCCGCCTGAGGAATTCAAGCGTCGCACCGAGTTGCCTGGCGCGGTACTGCATGATTTTAATGCCCATTCCCGGGGTTGCGGCATACTTTGTGCCTACCCCCGCAAAGCCCCGTCCATTGTCGCATATCGAGAGCCGGAGCATTCCTTCTTCCAAGGCCAGCGAAATGATCAGATGTTGGGCGCCGCCGTGGCGTATGCCGTTATTGACCGCTTCCTGGGCTATACGGTACAGGTTAAGCGCAACATTTTTGTTATTGATGAAAATCTCATTCCTGCATATAAAATCGCACTTGATCTTGTAAGCTGTCGCGATCCTCGAAGAAAATGCATGCAGCGCAGCTACCAGGCCATTGGTCTCCAGCTCGAACGGAAGCAGGCCTTGTGCGAGCTGTTTGCATTGCATCACAGCGGTTTGCGCCTGTGCCGCGATGGAAGCAGCGATGCTGACTGCATCCGCACTTCCCGACGCGGCTATTTTTCTCTCCAGGGCTTTTGCTTGATAACTGATTGCTGCAATCTGCTGCCCAAGATTATCATGCAATTCCTGGCCGAGCACACGCTGGTGCTCTTCCGCAACGGAAACCAGAGTCTGCTCCAGCAGCTTGCGCTCGAGCCATCTTTCCAGATCGCTTGCAATGGCATCGATGAGCCTCTGCTCTTCAGGAATCAGGAAGGGCTTGTCTTCGGGATAAAACACGCGCAACTGGCCGTAAAGTTTATTGTTGGCGTTGATATTCGTTTGAAGCTCATGCGTAAGGCCATTGCGGTGATTGTCGGAAGTAAAGCGCTGGCCGTCGAGTTCGATCATCGCAGTGGCAATTTCCGGAAACTGCATGGCCGGTATAAGGTGGGTAAAAATCTGCTGGCAGGCGCCGTCCATCGATAATTCCTGCCCCAGACCGTGGCGAATCTCATAAAGGCAACTAATTTCCTTCAGGCGTTCGCGCAGCGCTTCATCGATGTGTTTACGCTCCAGCCACAATTCCAGGTCGCTTGCGATGGCATCGATGAGCCTCTGCTCCTCAGGAATCAGGAAGGGCTTGTCTTCGGGATAAAACACGCGTAACTGCCCGCGGGACTTGTTGTTGGCGCTGATATTCGACTGCAGCTCATGCGTCAACCCCTGTCCGTGGTTCTCAGACGTGAAGCGCCTGCCATCGAGCTCGATCATGGCGGTGGCAATATCCGGAAACTGCATGGCGGGTATCAGATGCTTGAAAATCTGCTGGCAGGCGCCCTCTATCGATAGTTCCAGGCCCATGTCGCGGCGAATTTCGTAGAGGCAGGTGATTTCCTTCAGGCGCTCGCGCAGTGTTTCATCGATCTGTTTCCGTCCCAGCCACATCTCCAGGTCACTCGCGACGGCATCGATGAGCCTCTGCTCCTCTGGAATCAGGAAGGGCTTGTCTTCGGGATAGAACACCCGCAGCTGGCCGCAGGGTTTGTTGTTGGCGGTGATCTTAGACTGCAGCTCATGCGTAAGCCCCCGGCCATGATTCTCGGACGTGAAGCGTCTGCCGTCGAGTTCGATCATGGCGGTGGCAATGTCCGGAAACTGCATGGCGGGTATCAGATGTTTGAAAATCTGCTGGCAGACATTTTCCATCGATAATTCCAGCCCCATATCACGGCGGATTTCGTAAAGGCAGGTGATTTCCTTCAAACGCTCGTGCAGAACCTGCCCTTCACTCGTATGGCCTTCCGCCATGGAAAGGGCTGCATCTGAGGGGCTTGAGCCTGAGTGACTGTTACCCTCGCTGGTCATTGAAGTTTTTCCTCTTTCCACCAACCTGATGTTTCCGTCTGTTCCGCGGCCAAGCTGATACATATGTCCGGCCTCATCAGTATGTGCATCTACTGATAAATTCAGCAAATTGATCTTCGAATTATGCAGAGTTTTTTGGCCTCTGCGCAATGCTGTTCAACTTTTGTAAACAGCATTCTTCTAAAGGACGTTGCTTTATCACTCCGCGGCAAAATAACACCAATCGCTCAGTAGAGAGCGAGCTTATAGATGAGGAGGATAAGAACGCAGGGATGACCGTTGGGTATTGCGTGGCACTTCAAGTGAATCGGTAAAAAAATAAAATAAATTGCCCAGACTCAAGCTTTTATAGTCTCTGCCTGGTAAGGCGAGATCGATTTCGTCAAGGCGGACGGATCATTAGCCTTGGCCGTTCCAGTTAGAGTATCGGATGGACGGCGGCCACACCTTTAATGCCGGAACCATAAAGATATCAAGTTACGCGTGCTTTCGCCCGCGTAACTCCTCCTATAATTGCGCCGGATTCCTGCCCCGCGCCATCCATCCTATTAAAGCCAGACCGGCAAGCATCAGCGCATAGGATTCCGGTTCGGGAATAGGCGCTCCGATCGAACAATCTGGTCCGCACGACAACCGCGCAACCTGTTCGTTTTGCGAAAGAAACAATGTACCGTTGGTCAGATCGGGTGAGACAAAATCACCGCGAGTTCCCCCCGTCGCGATGAGGACGAATTGGTTCGGGTCGCCATCCGGTTTGGTCGGGTCCAGCAGGCCTACAGTGCCGTCATTATTATTGACAACAATATCACCATTTAGCGCACCGCCGCTGATGACTCCGGTACCGTCAGGGCTGTGTCCAAAATTGGGAAAACTCCGGATAAGCGCACCGGTGCCGATATCATATGCCTGTACGACGCCATTTTCGACATAAGCGATCTTGCCATCCGGTGACACGGATACCCCATCCGGGAACAAATGTGAATTGATTACTCTGGATGTGCCGGCAACCGGATCGATATCGACCAGTCCTGAGTTGCTTGCAGCGATGAGGTGCCCATTGAGTGGATTGGTCCACATGCCCAGATAACCGCGAAGACCTGCGGCTGCTAAGTTAGGGATCTGAGTGCGTGATCCATCGCTGGCAAAGCGCTCGTAAAAACCTCCAAAGGCTTGGGCACCGTACACCTCTCCCCCGGCGGTTGCCATCGCATAATTACAGTTGCCGGTCTGGCATATATATGGGGTTGCGCTCAACGAGCTGCTCAAGGTCTGGCCATCTGTATCGTTGAAAACGTATATCTTTCGGTCAAGCGCACTGCCTGTAATGATATTCCCGTTCGAAAGATTTCCGAGGGACAATGGCCCATATTGCCCGTTATAACCACTTACGAAAGTGGTAAGGGTGAAGCCGTCCGCAATTCCCGCCGCCGTAAGCTTAAGCGAAGCATGAGCAGGACCGCCCGATAATGATAAACAGACCACAAAACTTGCTGACGAAAGTATGATGTTGAGTCTCATAGTGTTCAGCTCCTGGAATGATTGAAAAGCCCCCTTTTATCGACATGGGAATAAATTATTAAGCAAGATTCATGCTAATCTTTAAAAGAATACTTTATATCAAAGATTTATATATTAATTATCAAGCGCTGGAGCTGCGACTGTAAAGTAGACCGACAAGGATGTCTCATCTGCTCCTTGTGGACTTTCCCTCGCTGAAGGCCTTGCTTACTTCCCGGCAGGCCGGCTGCTTGCTCTGTATGCCATCAGACTTCTCGCACGATAACGTCATCTTCCTCGAGCAATTTAAGTATTACCTGAAGCCGACGAACAGAATATTGGTGAATCCGCGCGTGCAGCCGCTCGAACTCAACCGAAAACTGCTCCATAAGCAGACCTTGCATTGGTCACAAACACGACCTCGCTGCGTGCCCGCCGGATATTGCGTAACGCTTCAGACTCTTCCTGAGCATTCAGCATACTGTTGACCTGCGCTGTATCGACCCCGATCTCTGTCAATTTTTCTGCTTGATCCTTCATCAGCGAAATGAGAGGCGGAACGACCACGGCAGTGCCGGGCAAAAGCGACAACTGATAGCAGCGGGATTTGCCGCTGCCTGTCGGCATGACCGCGAGTGTATCCCGCTCATTCGGCACATTTTGAATGACCTCTTCCTGGCCGGGCCTCAGGTGAGAAAGACCGAATACTTCATGGAGACTGGCTTCCTGCCTGGCCAGCTATTGCCGCCTTTCGTGCATATCCTGTTATCATATATCCCGAGCCAGGATGCGGATAGGGATTACAAAGAAAAATAAAAAGTACTTATGATGGTAAGCGCGTGGTCAACGGGTAATCAACGGGTAATCAGCGTGGTAGCCTCGCATGATTTGTGATGGAGCAGCCGCGGCCGAGCCGGCGATGTCGGCATGCGATGCCCAGAATTCTCAACGGCTGGCATGTGGTTTTTTAACTTTTCCTCGTCTGGAGCGACAATGGACAACAAACTGACTCCCGAGAAGATCTTACAAACCGGGATGGCCTTCTGGCCAGCGAAAACACTGCTGTGCGCCGTTGAGTTGGGTATTTTTACGGAACTGGCGCAAGGAGCGAAAAGTCTTGATCTGCTACGCGATCAGATAAAGCTGCATCCGCGCGCCGCTCGCGATTTCCTCGATGCGTTGGTAGCGCTCGGTTTCCTGAATCGCGAGGGGGATCTCTATAGCAACACGCCGGATACCGATCTGTTCCTCGACCGTAAAAAGCTCTCCTATATCGGCGGAATCCTTGAAATGGCAAACCGCCGCCTCTACCCGATCTGGAATAATCTAACCGAAGCGCTGCGTACAGGGCAGCCGCAGAACGAATGCAAGACTGGGGGGGCCGATCTCTTCGCAAGTTTATATGCCGATCCTGCCGGGTTGCATGAGTTCCTCTCCGCCATGACCGGCGTCAGCCACGCGGCCAACACCATCATTGCCCAGTCCTTTCCGTGGCAGGGCTATCACACTTTCGTCGATGTCGGGACCGCGCAGGGAGATCTCGCAGTTCAGATCGCGCTGGCGAACCCGCACTTGCGTGGCTTGGGATTTGACCGGCCCGAAGTCGGACCCGTTTTTCAGCAGTACGCCGAAACCACAGGTGTCGCCGACCGGGTCGCTTTCATGTCCGGCGATTTCTTCAAAGAAGATTTGCCCAAGGCGGACGTTGTGCTCATGGGGCACATCCTGCACGACTGGGACTTGCCGACAAAAAAAATGCTTATCCGAAAGGCATTCGAAGCGGTCCCGGCGGGTGGTGCGTTCATCGTATACGAGGCCATCATAGACGATGACCGTTCAAAGAATGCCTTCGGATTAATGATGAGCCTGAACATGCTCATAGAAACACCGGGTGGCTTTGATTATACCGGGGCCGACTGCATGGGATGGATGAGAGAGGCGGGATTCTCTACCACACATGTAGAGCCGCTGATCGGCTCGGATTCTATGGTTATAGGAATCAAATAACGGATCGGAATAAGGGAAATCAACAAAAGGAATCAGCTAAGCGGCTCGCCTCGCGTTTGACTTAATAGGCCAGAATATTTTGGCCTCTCCGTTATCTTTCGGGTAATCTGAGCTGAGATATGATCGGCTTGCTCCCTTCGAGAGATTCGTTCCTGAACTTTTTATGTTTTTGTCTTGCATTTGCCCTGTTGGCCCTCTTTGCCCTCTTGGCCGGGTTGGCCGGATTGTTTGCTTTGCGGCAATCCTGTTACAGGGTTTGTCAGCCTGTGCACATAACGAAAAAACTTCCTATAACGGAGAAACGTTTCATCGCGAGAAAACTTCCCATATTCACGAAACTTCTCCAGTTGGAATCGCTGTGTTTAACATGGCCTGGGCTGGAACCGTTGATGATTTCAAGCGGCATGCTGAAATCTGTAGCACACCGGAGGTTAACTGGTGCGACAGCCGGGTAAAGATTTCACGGGGCGCTCCGCAACCAACACCGGAAGAGGAAACTCGGGCCCAGAAGTGTCAGGAAGCCTTCATTACAGCCGCCGGGGGTTTTGACGCGGCAATGATGACGGCCCCATGCACTGCCTATGGAACAAAGAGGCATCCGGCAACAGCGGAAACATTGGAAAATTACAATCTCAAGCTGGATGGTTTGCGAGCAACCGTCGAAGACCTCATACAGAACAAACAAATCAAGGTGATCGCCTTCCAGGAAGTCAAGTCGAAGGAAGTTATCGAGCAGGTACTCGGCAAATTCAGCGGGCAATTCGATGTCTGCGTTGCGCCGCACAGCGCATTTCAGACAGTTGCATTCGCCTGGGATAAATCCATACCGGCAGGCGCAAACAGGTGTACAACGAACGGAGAGCTTGCCCTCGCGGAAAATTCCGCGGATGAACTCGCGCATCGTGTCAGGCCTGGCTTGGCGCTCGAACTGGTGATCAACGGCTCACCCGTGACTTTCATGAATATCCATCTCAAGTCGGGCTGCGCCAATCTGAAGACCGCGCCTGGTTTCACGGGTCATAAGCTGACAGACCCCGAGCCCGCCTGCAGGGTTCTCAACCGCCAGATTCCTATCCTGGAGGATTGGATCGAGCGAATCGCCAACCAAAGTCCTCATTTCATTCTGCTGGGAGATTTTAACCGCCGAATAGACGAGGAAGCCAGAGCGCGAGTTCCAAAGGCCCAGGTCCGTACGGATGGCTCCGACCCTGCGGGGCCCAATACCAGAGACCGGCTTGGCGGCGTTAAAAGCGATTACCTATGGCAGGAAATCGCTGATGGGATTCCGTCAATGTACCAGGTGCGCCTGACATCGACAGAGCCAGGCTGCACCGGCTTCAAGGGGCTGGACCATATCATCATCAGCGCGCCCATCATGCGAGCGCAAACTGGTGCGCCGCGCTCAAGCAAGGCGGCATTGGTAAAGAAAGACCGCCAGCCCATTGCAACGAGCGATCATTGCCCAAGAATTACCATCCTTGAGTTGTAAAAGCGCGAGCCATTCGATAAGAGGGGTTTATATCGTTATGCGGCTTTTCGCACAGATATATTGAACCGAAATGATGATCATGGAGCCGTGATCAATCACATGCAAGGAGGTGCGCCATGAACAACGTCTTATTGTTTTGGGGTACATATATTCTTGTACTCGTGTCCGGTCTAGGGGTTCTGGGAGTAAGCTGGAGCTGATCGCTTGGGTGGGATGAACGATAAATGGCTCGGTAGCGGCAACCGCTCCGGGCCATTTTATTTAACGCAATCAGCAAGCACGGGAACGGATGGCATCGAAGGGCGTATGAAGTAGATGTTCTTGATCTGGTTCTTTTCCGCGTCTATTAATTGTATGCGGTACCCACCGGCACGTCGATTTCTACCGACTCTTCAACAGTCGACTCCATTTTTGATTCGTGGGATTTCCGTAAATGTTTCGATAACATGACACCTCCCGCCGCAAAGGCGGCGAGCGCTACAATTTTCCTGAACATTTGATATACCTCCGGGTTATTTATTGCGACACGGATAAGTGCCCCGTCCATTCATCTTTTATAGTCTATCGCTGAACCTGCCTTTGCAAATGCCGGGCTTGCGGCTCTGTACAGCGGTCATATCTTCCAGGAAAGACTCGTTCAGAAGCTTTCAAACAGCATCTCTTATTCTGGTGCAATGATGCCTTCATAAAAAAGGCCGTTCTGTTCGGTGGTGTACATTGGGCCCTCTGAGCAAGTCCCCCATGGGCAATGGTGGAGGATTTGTTCAGCGGTTCTTGAAATGAAGTGGTTGAAGCCCTTCATTTAGGCAATAATATTGCACTCGCTCCATTTCTTGGTAGATATCCCAGCCTGGGCAAGCTTGCAATGTCGAACCGGTAATCTGATCTTCCAATGAAGCGTTACACCATTGAGCAATTCATGGCTACGACTTCCATATTGGGAGCGTCTTTTAGCGCCGATGAGCAACGGATTCTATTCAGCAGCAATGCATCCGGTATATTCAACGCCTATACGCTGCCAGCGAGCGGGGATGGGACGGAAACGCCAGAGCCCGTCACGCGATCGACCATTGACAGCACTTTTGCGGTGAGCTTCTTTCCCTACGATGACCGCGTCCTTTTTACACGGGACCGCGGCGGTGATGAAAATTTTCATCTGTTTGTTCTCGACAGGGAAGGGCCGGAAAAAGACCTGACTCCGGGTGAGACGCTAAAGGCGCAATTCGCCGGCTGGCGTCCGGATGGAAGCGCTTTTTTTGTTTCCAGCAATGAGCGTGATCCCAGATTCTTCGATATTTACCGCTATGATGCTGGGACATACGCCCGAACTTTGCTATTTGAGAACAGCCAGGGGTTTGACCTGGGGCCGATCAGCCGCGATGAGCGCTGGATTGCGCTGAACAGGTCAAATACCACTTCCGATAGCGATATTTACCTGTTTGACGTCGCAAAACAGGAGATGAAGCACCTGACTCCGCATGAGGGCAGCATCAGCTTCCGCGCGGAAACATTCGACCCTGCTTCTCAAAAGCTGTTCTTTCTCACAAACGAGGGCAGCGAATTCAAGCGCCTTTGCACCTACGACCTGATTACAGGCGAGATCAGAGAACATGAAAGTGCCGACTGGGACATCGTCAATACTTATTTCTCCAAGGATGGGCGCTTCCGGATCACTGGAATCAATGAGGATGGCAGCCTCGTGATACGAATTGCAGAGGCCAATGAAGGAAAAAATCAGGAAGGAGGAAGCGACGGAGGAAGAGAGATTCCGGTCAAAATTCTGGCACTTCCGGAGGGAGAAATTCGTAGCGTAATTTTTTCGCAGAATAGCGCCCGCATGGCTTTCTATGTGAATGGCGATCGTTCTCCCGATAACCTGTTCGTTTATGATTTTATTACCGCACAGTTTCACCAGCTTACCCGAAGCCTGGGCAAGGACATCGACGCGTCGGACCTGGTGGATGCTCAGGTGGTCCGCTTCAGGTCTTTCGATGGGATGGTGATACCGTCCATCTATTACAGACCGCATGAAGCTTCAACGTCAAACAAGGTCCCGGCCATCGTATATGTTCATGGTGGGCCGGGTGGCCAGACCATGCGTGGTTATAACGCTCAGATTCAATATCTCGTAAACCATGGGTATGCCGTACTGGGAATCAATAACCGTGGCAGTTCCGGCTACGGCAAAACTTTTTTTACCGCGGCAAATCGCAGGCACGGGCGGGAACCGCTGTGGGATTGCGTGGAGGCCAAAACCTATCTCGCCAGTCTGGGTTACATCGACCACGAGCGTATCGGCATCATGGGCGCAAGCTACGGCGGCTATATGACATTGTCCGCTTTGGCTTTCCGGCCCGAAGTCTTTAAAGCAGGCGTGGATATTTTTGGCGTCAGCAATTGGCTCCGGACGCTGGAAAGCATTCCGCCTTATTGGGAATCGGTCCGCAAAGCCATATACGACGAGATCGGCGATCCGGTAAATGATATAGATATCCTCGTGGCGACCTCTCCGCTCTTTCATGCCAAAGAAATACGAAAGCCCTTAATGGTCATTCAGGGAGCGAATGACCCCCGCGTGGTGAAGGCGGAGAGCGATGAAATCGTGGAAGCGGTCAGGAAGCACAAGGTCCCCGTGGAGTATGTCGTTTTCCCTGACGAAGGCCACAGTTTTACCAAGAAGAAAAACCAGATCGAGGCCAACCGCAGGATTTTGCACTTTCTCGATAAATACCTGAAAGGCAGCGAGGAGACGGATCAGCCGAATAGCAATTACTGAAATTCAGGCCGTCCGCAAGCGATTTCTCTACCGTGGAAGAGGCGCGGCGCTATCACCAAAAAACTCGCGTATCAGGAAGTCTTCAACTCCCCTGCTGTCTTCCGGGCGTGCCGACAGGACAACCACCCGGTCGAGGCGGAACGATTCCCAATTAAAATCCTCTTTATGGTATTCCCGGATCAGTTCGATCATTTTCCGGGCGACGGCGCGCTGTATATCGCCATCCGGTCCGGCCGTGACTTCAATAACTTCACGTCGGGGATTGCTGCTATCTATTCTCCAGGCGCGAAATAAAAACTGGGCGGTGCGCATCCCCATCCGTGTAATCTGGAATATGCCAGTCGCCCCCGGCTCCTTGAGGTTGCGTTTGACGTTAGCCATTCTCAACTCTTCTTCAGAAGGCGCGCGCTCGACATTTTTTGGTTCCGCTGGCTCGTCTTCGAAAATCCCTCCAGCACGGCGGCGCTCCCGAGTTTCCTTCATGTAGGCCGCCAGGTCTTTCGGAGCCGTTGGGGGGGTGCGGGCAAGCGCCGACGGCGTTTCATTCTTCGGGGCGCCTTTTTGAGGCACCGGTTTCGCCGGTTTCGGCTCATTGACGCCCAGACGTGGCTGAGGTTTCGGCGTGGGCGGTTCCTTTTGGGTTTTTTGAGGGACGGGCGCAGACTTCTGCGCGGGTTTTTCTTCAGGCAGTTCGACAAAGCTGGCTTCGATCGGAGGCGGTGCGTTTGTCTCTATCTTTGGGGTAGTAAGAAAAAATCCGAATGCCCACATGATAATCAACCATATGACGCCCGCCAGCGGCAGCGGCCACCAGACTTCAACTTCCCTCGATCTGGACTTGAGCATGCGTACGATGGTATTTACTGATGTTTAACCGCAATCAAAAAGTGCTGCGCACCAGCGGAACGGGCCCGCAACATGGCCTGCACGACCATTCCTTGCGGCGCATCGTTATCGGCGGATACGATCAATTTCTGATCGGAATCCTGAAGTAATGGTTTGAGCGTTTCTGCGAGCGTTTCCAGCGTGACCGGTATACGGTTAACGAAAATTTTGCTGTCGTTGGTCAACGTGAGTGTTACTGGCGCCTTGGTATTAAGTTTCTCAGCCTGGCCCTGGGGCAGGTTCACCTGCAGCGAATCGAGATTCTGCATGGACAGCGAGGCCAGCATGAATGTTGCCAGCAGGAAAAACATCACGTCGATCATCGGGATGATTTCGATCCGGCCCTTGCGAAAAACTCTGGCTTTACGCAGCTTCATGACCGCGCCCCCTCCTGGTCAAGCCGGATGTGATCGATAAGCCTTGTTCCGAGGCGTTCCATCTCATCCATTGTTTGCGATTGCAGGCGGGAAAAATAATTGAATCCGAACAAGGCGACCAGGGCGATCACCAGGCCGACGACCGTCGCGATGAGCGCTTCAGCCACGCCGCCTGTCACCGCCGTGGGGTTGACAACGCCCTGACTGCCGATCACCTGGAAGGCGCGCATCATCCCGACAACAGTCCCCACAAGCCCGAGCAGGGGCGCCGCGGTCACGATTGTTTCCAATACCCAAAGTCTGCGTGCAAGGGATGTCTCAATCAGTTGGGCTTCATCGGCTGCGCGCGATTCGGTCCACCACGACGGTCTGTGACGGTTACTGATAACCACTTCGAAGAACCGCTTGTAATAGTGGCGTTCATCCAGCCCTGAAAGTATCTTTTCCAGGTCGGCCCATGCGAATCCGTAGGTTTCGACGAGGTTCAGCAAATCATGCGACAGGCGTGCAAAGCGCCAGTAGACGAATGCTTTTTCCAGCATGATGGCCATCGCAATTACCGCCAGCAAAGATAACGGCAATATGATGAATCCGCCCATTTTTAGCGCGGTCCAGGTTGCGTTGAGTTCTTGCATGTTTTGTCTCCGAGCGGGGCAGTGTTCGCCCTTTGGTTGGTTAGAAGTTGATTATCAATTAAACCGTATTTATGTACTGTGTGGCAGATGGTTCGGGGCCGCGTATCAAAATAAAAAGGATGGGTTGGCCGAACCCATCCTGCGAGCATCAAGTATAGGCCAGGGGCCCCAGAATACGCCTTAGGGAGCCCTGTCGCGCCCGCGCGAGACTTGTTCAGAGGAAGAGGGTTCGACTATGGAACCTCTCCGTCTAAAAGGCCGGTTCCGCTCGGGCGGATAAATTTCGATGGCTGCCAACCTGTAAAATCTTACAGCTATCCACGCCCCGTATTTTAAGGTCTGATAGCGCCGTTATGGTCGGGCGTCTACTCGAAGTTGGCTTTTCGACTTTTCCAATGATATCTCCAATCAAAGGCGCTGCATGAAAGACTACGGCTATTCATTACAAACGCATATCTCACCAAGATGATCCGCGATAACAACGAACTCAAGCAAATCAATAGCCATCACTCACGGCTTTCCGCCATTCTTGAGCAGAGCTTGAACGAGATTTACCTCTTCGATATCCAGAGCCTGCGTTTCGATTACGTCAACAGTTGCGCGCAGCGCAATCTGGGCTACAGCATGAAGGCGTTGCGAACGATGACGCCGTTGCATATCAACCCGGAGCTTGACGAGGCATCATTTCGGAGAATGGCTGATTCGCTCTTGAACCGGCAGAAAGAGGTTCTGATTTTTGAAACCATGCATATGCGGGCCGATGGCACCATATATCCAGTCGAAGTTCATTTGCAGCTATTTGAGCAATCGGACCGCCCGGAGTTTCTGGCAATTACCCTGGATATTACCATTCGGCGCGGTGCCCAGGCAGCATTGCGGGAAAGCGAGGCCCGGTTTCGGACTCTGGCTAATACCATTCCACAGCTTGCGTGGATAGCAGATACCGATGGGTCGAGGTCCTGGTACAACCAGCGCTGGTACGACTATACAGGTACAACGCCAGAGGAAGTGCTGGGCTGGGGTTGGCAAAAATTGCACGATGCGGAAATGCTTCCGAAAGTTATTCAGAAATGGACCGAGGCCGTCGCCGCTGGCCAGGCGTTCGATATGGAGTTTCCCCTGCGCGGCGCAGATGGAAGCTACCGTATATTCCTGACTCGAGCCGAACCGTTAAGGGATTCGGAAGGGCGAATAGTGCAGTGGTTCGGCACAAATACGGATGTAAACGAGCAGAGACTGGAAGAAAAAGCCCGGCGCGAAACCGAAGACCAGCTCCAGGTAGTGATGGAGAATATGAGTGAGGGCCTCCTGGTGTGCGATTTCGCGGGTCAACTGGTGTACCGGAACCCGGCGGCCATAAAAATGCATGACTTCAGCGGCTTGGAGGAAGTGGAGCTCAACCTCCGCAATTTTGCTCATATCTATGAACTGGCCACCCTCGAAGGGGAAATATTGCCTTTCGAAAAATGGCCGCTGAACCGGATTCTTCAGGGTGAGCATTTGCATGATATCGAGCTGCGGGTCAGGCGCGTGGATACAAACTGGGTGCGTATCTTCAGTTATTCCGGAGCGGTTTCCACCTATGGCGATGGGAAGGGATTGGCTTTTCTAACAGTGAAGGACATTACGGATCGCAAATATGCTGAAGATGCGTTGCGCGATGCGAAGGTTAATCTCGAGTCCAAAATCGAGCAGCGTACTGCCCAGCTTTTAGCCAAGAGCAAGGAACTGGAAAATTTCTGTTATTCCGTTTCGCACGATCTCAAGGCGCCGCTTCGCGGGATAGATGGTTATAGCCGCCTTTTGCTGGAAAGTTATCACGAGTGCCTGGATGAGGAGGGCAGGAGCTTTTTGCAAAATGTCCGGGCGGCAACGAAGCATATGACGTGCCTCATCGAAGATCTGCTTGCGTACTCTAAACTCGAGCGTCGAAAACTGTCGACGATGTCTGTAGACCTTTCCAGCTTCGTTACCAATCTGTTGTCCCAGTTTCGGGAAATCATCCAAAACGTGCATCTCACTGTCAAGGTAGACTCCTGTCGCGTCAGGGCGGACCCGGATGGCCTCGCCATAGCACTGCGTAATTTGATTGATAACGCGATCAAGTTCTCCAAATATTCTCCCGCACAGGAAGTGGAGATCCTCGCGCGAGCCGAAGGTGAGCACTGCATTATTTCCGTTCGGGACAATGGGATCGGGTTTGATATGCGTTTTTATAACAAAATTTTTGAAATATTCCAACGTCTTCACCGCGCGGAAGAATATCCCGGGACCGGTATCGGGCTCGCAATGGTTCACAAAGCGGTGGAACGTATGGGGGGGCGGGTATGGGCGGAAAGCAAGCCAGGGGCCGGCGCTGTTTTTTATCTTCAGTTGCCCCTGTCGAATACAACGCCAACCGATCCGGCGGATCTTGTAAAGGCCATCTAGAGCTCCTCCATGAACATGGTCATGCCAATTTTGCTTGTCGAGGATAACCCGATGGATGTGGATCTGACGCGGCGCGCCTTTAGCCGGCACAATCTGGCCAATCCGCTCGAAGTGGCGCGCGACGGGCAGGAGGCGCTCGATTTTATTGCCGCATGGAAAGAAGGGGATTCGGTGCCTTCAGTAATATTGCTCGATTTGAAGCTGCCCAAGGTCAGCGGCCTCCAAGTCTTGCGGGCAATCCGGGCACATCCCGCTTTTGGAACTGTTCCCGTCGTCGTTCTCACGTCTTCTGCTGAAGATAATGATATTCATGAAGCCTATTCGCTCGGCGCTAATTCTTACATTGTGAAACCGGTCGAGTTTGAGAAATTCATTGAGGTGGCGAGACAGATTGAGCTTTATTGGACGGTTCTCAATATGCGCTGTTTCCCGAAGCACCGGGGAGGCTTGGAATGAACCCATGGATGCGTTTCGGGCGAAAGACAATTCAATCTAAATCGGCAGTTGGCCGCGTAGCGGGATCATCCAAATGATGAAAGGCGAGAATCGTGATTTCGTTCATAACCACAATGGCTGCCGCCGGATACCAAGCGGTCGAGTGCCGGATTCAGGTTCAAGGCTTCAGCAATGAACGTTCTCTATCTGGAGGATAATGCCCAGGATGCCGATCTCGTGCGGATCGAGCTTCAAAAGCGCGCGCCAGATATCGAACTGGACGTGGTAAGCACTCTGACTGAGGCACTGGCGCGGCTCAAAACTTTCCATGAGGTCTATGGATCCGGCCCTCAATCCGCGGCGTGTGAACCGCTACTTCCGTCGACGGCCGATTCGGATATTTGTCTTTGCTATGATCTGGTTCTGACCGATCTCAATCTGCCCGATGGCGGCGGCAATACGCTGTTGGCCTGGGTCCGCGGTAAACATTTGCCTCTCCCGGTCGTAGTGATCACCGGCTCCGCCGACGAAGAAATGTTGTTGTCATTGCTTCGCGCCGGTGCGGACGATTATGTCATAAAACGCGACAATTTCCAGGAGAAGCTGCCTGTCGTGTTGCGGGCCGCGTTTGACAAGTTTCATACGGAAACCTGCCGGCGTGCCGCTTCTCTCAAAGTTCTTTATGTCGAGCCGAATGCTCAGGATATTGAACTCACCAGGATGGAGTTGACCTCCACCGCACCAAATCTTCATATTGAATCGATTCAGACAACCGAGCAAGTATTTCAGTATTTTGCGGATACTGATCCGAAGCCCGGCATTGATGTTCTTTTATTAGGTTATCGTCTGCCAGGGGTTTCCGTCACGGATATTTTGAAGGAACTATGCCAGGTTCGCGGGCTTGACCTTCCCATCATTCTCATTATCGCGCGTGGCGACGAAGAAATCGCCCGGCAATCCCTAAAACTGGGGGCCGCCGATTACGTGATAAAAAGCGAGGGTTATCTCCAGCACTTGCCCACGGTGATTGAGAACGCCTGGCTGCGAGCCGAGACATCGCGCAGGGAGAGAGTTCTGCTCGATGAAAGGACTCGCCTTTCCCTTGCCACCGAAGCGGCCGCAATCGGCATATGGGAATGGAATACGGCAACCGGCGAGATCGTCTGGGATAACCGCATGTACGATATATTTGGTGTTCCGCGTGGCAGCCCGGTTACTTATCAGATATGGAAATCCTATATTCATCCCGATGATTTACCGGCGCAGGAAGCGCTATTGCAGAAAATCAGCGCGGAGGATGGGCGCGGGCAACTGGACTTCAGGATTTTGCATGCACACGAAACCGTACGATATTTGCATATTGCCAAAGCAGAGAGATGGGGTGCGAGTTGCAACGAGCTCAGAATAGTAGGAACAGCAATCGATATTACCAAACGCAAGCAAACCGAATTGGCAATCCAGCAGCACGCCAGGCAACAAGGACTCATTGCGGCATTCGGACAGCAGGCGCTTGCCAGTACCTGTCTGGACGAGTTGTGGGGTCAGGCGGCAACATTTGTCTCGCATGGTCTCGATGTCGCTTTCTCCAAAGCACTTCAGCTTGCACCGGATAGCCGTTCATTCATTCTTAAAGCAGGGGTGGGCTGGGAAGACGGCTGGATTGGCCGCCAGGTATCTGCTACCTATGAGAACACTCAGAACCGTTTTGTACTTGCAAGCCATCGCCCCGTGATCATTGGCGATTTTCGCTCCGAAGTGCGTTTCAAACCGTCGGCAATACTGAAAAAACATGGAATACGAAGTGCGGCGAGCGTGCTTATCTCCGGGATGGGAGGGTCTTACGGTGTTCTGGGCGCCTATTCTCTCCAGGAACAACACTTTACGTCGAGTTGCTTCAACTTCTTGCAGAGCCTCGCCAATATTCTTGCAACGGCAATTGACCGGAAAACTACCGAGGAGCGGCTCACTTATCTTGCCCAGTTCGATCCATTGACCGAATTACCCAACCGGACCCTGTTCCTTGATCGTCTCAGACAGGCGATGGAACATGCGCAACGGAACGATTCCCGGATCGCGGTAGTATTTGCGGATCTTGATCGTTTTAAAATTGTCAACGATACGATGGGCCATAGCACTGGCGACAAGCTACTGGTTCAGGTAGCCCATCGGCTAAGGCAGTGTGTGCGTTCATGCGACACGGTTGCACGGCTGGGCGGGGATGAGTTCGCGCTCATTCTTTCGGATCTGGCCCAGGCGGAAGATGCAACCGTGGTCGCGGAAAAAATCATTATCGCGCTCTCGCTGCTGTTCGAGCTTGAAGGCCAGGAAATCTATATTTCGGCGAGCCTCGGGATCAGTATTTATCCCGGAGACGGCGCAGATGCGGACAACCTGCTCAGGAATGCGGATACTGCGATGTTTCAGGCCAAGGAGCACGGCCCCTCGGTCTATCAATTTTATCTGCCGCAGATGAATGAGCGCGCGGTGGCTCGCTTGAAAATGGAAACACAGCTTCGCGGTGCGCTCGCGCGGCGGGAGTTTGTATTGCACTACCAGCCGAAGGCAAGCTTGATTACCGGAAATATTACCGGTTTTGAAGCGTTGCTGCGCTGGCAGCATCCAGCGCATGGGCTCGTGCCGCCGCTACAATTTATTTCTGTTCTTGAGGATACCGGCTTGATCGTGTCGGTTGGAGAATGGGTGATGCGCACGGTCTGCGAGCAGATCCGGAAGTGGCAGGACCAGGGCCTTGCGCCACATCCGATTTCAGTCAATCTTTCGGCGCGGCAGTTCCAGCAGCAGGACCTTGACGCCATCATCGGGAAAACTTTGAAAACCACCGAGATCGATCCGCGTTTGCTGGAGTTCGAGTTAACCGAATCCGTGCTTATGAAAGAGGCTGAAACGGCCGCCAATGCGCTTCAAAATCTGAAGTCCTTCGGCGTGCAGATATCCATGGATGATTTCGGAACCGGCTATTCAAGCCTTGCCTACCTCAAGCGGTTCCCGCTCGACGTACTCAAGATAGACCGTGCATTTATCCGGGATGTGACGACTGATCCGGATGATGCGACCATTACGGTGGCAATGATCAAGCTTGCTCACAGCCTGGGATTGAAAGTCGTGGCAGAGGGAGTGGAAACCAGAGCCCAACTACATTTTCTGATAGAGCATGGCTGCGACGAGATGCAGGGCTACTATTTTTCACGGCCTCTACCCCTCGAGACTGCCTCCCAGGCGCTCATTGAAGGATATCGGCTGGCGATACTTTAGAAGATGCCGAATCGGCGCCCCTGAGCCGATAGGCCTGGGTTCAAGCCGGCCCTCGAAAGTCCCTCCAGTATACCCACGCGCTGCTCGCCGCCGATCATCATCGGCGCGTTTGTACACGCGCTTGAAAAGTTCTTCCCCTTTTGGCCGTTATTTGTTAACTTAGCAACCGCTGAGCAGTACTCCCACGCTCGCGTAGAACCCTGCTCAGAAGTATCTTATTTGGCGCGAATCCCGGTCCGCGGGGGGCGGATGAATTTCTCCGATAATATAATGAAAAAAATTATCCTTGCGGCTTGCATGATGTTTGCACTTACCGGGGGTGCTTTCGCACAGCCGGGCGGATTGAATCTACGGTCACAGGCTGCGTTGATTCTGGACGCGGAGCATGGGCGGATCCTTTTCCATAAGAATGCTGATGCCGTGCTGCCGATCGCTTCAATTACCAAGCTCATGACAGCGATCGTTGTACTCGATGCCAACTTGCCTCTGACTGAGGAAATCATCATTGAAGATGCGGACGTTGACATACTCAAGAATACACGGTCGCGCTTGCGGGTGGGTTCGAGCCTCGCGCGGCGGGACATGCTAAGGTTGGCGTTGATGTCTTCGGAGAACCGTGCCGCGGCGGCACTCGGGCGTACTTATCCCGGCGGCATCAGTGCTTTCGTGGAGGCAATGAACCGGAAGGCATTCGAGCTTGGCATGGGTAACAGTTACTTCGTGGACTCCACCGGGCTGAACAGTGCCAATGTTTCCACAGCACGCGATCTCGCAAAGCTTGTGGATGCGGCCGAGAATTACGACATCATTCGTGAATTCTCGACCACCGCCAAGCATGCAGTGGTATTTGGGGATGAAGACCGCAGCCTGCAATTCGTCAATTCCAATAATCTGGTCCGCAGCGGGAGCTGGGATATTGGCGTATCGAAGACAGGCTTTCTCAGTGAGGCCGGGCGATGCCTCGTCATGCAGGCAAAAATAACGGGGAAGACAATTATTATCATATTGCTCGATTCCTGGGGCAAAAATACCCGCATCGGCGATGCCAACCGTATTAAAAAATGGATGGAAACCGGTTTCGCTCGTAAAGTTCGCGGTTAAATTTCTGACTCTGCGGGCCGGATAGCGCTATTCCGGCTTGAACTTGATTGGCCGCCCGGTAGAATTGCCGTGCAATTACACCTAATTTCCGCGCTCATTATCGTTTTTTGATTGTCGTGTTCGCGGTGCAGAATGCTGTGGCGGTAAGCGTTGTATTTTTTTGTGGCGGGTTGATGCCTCGCTCGTCATGGTTATTGCCGCATGTTTCAGCTTGGGCATTCTTATCGGCGCATTGCTGACTGTCCCGGCAATGTTGCGTGAGCGGCTCTCGACTCAGCCGGCTGCGGAAACAGGTTGAAACGCTGCGTGCCGAGAATGACTATCTGTGTGAACAGAAGAAAAATTCGCCCTCGGCGGTATCCGATCTCTGACAAGAAATTTCTGAAAACGGAATTTTAAGCCAGAGATCCCTGAAATAAATATATAACCTGTTCAGAGGATTTCAACCGCCTAATCCCCAGCGGCCGGCTGCCGGATTTAGAGTTACAGGAGCTGAAACGCGAGAATAGCCACGCCTGTCGGCGGCAGTGCGGCTGCAAACAGACCCAAAGGATGGATGGCTTCGTCCTTGAACGACCCCTTCAGTATGGCAAAACCTGCCGGGTTTGGAGCATTGGCAATCACAGTCAACCCTCCGCCTGTGACGGCCCCAGCCACGAGCGAATACCGGAATTCGAGACTCGTTCCTTCCAGAAGAGATCCCAGGTAAGTCAGTGCCGCATTATCGGTAATCGCTGTAAGAAGCATGGCGCCAAAAAAGAGGGTGGTACTGTCCATCCCCGCCAACATGGGTTGGAGCCACCATTTCTGCTGTCCGCCCAATACAATCAAGCCAGCAAGAAAGAACGCAACCATTAATCCTTCGCGAAGGATGAGCCGGTCCTGGTAGCGTTCATATGCCTGGGTAAAGCCGATGAAGAAGAGGAGTAGCCCGACGAAGATGACGGGGTGATGAGCAAACACCACTACACCAATCAAAAAAACAAGATGTACAAGCACTACCGCTAACGGCACCACGGCGACTGCCCCGTTTTCCTGGTTCTCGATTTTCGATAAGTCGCGCTGAAACAGAAAAGTGGCGGCCAGCGCGTTGATTATTACCGCGATGGCGGCTTTCCAGCCAAAGGCGGTAAACATAAAAGCCGTGTCCCATCCCCATTTCCCGGCAACCATGAGAACGGGAGGCGCGGCGAACGATGTCATCGTTCCGCCTATCGAAATATTGACGAACAGCACGCCGAGGGTGGCATACTTGAGCCGGACGGGAATGTCCTTGGAATAAAAGCGATCGAGCAGAATCAAGCCGGCAAGGGTCATGGCTGCCGGCTCGGTGATGAAAGAACCAAGCAGGGGAACGAACGATAACGTAACGAAGTAAAATGATTTTCCGTCCGGCCAGGAAATGAGCCGTGCAAGAAATTTGACGCAAAGCAGAGCGAATTGCAGAATCGGGCGGCTGCCCGAGATGACCATGATCGCGAACACGAACATTGGTTCGGTAAAACTCTGCCGATCGAGATACTCAACGGCGGCCTGCTTCCCATCGATGACCAGCATCGCAATGATCAGGACCATCGCCCAGAGGCCAAAAACGACTTCGACTTCCCCAAGAAAATGCCAGATGCCCGCATGCGCTGGATGGGTATGTGCGAGACGCTCGAAGAATTTGGTCGAGAAGGTATGAACCAGCGCCATTCCGAACAGGATTGCACCAATAATCTCGAGAGGGGCGGCGTTCATTTTTATAATTGGAGAGCCTATGCGGCTTGCGGTACTGCATGGGGAGCATTGCCGGATTCTTTGACGTTGAATCCGGCGATTGAAAGACCCCATTTCTCCGATCCTTCCCGGATTGCCGGCAGGGCCTTGGCAGCAGTTTTTAGCTGGAAGATCGTCTTTATTTCATGGCATCGAGGTTCGCCTGCGCATCAGCATTACCCTGTGCAGCTGCTTTCTTGAACCATTCCGCGGCCTTGGCCGTATCACTGGGCACACCTTCACCGGAGTAATACATTACGCCAAGGTTATTTTGCGCGTCGGCATTGCCCTGATCGGCAGCTTTTTGAAACAACTCCACAGCTTTGGCGGAATCTTTGGCCACGCCTTCTCCGTTGGCATATAACAACCCCAGATTGAACTGTGCATCGGGATACCCCTGGGCTGCTGAGCGGTGAAACCACGCTGCGGCCTTTTCCGGATCATTACTCAGGGTTTTGCCTGACGCATCCTTGGATATGGCTTCCCCCGTGTAGTACATCACCCCGAGGCCATTTTGCGCCTTTGCGTCTCCGCTTTCCGCCTCTTTCCTTAACTTAAGAAATTTTTCCTCTGGCGTGGGTTCGTTCGCCGTCGAGGGCATGATCTGGTTTAACAATGCCGCTTTCTCATCTGGCGTCAGCTCATTCTCCAGCACCGACGGAATTTGTTTCTCTGAGGTAAACTCATCCGGTATCCTGATCTGTTTTTCGGTATTGGGGGCGTTTCCCGGAGCTTTCTCACCGCAACCCGCAAGCATGAGCAAGGGGGCCGCGAGCAATGTAATGAACAGAATATTCATCGCGTATTATGTGCAGTGTCCTGCCAGGCTGGCTCAGCGGCAGACATGGAAGAAAATTGATCTCACGGGCCCTCTCCCGGCGTCCTATAGGCTGTAGTACATATCAAACTCGACCGGATGCGTCGTCATGCGAAAGCGCGTAACCTCTTCCATCTTCAGTTCGATATAACCGTCTATCATATCATTTGAAAATACGCCGCCGCGGGTAAGAAAATCACGGTCCTTGTCCAGGTTGTGCAGCGCTTCGTCCAGCGAGGCGCAAGGGTTCGGAATCCGGGCGGCTTCTTCAGCAGGAAGGTCGTAAAGATTCTTATCCATGGGATCGCCTGGATGAATCTTGTTCTGGATGCCATCGAGTCCCGCCATCATCAATGCGGTAAATGCCAGGTATGGATTGGCGGTCGGATCCGGAAACCGTACCTCGATACGCCGTCCTTTGGGGCTATTCGCATAAGGAATGCGTATGGCCGCGGACCGGTTGCTGACCGAGTAAGCGAGATTGATCGGCGCTTCAAAACCAGGGACCAGCCGCTTGTAAGAATTGGTCCCTGGATTGGTTATCGCATTCAAGGCCTTGGCGTGTTTGATAATACCGCCTATGTAAAACATGGCCATCTCCGATAGTCCTGCATAACCATTTCCGGAAAACAGGTTACGGCCGCCTTTCCATATGGATTGGTGGACGTGCATCCCGGAACCATTATCGCCGACGATGGGCTTCGGCATGAACGTTGCTGTTTTCCCATAGGAGTGCGCAACGTTGTGCACCACATACTTGAACACCTGGGTCCAATCGGCGCGTCTGACAAGGCTGCTGTATTTGGTGCCGATCTCGCACTGCCCGGCGGTTGCGACTTCATGATGGTGCACCTCGACTTCAATGCCCATCTCTTCAAGAGCGAGGCACATGGCGGAGCGGATATCGTGCAAGGAGTCGATTGGAGGTACCGGAAAATACCCGCCTTTCACGCCGGGGCGATGCCCGATATTGCCACCCTCGTATTTTTCGCCCGAGCTCCACGCCGCTTCCTCGGATTCAATTTTTACCGAACAGCCGGACATGTCGGCATGCCAGGTAACCGAATCGAAAATGAAAAATTCGGGCTCGGGCCCGAAATAAGCGGTTTCACCGATACCGGTCGACTTGAGGTAAGCTTCGCCGCGCTTCGCCAAAGAGCGGGGATCACGATCATAGCCCTTCCCATCTGAAGGCTCTACCACATCACAGGTGATAAAAAGCGTCGCCTCATCCATGAACGGGTCCATTTTTGCCGTATCAGGGTCAGGTATCAGCAACATGTCGGACGCCTGAATGCCTTTCCAGCCGGCAATGGACGAACCGTCGAACGCGTGACCGTCCTCAAGCTTGTCTGCATCAACCGCATGAGCGGGAAGCGTCACGTGCTGTTCCTTGCCCCGGGTATCAGTAAATCTCAAATCAACGAACTTGATTTCATTGTCCTGGATCATTTTCAGAACATCGGCTGCCGCCATTTTTATCTCCAGACTAGAACTGCAGTTGTACGATAAAGGATGAAGAGGATATAAAAAGATAACATTATATCAGCAGGAGCGCCGCCATTACCCCATTACCTTAAGGGGAAATCTAAAGCCTGGACAACAAACAGGAATAATAAGCCGGACTTGAACAATCCATAATCCATTGATTTATTCTGCTAGCCAGAAACTTGAGAGCGATGAGTTTTTCTGATCCTGATCATGGGAAGAGATTGAAGTCCATACGCTGGCTTGCTCGAGATCACGGCTTCAAGCGGGGCTGATAAGACAATTCCTGAAGCTGTCCTGTTGTCAATAATATTCCGCTGTATAGCGATTGGACCGCCTCTGGTTGTAGCTCAGTCCTTCACCCGAAGTTTGATGTAACTCCGGCTTAAAAATGGAATACCATTGTATTTTCAACCCACTGTTATCGAAACTCATATGGAAACTATCACCGCAATACTCGACAGGGCGCACCAACGCGCAGAGGAGATGGATTTACCCTATCAAGGTGCGTTGCTGCCTTCTGAAGCGCTTACTCTGCTGCAGGAAGCGCCCGATGCGAAATTGGTGGACGTGCGCTCCAGGGCTGAGCTGGATTGGGTAGGCCGAATTCCGGGCGTGATTGAAATCGAGTGGCAATCTTATCCCGGCATGCGCCATAACCCGGATTTTCTGAACTATCTTTCCAGCCAGGTGGACAAGGAATCGCTGGTGATGTTTATCTGCCGGAGCGGGGGACGATCGCACCAGGCCGCCGCCACTGCCACCGAATTGGGCTATACGAGCTGCTTCAACGTTCTCGAAGGGTTCGAGGGTGACAAGGACGCGACTGGCCACAGAGGAACGAAAGGGGGCTGGAAGGTTGCGGGATTGCCGTGGGTGCAGGGTTAACCGAGGGGCAGAACAGTGTCCCATGGAGTGGGTAAGGCGGGCTTTACCCGCCAGAGATAGACCGTATCATGCTGACGATCGAATGCAATATCGGGCAAAGCCCAGCCGATGCACCGAACCCAGCATTGAATCGCCAGCAACAAGTGGTCTTTCACGTCAGCCTATTAGGCCGCCGACCACTGGACGATGCCGGAATAAGCTGTAATCAACACAATGATCCCGAACGCTATGCGGTACCATGCGAATACGGTAAAGTCATGATGACTGATAAAGCGCAGCAGTCCGCGCACTGCCAGTAACGCGCTAACGAACGAGGCTATGAAACCGATCGCAAATACCCCCGCATCGCCGAAGTGGAGGATATCGCGATTTTTGTAAAGGTCATAAAAGGTTGCTGCAAACATCACGGGGATTGCCAGAAAAAATGAAAATTCCGTGGCGGCTTTGCGGGATAAACCGAAAAAAAGACCGCCAATAATGGTTGCGCCCGAGCGCGAGGTACCGGGTATCAGAGCAAGGCATTGCATTAACCCAACCTTGAGCGCATGTTTCCAGTCCATGTCTTCCACCCGTTCAACGTCCACTACGTGCTTCCTGCGCTCAGCCCAAAGAATGAGGATTCCGCCGATGATAAATGCCGTCGCCACGGGCACGGGATGAAAAAGGTATTGCTTGATAGTCTTGATGAACAGCAAGCCCAAAATCGCGGCGGGCAGAAATGCAATGAAAAGATTTAACACAAAGCGATTCGCGTCCTGACGCGAACCGATATCCGACACGACATTTCTGATCTTTACACGATATTCCCAGCATACCGCCAGGATGGCGCCGAGCTGGATGACGATGGTGAATACCTTGCCTTTTTCGTCATTGAAGTCGAGCAGATCACTTACCAGGATGAGATGCCCGGTAGAGGAGATCGGAAGAAATTCGGTCAAACCCTCTACCACACCGAGAATCAGGGCCTTGAGGAACAGAAACCAGTCCATGCGCTTATCCAGGAACCATCAGCAACGGATAAGCATGAATGAACGCGGACAAGTCCTGAAATTTCCAGGCAACGGGCTTATCCAGAAGTCCTTATCCGAGGCTTATCCGGCGGTTCTATACGTCTGATTATTAATTATTATTTTAAGATTATCGCACGAATTGCCGCGTCAGGTTTGAGCAAGTATGCCGGAAGTATCGGATTGGCGGCATCGCTTCCGGCTTTCCGCCCGGTCGCTCCGTCAGTGCTTCAATGTTGTCCCAGAAAGCTGACGGGCTAGTTGCCATTACATCCGTCATTACACCTTGCTATAAATTTCCGCTCCTTTCGCCATAAATTCGGAGGCTTTTTCTTCCATGCCTTTTTTCAATGCATCGTCTTCACTGACACCCTGGCTGGCCGCGAAGTCACGTACATCCTGAGTTATTTTCATCGAGCAAAAATGGGGCCCGCACATGGAGCAGAAATGCGCGAGCTTCGCTCCTTCCTGAGGCAGGGTTTCATCATGAAATTGCTTTGCCTTGTCGGGATCGAGGCCGAGGTTGAACTGATCTTCCCAGCGAAACTCGAAACGGGCCTTGGAAAGGGCATTGTCGCGGATTTGCGCGCCGGGGTGGCCCTTGGCCAGATCCGCGGCATGAGCCGCGATCTTATAGGTGATGATCCCGTCTTTTACGTCCTCCTTGTCGGGCAGCCCAAGGTGCTCCTTGGGGGTGACGTAACACAGCATCGCAGTGCCATACCAGCCGATCATCGCGGCGCCAATGGCGGACGTAATGTGATCATAGCCAGGCGCGATATCGGTAGTCAGCGGGCCTAGCGTATAAAAAGGCGCCTCATCACAGTATTTCAACTGAAGATCCATATTCTCCTTGATGAGGTGCATGGGAACATGGCCGGGGCCCTCGATCATCACCTGCACATCATGCTTCCATGCAACCTGGGTCAACTCTCCCAGAGTTTTCAGTTCGGCGAACTGGGCCTCATCATTTGCGTCGTAAATGGAACCCGGGCGGAGCCCATCACCGAGTGAAAAGCTCACGTCGTAAGCTTTCATGATTTCGCAGATTTCTTCGAAGCGGGTGTATAAAAAGCTTTCCTTATGATGTGCAAGACACCATTTCGCCATAATCGAGCCGCCGCGTGAAACAATGCCCGTCAGGCGTTTTGCCGTCATTGGAACAAAAGCGAGCCGCACACCCGCATGAATTGTAAAGTAATCCACGCCTTGTTCAGCTTGTTCAATCAAGGTATCGCGAAAAATCTCCCAAGTAAGGTCTTCCGCCTTGCCATTGACCTTTTCCAACGCCTGATAAATTGGAACTGTGCCAATCGGAACCGGACTATTGCGAATAATCCACTCCCGGGTTTCGTGGATGTTTTTACCGGTGGATAGATCCATGACCGTATCGCCACCCCAGCGGATAGCCCAGGTCATCTTTTCGACCTCTTCCTGAATGCTCGAACCCAGCGCGGAATTACCGATATTCGCATTGATCTTGACGAGAAAATTGCGCCCGATGATCATCGGTTCCGACTCGGGATGGTTGATGTTGACGGGAATGATGGCGCGACCCCGGGCGACTTCGCCGCGGACGAATTCGGGAGTGATATGCTGAGGCAGAAAAGCACCGAAATCATGCCCTGGATGCTGGCGGCCAAGTAGTTCACGGTGCTGCTTGCTCAAATGTTCGCAACGTTGATTTTCGCGTAGGGCTACGTACTCCATCTCAGGAGTAATGATGCCCTGGCGCGCGTAATGCATCTGTGTCACGTTTACCCCGGCCCTGCCGCAACGGGGTTGACGCTTCAAACCGAAGCGCATTTCCGCAAGTTTGGGATCGGCCAGACGTTGTTTGCCATAAGCGGAAGCCGGGCCGGCAAGAATTTCAGTGTCATTGCGCTCTTCTATCCATTTTTCGCGAAATGGGAGCAAGCCGGTGCGAATATCTATTTTTACTTCGGGATCGGTATAAGGCCCCGACGTGTCATATACAAAAATCGGCGAATTTGCTTCCGCTCCCATGCCTGCGGACGTATCGGATTGACTGATTTCGCGCATCGGCACACGAATGTCGGCACGCGAGCCTTGCACGTAAACTTTACGGGATCTGGGCAGAGGCTTTATTGCCGCTTCATCCACATGGGCCGTCTTGCTCGTAAACGGGGAGGCGAATTGCCCGTTGTTTAAAACAGTTGCATTCATAATACGCTCCTTTGAGTGCTATAAACGAGCGGGACGGCTAAATCCCTGCTTCGCTGCGGCGGCATCAGCCGCGTCCTATCTCACCAGTTTTCCGAAGTTTTCCGTGAGTGGACCTCTAGCTGCTGCTGTGAAGCTAATGGAAATGTGGAATAATTGCAAGTCGTCGATGGCATTTATCTGGAAGGTGGGCATGGATATCGAACAAAGCCGTTTTAATATGGTGGAGCAGCAGATTCGCACATGGGATGTGCTGGACCAGCAGGTTCTTAAACTATTGTTCGAGCTGCGCCGCGAAGAATTTGTCCCAGTGGCTTATCGCTCGCTCGCGTTCGTGGATATGGAAATTCCGCTGGGGTACGGTCAGGTGATGCTTGCGCCCAAGCTTGAGGCGCGCATGTTGCAGGAATTGCAGATAAAAGATACTGACAGGATTTTGGAGATTGGTAGTGGCAGTGGTTACTTTACCGCCCTGCTGGCCAGCAGGGGCGACCATGTGTATAGCGTGGAAATTGTGCCGGAACTAAAGGCCATGGCTGAAAAAAATCTTCAGATGCACGGAATTGGCAACGTAACGCTGGAAACAGGGGATGGCGCCCGTGGATGGCCTCAGCACGGGCCTTACGACGTGATCGCTTTAACGGGATCCACGCCGGTTTTACCTGAAGCATTCCAGAAAAGCCTCCGGCCTGGCGGCCGCTTGCTTGCGATAGTAGGTGATGCGCCGGTAATGGAGGCCGTACTCGTCACTTGCGTGACACAAGAAGAAAAAGCAGGCTTATATAACTCTGTCAGCCTGTTCGAGACCTGTATTTCCCCGCTCAAAAACGCCAAGCAGCCGGAAAGATTCGCTTTTTGATCTCTCAGACCAGTTCGTATGAATTCGGGCCGGACTGGCTCACCTATTGTTTATGCCTGTGCTCTCGGTTATGACCCGCCTTTGCCCGGATAGAAAGGGCAATCCGTAAAAGTGAAGATTACACAATACATTTTTCCATTGCTCATTGCCGGGCTGTTACTGCATGCTCCACTGCATGCAGCCGACCTGATGGCGGTATATCGTGAAGCGCTGGAGCAGGATGCACAGTACAGTTCCGCCCGCGCTGCCTACCAGGCGGCCCAGGAAAAACTGCCACAGGGCCGGGCCGGGCTGCTCCCCACGATCACATTTTCCGGCGTGAGGCGGAGGCAACTGATCGACAGAATTGGCGTACCTGAGGTCACTATCGACAACCAGAGTCTGACTGTTACCGCAACGCAACCCATTTATCGGAAAGAGAATTTCGTCATTTACGAACAGGCCAAAATCCAGGTTGCGCAGGCGGATTCCCAATTCATACTGGCATCCCAAGACCTGATCCTGCGTGTTGCTCAGGCCTACTTCGACATACTGACCACCCAGGTAAACGTAGAGGTTGCAGAAGCCCAGAAAAAGGCCATTGGGGAGCAACTGGAGCTGGCCAAGCGCAACTTTCAGGTAGGCACAGCGACTATTGTGGACACCTATGAGGCACAGGCCCGTTACGATTTGACACTATCGCAGGAGATAGCCGCAAGAAACGATCTTGAGGTGCGAAGGCGTGCCCTACAGCAAATTATCGGGCGTATGCCCGATGTCCTCGTGCGGCCCAACGAAGTAGCTTCCGATCTGCTCACCCTGAAGCACCCGCGCATGGAGGATTGGATCACCCTGGCCGAGCAGAATAACCTCACTCTCAAGATACAGGAGGCCATATATAACATCGCCAAACAGGATGTGGAACGGGCCAAGGCCGGGCACTATCCAACGCTGGACCTGGTGGCGATATACAGTGACCAGAAAGGTGTCGGGGGTACGATTACCGGCCGAGGGATCGACCTGACTTCCAAGGAGATAGGGCTTCAGCTTAACGTTCCCCTGTTTCAGGGGTTCGCGGTACAGTCGCGCGTACGTGAAGCGCTGGCTAATCAGGAACGGGTGCACCAGGATCTGAACAATACGCGCCGCAATAGTGTGCTGCTGGTAAGCCAGCAGTATCTGAATGTCACCAATGGCATGGCCCAGGTGAAAGCATTGCAGCAAGCTGTGATATCCAGCCAGAGCCAGCTGGACTCGACCAGGCTTGGCAGGGATGTGGGGGTTAGAACAGAGGTAGACGTATTGAATGCGCAGCAATTGTTTTTTTCCGCGCGACGCGATCTTGCCCAGGCGCGTTACAACCTTCTCATGTCGCGGTTGAGGCTGGAGGCCGAAGCCGGCGAATTGGATGAGGATGATCTGCGGCAGATTAACGAGGTATTGCTGCAAAAATCGGATACCGTTGCAATAAACCCTCTGCCACACATCGAGCTCAAAAAAATATCCCGCTAATATCCGATATACCCCATGCGTACTTCTCAGACTTGATTTCTCCGCTGTGTTGACGCGCAAGTGACCGAGTGCTAGATTTTCCCAAGGGGGGGAGCGCAAAGAGGCTTCGCTCTGAACCCCTATTCCATTGATAGGCCGCCCATGAACGCGCCAATTCTATCCGATGCGTACTGGATTCAGCCGCCACTTCTTTCAACTGGCGAGCGGCCTGTAGGTGCTCGGAGTACGCGGCCAACCGACGCCGATAAAGGCGTGCTGGATGCAAAAACCTTCGACGCGATCGAAGCCGATCAATTGTTCGATTCGCTCAACCATGCCGCTACTCATGCAGGGCAGTGTGTGCTTTATCGCTCGCTGGCCCAGCCTGGGATCGATGCGGCAGCCGTACGAGATAAACAGGAGGCAGTACGAGAGCTGGAAGCCAACTCCGGCCTGCGCGAATCGCTACAGAGATTTATCGATGCGATGGCGCGCCAGGAGCACTCGCTTTACCAATTGCTCTACGGAACGTTTATCGGTGGTTTGGCTATCGATAGTTCCAGAACCGGTAAAGACGACATGGAATTCAGCGGTTATGGATACCATCAGTTTGTCGATGGCACCGGCTTTGTGGTTGACCTGGTCGAGACCGTGAAGACATTCCCGCAGCCGCAAAGCGTGTATCTGCGGAGTTTATTAAACGCCATTCGCAACTTCGAAAATTCGCGTATTTATGCACTGATAAGTGGACCTGTCTATCTGGCCGGCGGGAAGTTCAAGACGCGCGAAGAGAAACCACCTTACATGCCTCTTCCACGTTTCAGGCCATCCATGATCAAGCCTCTCCCCATGTTTTTTGCGCTCGCGGCAATTGGCGGCGCCCTTTACTTCTTTCAAGGTCTGCTGGCCAGCTTTGGAATTGCGTATCTGGGGCTAGGGATATTCGCGCTGGCGGTGCCGCTTCTGCCCGTTCTCCTGATTGCCATTGCGGCATCCGACCGTGATTCCGTCATCTATCCGTTACGCAAGCTGTTCAAACACAGTCCTGAGCTGGCGCGCATCATGGATACACTCGGCATGATCGACGAGATTCTGTCCGTCCACCATTATTCGAAGGCATTGGGCGGCAACGTGACGCTGCCGGAAATACTTGAAAGCGAAAAGCATTTTCTGAGCGTCAGTGAAGCTAGAAATCCGATACTTGCCCGGGCCAATCCCAACTACGTGCCAAACGATATTCTCCTTGATGATGCCGGGCGGCTGCTGGTGATCACGGGGCCGAACAGCGGCGGCAAGACAGCCTACTGCAAAACAGTGGTCCAGATTCAGTTACTGGCACAGATCGGTTGCTATATACCTGCGATTACCGCGCGCCTGGTTCTGGCCGAACGGATCTTTTACCAAGTGCCTGATCCGGGCCATCTGGACGAGGGCATGGGACGCTTCGGACATGAGCTGAAACGTACGCGCGAGATTTTTTTCAACTCGACCGCTCGCAGTCTTGTCGTGCTTGATGAACTTTCTGAGGGAACCACCTTCGAGGAAAAAATGGAGCTTTCAGAATATGTCCTCTCAGGTTTTTATAAGCTCGGAGCCAGTACATTGCTTGTAACCCATAACCATGAGTTATGCGAGCGCTTGCAGGAAAAAGGCATCGGTCGCTATTTGCAGGGGGAGTTTCTGCCTCAAGGTCCAACCTATCACCTGATTCCGGGGGTATCGCGAGTAAGCCATGCCGACCGTGTCGCGGCCGCCCTGGGTTTCAGCAAGGAGGACGTGGAAAGGCATCTGGCAGCACGCGGCACGCAGCACGTCGGCACGTAGCACGCCGGCATGTAGCACGGCAAGAATTAATTCCGGTTATCTTCGGACTGAGTGCATTAAGCAGTAAGGTGGGCCCTGCAGCGCGCTTTTTAAATTACAGGCTCTCCATAAGTCCAGATCTGCGGAAGAAACCAAATATGATGAAATCACTGGTGACCGGAGCGAATGGATTTGTCGGTTCAGCGGTCGCACGCTGCTTATTGAATGCCGGGCATGAGGTGCGGTGTCTTGTCAGACCGGGGAGCGATCGGCGAAATATCGACAAATTGCCGGTTGAAATTTCGGAAGGAGATCTTCGCTCCGCCCCATCGCTCAAACGCGCGGTCGCTGGTTGTGACAGCTTATTCCACGTTGCGGCGGATTATCGTCTTTGGGTTCCGAACCCGCAAACGATGTATGACATCAATGTTAGGGGAACAGAGGCTTTGATACTTGCGGCAGCCGAAGCCGGAACAGAGCGCATGATATATACCAGCAGCGTGGCGACGCTTGGCGCGAATAACGATGGTATTCCTGCCAACGAAAACACACCCTCCAGTCTTGGATCGATGACTGGGCACTATAAGCGCTCAAAATTCATGGCGGAACAGGTGGTTCAGCAGATAACCGATAAGCATAAGCTGCACCTGGTTATCGTAAATCCATCCACGCCGATAGGGCCGCGCGATATCAGGCCCACCCCAACGGGCCGCATCGTGGTTGATACCCTGTGCGGCCGGATGCCCGCCTATGTAAATACGGGGTTGAACGTGGCTCACGCCGATGATATTGCGCATGGCCATTTGCTGGCTTACATCCGCGGAAAACCGGGTGAGCGTTACATTCTGGGTGGAGAAAACATGACACTGCTGCAAATACTCCAGACAATAGATGGAATTCGCGGCAAACGGACAAAGCGGCTCAATCTCCCCGTCAGGCTGGTTTTGCCGGCAGCCTGGCTGATGGAGAAAGTGTCAACGGTCACGAATACAGAGCCCCGCATAACGGTGGACGGTGTACGAATGGCGAGAAAAAAGATGTTTTATTCCAGCGACAAGGCCGTGCAGGAGTTGGGCTATCGATATCGCCCCGCGGCGGAAGCGCTTGAGGACGCGATGAACTGGTTTCAAGCGAATGGTTATTGCGGTTAGCATTTAGGGTGAACACATTCTCGATGAGCCTCAGTTCGCAACCCGGCTGGCAAAACGACCTCAACCGCATCGTCCTGTTGTGATATAGATATAGGTACGGGCGCTGAATATGGTTTCATCACCGGCGTCATGGCATAGGTATGGTGAGCCGCAATTCGCTGGTTGATCTGCCAGACGGGGTGATTTAAACCTCAGCTTTTGACATCAGTAACCGGGGGCAGGTGATTGCCATCGCACTCATCCCGGAGCCGGAGATCTCCGGGCTCCTTCTTGCAGGCTTGGCCCTTGTCGGGTTCATGGCGCGGCAAAAAAGATGGTGCTGGGGCTTTAGCTTGGGCTAGACCTGCACTGGTCAAATAACTTCTGACATGCTGTAGCGGATGAAACGACAGGTCTACGGACGACACGCCGAGCAGGCGCCAGCGGTACTGTTGAAGTTGCGTGGTCACCCGGCGTGACCCAGTCTTCGCCTGGGTTGAATGCTGAGCAGCTAATGCCTGAGCAGTGACTATTATCGCGGCAGCCGCCTTTTCACGTTCTCCTACCGCTATCAAGATCGCTTCAACACCCGTACGGCATCCCTCGATGCCGGTGGCGCACGGGTTATTTGACGCGACCAGTTGAGCATTGCGCGATTCGTGATCTCTCTTCTCGGATTTGATAAGAGCAATCTGCGCTATCCTTCCAGTCTTCGGCCGTCCACCCACCAACAAAACCGCTGATAAAGAGTGCTACCGCACCGAGGATTAACCCCGCAATATTTAAAGTATCCTCGTTGCAAACAAGGATAATAAAAAATAGCAACTACGTTTAGAGCGGAAGCATGCATCAGCGGGCTGCAATAAAAACCTCCTGTTGATAGAGGAAAGCAAATGACTATTTATGCGATTTATACTCGAACCGAAAAAGGAAGCGTTCAGCGCGACCATTCATTATTTCAATGGGATGGACCTCTAGGCCCCTATGTGCACGAAGTGCCGCTTGTGGGCTGGCCAGAATCAAAAGTCTTCTGGATATATGAAAAGGGACATAGCAGTGGTTTAGCACCCATTTGCGCTTCTCGCTCATCTCTTCAGAGCCCCCAGCCATCCAGCCTGTCCATTATGACTCCCAAATAAAAAACTTAGCACGGTGGATGGTGCCGGAGCAGCATAGCGAACCTGTAATTTCAGGCTTCCTTCCATAAGAACGATGACTGGTAGATGCTAACGAGTGTGTGCTGCCACCTTTTTTTCATCGGATGGTTATCAGACGACGCGAATCGTCATAAATAATTTTTCCCTGCAATCAATCTACAAAGGAGAAATAATCATGTTACATGCCGAAGATCGAACGGGTATAGATCGGGTTCGCCACTCAACAGCGCCAGAGGTAAATCGCGAAATAGACATCCGAACAAATAGCAACATTCGGCTTTACGCAAACAGCGGCGAGGAAGTCATTCATAGACGAATAGAGGAACTCGACCAGGAGTGGGATATCGAGCGCGTATTGAAGTCCATGCCTCGACAGTGGCCTTGACCGGCCTTCTGCTCGGCGTGAGTGTCAACCGGAAATGGCTGTTGTTACCGGGAGTCGTGCTGTCATTCCTGCTGCAGCACGGACTGCAGGGATGGTACCCGCCTTTACCCATATTCGCCGGATGGGTGTACGTACGCGAGGGGAAATCGACCGGGAAAAATATGAGCTAAAGGCGTTGCTTGAGGCAAGGTAAGTGTGCTGGATCGTCTCATGGATGATGCGTAACTGCGGAAAATTAATATTGTTATTCTGCGCCAGTAGGCTCTTATTAGGGGGTTAGATACCGGCGCCGCCGTCGAACACCTCATGGTGATCAATTTCCAAGGCCGACCAGCAAGAAATCCTTTCTATATCGGACCGATGCTGAAAGCCCGCTATTGGGAAGCAATTGCTGTTCCCGAGCTGCGAGCACATTCCCGGCATTCGGCGGAAATTTTAAAAGAATAAAAATTGAATTCAAGTTCCAATCTCGACCAAGGATCCCCACTGAGGGTATTCGCGCTGCGCTGATCGAAGCCGAGAACAGCGGCGAACCGGAGCCTTTTTTGACGCCACCGTCTCTTCGGGGCAAGCCCCCTGGCTCCTATTGGCCTACGGTCTCACCCGCGCTCACATGCTCCCACGGGCACCCCCCTGATCCTGTAGTCATCCCTTTAATCTGATTTTTGCACGGGGAAAATTTCCATCCCTCGTCCCGCTCGTTACCCGAGCCGGTCGCGGAACTGCCAGTCGAAGTGGCGGAGGAGGTGGCCGCTGTCACAAAGGCGCTCACAGAGCTCATTGACGGATGCACGTCAAGCGGTCTGACCGCCATCCATGACCAAGGCGTGTCCCACCATGAATGCGGCCGCGTCTGAGCACAGCCACAAAACGGCAGACGCAATCTCTTCGGGCTTGCCCATCCGTCCGACCGGCTCCTGGGCAATGACTCTCGCGCGGCCTTCGTCAGTGCCGCCGCTGAACCGGTCCATCATCGGTGTATCGATGATGCCGGGACAAATCGCGTTCACTCGGATGTTCGATGCCGCGTAATCCAACGCTGCAGATTTCGTCAGGCCGATCACTCCGAATTTCGAGGCTGCATAAGCGGCCTGTCCGGGGATTCCTTTCACGCCAGCGCCGGATGACGTGTTCACGATGACGCCGCCGCCCTGTTTCAGCATCAGCGGAAGTTCGTGCTTCATGCAGAGGAACACGCCGCGAAGGTTGACGTCGATCAGCCGGTCCCAATCATTCTCGGTGATGTCGACGAGCGGCTTCACCGGCTGTTCGACACCGGCATTGTTGAAGGCGAAGTCGAGCCGACCGAACGTTTCGACAGTCCGCTCGAGAGCGGCCTTCACATCATCGGCACTCGTCACGTCGCAAGTGACGGCGAGAGCCCGGCCTCCCGCCTGCTCAATCAGCTGCGCCGTTTCTTCAATATGCTCGCGACTGTGGCCTGCGACGACCACGCTTGCTCCTTCGCGCGCAAACGCCAGTGCCGTCGCACGTCCGATGCCGGTTCCTCCACCGGTCACGAAGGCGACCTTGCCGCGGAAGGCGTTCCTGTCTTCACTCATTGCATTAGTCCCTCTCGTTCCAGGGGCGGGCTGTCCGCCGAGGACAAGCCTTCCCGATAGTCAGGGCCGCACTTCGCTATTGATATTTCATTTATAGATGAGAGCAAGGAAGAAGACAAGGCAGATGAATATCAAATATTCAACTGCCTAAGATTTCTGCTGGAGCGAACAAACTGCCCAGCAGGTGTAGGCGATCAGAGATTTTCGCATGTACGGAAATCTTTCTTCTTCCCCCCGTTTGCTGCGATACTCCCTTCAATGGCCGTTATTTTGGGCTGGTAAATCTGTCGCAAGTGAAGGGTGTAATCAGGCCGGCGATCACGTTTTGATCCTGGGCTCAAGTATTTCATACTGCCTTTGGACAAAGGTCATTCGAAGTTTCCTCAATCACGCATGGGCGGCTACCGAGGCGGAGCAAGACCCCAACGATATTTGGGACTACATCGCAGCCAAGTAACCCACATGCGGCTGCGTGGATGGATGAGCTTTTCAGCGTCTTTAACGATGTATTGGTTGAAGAGCCGGAAGTTCGCCAGCGACTGAAAGAGCTACTGGATGAAATTACCATTGATGAGGTTCCTCGTGTCGGGCAAAGAAAGAATTTGGTGGGCCCGTTGGGCATGAACATTGCCAAAGCTCTGGTCAAGCCTTTTTATACATTATCTTTTAATGATATCCCTTAAATCAAGCAGTTGTTCGATGTTAAACAACTGATCAAAGATGGCCTCGCCTTCGACTTTAATAAGTTACCGGATTATTTGATTGAACGGAGCTGGATTCCTCGTACTGCAAAGTCTGAAAAAATGCTGTATAGCGAGTCAGATCCAATGTTGCTGGCGATACCAGTGCACGGCATCCCTTGCTGATTCCTCTATGGGCCGCGGCGCCTCCAAGCCAAGCTCGGCAAAGGTTTCCGAAGGATCGAAGTGCATGGTACGTTTTGTAAGCCGCACACCCGTAACCGTCGCCCTAGGCATGCAATGTGAAATATAGTCGGCCCATAACTCGCTGAACCAGCCAATCGCCAGCGCTAACGGATATGGAACGGTCCATCGTGGAGCCGGGCGGTTCACGATGTGTCCAAGAACTTGAAGCCACTCGATCAATCGATAGTTATGTCCTGCGAGCAGATATCGAACGCCAGGTCTGCCTCGTTGCATTGCATGTATCAATCCGACCGCCACGTCGCGCACATCAATCAGGTTCAATTTGCAATCAAGATAAGCGGGCATCTTGCCTTGACAGAATGCGACCGAAAGACGAGTTGGGGGCGTTTGATTTCGATCCCCCGGCCCGATAGGCAATGTAGGACTGCATACAACGACTGGGGCGCCGGCTTCCGCAAGTTGGAACGCCGCTTGTTCCGCGCGAAATTTGCTCAAGCAGTAAGGCCCGATCATGTCCTCTTCGCGAAAGCGGGCGGACTCAGCGGCCCCACCGCGGGACTCGTCCGACGTAAGAATACTTTCGGTGCTTACGTAAAGCACTCGACTCACGCCGCTGTCGAGTGCAGAGCGCATGACATTAAGACTGCCGATATGATTAATTTCGTCAAATTCAGCACGATTGCGGCGCCAAAGATTTGGATCAGCAGCTAGATGATAGACACGATCGCAACCGCGCATCATATTTCGCAGCGCTCCTGAGTCTCGGATATCTGCTCGAACGAGTTCAATGCGTTGAAGGGGTAAATCACTTACTACAGCCGCGGGATGTTCAAGAACCCGTACAGGCTCGCCTCTGGCGAGCAGTTGCTGCACGAGATGCGAACCGATAAATCCGCCGCCTCCTGTTACCAGGTTCACTTTAAAACGCCATTCGGCAGAGACGTGGCGAGATCATGAAGGTGCGTTCGTGACTTAGGGAGCCGCTCGCGAGAGATTCGATCGACCAGATTGATAGCGGCCTTATTGATTGGACAAGGAAAGCCTCCTGCAAGGCGAACAAGATGTCCGTTATAAGCGTCAATTTCGGTCCGTCCGCTTCCCATATCCGGACTCATCGAACAATATGTCCCTCGTAAGGAAGGACGGAAGAAAAATCCCATGGTTTTTGGCAAGAGCGGTGTTTGCAATATACGCATCACAGTGTCGGGGTGAAATGGGCCAATCCTTTCAAGCGCGAGGCCGGCGTGACGCAGGATTGCGTAGTTTTCCTTTAGCAGAGCGAAGAACAGTTTCTGGGCGAGCGGGTCAATGAGAAGTTCTGCGTTATCAACTCCAGCACTTGCCGCCAGTGGTGAAACAGCTGCGTTATACATCAGCTTCGTTGCCTTGAATGGTCCAATATCGCCAACGCGCTTGACGGGAAATAGTTTGCCCGCGGTAAACGCGGAGGCGAGCCCATCGATGTATTGTTGCTCACTGCTGCTTACTTTGCGCCGTGGCCCGATGTGGAGGGACCCCGGGCGGGTAATGCGAGCGCTAAGGCGATCAGCGGGGCACTCAGAAACAAATGAAGCGATAGCTTCCGCAGCATGATCACAGTCCTCAAGTTTCCTGTCATAGCCGTTTTGAATTGGCATCAACGGCCCGAATGCCCGCAATGCGTTGCAAGACTGGAGCGTTATCGAACGTTTTTGTGCATAGCAACACCACCGCGTCCGTTGGCGGCACCCATTCATTATAATGGATGAAGTGCGCCCCATGAATGGACTGGCCATCGAGCGTCATCTCATCGCGCCGACCAGCGGTGATCTTCCGAGGGTTCGACTCGATCATGGTTACGTCCCATCCAGCACGGATGAGGCATGCCGCTGCTGCAATGCCAATACCTCCGGCGCCAATAATATGGGCTGACATATGGGTTGACGATTTCATATCGAAAGATGTTTGCAAAGGGCGCGAGCAAGGCATGCCGAACAGTCGAGGCGACTTGGAAAATCACATAAACGCTTCTATTTTTCCAGCGATTAGGGTCGATATTCCAACTTGCGGGGTGTCGCTTGTTAACCCATGCATATAGTGCGTTAAATCTACGCAAGCGACCGTGCGGTTTCAAACATAGCGTTTCTGGTATTTCTTTGCTTTCGCTGGCTTTTAGCTTTTTTATCTCATCTTCAAGTAATCATAAACAAAAGTCATGGACTCGTAAGCTGACATTTTTAAGGAGAGAGACCATGACCAGATAAAAATCGGCTACGTCGGAGTAAGTTCGCTTGACCAAAACGCCGAGCGTCAGCTTGACGGCATTCGCCTGGACAAAGTACTCATCCAACAACTGAAGGATGCCTACCGATTGAACTCTTTCTCAGCATTGTTCACTATCGAACAGAATAGAGTGGATTCCTTTTTTAGATAACGAGGCGTATCTCAGACGCGATTTCGGGAGAGTGTGGATACTCGTCCTCGCGATCTAAAAGCCCCGGCACGTAAACCTAGCAAAGCTTATTGAATCTTGGAATGCCTGCCTCCCCGAAGAGTATGAAGCCTGGACCCACGGGCCGCACAGCGGCTCCACGGAGGAAAACGGCCTCTTTGGTACCGGCTTTGCCCGGAAACGCCATTAAGGCTGCTTTGCCTCCCATGCTGCAACCACAACTCGCAACGCTTGTGGATGGTCCTCCCAGTGACCCGGCTGAGTGGCTGTATGAAATCAAATTCGACGGTTATAGAATACTGACGCGAATAGATGCTGGAAAAATCCAGCTTCTCACCCGCAACGGCAATGACTGGTCCCACAAGCTGGCCCATCTCGTAAAAGCAATAGGCGGCGAGTATCACTTGTGCGTGCCCATGATGGAATCACGGGCCAGCTGTTTTTTCAGAAGCATCTGGAAAAATACAAAATGCCCGGTGTGATTCAGCTTGATCAGGATCTGGATCCCGAGCATCCGCCATTCCTGGAAGTTTCAATCCCCGAAGGGATTCTGGCAGCGGCGCAGATGAACGTGATCGAGTTTCATACCTGGAACGCCATGAAGAATGCCATCGACAAGCCCGACAGGATGATATTTTATCTGGACCCGGGAAAAGGGGTTCGGTGGAGTTTCATGCAGGAAGCGGCTCAGCTTGTCCGCATATTTCTCTAGGAACTCGAATTGGCGTCGTTTATCAAAACCAGCGGAGGCAAGGGTCTGCACGTGGTCGTCCCCATCAAAAGGCTGCGCGACTGGGACACCGTAAAAGGTTTCTCGCAGGCCATTGTCGAGCATCTGGCCAAGACGATACCCCCGCGTTTGTATCGAAAAGCGGACCGAGCAATCGTGTAGGAAGAATTTTCATAGACTACCTGCGCAACGGCCGGGGCGCCACTACCGCATCCGCCTGGTCGGTTCGTGCCCGTCCGGGATTGGGGATTTCCGTGCCGATTGCATGGGAAGAACTGGAGGCGCTGCCCAGCGCGGACCGTTGGACTGCTTCCAATATTCAGGAGCGGCTCGATATAGGAAATCGCCCATGGGCAGAATATCAAGCTTCCCGTCGATCAATATTGCCCGCAATGAAAATATTGGGATTCAGACCGCGCAAGGATGTATCAAGATAGAGGTTAAGACAGAGAACCGACCCGGCCGCTTGCTTATGGTGAGGCACGTGTTCAACCGGTTGGAGGCAGGTTCGCTTCCTCAGAGGTCCAACGGTAAAGGTTTCTGCAACCGGATTCATGTAAGTGACATTCCCGGAAGTATCCGTGGTAATAACGCCATCGCCTATGCAGTTCAGCGTGATTCACAGGTACTCCTTTTCCTTGGCCAGCAAGGCTATTGCATTCGCCTCTGTCTCCTGCGCGATTTCCAGACCTTCCTGCGTTATGGACAGAATATTTTTGGTAGTGGACAGCTTCTGCTCGGCTTCCATCAACTCACGGCCGAGCTCCCTCGACGTTATCCACTTCCTACGCACCAGAATCGCATTGACTTCCTGAAGATCGAGCGCGCAGGGATGCATTTGTTTCGTTCCAGCGTCCTTCCAGCGGGCCCAACCGTACTTTCGGCGTCTACCTCTTTTCTCACTCCTTCGTTGATGGCGGAAAGCTTAACGGCACAACTCTCCACCTTTCCTCGGTAACGACCGACATAACAACTTTCGGGTCCAATGCCTTCAATTCAGTCATCGATTCACCAACGGGTGAATTCATGAAGTTTTTGATCTAAGGGATGTTGTTATCGCTCCAACGCGCACACATTCTCTCTACTCGGTCTTGTTGACTCCGCGCATGTTAAGCGCAGCCAGGGCAATCTGAAGGCCGATAACTGCGAAAGCCTGGGCGTGCCATCCCCAGGCAATCCATAGCGCATTGCTGAAGAGCGAAAGGAAAAACCCGGCGTGACGCATACGCTTTGATGGAAAGGTCAGCAGCCATACCGAGAGTATATTAATCACCATTGCAGGCCATTGCAGAAGAGACATGTAGTCCATATCAGTTTTATCTCACGTGATCAAATAACAATTGAAAAAGTCGCTTCCCTTAATAAGTTTCCTATGAGGTAGACGTAGCATTTGATGCGTTATCGCATCTAAAGTAGATGGACGAGCCCGGATTGATTCATACTGAAGCACTCGCGCGCTTTTCTTGTCGGCGGGCGTATCGACGCATGAGCGGTGTCACCGAAATGCCATGTACCACGATTGACGTGCTTACTACGATGAGGGTAATGGCGATCAACTGCTCAGCTAGGACTGGTTCGAGACCGTGGTTAATTGCATACATCAAATAATAGATCGAGCCAATACCGCGGATGCCAAACCACGAAGTGAGCCAGCGCTGCTCACGTGTTGAACGCGATCCGAGCAATCCTAGCCACACACTTACCGGTCGGATGAACAAAAAAAGCAACGGCGCAAACCAAAGTGCGGCGGGAAGCAAGAATGTGTATGAGAGCATTGCCCCGATGATCAGTACGACGGCAAGTTCACCCATGCGCTCGAGCTGTTCATTGAAGCCAAGCATGGCGTGCGTCATATAGGAGGTAGCGTGTTCAGGGTCGGTGGCCACCACGTCTTCTGCTTCGGTTTGTCGGTGCTCAGCATTGCTTGACGCCGCTCGCAGCGCTTCGTGCAGGACGGCTTTGTCGGTGGATTGCTCTTCGATGCGTCTAAGCGCCAAACCCGCTGCGAACACCGCGACAAAACCCAAGGCATGTACTAGCAACGTCACGCCGTAGGCAAGAGCGATCAACCCAAGAGCGAGGAACTCATCGAGGCCGAGCGCTTCGCGGTGATGCACACGCAAATAGATTACGAGCTTGCCTAAGAGGTAGCCGAGAGTACTACCGATGGCAAGACCGCCGCATATACCCCAGATGACATCCTCTATGAGCCACTTCCAGCCCCATGCACCTAACTCATGCAAGCCGAGCAGCCCTAGTCCAAGCATCACGAAGGGAAAAGCCACGCCGTCATTTAAGCCACCTTCGCCACTCAAACTAAAGCGCATCCGATCGCGATCACCTGCATCTTCAACTTGCACGTCAGAGGCAAGCACCGGATCGGTAGGCGCGAGAATGCTGCCCAACAGCACTGCAGCGCCCAATGACAGGCCTAGACCAAGCATGCTAATGCCTGTGATCAGCACAATCGTTATTACCATCGATACCGTTGCGAGGCGCAGCGGCAAATACCAGCGCGTATCGCGCATTGGCACACCTAACTTCAATCCAGTGACAAATAGCGAGATGAGGACGGCAATTTCACACAGGCGCTCGAAAAGCTCGGCTTGCCTAAACGGATCGGCATCGAGCAAACCAAGCCCGATGGGACCCAAGCCGAAACCTACGGCAAGATAAAGCATTGCAGTACTCAGCGGCAGTCGCTGAAATAGTGATCCGCCGATAGCCATGGTAATCAGCAGTGCTCCGATAATCACGTACCATAGTGCAAACGTTATATGAAAACCAAGGGAAAACGAGAACATGCGGGGCTCCTCACCTGGCCGATACTAGTGTCAACCGATAACGAACATCTTGCTAAGGTGCCCGGGCAGCCGTGGGCGAGATCGCCCTGACTGCACTTCTTGTTGTGATTAGCTTGATCTGATAGCGGGAAGTATCACGCCATTGCCTCATAATCAATCTCGCCACGTTGCATCGGCCCGTTTCGCCTCGTTAGGAGCGAGAGCTCTGCAATGCGGAGTATTAGCTCACTAAAGTTGTGGCCGTATAATTTTTAGACTGTATTCCCATGTTTTTTCTTGCCATGGGGCGATTTTCCCAGTCCTGGAAAGTGATCCGTTTTGCACGTGTCAGGTCCACCTTGAAGTCCGCTAACTGGCGCTCGGCAAACTGCTGGTTGTAAACGTTCAGATTAGCCTCATCATTCAGCTTGAACGATCGGCTGTCAAAGTTAGTTGATCCAACGGAGACCCATAGCTCATCGACGATCAGACCTTGCAATGAAACATAGTGGGCTGAAACTCGAAAATCTCCGCACCTGCCGCCAGAAGCGCTCCCCATGTCCCACGCGAGGCGCTACGTACCACTGCCTTGTCAATATAAGGCCCAGGCACGATTATCTGTATTCGTCACCCCGCGTTCTAATGCAGCCACCATTGCTTCTCGCGCCAGCAGGTCTGGTACAAAATACGCCATGGAGAGGTGGATGCTTTTTTTTGCAGCTGCGACAGACAGAAGATACATGAGATGCATACTTTCTGCCCCACCTTCCATCGAGCTTTTGAATACTTGCGCAAAGTGAGGTCCGTTTTCCTCCAGCTGCGGAAAGTACTCATCACTGTGTAATACGTTGCCCTTTACCTTTGTCCAATTATCTGAGAATGCTGCTTGTAACTGGGCTACTACAGGTCCTTCAGGCGATAGTGTGTATCACGCCAATTATTTGGTCCCTCTGCATTGCCGAGCCACTCGTCAGCAATTCCGACGCCGCCGGTGAATCCTATTTTCCCATCCACTACTAGGATCTTGCGGTGAGTGCGATTATTGAGTCTTCTCCAGCTGCTCCACTTCGGCGCATGATACTTTTCGATCTCAACACCCGCATCCCGCATTGTCTGATAGCCGACTCTTCCATCTTCTCGCTACCGACCCAATCGAGGAGGACATGAATCCTGACCCCTTGCCGCGCCTTTTCCGACAGCGTATCTACGAACTCTTTGCCGATAACTCCTGACCAATAGATATAAGTCTCGAACGTGATGGTTTTCTCGGCCTCGCGAATCGCCTTCAGCATCGCGGGAAAAATCTCGTTGCCATTAAGCAATGTCTCGATTCGGTTTCCCGAGACTAATGCAGGACCTAGGAGGACACCCATGGCCCGCAAAAACTGCGGATCGGATATCGGGTAAAGATGGGTAACTCGCCGAGTAATTTCCTTCTAGTTTCGGCCAAAAATTACAAGGATCAGCCCAAATATTACGACTGTCGCGATCGATGCGAGAATAACGCTCCAAAGAGGGAAACTCATTTAATTGGACTAGGTGCCATCATATTCTGAAAAAATTTTTCGAATTACGCATGAGCTGTATCGGACCAAGGCAGGCCGCTCGGAATCAACTTTCAAGGTCATGGCTTTTCAACCCAGCCAGCAGATATGCTCTGAGGGGGTGTCCAACCCCTACCGGTGCGATTACATTCTTGAAGCATCCACTCCAACTGCTGCAAGCCGCATCACTTTTACCTTTGAGCCGATTAGCCTCGACATGTTCATGAGAACTTTCGAAAAGCTTATCCGCATAACCATGCCGGAAGGTACCGAGAAAACCATGAGAAATATAAAGAAATTGGTTGAAGCAGAAGTTGCGGATGAGTCCGCTCAGAATTAACTGCTGTCGGTTTGTCGATTCACGCCGGCAGGCGTACGAGTTCGGGTGGAATACACAGGAGAGAATAATGTTTTTCAATGGATGACAAAGATCCTGGATTAATTCCGCGGATGTGCACGATCCTGTTCCTGCATGAATGGCGTAACACTGGCCGATCCCGACATGGAAGACCTGCGCTTGTCTATGCAAACAGGGAAATTGGGGCAATGACGGGATATACGCAGGAAGAAACCATCGGAAAGAACTGCTGTTTTCCGCAAGCCAGGATCAGGAATAGGCTGAAATACTCTGATTGCATGAGGCGATAAAATTACCATCTGGCGATGACACCGTTGTTTGATTCAAGTGGCCGGTACTCTATTATCTAGGCGTGGAGTATGACGTAACCAACAAGTTCGGCGCAAAAACACATCCAAACGGTTGGATGATCGTCTTGAGTCCCTGGCTAAATAATTTTAGAAATTTTTTGTGAAGCTAGCGTTCGCTTTGTGCCAACTTACTCATCTATGACTCCGATATTAGCCCTTGGCATTATGCTTAAATGCACCCCCACGAGTAGTTCCGGTCTCTCTGTTGGTTCCTTGCTTCTGATTTTCTCGCCGACCACTTGGAAGTTGCTCAGACCTGCCGCCATGATGACTCTGACCTCCTTTTCTGTCTGCCTGGACATGCTGCTCAGACGACCTCCCGCGGGTTGAGCCAGACTCGGCATTGGTTGTTTGACGTTGGTTTCCTTGGCTACCGCCTTTTTGGTATCCAGTTCCGCCATGGCTGCTTTGTCCGCCCTTATTGCCCGGCTTAAAAACTTCGTCCGAATCTAACTCATTTGCGTTTTCTTTATCTTGAGCCGATTTTCTACCTTCACTCGAACAAAGGCCCCGATCACTTCCTGATCCACCCAGTTTCTGGTCGTTATTGTTATCGTTATCTGAAGGCATGGTGCTCTCCTTTAGTAGAAAAAAGATTCACTCATCCTCTCTATCTCATTTCTTTGTAATGTGCCTTCCCGGACATCCATTCGGAAATAAACACAGCTTAAAGACAACAATTATCTTAATATCTTCGGATACTCTATGACAAGATTTGAGCCGTGTATCCATGGAATTCATTAAGCGAGCTCTGAACAAGTCAGAATTTGGAGTGACGTATTTGTCAAATTGCTGTATCTCGTTTTTTGACCTGGAAGCCAGCAGTTTGCCGAACGCCAATTAACGGATTCAAGGTGGATCTGAACTCGCGCCGGCCTTCATTTAATTTAATTGGAGTGCATGCCACGGTGTGTGCTTAACTCAAAAAATTATGCAAGCTCATTTACGGCTGCAAAGCAGGCGCTCGCAAAGTCAGAGCAGAGGCTCATTCGCGGGATCCACGATAGGATCTCCTGGGGAAGGATCAGGGTCGAATGGCCTGGGATCTACTGGTTTATCCGGATCATCAGGCTCGGTGGGGCTACCGGGGTTATCAGGGCGGTTTTGAGAATAATATTTTGTCATAAGGTTCTTCAGCGGACAGTTAGATAATTGCCCCATTTCCGAGGGGCAATTCAATAATACGCTGAGCACCAAATTGTTCCTTCGTTAGCGAACCCCTATGATTAGGGGAACCCAATGGGGATCAGGCACCTTACACTTCCGCCGCTTCGTTTGCCCGGTTGGCGAGTGGCATAGACTGCGCCATCTGCTGGGTCAGGCGTTGCTGAACTGCAACCGGGCGGCGAGAAGTTTACCAATCGCGTCTCGGCAAGAAGCTCAGCTGTGGCGTCGATACCGCTTGATGCCCGATATCAGGGGACCTAATTTGGTCCGATAGGCGGCGAGACGCGTGGTCCTACACTCTTGTTACGCTCATTTTGTTTGTTTTGATCTGCCCCCCCTGACTCCATTCCCTGGCTCTCTTTCGATGGCCTTGCGGCGCTGCCTGGCCCAGAACTACCTGTCCAGTGGAGCTAGCCTGTCCGGTGCCAGATTGGGCAAAAATTACACCCCCGATGCCTTTCATCGTTCCTGCTTGTCACAGGCCACGCCAGCCGCTGCGCGGTTCGCTTTGCTTGTCATGGCTTGTGATCCCTGCCGCTCTGCTCGGGATCGCAGTTCACTTGAATTCGCCTCAAAAAATTTGCCATACGATAAGAAGTTTCTCTTTACTCGGGCGAATCGGAAAGTTTAGCAGTATCGCTATCGATCCATGCCCTGGCCTCTGTATTGGCTGCCTCTAGCGCCTTGCTCTCATCGTCTAAAGGTGTCGCAAAACTTTCGTAAACCACTATACCGTCATTGTCGAGAATCCTGTAACGGCCGTTCCAAAGCCCGGTGGTATCGTCGTGCTCTGCGCTGACAACAATTTTGTATCCTTTATAATCGGCATTATTAACGTTCATTTGATCTCCTTAGTGGAACTGTTGATATAACGACGGCTTGGTTTTTTCGCTGTATTAAAACTCTGCTAAATACCTGCCTTTTCCGAGTCGTCTTTATGTCGGGACGACTGCCTCTCGACGTAAAATTAGTTACCGCCCCAAGAGTTCACCCACTGGCTGGAGCGATTCGATTCGATCGCAAATCACCTTCACAATAGCGAGCAGCGGGGCCCCGAGCAGCAAACCTGCCACCCCCCATAGCCACCCGAAGAATAACAGCACGATGAATAGCACCGCAGGGTTCACCCGAGCAAATCTACCCTGTAGCCATGTTGTAAACACCATTCCTACCACGCCTGAAATAAGCAAAAAAACCCCTGCCAGCAAGAATGCCTGTGCAAGCGATCCAAATTGCAGCAGCCCGGCGATGCCGCAGGCGAGAGCAACTCCCACGGTCCCCAGGTACGGAATAAAATGCAACAATCCGGCAGCTACCCCCCATACGGCGGGGTGTTCGAGTCCCAGCATTTCAAACGCCAGCCAGGTCATGATTGCAATTAAAGCATTGGATATCAACATGACCAAGAGGTAACGCTGGATTTGGTCATCCACTTCTTCAAGTATCCGTACCGCATCTTTCTTCTGAGAAAGCGTCGGACCGACAAACCGTACAAGCTTACGTCGGAAGTGACTGCCGGCAGCCAACAGAAAATAAGTAAGCAGCAATACTACCGGAGCTTGTGCAGTAAATGTGACCAGCAGCGCGGACTGTGCAAGCATAAAATCCTGCAACCATGCACTGATTCCCAATTCGGGGGCTACGCCAGCACGCGGGGGTGCTGGTTCCAAACCGGCATCGGCCCCGACTCGGCGTAGCTCATCGGCTGCTTGCTGGACATGGTGCCACGCGGTCCAGTTCCCCTCGCTCAAAATGCTTAAACTCTGCCGTAGCTTGCGTGCCGTCTCCGGAAGTTGGCCAGCCATCGTTGCTGCATCGGCGCTTAAAGAGAATGTCATCCAAGAGATGCCGCCGACGAGCGCTCCGAGTACGAAAGCCGCCCCCAACGCCCGCGGAATACGATAGCGTTCTACCCAATCAACCACCGGCCTCAACGTATAACTTACCAGGATGCCAAACAATAACGGAACAATGAAAGCGCGCGCTAGATATAGCGCGGCAATTACCGCGATGAATGCAAGGATCCAAAGAGCCGTTTCGCTCCTTTCCTGAGCCCCCGTATCTAGAGGGGCTGTTTGTTCGGTAACAGTCGGCACCGCCACTTCGGGGACCGGTGCCTTTAATTCGGTCCCCGGTTCATTAGGTAGTGAATTCACGATTTCCTGACTTGATTGATAGCCATGCTTTGGTGAGGGAAATATTGCTACTCTGGCTTGGTAACGGCGCGAATGTTTAACGCGGTCAAGGAGCCATAGATTCTGGTTCGATCTGTTTGGCTTCAGCAGAGCGGTTTTCTAAAGCGGAGCAGCCCATCTTTGTTGTCGCCGGTTTTAGCATTCTTGTTCTCCAAGTGTCGGTTAATGGGCTGCTTAACTCGCAAGCATGCCTAGGCCGGCGATGAGTATAAAAATATAAGTTCCCAAAATTACCTGCCTTTCGTTCATATCCTCTCCTGATTAAATCCAGATCGGGCTTATTATCCTTGGTAGCAAAATTAAATCTGTACGGTAATCCGCATTGATGCAAACAGGGAAAGGTATCCACGACTATCGGAGATGTTTATAGGGCGATATTAAAGACGCGTGAAACCGAGGAAGAGCTAGCCGCTCTTCTTGACCTTTTGAAGAAAATGATACATTCCTCGAAGATCGGCTCACATTAGTAGGGGACCAAACAAAACTCGCACAACAAATTGCCAGTTCTTCAATATTTAAACCCAGAATATGACATCTGATAAAAAACACTCGAAGAGAAGTGGGGATCAGTTGAACACCGCTTCCGATCGTTGACCAGCAACCAGAAAACCTGTGAGCTTCGCCTTGGGCCTAGCGGGGCAGCTTTTCTACGTCGTACCCGGTAAGTCGCTAGAAACTCTCTCGTGTTATTGCCGAAGCTGTCAGAAATAGGTCAGGAATATATTAGATCGGCTCGCCGCGTCTTGTCCTTTTGGCATCCGTCTTCCGGTCCCCAGGTAATCATCACAAAATTACAGCCAGGCGTCTGCTAGCGAACAGATGCAACCTCTTCAATTCTTCATTATCGCCACCACTCCGCTACCACAGAAAAATGGAAGGTGTTGAACATGTATTCTGACCACGCCACACTACAGAAGAACTTACGTAAAACGTTCGGCTTGCGATCGTTAAGGCCCGGACAGGAGCAGGTCATCCGGAACGTATTGGATGGGCGCGATACCTTGGCAATCATGCCGACAGGCGGAGGCAAATCTCTGTGTTATCAACTGCCAGCGCTGAGTCTCCCGGGACTACGCTTGTAGTTTCCCCTCTTATTTCCTTGATGAAAGACCAGGTGGAGAAACTTGAGGAGATCGGGGTAGAGGCCGGCCAAGTTAACAGCTCTCTTGGCGGGCAGGAAGAGGTGGAAGCATTACAAAAGATCTCGGAGTCACGGAGCGACATCGTATTTGTAACGCCAGAACGCCTTGCTGATGTAGATTTTATAGCGAGACTGCAGCGTCTTACCATTAGTCTTTTCGTGGTGGACGAAGCTCACTGCGTTTCGCAGTGGGGCCACGATTTCCGGCCCGCTTATCTCGAACTGGGTAACGTCATTAAGGCGCTGGACAATCCAACCATACTAGCCTTGACCGCCACCGCGACCCCAGAGGTGATAGAGGATATAACGAAACAATTAGGACGCGAGTCGGTTGAGCTCGTAAATACCGGTCTCTATAGATCAAACCTCCACTTCAAGGTCATACATACCACCAACGCGGAGGAAAAAGTTGAAGAACTCAAGAAGCTGATACGGACGACAGATGGCAGCGGAATTATCTATGCAGCTACGGTAAAGGCGGTGGAAGACCTTGCTGCATCGCTTCGCGAGGTGGACCCGAGCGTGACACTCTATCATGGCCGCCTGCCAAAAAAGACTCGCAGCAAAAATCAAGAATGTTTCATGCACGGTGAAAGCCGGATCATGGTAGCGACCAACGCCTTTGGGATGGGCATTGACAAGACAGATGTTCGATTTGTCGTCCATTTTCAAATACCCGGGAATCTGGGCGCATATTATCAGGAATGCGGTCGTGCAGGCCGGGATGGGAAGGATGCGATATGCACCCTTCTTTATGACGTAAATGATAAACGGATCCAGCAATTCTTTTTAGCGCGGCACTATCCAAGCTTTGAGGAATTAAAGGATATCTATAACGGAATTAAGGAACTGCTAACTGATCAACCCATTGTTGAGTTCAGGCAGTTACATGAAAAGTTTAGTCAATTTTCCGAGAGAAGACTGCAAACATTACTCAAGCTATTACAGGATAGCGGAATCGTCGTTCGTAATAAAAAATTAGGTTACCACCTCGGAAAAAAAGAGGATCTTTCGGATAAAATTCTCGAGCTTGCAAACACGGCTCGCGAGAAAGATGTCCACCAGCGGAATGCATTGGATGACATGGTTTTCTACGCCCAAGCGGGAGCCTGCCGATGGAAGGTATTGCTTGAATACTTTGAGGAAGAGTCGGCGTGGGAGCATTGTAAACACTGCGACAATTGTCTGGAGCCTCCAGAGCAAGCGCTGGCGCTTGCTCAGCCCATCCAGTGCACGAGCGTCCCGGTAGAAAAAGAAGCAAAGGTTCCCTTACAAGAGGAACTCGCTGTTGGGATTACCGTTTCTGTGCCAAAGAGAGGCAAAGGTCAAGTGATCGATTGCAGCGCGGATATGATCACAATAGCTTTCCCCACGGGAGAAGAAGGGACTTATCTTAAAAATTACGTAGAAGTAGCGGAAAGCTCTTTGCAGAAAAATGTTTGCGATGAGGAAAAGTGCAATGCTCCTGCAGGAGGTTTATGAATCTATCGCAAAGTCGCAGGCAAAATTGGATATGACTGTGCTGCCTGTGGCTGATGGGCGCTATTTCGGACCGGTATGTGCCTTAATATAGGTACGGTAGCGAACATATTCCTCGGCAAAAGTTTGTTAAAATGTAGCACCCCTGAAAACGGGGGAACTTTTTTTATTAATATGTATAGGAAGGAAGCAAAAATGGCAATCGGTACAGTGAAATGGTTCAATGACTCAAAAGGCTTTGGCTTCATTACCCCCGATGACGGCGGTGAGGATTTATTCGCGCACTTCTCGGCAATCGGCATGTCCGGATTCAAGACGCTCAAAGAAGGTCAAAAAGTAACGTTTGAGGTTACGCAGGGTCCAAAGGGCAAGCAAGCGTCAAACATTCAATCTGCGTAAGATTACACGCTGGGCGGCAAACCGTACCAGCGTAGTCCATACGGAATTGCCTACTCTGTAGGCTATTCGACTTGCTGGAGGTCGCTCAGATCACCGAGAGCGAAACACCTCAAAGCTCGGCGAAATTATGCAGTAACGCATACCATTTAAGAACCTTGATTCCGGAGAACGATTCTTTATTATTGATAGAATACGTATCGATAATAAGTATGAACATCATTAGAATAGTAGGCTGATCAAAATTTAATAAAGCCCATTTCTAATTCAGAGAACAAGATAAATATATGCGATTTGAAAGGTTTAATGGGATAATTGATCGCAGGTTGAATGATCGCTCCTCTCGGCTATTCCAGTTATATTCAAAATAATGAACCCGTGGTCCCGCGGCATAATTGCCGCCACTACGTGTTCAGTGGTGCCGGTTTTACAGTTGCTACTGGGTCAACCGGTGCCACCGCCGGCTTGGGCACTAGCAGTCCATCGCATAAGCCAGTAACGGGGCACCAGCTTTCCTTCAGTGCTGCGTATGAGAGTGATGTCCGTCACCACTCTCTGCTTGTGGCTTGGCATCTTTATTCTTCATAGCAAGCTTGGCCTTGGGCTTGAGCGGGACGAAGCGGGCGGCGGTCACTTCCTGTCCCGGCAATTCAACGAATACGGTCACTACTGTGCCGGGCGTAACGGTGAAGTCTCCAGTTCCCTTGAGCATATTGTTCCCCGTCGGTTCCAATCTGACCGAGGTTTTGGTCTTGGCCTTGCCAACCTGAACGGTTGCCTTGCCTGCGCCACCTTCAGTGCTGAGATCCTGGTCGGCGTGATCCATTACGTAGAGCACGATTTCCTTGTCCTTGGCGACAAGCTCCAGATGATATGGCCCGGCCATGCGCGTTTGCCCGCCATGAGCCGACTCTTTGGAATCGAAGTATTCTTCGGTATGCGCCGCGGCAAATGCGGATACTCCAGCCAAAGTGACGCCGATGAGAAAAGTAACAACTCTTAATGTATTCATCCTAAACTCTCCTCGAAATACGTAAAAGTTCCGAATTCAGCCAAAATTTCGTAAAGTAATCTCCGTTTTACATCGTAACTCCTGATTCTTTACGGCCTCATGCTATACCTATAGGGGGTATAAGTCAATACCTATGTGGGGTATATATCAATACTCTCAAAGGCAGCGCTAATAAAAAATGCTGCAAGCTGTAAATAGGAAACTGCTCGTGGGAGAAACCTATTGGAGTGAGTATTTTCGAGGAAGTCAGAATACAGAATAAAGGCATATGTAAGCCGCGAGCATTCGCTCTTGCTTCAGAATGAATTCATGATCTGGATTGCAGAGCATGCCGTTTTATTCACAATGAAGGGAGCAACCGGCAACCGTCAGTAGGCCTGAGTGCCGGTCAGGCTCAGGCGTTTTCATTGCGCGCCCTTCCGGCTTCGGTCAACCTGAACCGCGGTAACCAGGCTGCCACGATTACCCCATGCATTGCGGATATAAGACAAAACGAGTGCGATCTCTTCATCATGTAGAACCTGGGCAAAAGGCGGCATGCCGTAAGGACGAGGATCGCTTGCAGTGACCGGCGTATAACCGCCGTTGAGAATGCTGCGGATCGCGTTAATCGGGGAGGCCAGCATGACGCCGCGGTTGCCTGCCAACGCCGGATAGGCGTCCGTGCGCGCCCTGCCCCAGGCTGCCATGGCAATCCTCGCAATGAGTTTCGTAGATCTCGCCGCCTCGCCGGAGCAGCTTGTCGACCTCCTCCGTCAGCGCGGGGGCTATTCCCCTGGAATGGGGCTCGCTCCCAGGCAACGATTTCAGGTATACAGCCATGGCGCGGGCATCGTCATGTGTCAAATACTGAAGACTTTGGCTGACAACATCCGCCATAGGTCCTGTTGTGGCTGCGCGGTGTGACAAACCTGCCGTGAGCAGTTGAACGATCTCATCGATCGGCCAATCGGAAGTGCTGGCCTCCTGGAGGGAAGTAAGGGAGGGTGCGTACCAGTTGGAGCCCATGAGTTGTCCTCCTCCCAGTAGATGGCCCTGGCTTGCGCCAAATGGATTCCGGGTCGTGTGGCAAGCGTTGCAATGCCCGAGTCCTTGCACCAGATAGGCGCCGCGGTTCCATTCATCGCCCTTTACAGCTTCAGGCCGATAAACGCCTTCCTCGAAGTACAGAGCGCGCCAGACATAAATGAGCGGGCGGAGGTTGAAAGGAAAATTGATCTGGCTCGGCGGATTGCGCTGCTGGACGGGAGGGAGCGATTGAAGATAGGCGAAAAGCGCATCGGAATCTTCGCGGGTGACTTTCGTATACTCCGTATACGGAAATGCGGGGTATAAAGGGCTCCCATTGCGCGCCTTGCCGTCGTGGAGTGCCCGCCAAAAGTCATGTTCACTCCATCGCCCGATGCCGGTTTCCTGATCAGGTGTGATGTTGGGCGTAACGAATGTACCTATGGAGGTGGAAAGGCCGTGTCCTCCCGCATAAGGTCGCCCGCCCTGCGTTGTGTGGCATCCCATGCAATTACCCACTGCCGCGAGATATGCACCCCGTGTTTGCCGTGCCTGCCGCGCAATATCATCCATTTTTAGCGCCGGCGATTCTTTGCCTCCGGAGGACGGGGCTATTGTAGCCGTTGGGTCCGTTGCACCTATCGGTGCCTGGAACATTCCGAGACTTGCGAGCCCGGCAATGGCAGCTGCGATAATAATGCGTTTCATTACAGCCCCGGGGATTGGAGAATGCTGCTGCAACGTCTGGCTAGCTTGTCGGGGAGGGCCGTTGCGTCACCCTCGCGCTTTAAAAGCGCCTCCGAAACCGGCTGTGCCGCCAACCATTTAGCAATGGCAGTTGCCTCTTCGGTAGTAAGCTGCTTTGCAATTTCCGACATGCAGTCGGGAGTCTGGCCCCGCATCAGCCCGCCATGTTGCCAGTTACCGAATTGAGCGATGATGTAGACGCGCGGCAAACCGAGCAAACCCGGAATGAAAGGTGCTGTTCCCATTAAATCCTGACCATGGCATTCGACACAGGCGGGAATTTTCCGGGCAGGATCTCCCCGAGTGATAAGCCTGCGGGCCAGCTCGACTTCGGCAGGCGAGGAGGTCATCGGCTCGGGCGGAGGAAAGGCCTGCCTCAGTGAAGCGAAATATGCGGCCATATCCCGCAGGTATTGATCAGGTAAACCTTCCAGCAGCAAGGCCATGGGCCGGTAATGACGCCGGCCATCCCGGAAATTGCGCAACTGATTGAAAAGATAGCCTTCCGGCTTCCCGGCTATACGCGGATAGTATGCATCTCGTCCCTCCTTGTCTTCCGGACCATGGCAGATGACGCATGCTTTCACCCGCTCCGCCATCGTATCGGGAGCGCTAACCGGTGGAATTACTGCCGCGATAGCCGGGCGAATGAAAAACAAGCAAGCAACCAGAAAAATCAGCACAAGGCGTCTCATTTGGATACCGTTCGTTCCCTATCGTATCGTCGAATCGTCTGAGGAGTCATGCAGGAGTCTGATGACCGGTGGCTCCATTCCCGCCCATTCCTGCCCATTACCGCCCATACCGCCCATTACCGCGCAAACTTCTTTACCACTGCCATCAGCTCATCAATTGCCTCATCGCCGTTACCGGACTTGATCGCACCCTGCATGCAGCCGTGGGTATGGCTTTCCAATAACAGCATGGCCACCGCATCCAGCGCGGATTGCAGCGCAGCCACCTGATTGAGGATGTCAACGCAATAGCGGTCTTCCGATACCATCTTGTTGACGCCGCGCACCTGCCCCTCGATGCGGTTGAGGCGCTTTATCAGCGCCTCCTTGCCTGGTTGTACCACTGTCCGGGGCGCGTGGCACGGTTCCTTCCTAGCTGGCGATTTCAAAACCGGCACCCTTGATCGCGTCCTTGAATTGGTCGGCACTGGTTGTGGCAGCGTCATACTGGACCGTGACCTGTTTCTGTTCGAGGGAAACATCTGCGCTGCGCACGCCGGGCAGCTTCTCCAGGACATTCTTCACACTGTTGACGCATCCCATGCAGGTCATTCCCTTGACTTTTATGACTTCTGTTTGCATATATCATGACTCCTTTCAGTAAGATTAAATTGACTGTTCAAGCACCAGCCCGCCACCGTTTCAGCAGCAGTGAATTGCTTACCACCGATACCGAACTCATTGCCATTGCTGCGCCGGCGATGACGGGATTAAGCAATCCTATCGCCGCAAGCGGTATGCCCAATACGTTGTAGATGAAGGCAAAGAAAAGATTCTGGCGGATTTTCCTCAACGTCGCGCGCGAGAGAGAAATGGCGTCAGCCACACTCATCAAATCATTACGCATGAGCGTTATGTCGGCGGCTTCAATCGCCACGTCCGAGCCCGCGCCGATGGCAAAACTTACATCAGCCGCGGCCAATGCCGGCGCATCGTTGATGCCATCGCCTACCATGCCCGTAAATTTACCGTTCGCCTTTGTTTTAACCACTTCGGCAGCCTTGTCTTGCGGCAGCACCTCCGCACGATAGATAGTGATGCCTGCCTGCCTGGCAATCGCGGCTGCCGTGGCACTGTTATCGCCAGTCAGCATCACGACCTCGATGCCCATCGCTTGCAGCCGTTCCACCGCCGGTGCGGAACTACTTCGCAATTGGTCGGCAATGGCGAGATAGCCGAGAACTTCAAAACCGCTGCCGGATGCAGTGGCGGCTGGCTAAGCCTATGACGGTTTTGCCTTTCGCCTGGAGAACAGCTATTGAGTTATCATCAAGAGGCGCGCCATGTTCCCGCAGGAATCCGGGCGATCCGAGAATATACTCCACGCCATCGATCCGGGCAGTGATTCCACTGCCGGTAACCGCACTAAAATCGCTCATCGTCCGGGGTTGGATATCCATGCTGGCCGCATAATCCGTTACCGCTTTTGCCAGAGGATGCTCGGACCCCTGCTCCAGCGTGACGGCAATTTGCAGTAAATCGTGCTTGGTAATCGATCCTGCTGGAACAATATCCGTAATCGCGGGCCTGCCTTCTGTCAGGGTGCCGGTTTTATCCACGATCAGAACTTGAATTTTTTCTGCCTGTTCCAGTGCGGCAGCATTTTTTACCAATACGCCAGCTTGCGCGCCGCGTCCTGTCCCGACCATTATTGCGGTTGGCGTAGCAAGCCCCAGTGCACAGGGGCAGGCAATAACCAGTACCGCCACTCCATTAATCAGAGCGGGAACAAAATCACCCGCCAGCCACCACGTAAAGAACAAGGTCGTTGCGCTGAGAGCCACCACCACCGGCACAAATATTCCTGAAATCGTGTCGGCCAATCGCTGGATCGGCGCCTTGGAGCCCTGTGCTTCTTCGACCAGCCGAACGATGGCGGCGAGCTGGGTATGAGAGCCGACACTGGTAGCGCGGCACTTGAGCATCCCCTGCTGATTCATCGTGGCCGCAAAAACTTTTTCGCCCGGCTGTTTGGCAACCGGCAGGCTTTCGCCCGTCAGCATGGCTTCGTTTACGCTGGATGCTCCTTCGATGACAACACCATCCACTGGCAAATTCTCGCCCGGCCGAACGATGAAAATATCATCAACCTTCACTTCGCCCGCGGGGATTTCGATGATCGCGCCGTCTCGTTCCACCCGGGCAGTTTTGGGCTGTAATTTCACGAGCTCCTCGATAGCGGCCGACGTCTTGCTTTTGGCGCGAGCTTCCATCAATTTGCCCAACAGTACCAACGTAATGATGGCCGCGCTTGCCTCGAAATACACATGCTGATTCAGTGCCAATAATGTCACCACCGCACTGAACAAGTACGCCATGCTGGTGCCAAGCGCAACCAGCACGTCCATGTTTGCGCCGCCACCGCGTAACGCGTGCCATGCGCCAATATAAAAGCGTTTGCCGACCCAGAACTGCACCGGCGTGGCCAGTAGAAGTTGCAACCAGCGCGGCAGAATGTCTTCATGTCCGCCGCTAAACATGGCTCCCATTTGTAGCAGCAATGGCAGGGTAAGAATCGCTGAAATCCAGAATATGCGCATTTCAGCCTGATAAGCCGCAAGCTTGCGCGTTTTCTCTTCGGCACGGCTGGCATCGCTGATCTCGCTTGCGCCATAGCCCGCCTTGACTACTGCGCCAATCAGGTCCTCGACCGTTTCCAGACCCGGTTGAAAGCTTACATGTGCGATCTCTGTAGCCAGATTGACGGACGCGCGGACGCCCGGAAGCTTATTGAGCGCCTTTTCGATCCTGCCGCTGCATGCGGCACAGGTCATCCCGCTGATTTGAAGTTGTACTGATTTAGGAGCTACGTGAAACCCGGCCATTTCGACCAAGCGGATAAGGTCTTCGGGTTGTGTCTGGCTGGCATCGAATTTCACTCGGGCTTTCTCGTTCGCGAAATTGACTGCCGCATGAACGCCAGGAAGCTTGTTGAGGTTCTTCTCGATGCGCGCGGCACAAGCCGTGCAAGTCATGCCCTCGATGGGCAGTTCGATTTGCTTGAGCGTAAGTGCATTCATAAATTCTCTGCCTGCCTGCGTGGACGATACCTACTCGGCGAATGACTATTTAGCGCTGCCGGACAACGCTCCCTGAATCCAGGTGACTATCCGCTGGAGTTACCGCTGGTGTTGCCTGCTGCCAGGGGGATGACAGCGAGTTGAAGTCATATCCGGACCCAGTCAGTTTGAGTCCCCGATCCGCCATCATCAGGCCCATGGAGATAACGAGAATGGCGGAAGCCAGCACCAGTTGGCGCATGACGCTTCGAGAAACGCTGCTGGCAATCAGGCCGAAACTCAAGAGCGGCAGCAATGTACCCAAGCCAAAAAAGAACAGCATCATTGCCCCTTCCTGAGGGCTGCCGGTTCCCGCCGCCATGATATACATGGCCTGTAAAGGGCCGCAGCCCAGCATGAAGCCGTTCAACAAACCTATCACCAGCGGACTGCGCTGAACCCGCAACTCATTCGCTACGCCTTTTGTGACGAAGCGGGGTAAGCGCAAGGTGAACCTGCGCAGTGGCGGGAACACATCCAGCATTTTTAGACCATAAATTATTACGAAAATACTGGCTGCAAGATTGATGACGCCCCGCATATAGGGTGTGAAGGTCATGATGGAACCCAATAAACCCATGGTGCCGCCAATAGCCGTATAAGAAACCGTTTTACCGGTGGCATACATCAGATGGCGTGTGGCGGTGGTAACAGCGGATTGTGGCTTCCCCGTGGTTGCATAGCCCACCACAAAGCCGCCGCACATGCCGATGCAATGAAAGCCCGTAAAAAATCCAATGGAAAACAACATGACATGGCCGAGGTTGGGATTCATTTCCCCTATCAGCCCTGGTACCATGCTTTTGCCCCAGAAGGTGATCCCTCCCACCACTAGCAGGAAGAGCAAAAAAATCAGCCCATTTTGTATGTGCTGACTCGAATTTTTGAATGCGCCTTCGAACTCATAGCCTTTTTCTTCGATTGCTTGGCAAATTCCGCTGTCCCCGATGAGTTTGCCGTCGAACTCGACGTCGACAGTCCGTTTGACATAATCCGCTTTTACTTTCCGCACGCCGGGCAAGCGGCCTACCGCGTTCTCGATGGTTTCTTCGCACCCCGCGCAATGCATGCCTTTGATTTTCAGATGGGTTGATTTGATAGCCATTTTGCGCGCGCCATGATGTTATGTGATAACAGTAGCATCCCAAGCCGACCTGCCCGGCCCATTCATAGGAATTCGCGCTACACAAAACTATTCAAGGAACTGTCATGCAAGGAGGTTGATAACCTGGAACAGTCCTGTTCTGCAGCGCGGAATCCTGAAGATTTCCGGGCCATTGATGCGTACCATATACCCTATAAGGGTATATGTCAATACATACAGGGGGTATATGAAGAATTTCTGAACAGGGCTCCGTGGAGCATGTTGCGGGGGTTCAAGATGAAACTTGAACGAGATTTCGATCGCCAAAAAATGGATTGTGGAATGAGCCGGGGAGGGTTTTTTATTTTTTATAGAGGTTTCTTAAAAAGACAAGGTTGAGTTGATCCGAGTCTGAAATCCTCGCTATCTTCAGTCTTCCCGCCGCAGTTGTGGAAACAGGATTACATCGCGGATGCTTGGACTATCGGTAAAGAGCATTACCAGACGGTCTATACCGATACCTTCTCCCGCGGTGGGAGGCAGGCCGTATTCGAGCGCGCGGATATAGTCGGCATCATAATGCATGGCCTCCGCATCGCCGGCTTCCTTGGCGCGGGCTTGTTCCCGAAAACGGGCTGCCTGATCCTCGGGGTCATTCAATTCGGAAAAGCCATTGGCAATTTCCCGGCCGGCAATATAAAGCTCGAAGCGGTCGGTTATTGCGGGATTCAAGTCGTTTCGCCGTGCAAGGGGCGACACCTCAGCCGGGTAATCGACGATAAAAGTCGGTTCGAACAGCAGATGCTCGGTGGTTTCGTCAAATAAGGTGAGCTGTAACCCGCCGACACCATCCTCCGGCTTGAAAGCAATGCGCCTCAAGTGCCATCACTGAAATTAACCAATCTCGGTTGTTAAGCAGTTCATCGGTATATTCCGGACGAAATTTCTGAATGGCCTGGGTGATGGTCAGCCGTTCGAACGGTTGCGCCAGATCGATTTCCCGTTCCTGATAGGTGATCGTGGTTGTGCCTAAAACCTTTTCCGCGATCTCGCGCAGCATGATCTCGGTGAAGTCCATCAGATACGCGTAATCCCGATAGGCCTCGTAGAATTCCAGCATGGTGAATTCCGGATTGTGCCGCGTGGAGATGCCCTCATTCCTGAAACTTCGGTTGATTTCGAATACTTTTTCGAGACCGCCAACGACCAGTTGCTTCAAATAAAGCTCCGGCGCAATGCGAAGATACAGTTCCATATCGAGCGCATTGTGATGGGTAACAAAGGGCCTGGCAGCCGCTCCCCCGGGGATGGGATGCATCATCGGCGTTTCGACTTCAAGATAGCCGCGCGCGCTGAGGCATTCGCGGATGGCCTGGATGATCCGCGAGCGCGTAATGAATACCTTCCGGCTTTCCTCATTTGTAATGAGGTCGAGGTAGCGTTGGCGGTATTTCTGTTCCTGATCGGTAAGACCGTGGAATTTTTCCGGGAGAGGCCGCAGAGACTTGGTCAGCAGACGTAAATTGGTTACACGCACCGACAGTTCGCCTGTCCTGGTCCTGAACAGGGAGCCTTCAGCGCCAAGAATATCGCCCAGATCATAATGCTTGAATGCGGTGTGCGCCTCTTCGCCCGCAACATCGTTGGCTATATAAAGCTGGATGCGCCCGCTCATATCCTGGATCGAGGCGAAGCTTGCCTTGCCCATGATGCGCTTCAACATCATGCGTCCCGCCACGCTCACCAACCTGTGTTCCGCTTCCAGCATTTCGCCGGATCGATTCGCCATACTCGCCGATGCAGGTCCGCTGCCAGGTCGCTACGGCGGAAATCGTTGGGGAAGGCGTTGCCCGCTTCACGCAATGCAGCTAATTTGGCGCGGCGTTCTTCGACGAGCTTGAGTCTCTGCGTCTGGCCGGTCAGGCGTTTCGTGCGGATTTGTTCCTGCTAAAGTGTCATTCGCCACTATCAGCTCACTGTTCTTACCTTATATGCCTTGTTTCAGGCTGGCTTCGATGAAATCATCCAGATCGCCATCCAGGACTGCCTGGGTATTGCCGGTTTCGACATCCGTTCGCAAATCCTTGATGCGGGACTGATCCAGCACATAGGAACGGATCTGGTGACCCCAGCCAATATCGGTCTTGCTGTCTTCCACCGCTTGCTTTTCCTCATTGCGCTTGCGCAATTCAGCTTCGTACAAGTCGCGATTTCAGCATTGCCATCGCTTCGGCGCGGTTGCGATGCTGGGAGCGGCCGGTCTGGCATTGCACTACGATGCCCGTGGGGTTGTGGGTGATGCGCACGGCGGAATCGGTCTTGTTGATGTGCTGGCCGCCGGCGCCGGATGCGCGGAATGTATCGACTCGCAAATCCGCCGGGTTGATATCGATTTCGATGGTCTCATCCACTTCGGGGTAGACAAATACGCTGGCAAACGAGGTATGACGGCGATTGCCGGAGTCAAATGGTGATTTGCGCACCAGCCGGTGCACGCCCGTTTCGGTGCGAAGATAGCCATATGCATACTCGCCTGATACCTTCAGGCTTACGCTCTTGATGCCCGCGACCTCGCCAGGGGACTCTTCCAATATTTCCACGCCATAGCCGCGGCGCTCGCAATAGCGCAGGTACATGCGCTCCAGCATGGCGGCCCAATCCTGTGCTTCGGTCCCACCCGAGCCTGACTGAATATCGACAAAGCAATTGTTGGGGTCCATCGGATTGGAAAACATGCGGCGGAACTCCATATTCGCCACGGTTTTTTCCAGTTGCCCGAGATCGCGCTGAATGCTCAGGAGAGCCGCATCATCATTCTCCTCTTCAGCCATCTGGAATAGGTCGCGGGCGTCATCAAGCTGGCGCCCGACTGCTTGCAGCGTGATGACGACGTCTTCCAGCATCTTTTTTTCCCGGCCCAACTCCTGAGCGCGCTTATTGTCGTCCCAGATGGCGGGGTCTTCTGTCAGGCGGGTAAGTTCATTCAGACGTGTTTGCTTGGTATCGAAGTCAAAGATACCTCCGTAACTCAGCTATTCTGCTGTCGAGGTCGGTGAGCTGGTAGGAGATTGCGTTAAGTTGTTCCGCTTCCATGAGGACTTATTCCAAAAAGGAATAAATTATACAGAAAGTTATACAGAAAGCAGGACAGGGATTATCTTAGCGGTATTCCGTGGCCTAAAACGGCAGTGATCATTTGTTGAAATGAATCACCGTTCGAATCGATTTTCCCTCATGCATCAGGTCGAACGCTTTATTGATATCCTCCAGTCCCATGGTATGCGTGATGAAGGTGTCGAGCTCGAATTCTCCGTTGAGATAGCGCTGCACATATCGTGGCAGTTCGGTGCGGCCCTTTACCCCGCCAAACGCTGAGCCGCGCCAGACTCGCCCCGTTACCAGTTGAAACGGGCGGGTACAGATTTCTTCGCCCGCGCCGGCAACGCCGATGATGACCGACTCTCCCCAGCCTTTATGGCAGCATTCCAGGGCGGAACGCATGACTTTGACATTGCCGATGCACTCGAAGGAAAAATCCACGCCGCCGCCCGTCAGCTCGACAATCACATCCTGAATCGGTTTGTCATAATCCCTGGGATTCACCACATCAGTGGCGCCCAGTTGACGCGCAATTTCGAATTTTGCCGGATTGATGTCGATCGCAATGATGCGTCCGGCTTTCGCCAGCGCCGCGCCGATGATGACAGCCAGGCCGATGCCGCCCAGGCCGAAGACCGCTACGGTATCGCCCGCTTTCACTTTTGCGGTATTGGCAACGGCACCCAATCCCGTGGTCACGCCACACCCGAGCAGGCAAACCTTTTCCAGAGGCGCTTCTTTACTGATTTTTGCCAGCGCGATCTCAGGGATGACCGTATGTTCTGAGAAGGTCGAAGTGCCCATGTAATGGTAAATGGGCTTTCCATCCTTGGAAAAGCGCGTCGTGCCATCAGGCATCAGTCCTTGGCCCTGCGTGGCTCGAATCGCCTGGCAGAGATTGGTTTTTCCCGATTTGCAGAATTTGCACTGGCCGCATTCAGGGGTATAAAGCGGGATAACATGGTCGCCCACTTCCACACTTGTCACGCCCTCGCCCAGCGCCTCAACGATGCCGCCTCCCTCATGCCCAAGTATGGCGGGAAACTTTCCCTCAGGATCTTTTCCCGATAGGGTAAACGCATCGGTATGGCAGACGCCTGTAGCGACAATGCGTACCAGTACCTCGCCCTTCTGCGGGGGTTGCAGGTCGACTTCTTCTATGTTTAAAGGCTGGCTCGGGCCCCAAGCCACGGCCGCGCGAGTTTTAAGCGGTTTCATATCGCCATTCCACCATTTTGTGCTGATCTGATAAGTATGCGGATAAATCCGCAATTACCTATTAATAATCCCTGTCCTGCTGAATGATCTGCGTAATCGAGCGTCGCAGGACATCATAATATACTGCCGTTATTTTAGTTTGTGCCGAATCGCTGCCCAAGGCCGCGGTTCAGATACAGTTCAGCCATTGTTCAGTCCGCTTATCCATGTACATGCCGGGTAGCCACGCACGACCATGTTGCCGGCTCAGCAGCATTCAGCAGAAGCGCGACGAGAACGGCGGTTTGCTTTTTCGGTTGAGCCGTCCTATGATGAATTCAGGCCGGCTGAATCTCTGCCCCGAATCGCTGTCTTGAGTGATACGTTCCAATAAACTTTCAGGAGATTATCATGCGACGAATCTACTTTCTCGTTCCCGACATTGCTACCACCAAACGTATCGTGGATGACCTGCTTCTTGCGCGCATTGAGGAGAAGCACATTCATGTCGTTGCAAAGCGTGGCACTGAGTTGGAGGATTTGCCCGAAGCCAGCCTGCTTCAAAAAAGCGATTTCATTCCCGCGGTGGAGCGTGGTCTGGCGCTCGGTGGGTCGGCGGGCGCGCTTGCTGGATTGGTCGCCATTGCGCTTCCTCCTGCCTCAACAGTACTAGCGGGCGGTATTTTGCTTGGGAGCGCCCTTGCAGGTGCAGGAGTCGGCGCATGGGCCGGTGGCCTGATAGGGGTGAGCACTGGCAGTTCCAGAATTAAACAGTTTGAACAGGCAATCGAGGCTGGTCAACTATTGGTTCTGGCCGATGTTCCCAAAAATAGGGTTGAGGACATCGAGGCACGCATAAAAGTACACCTGCCTCAGGTCGAGATAGAGGGAACCGAGCCGATCATTCCAGCATTTCCCTGATTTTCCCAATCTGCGGCTGCAAGGAAGATTCAATAGCTGTCGCGTGAAGCGAAGAGCGAGCCAATTCTTCCGCTGCCAAGAGAAATCGGATAGCTTCGCCTGATAGCAGGCAGACGCAGGTGAACCATCGCATACCCGTCGGCGGTGTCATAAGACCGAGGCTGTGGATGTGGTGGATGCCTGAACAGATCCTTCGCTATAACTCAATGAAGCGTTAACGTTGCGCCATTGCCGGCGCTGATACGGCCGGCATGGTAGCGTTACTCTCAATGCTGCCATATCCGGCTTATCGGCCTTAAAAAACTCCCGAGGGTTTTAGTTTTACCTGTGCTGGTTTATCATTCGCGCTTTCCTAACGTATCAGGACGGCGATGGCAGGGCTAAGCAAAGAAACTCCCTATCCCAGCGAAATAAAATTGCATCGGAAATCCAGGCTGTTGGAGATAGCTTTCAGCGATGGCAAGACCTTCCGGTATCCGTGTGAATTCTTGCGCGTCTACTCACCTTCGGCGGAAGTGCGGGGTCATAGTCCCGGTCAGGAAGTGCTGCAAACGGGGAAGAAAGAGGTCAATATCAACCATATTGAACCGGTGGGGAATTACGCCATTCAATTGAATTTTTCCGATGGCCATAACACAGGGCTTTACTCCTGGGACCTGCTCTATGATTATGGAATGCACCAGGATGAAATGTGGCAGCGGTATTTGCGTCGCATGGAAGAGGCGGGCGCCAGCCGCGACCCTGCGGGCCGCTCACAGCAGGCATCAAATCAACGGCCGGGAACGACGTAGGTTCGCCAACCGGCAAATCCCTATTGGAAACTGAATATTCATGACAAAAACCACCGATTTCGGCTTCAATACCGTTGCTGAATCAGAGAAAGCCCGCCGGGTAGCAGGGGTATTCGACTCGGTTGCGGAGCGCTATAACCTGATGAATGACCTCATGTCAGCAGGCATGCACCGGCTGTGGAAACGTTTTGCCGTGGAAGCGAGCGGTATCAAGAGAGGGAACCGGGTACTCGACATCGCCGGCGGTACTGCCGACCTGAGCGCGTTATTTGTGGAGCATGTAGGAACCAATGGGGAAGTCTGGCTTACCGATATCAATAATTCAATGCTTACACTGGGGCGTGACCGCTTATTGGATCAAGGCGCGGCTGTGCCGGTAGCCCAGTGCGATGCCGAGAGACTGCCATTTCCAAACGATTATTTCGATTGCGTGAGCGTTGCGTTCGGCCTTAGAAACATGACTCACAAGGATCGTGCATTGACGGAAATGTTACGCGTGCTTCGTCCTGGCGGGCGTGTCATCGTGCTGGAGTTTTCCAAAATATGGAAACCGCTGCAACGCCTCTATGATGCCTATTCGTTCAATTTGCTCCCGGCGATGGGCAGCCTTATTGCCAAGGATCATGACAGTTATCGCTATTTGGTCGAGTCCATCCGTGTGCATCCTTCGCAAGACGAATTAAAGCAATTGATGCAACAGGTGGGGTTCGAACGCGTGAAATATTTCAACCTGGCCGGCGGCGTGGTTGCCCTCCATCGCGGCTACAAATTCTAAACGACCCTAAGCAACTTCTCCGGGCGCAACGCCTGCACATCTGTCGAGTCAGACCGCTCGCTTTATCAAATGCGGCTCCCTAAATCCGGGCTCATTAAGCCCGGACTCATCCCACCGCAGATCCATATCTCACTGTAAGGCCATATCTCATTCCACTGCGGACGTCCTGCTCCGCATCTCCGTCGCGTTCCCGGTAAAAATCGATACCTGTTCAGTTCGGCTGAAGTCGGCCAGCGGGTTCCTTTACAGCCACTATAATGAAATATGCTTTTTTGCCGGATGCACGAACCGAGGATGGCTACGTGATGATTCCGGCGGGCTGAGGATTTATCAATGCCAACCCAATCTCCGCCGTATTTCGAGCATGATGCCGATATCGGCGTTATCGGTCGCGGCGCCACGGTTGAGCAGGCATTTGAAGCAGCGGCGCAAGCGGTATTCGCGATTATTACGCCTGTGGATGTGGTGCAGCCACAAACTACGGTATCGATTGAGTTTGAGGAAGCCGATCTTGAGTTGGCTCTGGTCACATGGCTGAATCTATTGCTGGGTAAGTCACGCGAACTGGGGATGGTATTCAGCCGCTTCCACTTGCGGCATCAAGGCAATAAATGGCATGGTGAAGTATCGGGTGAAAAATGGAACGACAGCCTGGAACGCGGCGTAGAAGTAAAAGGCGCAACTTTGACCATGCTTTCCGTAAAGCAGACGGGCGCGACCTGGGAGACGCGTTGCGTTGTGGACGTATGACTGAATATCCGAGTACAAGTGAGGGCGCGGTATTGAATGGCACGAGATGAACCTGGACAAATTACGCCAACTGCAACCCTATCTCTGGAGTTTGCCCCGCCAACCGGGCGAAGAACGCGCAGACGTGCTGCTCTATGGCAGCGCGCCTTTGCTGGTCAGCATGGATGATAAGGTACTGGAACAAATTGCCGATGTCGCCTGCCTGCCCGGCCTCGTAGGTGCCGCAATGACCATGCCTGATGCTCACTGGGGATATGGGTTTCCAATTGGCGGCGTTGCTGCGTTTGATGCAGAAAAGGGAGGCATCATTTCTGCCGGAGGCGTCGGCTTTGATATCTCATGCGGCATACGCTGCCTGCGCAGTAACCTCGATGTAAACGACGCGCTGCCGGAATTCGGCCGGCTTGCGGACACGCTGTTCAAGGCAATACCCGCCGGCGTGGGCGAAGAAGGCCACCTGAAACTGAACCCGGCTCAAATTGATCAGGTCCTGCAGGAAGGAGCGCACTGGGCGGTACAGCAAGGGTATGGTAACGCTGCCGACCTCGAATACATTGAAGAGCGAGGCCGCATGAGCGGCGCCGTGCCTGATAGTGTATCGGAGCTGGCTAAAAAGCGGCAGCGCGGCGAAATGGGTACGCTCGGTTCAGGTAACCATTATCTTGAAATCCAGGGGGTGGAAAAAATTTACGATACCACCGCGGCGTCGGCGTTTGGCCTGCGGGAAGGCCAGATCGTCATTTCCATCCATTGCGGCTCGCGTGGGCTGGGGCATCAGATCGGTACGGACTACCTTGTCATGCTTGCCAAGGCTGCCGCGCGCCTTGGTATTCACGTGCCTAATCGTGAACTGGCCTGCGCGCCCATTCGATCGCCCGAAGGTAAGCAATATATAGGCGCGATGAATGCAGGAATCAATTGCGCCCTGGCCAACCGGCAAATCCTGACTCATCTGACCCGGACAGCCTTCACGCGGGTGTATCCGAAGGCAGAGCTTGAAACCCTGTTTGACGTCTCGCACAACACCTGCAAGGTGGAAGTGCACCAAGTAGATGGTAAACCCCGGCAATTGCACGTTCATCGCAAGGGCGCGACGCGCGCATTCGGGCCGGGGCATCCGACCTTGCCGGAACGTTATCGGGACGTAGGGCAGCCGGTGGTCATGGGCGGCAGCATGGGCACGGGTTCTTATATTCTTGCCGGGAGCCACGCAAACCCGGCATTTTCATCCGCAAGCCATGGCGCAGGCCGCGCCCTGAGCCGCCATCAATCGCTGGCGCGCTGGCATGGGCGCCAACTCGTTGACGAACTGGCGCGCCAGGGCATCCTGATACGTACGCGGTCAATGCGCGGGGTGGCTGAAGAGGCTCCGGGCGCCTACAAGGATGTGGACCTGGTTGCGGAGGCGACCGAACAAGCCGGGCTCGCGCGCCGGGTCGCCTTCCTGCGCCCGAAAGTGTGCGTAAAAGGATAGCAGGAGGATAGCAGGCGGGCTGTCTCAGACAATAGGGCTTTCTTCATGTATCGGCATATCCTGGTTCCAGTGGACGGCAGCGCCACCTCCGAACGTGCGCTTCGGGAGGCGCTTGGGCTTGCCCGCCAGCAGGCGGCAGAGCTGGAATTGGTGTATGTGATGGAAGACGTCCTGTTTCTGGAAAACGAAGCGTTTATCAATTATGAGGAAGTCCGGAAAAGCGCCAGAAACGGCGGGGAAAAAACTCTGGCGCAAGCTCAGGCTTTGGTGCGGCAGGCGGCATGACAGCGGAGCAAAGACTGCTTGAGGCGCGGGGAGAGCGCATTGCCAGCGTAATTATCGAGGAAGCGAGGCGCTGGCCAGCCGACCTGATCGTGATCGGTACACACGGCCGTTCCGGCTTCAGCCGCATTCTATTCGGGAGTGTCGCTGAAGGCGTGGTGCGAACGGCACCTATACCCGTGCTATTGGTTCGCGGCGGTCAGGAGCTTGGCCGGTAGTGCCTCATGCAATAAGCTCCACGGATGTAAGGACTTAAGTGAAAGTCATGCTCGCTGCCGGGGACGCCCTGCTCCTCGTGGATGTACAGAATGATTTCCTGCCGGGAGGAAGTCTACCTGTACCCGGCGGCGATGAGATTATTCCGGTACTCAATCGTTATATCGCGCTTTTCCGTGCTCATGAATTGCCCATTTTCGCGACGCGCGATTGGCATCCGCCGAACCATTGCTCCTTTTTGCAGAATGGGGGACCCTGGCCGCCGCACTGCATTGCGGAAACGCGCGGCGCAGCTTTTCCTGACAGCCTTGAATTGTTTCCCCATGCTCGTATCATTTCCAAGGCAATCTCTCCGGAAAAGGACGCCTATTCCGGATTTGATGACACACAACTCGATGCCTTACTGCGGTCGTTGGGTATTCATCGCCTGCTTATCGGCGGACTCGCTACAGAGTATTGCGTGCTCAATACCGTGAAGGACGCTCTGCGTTACCATTATTCAACCTTTGTCCTCCAAGATGCGGTGCGCGCCATAAGCGTTGCTGACGGAGTGGAGGCGTTTGAAGAAATGGGACGCCTTGGCGCAATTCCTATCCACTACGAAGTTCTCGCGCATGAATCCGCTTTCCAGCCCCCTGCTGACTGATCACTATCAGCTGATGATGGTGCAAAGTTATCTGGAGCAGAACATGCTGGAAACCGCGGTGTTCGAGTTCTTCGTTCGCAAGTTGCCGCGCGGACGAAATTTCATGGTAGCGGCCGGGCTGGAGCAAGCTCTGGATTTTCTCGAGAATCTGAAATTTTCGCCGGAAGAGCTGGCTTGGCTTGCCCCCCGTTTCGGTTCTTCACTGATCGAATACCTTGAGCAATTTCGTTTCAACGGCGATGTTCATGCGATGCCGGAAGGTGCCATTTTTTTTCCGGATGAGCCTATCCTGCGCGTAACCGCTCCATTGCCACAAGCCCAACTCATCGAATCGCGGATCATGAATCTGCTTCACTTCGAAACCTTGATCGCTACCAAGGCTGCCCGCTCGGTATTGGCGGCGCCCGGCAAGTTGCTGGTGGATTTCGGCATGAGACGCGCGCACGGAGCGGAGGCGGCATTGCTGGCCGCGCGGGCAAGCTACCTGGCCGGATTTTCAGGCACGGCCACGGTAATGGCTGGAGCGCTGTACGGAATTCCGCTGTTCGGCACCATGGCCCACTCCTATATTCAGGCACACGAAGATGAAGCGAGTGCTTTCGAGCATTTTGCTCGCTGCTATCCGGACAATGCGGTCTTGCTGATCGATACTTTCGACACGGAGGCGGGTGCGGCCAAGGTGGTCTCCCTGGGGAATAAACTTGATGCGGAAGGGATCAACATTAAAGGTGTGCGGCTGGACAGCGGCGATCTGGGAGCTCATGCCCGGCACGTACGCCGCATACTCAACAAAGGCGGACTGGAAAACACGGCCATTTTTGCCAGCGGCAATCTGGACGAATACGGCGTGTATGCGTTGCTGACATCCGGAGCGCCGATAGATGGCTTTGGTATAGGGACGGCGCTCGATGTTTCCAGCGATGCCCCTTCGCTGGATTGTGCATATAAACTGCAGGAATATGCCGGAAAAGCGCGGCGCAAACGCTCTGAAGGGAAGGCGACCTGGCCCGGCAGGAAACAGGTCTATCGCAAATATGATGAATTCGGCGGCTGCATGGCGGGTGATATTGTCGCACTGGAGGAAAATGATCCTCACGATGGGCAGCCGCTTATCGTGCCGGTGATGCGGGCAGGGAAACGCATCAACCCGGTTATCGCACTGGATGAAGTGCGCCTGCGGACACGGGCGGGCTATGATCGCTTGCCAGGGGCCATGGCTGGCCTGGGCCCCGCCCCGGAGTATCCGGTCGAGATTTCTGCATCCCTGCACGCGTTAGCGAACCGGCTGGATTCGGAACAGGCGCGGGTTGTGCTCACATAGATAGAATCCAGGGCAGAGCTTATCCGTTCATCCGAACTTGTCGTGCTTGCGCGGGCTTATTCAAAAATTCCTGAGGGTAAAGATGACCAAAGCTCGCCATGTGGTACTTCTATTTGGCGAAATTCTGATAGACCGGTTTCCCGACAGGGAAGTGTTGGGTGGCGCGCCATTCAATGTTGCCAGGCACTTGTGTGCCTTTGGCTGTGCGCCCGTCCTTGTTACCCGTATCGGTCTGGATGAAGCGGGCACGCGCGCATTGCAGGCCCTGGAAAGCTCGGGGCTCGCCACGCATGGCGTACAGCTCGATTCCATCCATTCCACTGGCGTGGTTCAGGTATATCTCACTCCGGAAGGGGGTCACCGGTTCGATATCCGTCCCGATCAAGCCTATGATCATATTCATCCTCGCCTGGCGCGCATCGCTGCCATAGCGGCCAAACCGGAGTTGATTTACTTCGGGACACTGGCACAGCGTGCGGACTCACATCGAGCTTTACGGCACATGTTGCGTGCAGCCAGTGGTCAGCGTTTTTTCGACGTCAATCTGCGCAATCCATGGGTATCCACCGAGCGGTTGCACTGGTCGCTGAAACACGCAGATATCATGAAGGCGAACGATGCCGAGCTTGAACTCATAAATCTGATGCTTGGTCTTCGGGCGGATTCAGCCGAGGCACAGGCGAGATTGCTGATGCAGCAATACTCGCTGCGGGGGGTGCTCATCACTCGTGGGGCAGCCGGCGCCTGGTGGCTGGGCGATTCCGGCCTGATAGAGATGTCATCTTCTCCTGTGGCGGATATCCGCGACACTGTGGGTGCCGGTGACGCGTTCTCCGCCGTTTTCATGCTCGGGCTTCTGGATGGCTGGACGTTGCCTGTCACTTTGCGCCGGGCGCATCATTTCGCCGGAGCCATCTGCCAGATACGTGGAGCGGTTCCGGAGCACGACGATTTCTATGAACCGTTTCTTGAAGAATGGTTGGAGCACAGATGAAAGAATTATATGTGCTGATGCTAAGCCTCCACGGATTGATCCGGGGGAATGATCTGGAACTTGGGCGCGATGCTGATACCGGCGGCCAAATCTTATACGTTGTGGAACTGGCCCGGTCACTTGCTCGTCAACGCCAAGTAGGCAAGGTAGATTTGCTAACCCGACGAGTAGAAGATTCCGCTGTATCGGCGGACTACGCCCGTCCGGAGGAAATTCTTGGGGATCACGCCCGAATTATTCGCCTTCGGTGCGGGCCCCGTCGCTACCTGCGTAAGGAAAGCCTTTGGCCTTATCTCGACCAGCTGGTGGATCGCGTATTGCTTTTTCTGCGCGAACAGAAGCGCTTACCCGATGTCATCCACAGCCATTATGCCGATGCCGGATATGTTGGGATGCAGCTCTCTCAGCTGTTGGGTATTCCGCAGGTTCACACCGGGCACTCGCTTGGACGCAGCAAACAGCAGCATCTCCTAGCGCAAGGCCGTAAACCACAGGCGCTGGAACGTCAGTTTAATTTTCACCGACGCATCGCTGCCGAAGAAGCCATATTGCAACAGGCGAGTTTGATAATAACCAGCACGCCTCAGGAGAGCACCGAGCAGTATGGTTTATATACTAATTATCAGGCGGAGCGTGCAGTCGTTATCCCGCCCGGGACCGATATATCGCGGTTTGCTCCGCCCAGCCGCCGGACTCCCCCGGAACCGGAGGCCGCGAGACTTATTGACCGCTTCCTGGTGCAGCCGCGAAAGCCCCTGATATTGACGATTTGCCGCCCCGAAATACGAAAAAATCTCGGCGCTTTAATTGCTGCATTTGGCAATTCACCTGCACTTCATGAAAAAGCCAATCTTGCCATTGTGGCTGGCAATCGTGAGGACATCTGCAAACTTGAGGCTGCCCAGACTGAGGTGATGACCAATCTTCTGCTGGATATTGATCAATACGATCTGTGGGGTAAGGTAGCACTGCCGAAGCAACATAAACCGATTGATGTTGCCGGGTTTTACCGGCTCGCAGCCCAGCGCCGCGGCGTATTCGTCAATCCGGCGCTTACTGAGCCGTTCGGCCTGACTTTGCTTGAAGCCGCCGCAAGCGGTCTCCCGATCGTGGCTACCGAAGATGGTGGACCGCGGGATATTGTAGGCCATTGCAAAAATGGGGTACTGGTTAATCCCTTGGATATCCATGCGATAGCGGAGGCGATTGAATACGTACTAGCTGAGCCGCATCGTTGGCAGCGCTGGGCGCGCAACGGTATTACAGGGGTAAAGAATCACTATACCTGGGATGCACACGTCAAGAAGTACTTGCACGTTTTATCCCGGCTGCTGCACCAGGAGCGAAAGCAAATCCGGAGGGACCTGGCAATATATCGGCCGCAACGACATCCGCTGCCATTGGTCTCGCAGATGTTAATAAGTGATATCGATAACACCCTGCTTGGTGATCGCGCAGCCTTGCGCCGTTTTCTTGCCACCCTGCGCGCCACGCCGCCAAACCTGGGGTTTGGTATCGCGACCGGCCGTACGCTGGAAAGTACATTGAAGATATTAAAGGAATGGGGGGTACCATTACCAGATGTACTTATTACTGCGGTCGGCAGCGAGATAAATTATGGGCTGGAGCTCCGGCCTGATATTGGATGGCAAAATCTGATCAAATACTCGTGGCGCCGTGATGCGGTGGAAGAGGCGCTGCGCGAGGTACCCGGCCTAATCCTGCAATCACCAGAAAATCAGCGTGAATTCAAGCTCAGTTACAATGTCGATCCCGCGGCATTGCCGCCAATTTCTAAAATCCGCACCTTGTTGCGCGAGCAGAAACTGTCTGCTAATTTGATCTACTCTCGTCAGGCTTTCCTCGACATTTTGCCTCTGCGTGCCTCCAAAGGACGGGCAATACGCTATCTCGCTTACAAGTGGGGATTGCCACTGCGTGCTTTTCTGGTAGCGGGTGATTCTGGTAACGACCATGAAATGCTGATCGGAGATACGCTCGGCGTCGTGGTTGCAAATCACAGCCCTGAACTTGCGAGTCTGAGGGGAAATGAACAAATTTATTTCGCTAATGCCCGTTATGCGGACGGTATTGCAGAGGGCATGGCACACTACGCATTTGGTATTTCCACCACCGGAGACCGCGAATGATTAAAAAATTTGAAGCCTGGGCCGTGGACCATCGAAGCGATCTTTACGCACTTTTGCACTGTTGGTTCGAGCTGGAGCGTCCGCTCTTGTTGCGGTCGGATTTATATGCAGCTTTTGATACGTTGAGTAATGTTCATTCACACTCTCTTTTTGAGACCCCGCTGCATGAACTGATCGATATCGTGCAAGAAGCGATTTGCCGTGCCCCGCTGATCTATATCGCATTACGGGAAGGCGCGGGACGCTGGCATTTTTTGTGTATTCACCAGCAACATCTTATACCTGAGCTTGTCAGCGCCTCAGCTTACCTTGCTTTCAAGGAACTGCTTGTGCGGCCGGATGGCGCGGATGAACCGGTATTGGAGCTGGACTTCGCTCCTTTTAACCGGGGTTTTCCAAGGCTTACGGAGACTCGATCGATTGGTCAAGGGGTGATTTTTCTTAATCGACAACTGGCTGGTGCGTTATTTACCCAATCTGGCTCGGGTGCAACCAAACTGCTGCATTTTTTAAGCGTGCACAGCATGGATGGGCAGCAATTGATGCTTCGCGGCAATTTTGCCGATGTTGTGGCATTACGCAGCGGTTTGCGCCGCGCCATTGGTTTATTGGATAAATACCCGGAAGATGCCCCCTGGCAGGTTATCGCGGAGCCATTGGGGGGGCTGGGGTTTGAGCCGGGCTGGGGCGACCGTGCTTCGCGGGTGAGTGACACCATGAGCTTGTTGATAGATATTCTTGAAGCGCCCTCTCCGCAAATACTTGAAGAGTTTCTGGCGCGAATTCCGATGATCTCGAAGCTGCTGATTCTGTCTCCGCATGGTTATTTCGGGCAGGACAATGTATTGGGGTTACCAGATACTGGTGGTCAGGTAGTGTATATCCTTGATCAGGTACGTGCCCTTGAACGAGAAATGAGCGGGCGCCTGGCCATGCAGGGGATAGTGGGCCAGCCAAAAATCCTGATATGCACGCGCCTGATTCCTGAGGCGGGGGAGACATTGTGTAACCAGCCGTTGGAGAAAATCCATGGCACGCACAATTCATGGATTGTACGCATACCGTTCCGCAAACCGAATGGCGAAATTGTTCGTTCCTGGATATCCCGTTTCGAGATATGGCCATACCTGGAAAGTTTTGCACATGATGCTGAACGCGAAGCGCTTGCGCAATTGAGTGGCCGCCCGGATCTGGTAATCGGCAATTACTCGGATGGAAATCTCGTTGCGTCACTGATTTCAAAACGGATGGGGGTAACCCAATGTAATATTGCGCACGCCCTGGAGCAGAGTAAATACCTTCATTCCGCTTTGCATTGGCGCGAGAATGAAGCCCAATACCATTTCAACTGCCAATACACCGCAGATCTTATCGCGATGAACAGCGCTGATTTCATTATCACCAGTACTTATCAGGAAATTGCCGGGACTTCTCATAATGTTGGCCAATATGAGACCTATCAGAATTATACAATGCCCGGTTTATACCGGGTCATGAACGGTATAGATCTTTTCGATCCCAAATTCAATATTGTGTCGCCAGGCGCCGATGCCGAGGTTTATTTCTCCTATCTTCAGCACGATCGCCGGCTGCAATCCCTGTTGCCTGAAATCGAACGTCTTTTGTATGGGAGCGATCCCGGCGTGCCCTACCGCGGTCACTTTAACGACCCCACCAAGCCGGTGATTTTTACGATGGCCCGCCTCGATTTGGTCAAAAATCTGACTGGGCTGGCAGCATGGTTTGCGCAATGTCCGCGTCTATCGGAGCTTGCCAATCTACTGATTATCGGTGGACATATCGATCCGGCTGCTTCGGCGGACGACGAGGAACGCGTCGAAATCGACCATATGCACGCTATCATGAATGAATACAAACTGGATGGGCAGATGCGCTGGCTCGGCACTAGGCTGGAAAAGAATCTTGCCGGTGAATTGTATCGGCATGTGGCCGATCGGCGCGGTATTTTTGTACAGCCAGCTCGATTTGAGGCATTTGGGCTTACAATTATCGAGGCCATGGCGTCCGGTCTTCCGGTGTTCGCTACCCAATATGGGGGTCCTCGCGAAATTATCCAGCATGGGATTTCAGGTTACCATATCGACCCTAATGCTGGCTTAGCGGCAGCCGCAGCCATGGCAGATTTTTTTACGCGCTCAGCGGCTGAACCCGCTTTTTGGAACAATGTGTCCGAAATGGCTTTGAAAAGGGTCGAATCCCGCTATACCTGGCGTCTTTATGCGGAACGTATGATGACCTTGTCGCGTATTTATGGTTTCTGGAAATTTGTTAGTAACTTGGAGCATGAAGAAACCATGCGCTACCTCAATATGTTCTACCACTTGCAGTTTCGCCCGATGGCACAGGCGTTGCTGGACCATAACTAAACAATCGACCGCGAGGCGCCGATGCCGGTTGGGCTTTGCATTCCATGGGGAACTGCTGGAACTGCTCAACCCAGCACTTGCTCAACCTTTGATAGACCTTGATTCCCACTCATGGAATTTTTTAAAAATATTTCGAAAGTGATTCTTGAGCGCGACCAAGCTGATTCGCAGAATATCGGCAATTTCGGAATTGGTCTTGCCGGCCTTGAGCCAATTTAATATCTCCACCTCCAGCGCGTTCAGTCCACCATCTTTTATGTTCGGGTGCATAGAAGCAGACCGCTGATCGCAAATCAAGGGCTCAACCTGACCCATTGCGGTATCAAGATAGGGAAGCAGAACCTTTATTGCGTTCACAGCGGAGGTACCGAGCTTTCTTCTAGAACTGAGCATTATATAAAGGCAATCATGCCGCCCGCGCTTATCGCTGACCCCGTGTATCAGTACCGACCGCATTCCCCTCAGTGCCGCGCCGAGAGGGCATTGCAGCCCATGCTCATCAAGCAGGAATACTGATTCGTCGCCTGCCAGGATATAGGGCGTTTTGCCCAGCGTTATCCAGCGATTGAAAAGCCCCTGGAGCAACGGTGAGAGGACTTCTGTGTTGGAACATTCGGTCCTTACTCCTAATAAAGCAGAGGCAATGTCATAACGAATGGAACTTGATGTGAAGTCTCCCCACGCTGCGAGCATGATCTCATGAGGCAAGTAATATTGAATTTCACCCTGAAGCCATATGAGCAAATCGTAGTGTCGGCTTACGGCTGCGGCTTCCTCGATAATCCGGGTATACCGTTCGGCATGTTCAGCCATGAGGGGAAAGTTAAAACCCATATCTGGTGTTTCGGCTGCTTGCAACAACGTATCCTTTTTGTAGCAAGTCAGCAACTCGGAATCCTTCTGAATGTTCCATAATTTATCGTTGACTATCTCTTTCAAAGCAAGATCCATGCCTTCACCTTATTATTTGATTTCCAATCGTAATTGCGCATGCTCCGGTACATGATGTAAGTAATCCCGACGTTTATTCAGCCCTCGCTTTCTTCAAGGCCCCTCTTTCCCGGCCACCAGATCTTGCTGCTGCATCGCAGTATTCTTACCTGCGACGGGCTCCTGTACGGGGCGCCCGGGGCGACATTCGAACGGAACCAGCAGGAAATGCTGTCATGGATGATTCGCTGCCTCAGCTCACTTCAACGGCAACCTGTTCAACTCCTTGAGGAATTGATTTATGAGGAATTAATTACTGAGGAATTAGGCTTTTGAGGAATGCCATCAACGGGAATTTATTCAGGAGGAACGAGCAAGCACTAGCGAAGCTCTTCAATATTCTCGGTCAGCGCATACCGCACATCTGTTTTAGTCGCAATAGAATATGAAATGCAGGAGCCACAACAGTGGCCGATTTTGTTGTTGGCATCTTTCTTTATTGATAAAATGGATTTGCAAACGAGATTGCAAAATGGATTGCCTGGCAAGCAAAAACGCCAGGGTGGGGGGCTGGCTACTAAACGTTTTCCACTTTTTCGTCTGGATAGCTAATAACCGGCTGGAAAGGTTATTTGTGATTTGTAATGTGACCGGTATTTTTGCTTGCATTTTATGGCTGGGAATTTACCAATGGATCATTTATGAACAAGAGAGTTATTGGTATCGCACTCATCGCGTTTATCTCGTCATGGCCGGTTTTTGCCGCATTGCAGCAGCCACAGCCGGAGCACGCATCTCAGGCACAGCCGCTGCCTCACGGCGATGGCTGGCGGCTTGTCCGGTCGATTCAACTCGGGAATTCAAAAAACTATATACATATGGTCCTGATCGATAGCAGGCGGGACATGGATAAGGCGGTCTATGGGGCAGCGCTTAGCAAAATATGCAGATCTGAACCTGACTTCTGCAGGGTGAGATTTTGGAACGAGGAACGTCTTGTACCCACCGCGATTTCTTTCACGGATGCTCAATTCAAGGGTATGAGAGCTGAATACGTATTCAACCGCGCGGGAAATGTGCAGGAGATGCGATATGCCTGCACGGTTGTGTCGGACAAGAGTCAATGTTTTTCGCATTGATCTTCATTGATTTCGTACGCCTGACTTCGTAACTTAGCGTAATTTGTATTTGAAGAGCTGGTACAAGGATATTATTATGCCTCGCCGACTAATTAGTTCAGGTTCCACGTTCGAGCAGGAAATCGGCTATTCCAGGGCCGTGGTTGACGGCGAATGGATTTTTGTCTCGGGAACGACCGGCTTCGATTATGGAAAGATGACCATTTCGGATGATCTGGTAGAGCAAGCCGAGCAATGTTTCAGGAATATTCGGGCAGCTCTGAACGAAGCGGGAGCCGATTTTCAGGATGTTGTCCGGGTGACTTACATATTGCCGGAAGCTGCGGATTTTCCCAAGTGCTGGCCCACCTTTCGCAAGTACCTGGGCGATGTGAGACCTGCCGCAATGATGATTTCTGCCGGGCTGTCCGATCCGCGCATGCGTATCGAAATCCAGGTAACGGCCCGCCGTGGCTCCGGGAGTTGAAGTTCGGAAATAAATTGATCAGAGGATATTCGAGGAAGAGCTTTCAAGTTTGAGCCGGACTAACAATAATTGATTCCAGGGAGATAATGAATGGCTGAAAAAACGAACAAAGTCTTTATCAGTTTTGCGCTCAGGGATATCAAGCTGCGCGATCAGCTTTTTGAGCAATTGAATAAGGAGCAAACTACTTTTTCGTTTGTGGATATGCCGGTCAAGCAGTCATGGGAACCTGCCTGGAAGGAGGAATGCCGCGCCAAAGTTACCGGCTGTGATGGCGTGATTGCCATTATTACTAAAAATGTCGTAAGGGCAGATGGCCAATTATGGGAAATACGCTGCGCTTATGAAGCTAGAATGCCTGTACTGCTGATTCATGGGGATGCTGAACGATTGCCCTCCAAGTTACCCGACCCGGTGGGTAATCGTGAGATCGATGCCTGGACATGGCCTACCATTTCGACGTTCCTGAATAGACTCTAGGAAAATAGACTCTAGGAAAACTGCACAGCCAAGTATGCGGCGCTAATATCAATAAAGGAATATTGCCGACGGCGCGGCTTGATTAGGGATTAAAGCATTGCGCAACGCTGAGTGAATGCACTTGGCGAATGCTCCAGCGCATATCCTTTCACAGGATTAATTCAATATGCGCAGAGCCGCAACTCGTCGCTCGATCTTCTGCATCATTGCCTGATAGGCTGGCGCATCAATTCCCCCAAAGCGCCGCTTGAACTCCGCCTCGGGCATGAATTCAGGCAGATCCGACCACATCGGCATTAAATCTTCATCCTCAAGACCCAATGCGATCCGGTGTTGCAGTTCTTTCGCCGAGTCCTCGCCTGCCACGGCTTTTTCTCCAAATTTCGTACCGGCGCGATCAGCCGCGAGGTCGTTGAATGAGAAGCCCGTGCCGCCACGCGAATCCTCGATCTCTTTATATAGACCGATCACGTCGGATAATGCCGTATCAGCATAGGCTGCAATCGCGGCGGACACCATAAAATGTTTTGCAAAGTCGTCACGTCCGTCGATGGTGACCTTCTGAGGCAGGGAACGCGGCCAGGAAACGGCTTCCGGAAGAATTCGATCCAGGGAGATGCTCAGCACGTGAAATGCCACCGTCAGTATTACCGCACGATTTTCCGCCAAGCTATCTCCACCAGCCGAACGCCCGGCCGCTTCGCGCATCAATGATGGCAGAATTTGCGCGAGAGAAACCGTCGCGCCACTTTGCCGGGTATGTGCCGCCAATAAAGATTGGTAGTGAAGTAATCGTTCACGTTCCAGTTCGCCAATGATCGACGATCTTACTTCACGGGAAAAACGTGGAAAGCCGCCCATCCAGCGGTAAACGACACTAAATTCATTGCGTGATATCTTTACTTGGCGGAGCGCATCAAGCATCGTGCGATATTCCGGGCTGCGCCGTAACCAGCGTTCAACCTGAAACGCAAGCACGTCGGTGAGTCCGTCGGGAAACGAGAGTTTTCCGATATGCAACGACTGAGGTCGTGGAAGACCATCTGTTTCGACCAATGTCACCTTGAGATTCAGATAGCCCTTCACAGCGGTTAACAGGGTTGAAGTTACCGGCAGACTCAGACTGATGGTCGCGTTGTGGCCCGCGACAGTTACCCGTGCGCTGCCTTTACCAAATCGGTGCGCCAGGTAGTTTGCCGCAAGATCAGCGTCTGCTGGCGTAACGCGAGCCACGGCAAGCATACCCGGCCTGACCCAATAGCGGTGCGCATCGACAATCTGTTTCGCGCGCGCGACATCGTCTGGCGTAAGGACGACTGTGCGATCGACACGGGGACGATCTTCGATAGCGAAGGATAACGTGATCATCAGGGCGAGCAGAACAGCAAAGAAGCAACCAATGAAAACAATCAAAAGCTTGCGCATGACAAAGATATGGAAATCATCCGAAGTCTTTCTTCGGATTAACTCGCGGCAGAAAAAGGGACAAAATTGCAAGGAATCAGCGATCGAACGTCACCCATACGCTTGGAGGGTGAAAACTCAGCTGATAACGCGGCGTATCGAAGGGCCTCGTTACAATTCACTCATAGAAGACCTTCGGCTGCAATTGATTGCATCAATCAAGCCGTAAGAGCGAACGAACGTTTCTTATCTAGACCGCGTGAGGACGGGACATAGTTCGCTCTTACCAATAGGGTCTGTAGTATCCTCCCCAGTAATAGGGGCTGCCATACATTCCATACCCAAAAAACGGACTGAAGCCATACCCTCCATAACTATAACCATAGCCGTAAGGGTTATTCTGGTAAACAGGCCATAAATAAAGGGCTGTGGAGGACAGCAATGGCAGTTGAACTGTTTTCTTGCCTATCGTCCGTTGAATATCGCCCTCAAGCGCTCCCGCAACGGTTATTTCCCTGTCCTTAGCATAAACGGCCGGATCCAGGAATTCTGAACTTTTAATAACGAAACGCCCCTCGCTCGGCTTGGTGAGCTGGGGGCGGCCGTAAATATTGAGCGGATAAGACAACACTTGCACAAGCGTGAAGCTTTCCTCATTATCGACATCGATAATGACTCCACCCCACCGGACGGCTGTGTCCTTATAACTGTTCGGGTTCTGGCTCGCCTCGCTATAAGAGATATCTTTTACAGGCACATCCCTGACGGCTGACGGCAGCCCGGCGCAAGCACTCAGTGCTAAACAGGCCAACAATAAATAAAGTCTCATGGTCTTTCCTTTAACGATGAGAATAGGATAGTGGAATTCATATCTACGCGTGTATTTTAATAAGCTCATTTCAAGCATAGCTCAATCTGCGCTAAAAACCACGGCCTTTATTTAATTAAGAGAGCAGCGTGCAAGGTTGCAGTCATACAGCTATGCAGTTATCTGGCGGAGGGACTTGCCCCGGAAGCTCTAACCTTTCTCAACCGTAGCCTCTACCCCTTGAGAAAACGTACCAGTGCACGGTTGACTTCCTGTGGCATCTCATTTTGCACCCAATGGCTGGATCCCGGCAGGCGTTGAATTTGAACGCGAGGCACCATCTTATCGAGCCCGTCGAGTAACTCGATGCCAAGGGCGGGATCAAGCTCTCCCCATATCGCAAGTGTTTCCGCGTTAATCGGGACGGGATGTGCAAACGCGCGCGCATTGGTCATTGTCAGGTTTGCACGGTAATAATTGAGGGCTGCGGTGAGCGCACCCGGCTGTGAAAGGGCATCGATATAGTCATCAATATCCTGATCACTAAACGCCTCTTTATTCGCTGGGCCCGACCGAAACATTCGGCGTATGGCCCGAAAATTGCTGGCTGACAATGCAAGCTCCGGCAATCGGGGCAATAGAAAGAAAAGCATATACCAGCTCTTGAGCATCTGCCGCGGATGCTTCACCTTTTCAAGATAGATTTTCATGTGGGGTGCATTAAGGATGACTAGCTTATCCACCAATGCAGGATGTTGCTGTGCGAACGACCATGCGATGACTCCGCCCCAGTCATGCCCGACGATGTGTGCGCGGGGATATCCTGTTGCGTTTACCAGAGCAACAACGTCCGCCACAAGATGACTCAATCGATAAGCGCTTTGCTCCGCCGGCCTGCCGGAGAGATTATAGCCGCGCATATCTGGAGCCCATACCGAGAAACCGGCAGCCGCCAGTTCGGGGATTTGACGTCGCCATGAGCGCCAATTCTCGGGAAAACCATGGAGAAGAATGACAGGCGGTCCTCTCCCGGCAGTTACGACATGAAGATCTACACCATCCCCTGCAATACGTTCATCGTGAAACTGAAACTCTTGTTCTTCCAATTTGCCCCCATGGGCGGGTTTTCGCTGCTTCGATCGTTCCACAGGCTTCGCAGATCGGCTATCAATTTCGGAGACCAGCGTTTCCCTCAATCATTGCCGTAAGATCTCAGCGAAGGTATGCTTCAATTTTTGATGCCCTCATAAATCTTGCTCGAAGAGAGATCAGAGAGGCCATTCCGGTACCGGCCATGAAGCGGCCAGTGGTATCTGGAAACCAATCCGGGCACGAAGCGATACGTCGCACAACGCATAACCCCAATTAATGAGGTGGCCTTGCCGATCGGGGTCAAAGCTGCTTAGCCGGGTCGGCACGCGCTCCAGGGCATCACTGACTGCCGAATCACTGGTCATACGATGCGTTGAGTTATAGGCGCTTAGTGACGTTCCGATCCCCCAATAAGCGCCGTGTTTTCGCCCGGCCTCAAACTCGGCAATGAGCCAGCGTTTGCGCAGCGCCCGTGTCTGATCGGTGAGGATGTCATGCACACGGCCCAACTGGAAGATGTCATCCTCGGCGGGATTCTCATCCACTTCGAACGGAGCTCCAGCGTCGCTGACCAGGGCGATATCGACATTATCGATAAGTGACTCAAGCCCCATATTATCGTAGATGCCGCCATCCGCCAGCACGATGCGCTTGCGCAGGACATCCCGGTTGGGCAATTTGCTCCCCCCGGTCCAGGCGGCTGGATCGGTCCTGAGGATCACTGGAGAAAAGATGGGCGGGAAAGCGCTTGAGGCTGCAATTGCGACAGCGAGGGAAACATTTGTGGTATGAGACATGCCGAGCATGTAGTCGGCGATCATATCCTGCTGGAACCGAAAGCTGCGGCCTGTCTGCATATTGGTCACATAGAAGATGAACTTCGGGTTTCCGTTCCCGTTAGCGACCGGGATGTCCTTGATCATGGCATCGCCGAACAGGTCCTTCTCGTACCGGTCCGCCAGAAATTCGCCTGCCGTTTTGAAGGGCGTCAATGCGCCGATGAGTCCTGCGCCGACGTCGATTGTCTTTCCACAGAAGGTTCTGATTGGCTTGGCAATGACTTCTTCAAAGTTATCTGCGCGGCCGTTGTTAAACCCGAGCTGCTGCCAGCGATGGGCCAGAATTCCCATCAGGATCGAACCGCCTGAGACACTCGTGATTCGGTCCAGCTTGCCCAGGAGACCCGCCTCATTAAGACGCCAGAGCGAGCCGAGACCGAACAGAGTGGCGCGATAGCCCCCTCCCGAGAGCGCAAGACCCAAGGTCTTCCCGTCAAGCGCCATGATTGCTTTCCTCTCGGCTCTTGTTGAGTCATCTGCAAGCTTTACGAGACTCCTGGAACGACCAGTGGCGCATCTGTTTATCTGTTTCTACCATTGTTAGCGCCCGTTTCCGCGCGGGGCCATGTCATTTTCGCGGCAGTCGCGTTGGTTTCAGTAAATGATCCCTGCTGTTTTACCGTCGCAATAATCAAAAGCCGGGCGATTTTTGCTTCTTTCTCATAATCGCACCAATCTGAGGCCGATGTCCACCTGAGCTATTGCCTGAAAAGTTCTCCGGAAATATTATGAATAAGCGGTGGAGATTGAAATAGGGACAAGATAAACGCTGTTTGAGGAACTCACTCCCATCATCGCAATCGAATGCGGAAACGTCAGAACTGAAAATATTTTTTAAGCAGTCATCGATAGCAGAGGATCGCTCTGGACGAATGATTCGTTTTACCCGCAGCCGGCCGTACAGAGCCGTGTGGGAGCCTTATTCCAGACTATTCGCAAGTCTTGGCCCGGCTTGACGCGTGCAGATTGCATTATGCATACTCCAGCCTTCTTGGGAACACGCTAAGCCCCTATTAGCAAAGGTGTTATTTGATTTTTCCAATTTACAGAGGTAATGTACCAGGTGTTACACTTCGTTTAATTTTATTGGGACAACTCACAACTCGTATCCGAGGTTGAATATGAATTTGAATGACGCACGAAAAATTATAATGCCAGTCCAATCCGCTTCTGAAGATTCAAAGTTGCACGCGTTGCCGAGGCGGCTTTTTCCGAGAACCCCCAATCTTTCAGGCAATAATGTTGAGGCAAAGCGTGAGGAAATACGCCGCTACTTCCATGCCACGCTTGATCGCTACGAGCAACTCTTCGAGACGCTGCATGGCGATGAGGCCTATTTCAAAAAACCGATTTCGTTGCGCCATCCGCTGATCTTTTACCTGGGCCATACCTCGACTTTTTTTACGAACAAATTGATACTTGCAGGGCTGATGAAGGAGCGGATCAATCCTAAATTGGAGTCCATGTTTGCGGTGGGCGTGGATGAAATGAGCTGGGATGACCTTGACACCGCTCATTACGCCTGGCCGTCCGTCGAGGAAGTACGTGCTTACCGCAAAACGGTGCGCAATACAGTGGATCGGCTTATCAGCGAAACCCCGCTCAGCTTGCCGATTGGCTGGGATAGCCCTTGGTGGACGATCATGATGGGTATCGAGCACGAGCGCATCCATCTGGAGACATCATCCGTACTCATCCGGCAACACGAACTCGAACACGTCAGGTGTCACCCTGCCTGGGAACCTTGCCATAAATCCGGTCCGGCGCCTCAGAACCAACTGATCAACGTAGTTGGAGGCACCGTACATCTCGGTAAAAAGCAAACCGATCCAATCTATGGATGGGATAACGAATATGGCAGTCACGTAGCAGAAGTTCCGGCCTTCCAGGCCGGTAAGTACCTTGTGAGCAATCAGGAGTTTCTTGCGTTTGTTCAGGCAAACGGCTACGGCATCGAGGGTTTTTGGGAGAAGGAGGGTCGCGCCTGGCGATGTCATACGCGTGCGGAATATCCTGCATTCTGGATCAGGCAAGGCGCCGAGTGGGGGTTACGGCTGATGACCGAGGAAATTCCCATGCCCTGGGATTGGCCGGTAGAAGTGAATTACCATGAGGCAAAAGCCTTTTGCAACTGGAAAGCGGCAACAACCGGCCAGCCGTTCAGATTGCCGACCGAGGACGAGTGGTATCGCCTCCATGACGCTGCCGGCCTGTCCGAAACCCTCACGCCGGACAAGCCGCAGCCAATATTCATCTCGATCATTTTGCATCCAGTTGCCCGGTTAATGAATTTCCTCAGGGAGAATTCTACGATGTGGTGGGCAATGTATGGCAGTGGACCGAAACTCCGATATATCCCTTCGAGGGTTTTGATATCCATCCTCATTACGATGACTTCACCACACCGACCTATGACGGCCGGCACAATCTCATCAAAGGCGGTTCTTGGATTTCATGCGGTAACGAATCACTGAAGAGTGCCCGCTATGCGTTTCGACGTCATTTCTTTCAGCATGCCGGGTTTCGCTATGTGGTCAGTGATACGCCTGCCGTTCAGCACGACTCTCACTATGAAACCGACAAACTGCTTTCCGAATATGCTGAATTTCACTATGGGGATACCTATTTTGACGTGCCAAATTTTCCCAAAGCGCTGGCTGAGCTGGCGATAGCGGCCATGAGCGGAAAACCATGCCGGAAAGCGCTCGATCTTGGCTGTGCGTCGGGACGCGCGACTTTCGAGCTGGCACGGCAGTTCGACGAAGTAACCGGTATCGATTTCTCCGCCCGCTTCATCGGGCAGGGCGTCCAGCTCGCCGCGCAGGGTGTGCTACGCTACACCCTGACAGATGAAGGGGATCTTGTCTTTTACAGGGAGCGTACCCTGACGGGTCTCGGCCTGGATGCCGTCAAGCATAAGGTAACGTTTTATCAGGGTGATGCCTGTAATCTCAAGTCCCTTTTTACCGGCTATGACCTCATCCTGGCGGCCAATTTGATCGATCGTCTTTATGATCCGGCCAAGCTGCTTACATCTATCCATGAACGACTTAACCTCGGGGGTATTTTGCTGATTGCTTCGCCATATACCTGGCTGGAAGAGCATACCAAGCGGGAAGCATGGATTGGGGGGTTCAAGCGTGATGGCGAAAGCTATGGGACGCTGGACGGCCTGAAAGAAATCCTTGGCAGTCATTTCAAACTGATTCAGGGCCCGAAGGAGGTGCCATTCGTTATCCGTGAAACCCGGCGGAAGTTCCAGCATACACTGTCGGAAGCGACGATCTGGGAGAGAGTTGCTTGAACGCAGGCCCGGTCTGCCATTATGACTTCGATAGCATAATCACTCGGGCCGGTACCGCGAGCCTTAAATACGACGGTCGCCAAGACATGTTTGGTGCGGCGGACGTTATCCCTCTGTGGGTGGCGGACATGGATTTTGCCGCGCCGCCTGCCGTGACCCAGGCGCTTGCGAGGCGGGCCGCGCATCCTGTATACGGGTATACGATCTATCCCGACAGTTTGTATGAAGCCTTGATAGCCTGGTTGAGGCAGCGCCATGGCTGGAAGGTGCATCGCGACTGGATCATGATGTGTCCAGGTGTTGTGCCGTCGCTGCACGCGGCTGTGATGGCGTTCGCCGGAGAAGGTGCCTCAGTTATCGTGCAGCCACCGGTATATTTCCCCTTTTTTTCGTCTGTTACCAGCACCGGCAGGGAATTGATATCAAATCCCCTACGCCTGGAGGATAGCGGGTATACGATCGATTTCGACCATCTGGAGCGCTGCGCGGAGAGAGCCCGGCTGCTGCTGCTATGTTCTCCGCATAACCCGGTTGGCAGGGTCTGGAGCAGGCCGGAACTGGATCGCATTCTTCAGATCGCCAGGAAGCACGATCTGGTGATTTTTTCCGATGAAATTCACGCCGATCTGGTTTACCCCGGAAATAAACATCACGTGCTTTCGATGCTGGCGCAAATGGATGCGCGGAATGACGTCTGTCATCACCGCCGTCGCACCCAGCAAGACATTCAATATCCCCGGACTCAACCTTTCCGCCCTCATTGTGCCTGATCCCGAGTGCCGAAAAAAACTCATCCGGACATTCGAGGTCATGCATGTCAGCGCATCCAATCCTTTCAGCATTGCCGCGTTTGAAGCAGCCTATGCCAAAGGCGAGACATGGCTGGATGAGTTGCTGGTTTATCTGGAAAAAACACGGGATTACGTTCGTGATTATCTGGCTGCCCATCTCCCGGAAATCAGGCTTATCGAACCGGAGGGCACTTATTTGCTCTGGCTCGACTGTCGCGCGCTGAGGAGCGGACTGGGACTTGATGACGCACAACTCAGGCATTTCTTCATTCATGAAGCTGGCGTGGGCATGAGCCCAGGCACGCTGTTCGGCGAGATGGGGAGCGGCTTCATGCGCATGAATATAGGCGCGCCGCGCCAAGTCATCGAAGCGGCGCTGGAAAATATCAGGAAAGCAAGGCAAGGAATGGCTCCGCATCGGAACGCTGGGGCAGCTCCGGCCTGATTCATGAATGCAGCTCCCTGCTCCCGTAGTGGCTGGATTGCAGTTGTCGCCATTATAAGTATCTGGACCGGTTTCATCCTCCTGACACGCCATAGCGGCACAGGCACGCTTACCAGTTGGGATATTGCCATGCTGCGTTTCGGGGTGGGCGCGCTGATTGCCGTCTTTTTTATACCCCGAGTGGTGTTTCCCGCTCTCAAGGTAATCGTATTATTTTCATTTTTTGGCGGCATCGGTTACGCTATTACCGTATATGCCGCGTTTCGCATGTCGCCGGCGGCTCATGCATCTGTTCTGCTGCCCGGCACGTTGCCTTTTGCAACCGCGCTTATCGGATGGCTGTGGTTTGGCCAGAAACCGTTACCGGCCTACCGCACCGCACTTGCTGCCGTCTTTGCTGGCATCATGATGACTGCTGCCGATTCTTTTTCGCGCGACGCCCTTACCCGCACGCAGATAACCGGCGATATTCTTTTTTTATGCGGCTCATCATCATGGGCGGTGTTTACCTTGCTGCTCGGCCGTTATCCTGTGCGGCCGCTCGCCGCGACGGTAGCCACTACCTTGGGAAGCGCCCTGGTGTACGTGCCAGTCTGGTGGTTGTTTCTGCCTAGCAGGCTCATGCAGGCCCCTGTGGGAGAAATTGCCGCGCAAGCTATATATCAGGGCGTGCTGGTCGTGTTTATATCGATGTTACTCTATAGCTTTGCCATAAATCGTCTGGGCTCCCACGCCGTGGCTTTGCAGATGGCTTTTGTGCCCGTTATTTCGGCACTGGCAGCGGTGCCCCTGCTGGGTGAGCCCATACCCTTGCTCACGTTGGGAGGATTGATTGCGGTAACCGCAGGCGCAATTCTGGGCGCGCGCGCAGCCAATGAAATGGAGCCGGAACGTAAACCGGCCAACGATATTATTTATAAGGCATAATGTGTCGGCTGGCGGAGGGCTCGGAATGGACTTCAGAGTTCGCCAGCAGGGGCATGACGACGTCCTTGATGGCAGAACCGCGGTCATTTTCAGCCATCGATCCTTTTGTTCCTCTACACTGTGGCAATGCAGAACTCCAGGCTTTCCTTGATTTCTACCACTGTTGCCTTGCCCGGCGCTTCATCGCCCGTGATACCGTCCGCATGGGCTGCGCGCGTTGAACCACAACTGCTGGATGAAGAGAAAGTGCTGGCCTGGCTTGAAACCGATCTCAGCGCCCAGCTCTATTTCGCACCCGGGTTTATCGTGGTTACGAGTAAGCGCTTATTGGCCACTACAGACAGGGAAGGGGTTTGGCAGGGCTGGTTTTATCGGCCGGGAATGAGGCTTGTTCGCTACGACCACTCGGGTGTAGGCAGCCTGGAGCTTCTTGATGAGACTTCACTGCTTGCCCGCTGGCGCTACACGCTCGGCAATGATACGGCGGCTGGCCGTCTACTCGAGCATTTCACTCAGCAGCTCAACCAACAACTCACCGGAGAGCCGCCTCCGGCGCCAATTCCCTCTTTTTGTCCCAAATGCCAGAGGATACTCGATGCTCCGTTGCCTCCTGGCCAGGAAGAGTGCGCGGCGTGCAGCAGCGAAGCAGCTACACCACCTTCAACATGGACACTGTTCCGCTTATGGCGTTTCGCCAGACCCTACAAAGGGCGGCTGCTTGCCGGTTTCCTGCTGACAATCGGCAGTACGGCCGCGACAATGGTGCCACCGTATTTAACCATGCCGCTGATGGATAATGTGCTCATCCCCTATCAGAACGGCAAGCCGATCGATGTTGATCTCGTAACCTTTTATCTTACCGGGCTGCTGGGTGCGGCGTTTCTGGCCTGGATATTGGGTTGGTCGCGGACCTATCTGCTGGCGCTGGTTTCGGAACGTATCGGCGCTGATCTGCGCACTACTACCTATGAGCATCTTCTCAAACTTTCACAACAATATTTTGGCGGTAAACGCACCGGTGATCTGATGGCCCGCATCGGCTCGGAAACTGATCGCATCAATGTTTTTATCTCGGTGCACCTGCTGGATTTTGCAACCGATGTGCTAATGATCGCCATGACTGCCGTAATCCTGGTTTCAATCGAGCCTTGGCTTGCGCTGGTCACATTGTTGCCCCTGCCGGTCATCGGCTGGCTGATCCATCTGGTACGTGACAGATTACGCACCGGGTTCGAAAAGGCTGATCGCGTCTGGGCCGAGGTGACCAATGTGCTGGCCGATACGATTCCCGGCATGCGCGTGGTCAAAGCCTTTGCACAGGAAAAGCGGGAGGCGGCACGCTTCCGCAAGGCTAACCAGCACAACCTGGAGGTTAACAACCGGGTCAATAAAGTCTGGTCGCTTTTTACGCCAACAGTGACATTGTTTACCGAAGTCGGGCTTTTGGTGGTGTGGGTTTTTGGTATCTGGCAAGTATCGAAAGACGAAATCACTGTTGGCGTACTCACCGCGTTCCTCGCCTATATCAGCCGTTTCTATCTAAGGCTGGATTCGATGAGCCGCATCGTTTCCTTCACGCAGAAAGCCGCGGCGGGCACCAAGCGGATATTTGATATTCTGGATCACACTTCCAGTGTTCCAGAACCGGTAAATCCAGTACATTTGCCAGTCGTCAAAGGTCGTATCGAATTGCGCAGCGTCGGATTCCGTTACGGCACCCGCGCTGTAACGAGGGATATCAGCGTCACCATAGAGCCCGGCGAGATGATCGGCCTTGTTGGCCATAGCGGATCAGGGAAGAGCACCATCGTCAACCTGATCTGCCGTTTCTATGATGTTACTGAAGGCGCGATTCTGCTGGATGGGGTCGATATTCGCTCACTGCCGGTCGCCGAATTCCGCAAGCACATCGGTCTCGTGCTCCAGGAGCCCTTCCTGTTTTTTGGAACGGTCGCTGAAAACATCGCCTATGGCAGACCTGAGGCGACGCAGGAAGAGATCATTGCCGCTGCCCGTGCTGCTCATGCCCATGAGTTCATTCTGCGGCTGCCGCATGGCTACGACTCTCTGGTCGGTGAACGCGGGCAAGCTCTTTCCGGCGGAGAGCGTCAGCGTATCTCGATTGCACGCGCGCTGCTTATCGATCCGCGCATCCTGATTCTCGATGAAGCCACCTCTTCCGTTGATACCACCACGGAGAAAGAAATTCAGAAAGCGCTCGAAAACTTGGTACACGGCCGGACTACCATCGCAATTGCCCACCGCTTGTCCACTCTGCGAGACGCCACCCGGCTGATCGTACTCGATCGTGGCAGTATCGTCGAGATCGGCAACCATAATGAACTGATGGCGCGGGAAGGGCACTATTTCCGCCTCTATCAGGCCCAGGCGCGCAACGTCGATACGGAAGATGATTTGCGCAACCCGAGGCTTGAGCATAAAGGAGAAGGGGTTCGCTGATGCGCAATCAGCCTAATTACCAGCTAAGCCAGAACGCCTTCGGGCGTCTGGTATTTACTGGAATAAATGGCGAGGTGCATGAAGGCATCATCCCTGTCCGTGCATTTCCGATTACTGTTCCCGGTAGCGGCATTGCGCTAGTCGACCAGCACGGTCACGAGTTGGCATGGATAGACCGGCTGAGTGAACTGCCGGACGAGCTGCGCACACTAATCGAGGCCAATCTGATCAGTCGGGAGTTTGTTCCCGAAATCAAGCGTATCCGGGAAGTCTCCAGTTTTGTCACCCCGAGCATGTGGCGTGTGGAAACCGACCGTGGAGAGACTGTTTTCATCCTCAAGGGTGAGGAAGATATTCGCCGTCTCATCTCTCCAACATTGCTGATCGCAGACAGCCACGGCATTAATTTTCTCATCCGCGATCGGTTTGCGCTGGATCATCACAGCCGTAAAATTCTCGACCGCTTCCTGTAAAGTCAACGAAGTCAAACTCCTGGCTGGCTGCCGGCAGGCCCCGGGGTCAGACCCTGCTTGAGCCGTGTTTACGGCCGAAACTGACGCTGCTCATTGCACATGTTACTCTGACATAGCTCTGTCGCTATCCGGCGACAGTTAATGTTCCTGTGTTTCAAGGGCTTAGCACTCATCTGCAAATTCTTATCAAGAAGCGGCGACACCCATTTTCGGTTGTTTTTTGATAAGCTCCGGTAAGTTATTGTATTTTAGGAATAAATTATTCTGGCATGACATATGCTTGATCTCGCTTGCTGCGCTCATCTTTATGAAAGCGTACCGCATCCTACCCTGTAGGCGAAAGAGCATCCCGTTTTTTGAGAGTTGCATGTGATAAGTCCGGGTTTGACAACTTTGTGGCAAAGCGACTTAAGCTAGACGGATAAACCAGTTCATTCAATTCCACCGGATAGACAGGCTAGGCTAAGGACTAAGGATAGCCTCGCCGGATCGCGCGCAAAAGATATTCAAATGGAATATATACATACTTAGGGCGTCGGCGCGTAACTTATTTTTGAGAAGCAAATTTATGACGAGACTGTAAACCAATTCACTCGATCCGCGTTAATCTCACTTCGTTCACTCTGTGATCATTTATGCGATCATCTATGCTTGCTTGCGCCAACGCGAATACTGATTCTATCAATAGAAAGGATATCAAGTTTCTTGAGATTCGCCATCTGAATGGTCCAAACATGTGGACCTACTATCCGGTTCTCGAGGCCGTTGTCGACATCGGCGAACTCGAAGACTTTCCCTCCAATGTAGTTCCCGGGTACTACGATCGGCTTTCTTCCTGGCTGCCATCTCTGATTGAACACCGCTGCAGTTATGAAGAGCGCGGCGGTTTTCTGCGCCGGCTCGAAGAGGGCACATGGCCAGGCCATATTCTCGAACATGTGACGCTGGAATTGCAAAATCTCGCGGGCATGCCCGCTGGCTTTGGCAGAGCTCGTGAAACCTCGATTCGCGGCGTCTACAAGGTCGTCGTCAGCGCTTGGGACCAACATATTGCGCATACCGCCTTATTGGCCGCGCGTGAACTAATTCTGTCGGCTATGGAATTGCAACCCATTAACAATCCCTACGATGTCAAGGCTGCCGTTGAGCGGTTGCGTGACATGGTCGATAGACTGTGGCTCGGGCCTTCGACGGCATGTATTGTTGATGCCGCCGCAAACCGCAAAATTCCCGCCATCCGCCTTCTTGCCAAGGGCAATCTCGTGCAACTTGGCTATGGTGCTTCCAGCAGGCGTATCTGGACAGCCGAAACTGACCGCACCCCGGCGATTGCCGAGAGCATTTCGCGCGACAAGGATCTCACTAAAACGCTGCTTCAGTCTTGCGGAGTTCCTGTCCCTGAAGGGCGCATGGTCGTCAGCGCGGAAGACGCTTGGCAGGCTGCCCAGGATATGGGTTTGCCCGTCGTCATCAAACCCTGTAATGGTAATCATGGGCGCGGTGTGTTTATTGAGTTGACAACGCGGGAGGAGATTGAATCTGCTTATGGGGTGGCGGTCGAAGAGGGTGATGGAGTACTAATTGAACGTTTTATCCCAGGTACCGAGCACCGCCTGCTCGTTGTTGGCGGTCGCCTGATTGCAGCCAGCCGGGGCGATTCGGTATCCATTACCGGCGACGGAAAATCAACCATCGCGTCACTGATCAGTGTCCAAATCAATTCCGATCCCCGCCGGGGAGCGACCGAGCATCATCCGCTCAATATCATCAGCCTGGACAGTGCGGCACGAATGGAGATAGCGCGCCAGGGCTTCACCAGCATGTCAATACCGGCGGCGGGTCGCGAAGTATTGATCCAGCGTAACGGTAACCTCGCTTTCGATGTCACCGATGAAGTACACCCGAGTACAGCTGCAACCGCCGCGCTAGCCGCGCGTATTGTCGGTCTGGATATCGGGGGTATCGATCTCGTTGCCACGGATATCTCGCGCCCTCTTGCCGAACAGGGAGGCGCCATTGTCGAAGTCAATGCCGGCCCCGGTCTGTTAATGCACATCAAGCCGGCCGTTGGCATACCCCGTCCGGTTGGCGAAGCCATTGTGGACCATCTCTTTCCCGGCGATGACGATGGCCGCATTCCCGTTGTAGGGATTACCGGCAGTTACGGCAAAACCATCGTAGCACGCCTTGTGGCTCGGCTGTTGACGCTTTCCGGAAAGCATACTGGCCTCGCCTGCAGCGATGGATTCTATCTCGATCAGAGGCAAGTCCAGAAAGGTGACCATGCCAAATGGGAACCGGCCAATCGCATCTTGATGAACCGCTCGGTTGAAGCAGCAGTGTTCGAGAATGGCTGTGACACTATGCTCAGCGAAGGACTGGCGTACGACCGTTGCCAAGTTGGTGTCGTAACGAACGTCGAGGTAAGTCGGCATTGCGGGCGCTACTATATCGAAACTCAGGAGCACGTTTTCAAAATATTGCGCACCCAAGTGGACGTGGTATTGCCATACGGCGCGGCAGTGCTCAATGCGCGGGAGCCGATGCTCATCGAAATGGCGGGATTATGTGATGGTGAAGTCATCTATTTCAGCCTTGACTCTGAATTGCCTTCCATCGCCGAGCATCGTGCACGAGGTACAGGTAGCTCTAAGGGGAGGCGCGCCGTGATCGTTCGCGACGGCAACATTCTGCTTGCCTCCGGCCCCGATGAGATATTACTGGCCAGCCTGGCTGGCGTTCCACTGCCAGACGGTGAGCATGCGGCCCTGGAGATCGAAAATCTTTTAGCAGCGGTCGGTGCCGCCTGGGCGCTCGGTATTTCCCCTGCTCTTATACGCACCGGAATTGAGACGTTTCGCTCGATTTAAGCGATAACCATCGTGCGGACAACATATACCAAAGTTCCGGCCCGACGAGAAACACAGGAGATATTATCAATGAGAGTCTCACGAATCCGTGCGCTTCGTGGCCCCAATTTGTGGAGTCAGCGCACTAGCATGGAAGTCATCGTTTCGTTCGATGAAGTAGAGCTTGCTAATGACATACTGCCGGGTTTGGAAGCCCGGCTGCGTGCACGCTTCCCAGAAATTCCGCCGCAGAGACCAATTGACTGCCATCGGGCGGCGGCATTGGTGCATGCTTTCGAGCGTGCCGCACTTGGTTTTCAGGTGCAGGCCGGGTGTCCGGTAACCTTCAGCCGATTGGTGCAAACGTTGGAGTCCGGCACTTATCAGATTATTGTCGAGTACAGTGAAGAGCTGGTCGGGCGGCTCGCGCTTGAACTTTCAGAAGCGTTATGTCGTGCGGCACTTCATGATACCCCGTTTGATCTGATCGATGCATTGCGCCGCTTGCGCCAGTTGAATGAGGACATACGCCTTGGGCCGAGCACCGGCGCAATTGTCGAAGCTGCCGTTGCGCGCGGTATTCCCTTCCGCCGATTGACCAATGGCAGCCTCGTCCAATTTGGATGGGGTAGCCGGCAATGCCGCATACAGGCTGCCGAAACCTCTCTCACGAGTGTCATTGCCGAGTCTATCGCGCAGGATAAAGAATTGACCAGGATACTACTGCGGTCCGCCGGAATTCCCGTCCCCCATGGCCGGCCGGTGGCGGGTGCCGAAGACGCGTGGGTGGCCACTCTCGAAATCGGCGGTCCGGTTGTCGTCAAGCCGCGAGATGGCAATCAGGGCAAGGGCGTAGGGGTTAATCTCACGAGCCGCGAGCAAGTGGAATCAGCGTATGCGGTAGCAGCGAGAATCAGCGGTGAAGTGATAGTGGAGCGTTACATTCCCGGTCACGACCATCGTATGTTGGTAGTTGGCAACAAGCTTATCGCCGCTGCGCGGCGCGACCCGCCCCAAGTGAACGGTGACGGCATACATAGTATTGATCAACTGGTGGCGAGGATAAACAGTGATCCGCGGCGCGGTGAGGGGCACGCGACCTTGTTGACAAAGATTAGTCTTGACGAGATTGTACTTGCTCATCTTGCAACCCAGGGTTTAGCAGCAGAATCTGTACCTGCAGAAAACGCCCGCGTTTTCCTGCGCAATAATGCCAATCTTTCCACTGGCGGAACAGCGACCGACGTTACTGATGACGTTCATCCCGAGCTTGCCGCGCGTGTTGTAATGGCCGCGCAAATGACCGGCCTCGACATTTGCGGCGTCGATGTCGTCTGCGACAGCGTGTTGCACTCTCTCGAAGATCAAGGGGGCGCCATCATTGAAATCAACGCTACCCCAGGGCTGCGCATGCATTTACAGCCTTCGTTTGGCAAGGGCCGTGCGGTAGGCGAGGCAGTTATCGCCAACATGTTCAAGGATGGAGACGATGCACGTATCCCGATTGTGGCGGTAACAGGCACAAATGGAAAAACCACTACAGTGCGTTTAATTGCCAGCATCCTTGGTTCCAGCGGACTGTGTGTCGGCATGACCAATACCGACGGAGTCTATGTTAATGGCCAGAGTATCGATAGTGGGGATTGCAGCGGCCCCAAGAGCGCAAAAAATATTCTTTTTCATCCAGATGTCGACGCCGCGGTACTCGAGACGGCGCGCGGCGGAATACTACGCGAAGGGCTGGGCTTCGATCGATGCCATGTTGCGGTCGTCACCAATATTGGTATGGGCGATCATCTCGGTCTCTCACACATCAATACGGTTGAGGATCTGGCTGCCGTCAAACGAGTCGTCGTACAAAATGTGACGCCCGGCACTGGCATTGCCGTGCTCAATGCGGCCGATCCCCTGGTAGCCGACATGGCTAGTCACTGTCCCGGCTCGGTTACTTTTTTTGCTCGCGATCCTGAGCACCCGGTATTAGCCAGGCACCGCGCGCAACGCAAACGCGTTATCTATCTTAACGGTAATTCCATTGTCGCAGCGGAAGGCGGGGTCGAGCATCGGATATCATTAATGGGAATTCCTGTCACGCAAAATGGAACTGTCGCGTTTCAGATCGAGAACGCGATGGCCGCCACTGGCGCGGGCTGGGCGCTGGGCTTGGATTGGGAGATCATCCGCGCCGGTTTGGCAAGTTTTGTGAATGACTTTCAAACAGCACCGGGCCGCTTCAATCTTTTCAAGCACCGCGGCGCTACGTTAATTGCCGATTATGGGCACAACGTGGATGCGATCAGGGAGCTTGTGCGCGCGATCGATAAGATGCCGGCCAAGTGGCGTTCAGTCGCTATCAGCGGTACGGGAGACAGGCGCGACGAAGACATTCGCAGACAAACCGAAATATTGGGAGACGCTTTCGACAAGGTTGTAATTTACGAAGGTCCAGATCAACGTGGTCGCCCTGATGGGGAAGTGCTTGGCCTGTTGCGGCAAGGTCTGGAGAATGCGAAGCGCACCCGTGAAATCAAGGAAATCTACGGAGAACTTGTAGCCATCGACGCCGCCTTCGCCGGCCTGAAAGCAGGCGAGCTGTGCCTTATTCTTATCAATCAGGTGGAGGAATCTCTCAGATATATTACCAACCGTGTAACTGCTGGCTGATGGTTGATTGCGTGCTTCAGTACTTTCATACGCGGCAATTTTTTCGATGTTTTCTAACGCGAAAAAATTATCATACCAATAGAATTTATTAAAAACTCAATACTAAATGAGTACTTCACCTTTGGTAAAGGGGATCGAGAGTTGGATGTTTGCGTTGGGCTTTTCACCATCTGGCAGGGTCTGATGTATGGGCCCGGCTGAACGTTTTATGGGTCGCTCGCTACGGAAGAGGCTAAGGGAACTGATTTTTATTCTGCAGATGTTCGGTTCATCAGCTCTTTTTGCGGCACCGCCCGTTCTTCGATGTGAAATCCATCAGGGAGGCGAAGTATACATCGCGGATTTTATGCCTGGTACAGATCCATATAGCGCTGAAGCGACAAATATCAACGAGCGTTTTCGATTTAAAGCGGTCGTAATAGGAAGTCAAGAGGACATCGAATACATCAAAATCTATACGTATTATACGGAGGAGCGCCAGGTCATCCTGCTCCATGAGGTAAAGTATCTTCCTCCGTTTCGTCAAAGTGAACCATCCTTCGCTGCGCTGACGGGGGTGAATTACCTGTATGCTCCTCTTCTGGAGCGAGAACTTCAATATGGCTGTGCGCTTCTAGAAGCGCGGCCATGACTCCCGCTCCAGCCGCGAATTTTGCTATCCGCCTGGCTGCAAAAGTATCGCGGCGCGTTACAGCCATCCTCATTGTCCTTCCTGTCCTTGCTGTCCTTGTTTCCGGTAGCTCTGATGTATGGGCTGAAGCCAAGAACTCTGCCGTTTCAGTTGTGTTCGTTGGAGACATCATGCTTGCTGGAATTCCCGGAGAACTTATCAAGCGCGGCCGTGACCCGTTTGTGCCTTTCGGCAAGATCTTGCATTCCGCAGATTTTCGCATTGGCAATCTGGAATGCGTCATTGCCACAGCAGGGATGCCGATAAATAAAATTTATACTTTTCGGGCCCATCTGCGCACAATCAAAGTACTAAAACGTCACTTTACCGCGCTTTCACTGGCAAACAACCATACGGGAGATTTTGGCACGGCGGCTTTTGGCGAAATGCTGGATCTGCTGGATCAAGCGGGAATACGGTATTTTGGAGGTGGCCGTAATTTATCGGAAGCACATGCCCCGATTGTGCTTGAGCACAATGGGTTAAGAATTGCATTTCTGGGATACGACGAATTTCTTCCGCGAAGCTTTGAGGCTGGAGCCGATAGGCCTGGGGTCGCCTGGAGTGAAGATGAGCAAGTCCGGGCGGATATCAGAAGAGCCAGAACCCAGTTCAACGCAGATATTGTAATCCCATTCATGCACTGGGGCTGGGCAGGAGAAAGCTCGCCAAGTCAGCGCCAGCGGCAACTAGCACGCCTCATGATCGACGCAGGGGCCGATGCAGTCGTCGGCGGCCATCCGCACGTCATACAGGGCTTTGAAAACTACAAGGATCGGCCGATCTTTTATAGCTTGGGAAATTTCGTTTTTACCGGCTTCAATGAAGAAGTTAACAATACCGGTTGGTTGCTGCGACTGGATTTGGATAAGCACGGTGTGCAACGATGGAAGACCTATGTAGCAGAAATTGATCGGTATGGCGTCCCTCATCCCTCGCGGAAAAGGAAGGGATATTGTTATGAGAGGGGCCAGGTTAAGGAAGTCAGCTGTGGTATAAACCCGTAAGAATAGTTATTGAACGAGCCTCCAGGCGAGCTGGAAGCTAAGGCCCGCGGTGTAGTTAGTTCGATGCTGGTCAATCCCGCTTTAATTTTTTTACCGTAGATTGAGCAGTACCTGACGAGGAAGGGGTTGACCAAAAGATGAGAATGAGATGCTTGTAATTTGTTGGGATTAACCTAAACTGGGTCAGTAACGGATTAGTTAAATGGCTTGACTGGGTGTGCAGGAATGCTCAGCGATTTATCGGCAATTTATTTTAACGCTTGCCCTCAACCGGAGGAAGATTATGTCAGGAGATAGCATTTATCGGATTACCGAAATAATTGGGACGAGTAAGGTTTCCTGGGAAGACGCAGCCAAAAATGCCGTCGAGACTGCGTCAAAAAGTTTGAGAGATCTCAGGGTTGCGGAAATAGTAAAGCTTGATATGGTGGTTGAAGATGGCAAAGTGGCTGCCTATCGCGCTCGGGTGAATTTATCATTCAAATATGAAACCGCAGATAAATAGCCGCGGGTAATTTCAGATAGGGAGAGACCACAGATAGAAGATAGAGATAGACTAAAACAAATTCGTTGCAAAAAAATAAAAGGCGCAATCTGCGCCTTTTATTTTTTAAGCGTTGACATTTTTTTACACAGCTGCAGCCGCCTCTTCCTCGAACTGAAGTTTCACTTTGTTATCGGAGCCAATGTCCACGGTAACCTTCCCCCCATTGGCCAGACGCCCGAATAACAACTCATCCGCCAGAGCGCTGCGAATAGTATCCTGGATGAGCCGGGCCATTGGACGCGCGCCCATGAGAGGATCGACTCCGTTCCTGGCGAGATATTCTCTCAGCGCATCGGTAAATGTCGCCTCCACCTTCTTTTCGTGCAGTTGCGCTTCAAGCTGCATCAGGAACTTGTCCACCACTCGCAGAATGATATCCTTATCCAGCGATGCAAAGGAAATGATCGCATCCAGCCGATTGCGGAACTCGGGCGTAAACAGGCGCTTGATATCCGCCATTTCGTCCCCTGCCTGGGCTGATGTGGTGAAGCCCATGGAGGACTTCGTAAGCGCTTCGGCTCCGGCATTGGTGGTCATGATGATCACGACATTGCGGAAATCTGCCTTGCGGCCGTTGTTATCGGTCAAAGTGCCATGATCCATGACCTGCAGAAGGATATTGAAAATATCGGGATGAGCTTTTTCAATTTCATCCAGCAGCAATACCGAGTAAGGCTGCTTGATAATCGCCTCGGTGAGCAAACCGCCCTGATCGAAACCGACATATCCGGGCGGCGCCCCGATCAGCCGGGATACCGCGTGCCGCTCCATATACTCGGACATATCGAAGCGATGCAAGTGAATTCCCAGCGCATAAGCGAGCTGCCTTGCCACTTCGGTCTTGCCGACTCCGGTAGGCCCGGAAAAAAGGAATGAGCCGACCGGTTTTTGCGGATTGCCCAAGCCGCTCCTCGCCATCTTGATGGCCGCAGTCAGGGCATTGATGGCCTTGTCCTGTCCGAACACCACCGCTTTCAGATCGCGATCCAGCGTTTTTAACGTATTCCGGTCATCGCTGGAAACATTTTGTGCCGGGATACGCGCAATCTTGGCAATGATACTTTCGATTTCGTGTTTGCTGATCACTTTGCGTTGTCTCGATTTGGGCAGGACACGCTGAGCCGCGCCGGCTTCGTCTATTACATCGATCGCCTTGTCCGGTAAGTGCCGGTCGTTGATAAAGCGCGCCGATAACTCAGCGGCGGTGCTCAGCGCAACCGCAGTGTATTTGACGCCGTGATGAGCTTCATAACGAGCCTTAAGACCGCGCAGAATGGCGACTGTCTCATCCACACTCGGCTCGGGCACATCAATTTTTTGAAAGCGGCGCGACAGCGCATGGTCTTTTTCAAAAATCCCACGATATTCGCTGTAGGTCGTAGCCCCGATGCACTTCAACTGGCCCGTGTTAAGTATCGGCTTCAGTAGGTTGGAGGCGTCAAGTGTGCCCCCTGACGCGGCACCCGCGCCAATGAGCGTGTGTATCTCATCAATAAAGAGAATGGCGTTGGAATTGTCCAGCAACTGTTTCAGGACCGCCTTGAGGCGCTGCTCGAAATCGCCGCGATATTTCGTACCCGCCAGCAGAGCGCCCATATCCAGGGCATAAACCTGGTGGTGCGCAAGAATCTCGGGCACGTCATTTTCAATAATCCGCCGTGCCAGGCCCTCGGCTATAGCGGTCTTGCCGACACCCGCCTCACCGACCAGCAAGGGATTATTCTTGCGGCGGCGGCATAGTGTTTGTATCAAACGCTCCAATTCCTGTTCCCGCCCGATAAGCGGGTCGATCTTGCCCGCAAGTGCCTGGGAATTCAAATTTACTGCGTAGCTTTCCAACGCGCCACCCGCGCCCAATTCCTGCTCGGAATCGCCCTCATTATCCGTTTTTGCACTGCCTCCTTGCGGGACCTTACTGATGCCATGAGACATATAATTCACGACGTCGAGCCGGGTAACGCCTTTTTGATGGAGGAAATAGACCGCATGTGAATCCTTCTCGCCGAAGATGGCTACCAGGACATTGGCGCCAGTGACCTCCTTCTTTCCCGACGATTGGACATGGAGAATGGCGCGCTGGATCACCCGCTGAAAACCAAGCGTAGGCTGGGTGTCTACCTCGCCAGTACCGCCGACTGTCGGAGTATTTTCGGTCACATGTTCCATCAGCAGCCGGCGTAGATCGTCTATATCAACGGAACAGGCACGCAGCACCTCGGCGGCAGTAGGGTTGTCGAGCATCGCCAATAGCAAATGCTCCACCGTGATAAACTCATGGCGCTTCTGTCGCGATTCGACAAAGGCCATATGTAAACTTACTTCCAGTTCTTGCGCAATCATTTCAGGTTTCCTCCATCACGCACCTTAGCGGATGTTCATGCTTTCTCGCAAATGCGACAACCTGCTCAACCTTGGCGGCAGCCACATCATTGGTATAAACGCCACATACTCCCGCCCCATCCATATGAACTTTGAGCATGATTTTCGTCGCCTGTTCTCGGTTCATTGAAAAAAAAGTCTGTAACACGGCAATAACGAAATCCATGGGCGTGAAATCATCGTTGAGCAAAATCACCTTGAACATTGGCGGCGGTTTGAGTTTACTCTTTTTCGCCTCCAGTACGATATCCCCATGATTTCCCGTAGCCATTTCCCTGCCCTGCTTTCACCCTTTAAAGCGTGAATATAGCCAAACCAATTTTCTGCCTCTTACTGATATATTTGATGATTGCAGGCAAATATTCAAGTACCCCAGACAAATTATTCCGATTTATTGCAAATTATTCTGTTGCGATTTGACAAAATAAGTGCATTCAGTACTTGACTTGAAAACCGGATTTGAGTAAAACGGCTCTTGGCGTTTGGCTTCAAGTTCTCTGCAGTACCGGTTACAGCCGTTTTGCGGTCTTGAAACTCAAACAGTGTTCGGGTTTCCGGCCCGGTTTTTTTTATAGGAAGCAAAAATGGCGACAGGTACAGTAAAATGGTTCAACGATTCCAAGGGTTTCGGTTTCATTACCCCGGATGATGGTAGCGAAGACTTATTTGCGCATTTCTCCGCAATTAATATGTCTGGATTTAAAACCCTTAAGGAAGGCCAAAAAGTCAGCTTTGAGGTCACGCAAGGTCCGAAGGGCAAACAAGCATCAAATATTCAGTCGGCTTAATCATTTCTCACCGGTGCGGTCAACCCGCGGTCGGTTAGTAGTCCACAGAATTATCGAAAACCCCTTGCCAGGGATCCTGGCAAGGGGTTTTATTTTGTGCGCCCAGCATGGGCGCACTCTTGCGGGTCAAGTCCCGCCGTAAGTTGATCATAGCTCGCGCAATGTTATCTATAACTAATTGACGGTGTAACACCAAAGGCTGGTTTTTTAGGAGGAGCCTATGCTAACCATCAACTGTGTAAATCGGCAGTTCCATGATCTTAATACGGCGCTAGTCAAAGAATAGGAACATACGCTTAAAGAGGTTAAAACGCAGAATGCACGACTTGAGAAAATTGCGACAGTTGGAGAAGAACGGGCGCGCAATTTTCTTCGATCTCTTAACGCGAATGTAGTGAACTCGACAATAATGAAAGGATGTCGAACTGAAGGTCTTTCTCAATGAGGCGCGTCCACCTATGATTTCGCGCCCGAGCCTGGAGCGTAAGAACGCCATTTATACAGCCATAGTGCCCATGCGCGGCAAATGAAACGCGAAAGGCGTGAACAAAAGCGCCTCAAGATCTACCTGGGCCGTGTTATCCGCGATATCGAGCGCAAGTTGGCAGCAAGATCGGGTAACTTGTTCCGGCCTTCCTTTATCCCCAGGGCAGCCGAGCTCTTTAAATTGCCCTTCTATTCCATTTCGTTTTACCAATATTTAACCAAAATTTAACCGTTCTTTTACGACTTTCCCCGGAAGCTTACGTATTGTTAGAGTGCGCTGCATAGATTTATTCCGATAGACAGGTCTGGACGCGTAACCGATATCGCAGGGACGTTTGCCTCTGATGTAATCGAATTTTTTATAGCGATGATATGAGTGGGAATCTTAGCTAATGGGGGGGTACAGTGAAAATCAAACTACTTATATGCTTAATCGCGCTTCTGACAACCGGATGCACGCTGTTTGATCGGCAGGAAAAGCGCATTAACTACACGAAAATGCTGGATTGGGGTGGTCAGTCGCTGGTTACGGATGCGAAGCAGCGCGCCATTATCAATACGAAGGCAGAGGTGGGGATCGGCGATACCAGATACAGTGGGGAGGACACTACCGATGATCAAGTCGTCAAGAATCATCCTCACCGTATTATTTGTGCTGAACCAAGCCCTGATGTCGCCCAGGCAATATCCGCAGCGTTCACGGCTGCGGGGCAGGTTGATGCAAATGTGCCGCAAACGGGTCAATTCGGCGGCTCGGGATCAATTGGATCTTCCTATGCGGAAAGCATTGCCCAGCTCGGTGAGCGGCTCGCTACTGTGCAACTCTTGCGGGACAAGATGTATCGCGCATGCGAGGCCTACCAGAACGGAGCCATCAGCGACACCAGCTATACGCTCATGCTCGCGCGCTTCGATAAGACAATGGCCAGCATGTTGGCATCCGAGATTGCCGCAGGAGCATTTGGACGAAATCTTGCGACGGCCGGCGGCAGCGCCTCTACTGGCAATGTTGACCCGAAGACACTGGCTGACGCACGGAAAGAGGTGACGAGAGCGTCAGGGGACCTGCAGGGGCGGTGGGCCTCCCAGACTCAGACCCTAGCAAGCGGCAGAAAATCACAGACGCAAACGACCGCGTGAACAAAGCTGCAACTAATCTTGTGGAGCTGGAGTTCCAATCTGTCGCCAGCACAGCTCAGTCTGGGCCAAGCGGCAGCGCTGCTGTGCCGGGTCAGATCGTAAGATCGGCGACTACCATTAACTCAGATGCGGTGACTCGGATTCACGCCAATTTCCTCGACGATGATGCGTCTGGAACCCTCATAGACGCTTGCGTGGTTGCTTTAGACCGAAATAGAGCGGCCGGCGCGACGGACGCACAGGCCGCCAAGCTTATAAGCGACGCTCGTAATGAGGTAATAAAGAATAAAGCCGTAGCGGACGATAAGGAACAAGCCGCAAAAAACGCAGCTGAGAGACTTAAAAATGTCCCCATGGTTCAGGGGGCTGACGCAGCAGCCCGTGCAACGGAACGTCAAAAAGCTGAGGAAGCAGCCGCCAGCGCGAACGAAGACCTTGGACGAGCAGAGAGAAAGCTTGGTTATTTAGAAAATATTCTCACCAAGCCATCTCTGGGGAACCTGTGCGCGGCGATGCTGAAAAATGGCCCTCCAGAACAGAACTTCCTGTTGCAGCTTCAGGACCATAAACTAAAAGCCCGCACGGCGGAGTCCAGTGTGGCATTGAAACAGACTCTCGTAACAGGGTGTGCTGAATCAACCAAAGATATTCCAGATAAAACCGGCCGAGCAGATAAATACGCTGCGTGCGTTTCTCGCGCGCTGACACTCGCCAGGTAAAGGTCCGTTTAGTTGGGCCGGCGGGATTCTCATCCAGACAACTTGCCGCTGAGAAAGGATGGGAACCCCCGTTGGCCTTCTTATGACTTATTTTTGCGGCTGAAACACAGCCCTGTCAAGCCAATTCCCAGAAGGGCAAGTGTTCCCGATTCTGGTACTTCGCTAATCAGCACGCTTTGGACAGGCATGTCCTCGATCCTTCCTGACAGATTGAGGGTGAGGTTGTAGGCGATGCTGCTAGCAGCCTGTCGGGCTTAGCCAGTGCTTCCCTTATGAGATAATTCTGGTCATTCAAGACACTGCCATTCGCCATGAGTCATTTTTCGCCCGATCGATCGCCAGACTGCCTATCTTCTGCCTCCGTCGGTGGAGGAATGGCTACCGGAGGATCACCTGGCCCGGTTTATTGTCGAGGTGGTGGATGGACTGGACTTGAGCCGGCTGGAGCAGGCCTACGCGGGCCGGGGCAGCGCGGCCTACCATCCGGCGCAGCTGCTGTCGTTGCTGGTTTATGGTTACGCGACCGGCGTGTTTTCCAGCCGCAAGATTGAGCGGGCGACCTACGATTCGGTGGCATTCCGCTTCATTGCGGCGGGCAGCCAGCCGGATCACGACACTTTGGCCACGTTCCGGCGGCGTTTTCTGGACGAACTGGCGGGCATCTTTGTGCAGGTGCTGGAACTGGCGCAGGAGATGAAGCTGTTGAAGCTGGGCAGCATCAGCCTGGACGGCACCAAGGTTCACGCCAACGCCTCGCGCCACAGCGCGCTCTCGCATGGGCACACCGAGAAACTCGAAGCGCACCTCAAAGCCTTCTTTTGAAGTTGATGATCTTGGTCGACCATCAAGAATACGCCAGCCTCTCAACACTCGTCATACACAAGTTTCGATCATAGTCTCCAGCGAACTGAAGCGCAACTGTATGAAGGTGACCGAGTGTGGGAAGGAAGCGCGGATCGAGGTTGTGAGCCGATGGACAAGAACCGACTTCGGAGGACTTACATGCCGGGCTGGAGGGCCTACTTCCAGCTTGCGCAAACTCCGAACGTGTTTCGCCAACTCGACGAGTGGCTGCGGCATCAGTTGCGTGCATTGCAGCTCAAGCACTGGCGCCGGGGTACGACGATGTATCGGGGTTGTTGGCGTTGGGCGCCCCAGAGACGGACGCCCGTAGTGTTGCCGGGAACAGTCGCAGGTGGTGGCACAACAGCCGCCTTGCGCTGAACCGGGCACTGCCAATCGCCTACTTCGATCGCCTTGGCGTACCCCGTCTCTCATGACATCAACCTCTCGAACCGCCCTGTGCGGACCCGCATGCCGGGTGGTGTGGGAGGGGAACGGTCAGCAAAGCTGGCGCCCCTATTCCAATTGCTAGGATCAATTGAGTCAAACGCCCATATGCTCAATCAGGGCCTGACCAAATGCCGAGCATGAGACTTCCCGCGCACCAGTCATCTGCCGTGCAAAGTCATAAGTCACAATTTTATCCTGGATGGTTTTTTCCATCGCCGTGATAATCAGATCGGCGGCCTCGTTCCATCCCATATGACGCAACATCATCTCGGCCGATAAAATAATTGAGCCGGGATTAACCTGATCCTTGCCGGCGTATTTTGGCGCGGTGCCATGTGTGGCCTCGAAAATTGCAATGGAATCGCTGAGGTTGGCGCCCGGGGCTATACCAATGCCGCCAACCTGGGCCGCCAGGGCGTCGGAAATATAGTCGCCGTTCAAGTTGAGTGTCGCGATCACATCATATTCTTGCGGCCGCAGCAAAATCTGTTGCAGAAACGCGTCCGCAATAACGTCCTTGATGACGAGTCCTCCTTTTCCGGCGGGGAGCTTCATCCATGGTCCACTATCCAGCAGACTGGCTCCGAATTCTTTTCTGGCTAACTCATACCCCCAATTTTTAAACGCTCCCTCGGTGAATTTCATGATATTGCCTTTATGCACCAGGGTGACCGAGCGCCGGTTGTTATCGATGGCGTACTGAATAGCCCTGCGGACCAGTCGCTCAGTGCCCTCCCTGGATACCGGTTTGATGCCGATCCCCGATGTTTGCGGGAAGCGTATCTTGGAGACATTCATTTCAGTGGTTAAAAATCTGATAATTTTTTTTGCCCCTTCCGACTCGGCCTCCCACTCGATGCCCGCATAGATATCTTCCGAGTTCTCCCGAAAGATCACCATATCCGTCTTTTCGGGATGCTTTAAAGGGCTGGGGACACCCTGAAAGTAGCGTACCGGGCGTAGACAAACATACAGGTCAAGCTCTTGGCGCAAGGCTACATTAATCGAGCGAATACCTCCGCCCACCGGTGTTGTGAGCGGACCCTTGATGGAGATTACGTATTCCTTGGCAGCCTGCAGCGTCTCATCCGGCAACCATACGTTATTGCCGTAAATGCGGTTGGATTTTTCGCCGGCATAAATTTCCATCCACGAAATCTTCCGCGTGCCGCCATAACTCTTGCTTACTGCCGAATCGACCACTTTCTTCATGACCGGTGTAATGTCGGCTCCAATCCCATCACCTTCGATAAAGGGAATGATGGGGTTATCCGGCACATCCAGGGAGAAATCTGCGTTCACGCGGATCTTGCTGCCTTCGGCTGGCGTCCTGATATGCTGGTACATGGTATCTCCTGAGATTGATATAAGTCCGATAAGCAGGCCACCATTATTCTCCGGCTTTTCGGGAGAATGAGGTGCTCCCTAAAGCTATAGGTGATCGCGATGGAACGATTGCTTATGGTGAAAACCGCCTATTTTACCTTTACCCGCGTTTTGAAGAGAAGGGCTGATGCATTTTTCCTGGATTGAAGTTTTCAACGTGATATTCATGCCGAGCTCAGCAGTTACAGTTGGAGAGGTTAAAGAGGAGCCGCGCTCAAGCGGCAGCCGCTGTGTTAAACGGGCGCCAGCTCTGCTATTTTTGTGTGTTCGTCTCCCTCATCATTTCCTTGGATCGATCAAGAAGATAGAATACGGCTCCGCGACTGCGGAGTCGTTTTTAAAAAAAGCTAGTTAGAGGATCATGATCTGGAAACCTAATGTTACGGTGGCTGCAATCATCGAAGACTCCGGGAAATATCTATTGGTTGAGGAGCAAACCAGTAACGGGATTCTGTTTAATCAACCAGCCGGTCATCTCGAACCGGATGAATCCATCATTCAGGGCGCCATCCGTGAAACTCTGGAAGAAACCGGCTACACTTTTGTTCCGCAATCGGTCCTGGGTATTTACCGCTGGCGCTCCCGGGCCGAAAACATCACCTTCCTTCGCTTCGCCTTTACCGGCACTGTGGCTCACCACGATCCCGGTAGGGCGCTGGATGCGGGAATACTCAGTGCCGGATGGTTTGGCGTGGATGAAATCCGCCAGATGACTTACTGTCACCGCAGTCCGCTGGTGATGAGATGTATCGACGATCATCTGGCGGGCAAGCGTTATCCTCTGGAAATTTTCACTCATTACGACTGACCCCAATGAGCAAAGTGCGCGTGGTCGTTGGTATGTCGGGCGGAGTTGATTCATCAGTGGCCGCGTTGCTGTTAAAACAGCAGGGTTATGACGTACTCGGCCTCTTCATGAAGAATTGGGAGGATGACGATACGGATGAGTATTGTTCATCCCGCCAGGACCTGATTGATGCTGCTTCCGTAGCGGATATCATTGGTATTCCGCTGGAAGCAGTCAACTTTTCGAGAGAATACAAGGAGCGTGTATTCAGCCATTTTCTCGCTGAATATAAAGCTGGGCGGACGCCAAATCCCGATGTGTTGTGTAACGCCGAGATCAAGTTCAAGGCTTTTCTTGAGCATGCGGTCGGGCTTGGCGCCGAGCATATCGCGACCGGGCATTATGCCCAGGTGCGCAAAACGGATGGAATTTACCAGTTGCTGAAAGGCGAGGATGGTACCAAGGACCAAAGCTATTTTCTCTACCGGTTGAATCAGGCTCAATTATCAAGGGCACTGTTTCCCATTGGTCACCTTTACAAGCGCGAGGTGCGCAGAATTGCGAGGGAACACGGCCTGCCGAATTTCTCCAAGAAAGACAGCACCGGAATTTGTTTTATTGGCGAGCGCCCGTTCAGGGAGTTTCTTAACCGCTACTTGCCGCACGAGCCCGGGGAGATACAGGCCACCAGCGGCGCGCTCTTGGGGAGGCATTCGGGCCTGATGTACTACACCATAGGCCAACGGCAAGGGCTGGGTATCGGCGGGAGGAGGGAAGGTGACGGGGAGCCGTGGTTCGTGTCGAACAAGAATACCGCAACGAATACTTTGACTGTCGTGCAGGGTCACGATCATCCCGACCTATTCCGGCACTCTCTGATAGCAACCGATCTTACGTGGATAAACAGCCGAACTCCGCATTGCAACTGGGTTTACGCGGCCAAGATCCGTTATCGGCAGCCTGATGCCCCATGCGCTATTACCGATATCGATGACGATGAATGCGAGATCGAATTTGCCCAGCCGCAATGGGCCATAGCACCGGGACAATCAGTCGTGGTTTACGAGAGCAATGTATGTCTTGGAGGTGGAATTATCACTGATAAGATGGCGTGAGCCGCTTCCTCAAGCCTGGGGTGCTGTTTCCATGAATGGTGCGCGTTTTTCCAGCCTTTCGAAAAGCTCCGCAAGATTGGTGAAGTTGCCGCGCCATTCTATTTCGGGAAAGCGAAAGGCGAGGTAGCCCAGCGCACAGCCCAGTGCAATATCCGCAAGTGTATAGATGTTGCCGTCACACCATTTCTTGTCCCCCAGTTCGCGGGACGCGGCTTCCACGCCTCGCGTGACTTTTTTCTGCTGGCGCGAAATCCATTCCTGACTTTGCTGCGCTTCCTGGCGTTTGCGTTCCAGGAACACGGCCGCGGCGGCGTCACAGATGCCGTCTGCCAATGCCTCCCAGCGCTTCACCATGATACGGCGCCGGTTGGATTCGGGAATCAGCCGGGAGACAGGATTGACACTGTCGAGATATTCGACAATGACGCGTGAATCGAACAGACTGGTGCCATCGTCCATAATCAATACCGGTACCTTGCCAAGCGGGTTGTGATCCGGCACATGGCTGTCTTCGTTCCATGGGCCGTCCAATTCAAAATTGTAACCAATATGCTTTTCCGCTAAAACAATGCGCGCCTTGCGCACATAGGGGCTGGTGAGTGATCCGATAAGCTTCATGACAACCTCTGGGGTAGCAACTGTCAGCGGCATTATATCGGCTTTCTTAGTGGTAGGGCATAGCGCAGGCATAGCATAGGCATAGCCCGGGCAGCCGCTTGCTTGTGCTAAAATTGGGGAACCTTTGAATATGTCCTACGCGGAGCGCGTTGCTGGGAAAATCCGGATTCTCGCACGGCGCATGCCTGCAGGTCGTAGCTCGGTTTGCGATAACGAGGAGCGCGATGCGGAGAGAGGGCCGATTTTGCCGCAACCCGAAGGGACGGGGCTTTGCAGGCGATCTGCTTTGTCAGACTTCTGGCGAAGGGAATCGACCATTCCCTTCGTCGCCTTTCGCGCATCCCATCCCGTAAAGCCGCCGTCGCGACCGCGGAGGATATATTTAGTTGGTTCCCTGGCGGAATCCGCAATTAAAATCCGCAATTAAAATATGAATTCATCTCCCCTGACCGCGCTCTCTCCTCTGGATGGACGTTACCACGGCAAAGTCTCCCATCTCAGGCCGTATTTCAGCGAATTTGCCCTGATTCGTTACCGCGCCCAGTTGGAAATCGAATGGCTCAAAGCCTTGAGCCTGACGCCTGAGATTGCCGAAGCACCGCCATTTTCCGAAACCACGATTTCACAACTTGACAGTCTCGCGGCCAATTTTTCCGAAACAGATGCGGAGGCGGTCAAGCTCATCGAAAATCGCACCAACCACGACGTGAAGGCCGTCGAGTATTGGCTCAGGGAGCGACTGGCAAAAAATGTCGAGGTGGCCCGAATTGCACAATTCATCCATTTTGCATGCACATCCGAAGACATCAACAACCTTTCCCACGGACTGATGCTGATGCACAGCCGGGATCGGGTAATGTTGCCGGCACTGGATAAAATCATCAGCACACTCGTCCAGATGGCGCATCAATTATCTGATGTGCCCATGCTTGCGCGCACTCATGGCCAACCTGCCACGCCTACCACAATTGGCAAGGAACTTGGCAACTTCGCCTTTCGGCTGATGCGTGCTCGCGAACGGCTGTCGAAAATAACCATTCTGGGTAAAATCAACGGCGCGGTGGGCAACTACAACGCACACCTTGCTGCTTATCCGGGCCTCGACTGGGAAAAATTCGCGCGGGGTTTCGTGGAAAAGCTGGGTCTGACATTCAATCCATATACGACCCAGATCGAACCTCATGATGCCATGGCCGAACTGTTCGACGCCTACGCGGGCGTTAACACCATATTGCTGGATCTTGACCGCGATATATGGGGATATATTGCCCTGGCTTATTTCAAGCAAAAAATCAGGGAAGGGGAAGTCGGCTCCTCGACAATGCCGCACAAAGTCAATCCGATAGATTTTGAGAACTCCGAAGGCAATCTGGGCATCGCCAATGCGCTGCTGCGCCATCTGAGCGAAAAACTGCCTATATCACGCTGGCAGCGGGATCTCACAGATTCCACCGTTCTTCGCAACATGGGTGTGGCGCTGGGACACACTCTGCTGGCCTACGACTCCTGCAGCAGAGGGCTGTTTAAACTCGAAATCAACCCTGAACGCCTGAACGAAGATCTGGAAGATACCTGGGAAGTTCTGGCCGAGCCCATTCAAACGGTGATGCGCCGTTATGGCATACCAGACTCTTATGAGAAGTTGAAAGAATTGACTCGGGGCAAGGGCGGCATTACTAGATATGCGCTACATGAATTTATCGATCGCCTTGCTCTCCCGGAAGCCGAAAAAATACGGCTGAGGGAAATGACCCCGCAGAGCTACCTCGGCAAAGCTGCCGAGCTGGCTGCAAGGGTCTGAACGAATCAGGCTTGGGGCAGACATGGGCTACACTCAGGCTAGACTAAGACTACACTCTAAATTCTGCTTGTCAGCATTGCGGATTTCCACAGCTTTTGCACGACGATTCCGAGTATCGGGGAGGGATAGCCTGCGCAATTTTTCTGATGCTTGAAATTAGGGAAACCATCCCAACATGCTTCTGAATAAAATTCAGGAGAGCCAAAAATTAGGAGAGAGACCCATGACGGATAAAGATTCCCCTCAATCAGATCAGCCCGAACTCACGGTGGTCAATGAAACCAACACGTCCAAAGCCTCCCCCGGCGAAAGCAAGGCGGCGGAACCGGCGGTGGAAACAATGCCTAGCCTGGAGCAATTGCTTAGGCAAGCTGAGCTTCAGGCAGAGGAGCATCGTGACGCCTGGTTACGCGCCAAGGCAGACGCGGAGAATATACGAAAACGCGCGCAGATCGACATTACCAACGCCCATAAATATGCGATTGAAAATTTTTCCATTGAATTGCTGGCGGTGATGGACAGCCTGGAAGCGGCTCTGGCTGTGGAAAACGCGACGGTAGAGAACTTCAAAAGCGGAATGGAGTTGACGCGAAAGCAGCTTGCCGCGGCTTTTGAAAAGTTCAATATCAAGCTGATCGATCCGCGAGGCGAGAAATTTGATCCGCATCTGCATCAGGCCATATCAACGGTAGACTCCGATCTTGCGCCCAATACCGTGGTGCAGGTGATGCAGAAAGGCTACGTTTTGAATGATAGAGTTATTCGACCGGCGCTAGTGATTGTTTCCAAGGCCAGAGGAGCTTGAAATCCGCGCCTTGATCCCCATTTTTCGCAAAGGCGATATCTCGCGCAGGCGAATTTCGATACTAACCACCAACAAGGATTAAATCATGGCAAAAATTATTGGCATTGACCTCGGTACCACCAATTCATGTGTGGCTGTCATGGAGAATGGCAAGCCCAAGGTAATAGAGAATTCCGAGGGCGCGCGCACCACCCCTTCCATTGTTGCTTATACCGAGGATGGGGAAATTCTGGTGGGTGCATCCGCCAAGCGTCAGGCGGTGACCAACCCAAAAAACACCTTGTTTGCAGTCAAGCGCCTGATTGGCCGCCGCTTCAACGAGGAAATGGTGCAAAGGGACATCAAAATGGTGCCCTACCAGATCATCAAGGCCGATAACAATGACGCATGGATAGAGGTGCGGGGCAAGAAGCTGGCTCCTCCGGAAATTTCCGCACAAGTATTGAAAAAAATGAAAAAGACCGCCGAGGATTATCTTGGCGAGTCGGTGACCGAAGCGGTCATTACTGTTCCGGCCTATTTTAACGATTCGCAGCGCCAGGCGACCAAGGACGCCGGGCGTATCGCCGGCCTGGAAGTCAAACGCATCATCAACGAACCGACTGCGGCCGCCCTCGCATTCGGTATGGATAAAAAAGAAGGGGATCGCAAAATTGCGGTATATGACCTGGGCGGAGGCACCTTTGATATTTCCATTATCGAAATCGCGGAAGTGGAAGGCGAGCACCAGTTTGAAGTATTGGCCACCAATGGTGACACTTTCCTCGGTGGCGAGGACTTCGACTCGCGCGTCATCGAATACCTGGTGGATGAATTCAAAAAGGAATCCGGCATAGATCTCAAGAAGGATATGCTTGCCTTGCAGCGATTGAAGGATGCCGCGGAAAAAGCCAAAATCGAACTTTCTTCCAGCCAGCAGACCGAAGTCAACTTGCCCTACGTCACGGCGGATGCTTCGGGCCCCAAACACCTGGCGGTGAGAATTACTCGGGCCAAGCTCGAAAGCCTGGTGGAAGAGCTGATTGAACGGACGGTGGAACCCTGCCGCATCGCCATCAAGGATGCCGGCGTAAAGATTTCCGATATTGACGACGTTATCCTGGTGGGCGGGCAGACCCGTATGCCCAAGGTGCAGGATAAAGTCAGGGAAATTTTCGGTAAAGAGCCGCGCAAGGATGTCAATCCGGATGAAGCGGTTGCGGTGGGTGCGGCTATTCAAGGTGGTGTCCTGCAGGGCGCGGTGAAGGATGTGCTGCTGCTGGATGTTACGCCGCTATCACTGGGTATCGAAACACTCGGCGGCGTAATGACCAAACTGATCCAGAAAAACACGACCATTCCAACCAAGGCGCAACAGGTGTTTTCAACCGCGGACGATAACCAGACGGCTGTGACCATCCATGTATTGCAAGGTGAGCGGGAAATGTCATCAGGCAACAAGAGTCTGGGCCAATTCAATCTGAGCGATATTCCTCCAGCGCCCCGAGGCCTGCCTCAAATCGAGGTTGCTTTCGATATTGATTCTAATGGCATATTGCACGTTTCCGCCAAGGACAAGGCCACAGGCAAGGAAAATAAAATCAAGATTCAGGCAAGTTCCGGCCTGTCTGACGATGAAGTTCAGCGGATGGTGAAGGATGCCGAGGCTCATGCCGAGGAAGACCACAAGGCAATGGAGCTCGTCACAAGCCGTAATCAATGCGATGCGATGATTCACTCGGTGCGAAAGACATTCAAGGAACACGGCGATAAACTGAGCGATGACGAAAAATCGAAAATAGAGGCTGCGCTCAAGGACGCGGAAGAAGCGCTGAAATCCGACAGCAAGGAGGTCATTGAGGCCAAGACTCAGGCGCTGGCCGAAGTTTCGCACAAGCTGGCAGAGAAAATGTATTCGCAAGATCAGGCCCATCAAGCTCATGAGGCTCAGCCGGGTGCAGAACCAGCCTCCCATGCCGGGGGCGAAAAACCTGTTGAAGGCGAAGTGGTGGATGCCGAGTTTGAGGAAGTCAAGAACAAGAAATAAAGGCAAATCACAACAAGAGCATGCCAACCAGGCGCAGAGGTAGGGCGGAAGGGAGAGTGCTTTCGCCTATCCTGCGTTTGTTTTTATCGGGAGAGCGGTCACGAGTATCGAAGTAATCCCCTGCTTTTCCAAATTCCAAAAAAACTTATATATGAGTAAACGCGATTATTACGAAGTGCTGGGCCTTAACCGCGACAGCAGCGAAGACGATGTCAAGAAGGCGTATCGCAAGCTGGCCATGAAATATCATCCGGATCGGAATCCGGATAATCCCCGGGCGGAGGAGCATTTCAAGGAAGCCAAAGAAGCCTACGAAATATTATCAGACCCAAGGAAGCGCACCGCCTACGACCAGCATGGTCATGCGGGCGTCGATCCCGGAATGGGTGGAGCCGGTGCTCAAGGCTTTACGGACGCTTTCAGCGACATATTCGGCGATCTCTTCGGCGGCAGCCGTGGACATGCCAACGTCTATCGCGGCGCCGATTTGCGTTACAACCTTGAGATTTCGCTCGAACAGGCAGCCCGTGGAACCGAAACCAAAATTCGCATCCCGACAATGGACGTTTGCGAAACCTGCCACGGCAGTGGCGCCAAGCCTGGCACATCGCCCATCACATGCCCGACTTGCAATGGCCATGGTCAGGTCCGAATGCAGCAGGGATTTTTCTCGATCCAGCAGACATGTCCAAAGTGCCACGGCAGCGGAAAATTTATTTCCAGCCCATGTGTTACGTGCAGCGGCTCGGGGCGAGTCAGGCAGCATAAAACGCTATCAGTAAAAATTCCGGCAGGAGTGGATGAGGGCGATCGGATTCGCTTATCCGGCGAAGGCGAAGCCGGGGTCAATGGTGGGCCGCCCGGAGACCTGTACGTAGTCATTCATTTGACGCAGCACAGCGTTTTCCAGCGCGATCATAACGACTTGCATTGCGAAATGCCCATCAGCTTTACGACCGCCGCGCTGGGTGGCGAAATCGAAATTCCCACGCTTGATGGTCATGCAAAAATCAGGGTTCCGGCCGAAACCCAGAGCGGCAAGGTTTTCCGCTTGCGCGGCAAGGGTATAAAAGGCGTGCGCAGCAACGCGCCCGGTGATCTGTTGTGTCATGTGATGGTGGAGACCCCGGTCAAGCTGACCGCGCGCCAGAGAGAGTTGTTGCAGGAACTGGAAGAATCAATGAATCAGGAAGATGGCTCGCGCCACAGTCCCCGTGCCAAATCGTGGATGGACAAGGTGCGTGAATTTTTTGCGGAGTAAGCCCTTGCTCCGACAGATCAATTAGCCTCGAATCAGAGGTATATTAGTGCCAAGCGAGGTCGGTTGTATCGGAAGGCTAGCCAGGCGGGATTGACCCAGTTGCCGAACTTCATCTTTATGAATTGCCATTGACTGAATGGCTATTATTAATCTATTTAGGACACATGGCCTATAATTGATTTTTCCAGACTGGATTTACCATTCGCCGCGCAACAGTTTCTCAGCCCAGAACAAGCCTGCCACAGTCTTGTTATCCGTAATTTTCCCTTCCCTGATCCATTCCAGGGCCGCGGGCAGTGACAAGGTGAACACTTCCAGGTGTTCCCCGTCATCCAGGCTTGCACCTTCGAAGGTGAGTTCTTCCGCGAAATAATAAATGAGCTTTTCGTCGGAGTAACCGATGCAGGGATGCAGTGTAGTGATGTAACGCCACCTTTTCGCTGTATACCCTGTTTCCTCCAGCAACTCCCGCTTCGCACACAGCAGAGGATCTTCACCACCATCGATTTTCCCGGCAGGCAGCTCAAAGAAATCGCGATGCAGGGGATAACGATGCTGACGCTCCATCACCAGCTCTCCACTGGCTAGCAGCGGTACGATAACCACCGCGCCGGGATGGGTGATGTATTCGCGTACTGCCAGTTTGCCATCGGGGAGCCGCGCACAATCTGACCGGACGTGCAGAAGGTCGCCGTCATATACGTTCAGGCTGCTGACGGGTGTTTCGGTGAGGTCGATGGGTGGTTTGGACATGAAACTAAAACGTTTCAGAAAAATACAAACGGCTTCCGCCGGCAATCAGCGATTCGGGATTATACACCTGCGTCAGGCAGCGGGGTCTGGGACTCCGATTCGCTCATCTTCTGGGAAGCCGGCTCACTTACCTTCGGCGTGATCAGGCGCGCCGCCGGAAACCACGCGCTGAAACAGCTCCCCTTGCCCTGCTCGCTGGCGATTTCCAGCTTCGCCTGGTGGCAGGTGAGCACATGCTTGACAATGGCCAAGCCCAGGCCGGTACCACCGCTTTCACGGGAACGGCCCCGATCAACCCGGTAGAAACGTTCGGTCAGGCGCGGGATATGTTCGGGCTCGATGCCGATGCCGCTGTCCTCCACCGAAAACACGCCTTGCCCGTCACGAATGGCCCAGCTCAATGTGATAACGCCGCCATCGGGCGTATAACGTATCGCATTGCTGATAAGATTACTGAACGCGCTGCGTAGCTCATCCGCGCTTCCCAGCAATTTTGCATCGGTATCGAGACTCAGGATGACAAGATGGCGCCCGGAGCTCAATGACTGTGCTTCGTCATACAATCCGCGCAACATCTGGGGGACATCAACAGTTTCCTCGCGAGCCAGGTTTTCCGTATCTTCCAGCCGTGACAGGGTCAAAAGATCTTCCACCAGGTGCTGCATACGCTGCGTCTGATCGGTCATCAGCGCAAGTGCCCACTTACGTGATTTCGGGTCTGAATGGCTCTCATCCGTTAAAGTCTCGAGAAATCCGCCAATCACGGTCAATGGCGTGCGCAACTCGTGTGAAACATTGGCTATAAAATCCCGGCGCATGGTTTGAATCATTTCAAGGCGGGTCACGTCCCGGCTGAGAAGCAGCTTCTGTTTGTCGCCATAGGGCACTAACTGTAGCGAAAGCGTTAATTCTTTTTGGCGGGATTGCTTGATTACCAGTGGTTCGCTGTAATTGCGGGCTGTCAGATATTGGGCAAACTGGGTCTGGCGTACCAGATGAGTGATATGCTGACCGGTATCGAGGCTGCAATTTATGCCTAGATGTTTCTCGGCCACTGGATTACACCACTCGATGCGGTCCACTTCATCCATAATGACCACGCCCTCAGGCATGGCCGAGGTGGCGCGCCGCAGACGCTCCAGAGCGGAGCTGATTTGCTGATGGCTGTGTTTCTGCTCACGCACGAGGCGTGCCAACCGCGCAAACACGTCTCCCCATTTACCGGAACTGTTTGGCAATGACGGTCTTTCGCCCCTGAGCCATTCATCCAGCATTGTGAGGTGACGCTGGTAATGGATAACCATCAGCAGCAGCGCAACGCCATAAAGCGCCAATGTTGCGGCGGCGCCTAATGCCGTCAGCAGTATTCCGGTCACGACAGTTATCAGAATAACTGTGGTAAAGCGCTCCCAGAAACTGGACACGTAGTTATTTCGCAGGAAAGAGCTGTAAGAGCTGAATCATTGTTATTTATTATTCCACACTCGCTGTTTGTCCTGCCGACAAGCGGTAGCCGGACCCTCTCACGGTTTGGACCAGCCCGTCCTTGTTCACAGGTTCCAGTGCCTTGCGTAATCTGCGGATGTGCACATCCACAGTGCGATCCTCGACAAATACGTGGTCCCCCCATACCTGATCGAGCAACTGCGAGCGCGTATGCACCCGTTCGGAGTGAGTCATGAGAAAATGCAACAATCGAAATTCGGTAGGTCCGAGCACGACTTCGCTATCTCTCGCGGTCACGCGATGAGTCGCCGAGTCCAGCCGCAATCCGCCGATCTCGACGATATCGTCTGCCGCTTCCGGCGAGCGCCGCCGCAATACCGCCTTGATTCTGGCGAGCAGTTCGCGTGGAGAGAAAGGCTTGGTAATATAGTCATCCGCACCGATTTCCAGCCCGGCCACTTTGTCGCTTTCTTCTGCGCGTGCAGTGAGCATGATAATTGGAATGGTTTTTGTGCGCGTGGTGCGGCGCAGCATGCGGGCAAATTCGACACCGCTCATCCCCGGCAGCATCCAGTCGAGCAACACCAGGTTGGGCAGTGCGTCATTGATGATCTCCATGGCCTCTTCCGCGTTTCTTGCGCAAAAAACGGCGTGCCTGGCCTGCCGCAGGCTGAATGCGATCAAATCCTGGATCGCCGGTTCATCTTCTACCACCAGTATTGTTGCTGCCATCCTTCATTCCTTCCAACAGGATTACTCTGTTTCTATCTGGGTTTCAATTTTGTCGATATTTCCATCATATGTACAGAACATTGCGATTTCGTGACACAACCGTCATCGACCGGCACGAATTATGACGGTCGGACTGAACTGCGTACCCCAGTACTAACCAGGTACGGTACCAGGCCAACTTTAAATTAATATTCCCTAAAAAATTAATATCGCCCTGTAGTCGTTGACATTAGTGCGGGTCGGGCCGGTGACGATTAAATCATCCAATAGCTCAAAGAAGGTGTAGGTGTCATTACCGGCAAGCAGAGCAGATGCATTAATGCCTTGCCGCTTTGCGCGGCGCAGTGAGTCGGGTGTGATGATTGCGCCAGCGTTGTCTTCGGTGCCGTCTATGCCATCAGTATCGCAGGCAAGCGCGTAGATTCCCTCCAAACCATCAAGTTCAATGGCCAGCGACAGAAGGAATTCCGCGTTGCGGCCGCCGCGTCCGTCCCCACGTCCGTCCTTACCTACCGTAACGGTTGTCTCGCCACCCGAGACCAACGCCACCGGCGGTTTCCATGGCTGCTCATGCAAGCGGACCTCCTTGGTGATGGCCGCCATTACTTTCGCAACGTCACGCGCCTCGCCAGTGACGGCATCGCCCAATATCACAGCCGGTATTCCTTGGGATTCCAGGTATTCTTTTGCCGCCAGCAGCGAGCCCCGAGCACTCGCAATCACGCGATTTTCAACCTGATTGAAAGCAGCATCGCCTGGTTTGGGCGTCTCGGTGAGCTTGCCATGAGCGCCCGCCAGCAACGTTTCCATCACGGCAGCGGGCGCATTTATCCGGTAAGAGGCGAGGGTTGCCAATGCATCGGAATAGGTTGTCGGGTCCGGCGCACAGGGGCCGGAGGCGATATGCGTCGGGTCGTCTCCCGTCACATCCGAGATGATCAGCGCCAGTACCGGCGCGCGGCAGGACGCTGCAAGCCTGCCGCCCAGGACCGCGGATAGGTGCTTGCGGACCGTATTGATTTCCTGGATCGACGCGCCGCATCGAAGCAGGTCCGCGGTGACGCTTCTTAAATCGTGGATCGATACGCCATCGACCGGCAGCGACAGCAGACTTGAGCCGCCGCCACTTAACAGACACAGCAGTAAATCATTGCCATCGAGTTTTTGAACTTCATGCAAAATCGCCCGCGTTGCCTGTTCACCGTGTTCATCAGGCAGGGGATGCCCTGCTTCGACCACGCGTATTCTTTCCAGTGGCAGACCATGGCCATAGCGGGTGATAACGATACCGTCCAGCTCAGCATGTTGCCTCGCGCCTTCTTGCCACCAGTTCTCAACCGCCCGGGCCATCGACGCGGCGGCTTTGCCCGCGCCAACCACCAGGATGCGGCCTGGGGTGCTAATTCTGCCTTCAGACAGGCTGGGCGGTAAATGCCGGGGGACGACGCGCAGAGGATCGGCTGCGGCAATTGCGGCATGGAAACTATTGAGCAGAAGATTTCGGGCATACTCCTGCGCATTCATATCGGTATTAACGCTCGTGGATGATGACCGGATGAGCCGAGCGTCGCTTTCAGGTAATGCCCGGTAAAACTTTTTTCATTCGCTGCGATTTCTTCAGGGGTGCCTTCGGCGATGATCTCTCCGCCCCCATCACCACCCTCGGGCCCGAGATCGACGATCCAGTCGGCTGTCTTGATCACATCGAGGTTGTGCTCGATCACCACTACTGTATTGCCGTGGTCGCGCAGGCGATGCAGCACTTTCAGCAGCAAATCGATGTCCTGGAAATGGAGGCCGGTAGTGGGCTCGTCAAGAATATAGAGCGTGCGGCCTGTGTCGCGCTTGGAAAGTTCAAGCGACAGCTTCACCCGCTGGGCTTCTCCGCCGGAAAGCGTGGTCGCGGACTGGCCGAGAGTGATATAGCCAAGCCCGACGTCCAGCAGCGTTTGCAGCTTGCGCGCGACCACCGGCACCGGGCTGAAAAATTCATGCGCGTGCTCCACTGTCATCTGCAGGATTTCGCTGATATTTTTCCCCTTGTACTGAATCTCCAGGGTTTCGCGGTTATAACGCTTGCCATGGCAGACATCGCATGTCACATAGATATCGGGCAGAAAATGCATTTCCACCTTGATCATGCCGTCGCCCTGGCAGGCTTCGCATCGTCCTCCCTTGACGTTAAAGGAGAATCGTCCAGGTCCATAGCCCCGCTCGCGCGCCTGGGGCACCCCGGCGAATAATTCGCGGATGGGTGTGAACAGACCGGTATAAGTGGCTGGGTTCGAACGCGGGGTGCGCCCGATCGGGCTCTGGTCCATGTTGATGACCTTGTCGAAAAAAGCCAGCCCTTCGATGTTTCGATACGGCGCAGGCTCAGTCGCGCTGCCATAAAGATACTGGGCCATGGCGCTGTAGAGTGTCTCATTGATGAGGGTGGATTTGCCCGAGCCTGATACGCCGGTGACGCAAACGAACAATCCCACCGGAAGACTGAGATTGACGTTCTTCAGGTTGTTACCGGATGCGCCTTCTATTTTGAGCGAGCGGTCTTCTTTCGGTTGGGTGCGTTTTTCCGGCAGGCCGATGGATAGCCTGCCGGAAAGATATTTGCCGGTGAGTGAATCAGGATTTTGCTGTATCGCCTCTGGGGTGCCTTGCGCGATAATTTCCCCGCCATGTTCGCCCGCACCGGGGCCCATGTCAACGACATGATCCGCCGAAAGTATGGCGTCCTGGTCGTGTTCCACTACTATGACACTATTGCTCAGGTCACGCAGGTTTTTAAGCGTTTCCAGCAGGCGACCGTTGTCACGCTGATGCAAACCGATGGACGGTTCATCCAGCACATACATGACGCCGGTCAATCCTGAGCCGATCTGGCTGGCCAGCCGGATGCGCTGGGATTCACCGCCGGACAGGGTCTCGGCCGAGCGCTCCAGAGACAGATAGTCGAGCCCGACATTATTTAAGAAAGAGATACGGCTGGAAATTTCCTTGATGATCTTTTCGGCAATGGCGAATTTGTGCCCGGTCAGCTTTACCTGATCGAAAAACGCCCTTGCCTCTTTGAGCGGCAGCGCGTTTATTTCATAGATGGCAAGACCACCCACCCGAACGTGGCGGGCTTCTCGGCGTAACCGTGTTCCCGCGCATTCGGGACAGATTTGGGAGTTGAGGTATTTCGACAGTTCCTCGCGCACCGTGACCGATTCCGTTTCCTTGTAGCGCCGCTCCAGATTGGGAACGATTCCTTCAAAGCTGTGCTTTCGATGGCTTCGCGTTCCATTTTCATTCAAATACGCGAACGTGATTTTTTCCCTGCCGGATCCACTCAAAATGATGTCCTGAATAGCGGGCGTCAATTGCTCAAACGGCACTTCCAGATCGAAATCGTAATGGTTGGCCAGGCTCGCCAGCAGTTGATAATAGAACTGGTTGCGCCGATCCCAGCCTTTGATCGCGCCGGATGCCAGGGATAAATGCGGGAAGGCGACGATGCGCTTGGGATCGAAGAAAGTAATTTTCCCCAATCCATCGCATTTGGGGCAGGCGCCCATCGGATTGTTGAATGAGAATAACCGGGGCTCGAGCTCCGGCAGTGAATAGCTGCAAACCGGGCAACTGAATTTGGCGGAAAACAGATGTTCGACGCCCGTATCCATTTCGACCGCCAAAGCGCGTCCATCGGCGTGACGCAGCGCGGTTTCAAATGACTCCGCCAATCGCTGCTTGGCAGTCCGGAGAGACTTTGAGCCTGTCGACCACTACTTCCATCGTGTGTTTCTTATTTTTTTGCAGTTTCGGCAGTTCATCGATTTCATGTACCTTTCCGTCGATCCGCAGCCGTATGAACCCCTGAGCCCGCAGCTCATCGATTAAATCCATCTGCTCGCCCTTGCGTCCCACCACGAGCGGCGCAAGAATCATCAGCCGGGTATCCGGCGGCAGCCGCAGCACGTGATCGACCATTTGTGAAACGCTTTGCGCTGTGAGCGTGATGCCGTGATCCGGGCACTGCGGATCGCCCACACGTGCGAACAGCAGACGCATGTAATCATGGATCTCAGTGACAGTGCCAACGGTCGAGCGCGGATTGTGCGAGGTCGCCTTTTGCTCTATCGCAATGGCGGGGGATAGACCCTCGATCAGATCGACATCGGGCTTCTCCATCAACTGGAGGAATTGCCGCGCATAGGCCGAGAGCGACTCGACATAGCGCCGCTGGCCTTCCGCATAAAGCGTATCGAACGCGAGCGACGACTTACCGGATCCTGACAAACCGGTGATGACGATCAGCTTGTTCCGCGGCAGATCCAGACTGATGTTTTTGAGGTTGTGCGTGCGCGCACCGCGAATTCTTATGAGTTCCATCGATCCATTCCGCTGCTCACTCCATGGGAGGCCTGGCAGCTCGAGTCTTGCTGAGGCTATCTGAGCACTGGTCAAACCTGCTAATATACGCAAGTTTCCCTCCTTTTCCCAATTCTGTTGCCAATCTGATTCATGTCCCCTTCCGCGTTGCCCGAGAAAATGTCGCCAACAGAAATGCGCGCTACTGTGGGCCTCGCCAGCATTTATGGGCTGCGCATGCTGGGGATGTTCATCATCCTGCCCGTATTCGCGTTTTACGCCGAGCAATTGCCGGGCGGCAGCAACTACACGCTCGTTGGCATTGCCCTTGGCGCATACGGGTTGACCCAGGCGATATTGCAAATTCCGTTCGGCTGGCTATCCGATCGCTACGGACGCAAACCCGTCATTTACGGCGGCTTGATTCTGTTTGCCATCGGCAGCTTTATCGCGGCTTCCGCCACTGATATATATGGGGTCATTTTCGGCAGAATCATCCAGGGCGCAGGAGCGATTTCCGCAGCCATAATGGCGCTTGCCGCCGACCTGACCAGGGAAGAGCATCGCACCAAGGCGATGGCTACCATCGGCATGACCATAGGCGCCACCTTTGCGCTTTCCTTGATAGTCGCGCCCGCGCTAAACCGCCTGATCGGCGTGCCCGGAATCTTCATCATGACCGGAGTGCTGGCGCTGCTGGCGATGGTGGTGGTTTCCAGGATAGTTCCCAATCCGGCTATCAGCCGTTTTCACTCGGATACCGAAGCGTCGGCCGGGCGGTTTCAAAATGTGCTGCGCGATGGCGAACTGCTGCGCCTGGACTTCGGCGTTTTTGCATTGCATGCGGTGCTGATGGCGCTTTGGCTGGTAGTGCCGTTGTCATTACGCACGTCCGGACTGGCTGCGGACCAACACTGGCAGGTATATTTGCCGGTATTGCTCCTATCCATGGTGCTGGTCATTCCCGCAATCATCTATGGAGAAAAAAAGGCGAAACTCAAGCAGGTGTTTGTCGCATCCGTTGCCGTGCTGCTGATAAGCCAGGCAATGCTGGCGTATACCTTCAATTCCTTGTGGGGCACGGCGACCGCGCTGCTGGTATTCTTTGCCGCTTTTAACCTGCTGGAAGCGACGCTGCCCTCGCTCATTTCCAAGATTGCGCCGGTCGGCGCCAAGGGCACAGCTATCGGCGTTTATAGCAGCGTTCAATTTCTCGGCACGTTTGTAGGCGCAACCGCAGGCGGCTACCTGTACGGGAATTATGGCAGTTCCGCATTGTTTGCGTTCTGCGGCGTGCTTCTCATGCTCTGGCTGATATCTGCCGTTACCATGAAAGCGCCTGCCGCCGTGCGCACCAGAATGTACCATGTCAGGGAAATGGACACGGGTAAAGCCAGCGGATTGTCGCGTCAATTGGCGGCGCTGCCCGGTGTGCATGAAGCGCTGGTGCTCGCGAGCGAAGGCGTGGCTTATCTGAAAGTGGATATGAGAGGTTTTGATGAACAAGGAGTTGCTCAGTTATTAGGGGGAGAAGCGTAAATGGCATCAGTCAATAAAGTCATACTTATCGGCAACCTTGGAAAGGATCCCGAAACACGTTATATGCCGAATGGTGATGCGGTGACCAATATCACTTTGGCAACCACCGAGAACTGGAAGGACAAGAACGGTGAAAAGCAGGAAAAAACCGAATGGCATCGCGTCACGTTCTACCGCAAGCTGGCCGAGATCGCGGGTGAATATCTGAAGAAGGGCCGCCCGGTGTACGTCGAGGGGAGATTAGAGACCCGTAAATGGACCGACAAGGCGGGTGTCGAGCGTTATACCACCGACGTCATCGCCACCGATATGAAAATGCTCGGCAGCAAACCCGGCAGCGCCGGTTTTGAAGCACCTGACAGGGAGGAGGGCGGTTTTGCGCAGAGTACGCCCAGCAGTAAAGCTCCAGCCAAAAGCAGCAGTGGGTTTGATGATATGGATGACGATATTCCTTTTTAATATACCAAGAATAGCTTTGTAAACAGAAGCCCAGAAAGAGCCGTTCTTACTGAGTCTTTTTTGTTTACATGGAAGCCGCGGCGAATTACCCACCAATTTCAACATTCTGCTCAAACGGGTGGCATGGGGCCAGCTAAATATTGCCAAGCGGTCTGGCCGCAAGGATATTCGCCGGAACGCAACTTACAACCGGCACATCTACTAACTCATGCAACCTGCGAACTTAGCGAGCTAATAAACTTTTGGCGTCGTAATAAGGAGGGATAACTATTCTCTCTTGCTTTTTTCTTTTAAAGATCAGATAGATATTTCTCCGCAACAATTCAAAGAAGCGAAGATTTGGATACGATTGCACCGCCAGCGTCTGCCTTAGCTGATATTAAAATTGGGAATCCAAAGAGGTGGATGGATTCTTTGCTTGGCCGGGAATGGCGGCTTTTTCCCTACTACGCCGGCTATTCCAGTGAGTTTGCTGAGCAGTTATTAAGTTCTTTGTGCCTAAGTCCCGGGTCTGTTGTTTTCGACCCTTGGAATGGGGGTGGTACGACAACTTAGCCGCCGCGCATCATCTTGGCTATCATGCTTTAGGAATAGATTTGAATCCGGCTATGGTGATCGTAGCTAAGGCAGGACTTGTTTCCAAGTCGGATTTGTCAAGCCTCTCGTCCGTTGCTAATTCCTTACTGACTCAAGCAAAAGCGAGAAAAACAGTTGACGCCGATAGTGATCCTCTATGCGTATGGTTCTCGCCTCAGAGTGCCGGATTTATCAGGGCTATTGAAGTAGAAATAAATCAAACATTCACTTCATCGGGTAGTTATAGAAAGCTAATTTCAAACGCGGCCTTGGCTCAAACGCCTTCCCTGGCCGCATTTTTCTATGTCGCACTTTTCTTAACTACTCGACGCTTATTAAGCGGCTTTATTCCTACAAATCCAACTTGGACAAAAAAGCCTCACAGCCCTCGGAACCGCAAGAGGCCAACTCAAAAGAGAGTATTTGATACGTTTTTTTCCGAGATTCAAATGCTGAGTGAGAAGATTAGCATTTTTGATAAATCAAATACTTGGGAAAGGAAAACGGTTGCTTTAGAAATTGGAAATGCTGAACAAACTGGCTTAGAAAGCCATTCTGTTGACGCGATTATTTCATCACCGCCATATTGCACTCGAATTGACTATGCAATCGCAACAGCAATTGAACTTGCGGTATTAGGGCTAACAAAAAACGAATTTGATACTTTAAGACGTTCGCTAACTGGAACCTCAACTGTTGAACGCACATCCGTTCCTGTCGATAGCAGGTGGGGGCGTAAATGTACCAAGTTCTTAGAAGCCCTTTACGATCATCCTTCTAAAGCCTCCAAGGCGTATTATTTTAAGAATCACATACAGTATTTTCGCTCCCTGTTTTGCTCTATATCAGAGATCGCCCGTATTCTGTCCAAAGAGGGATCATGCGTACTAGTCGTCCAAGATTCACGTTATAAGGAAATTCATAACGATGTTCCGGCTATTGTTTGTGAAATGGCTGCGCAGTGTGGTCTGGGTCTGGTACGCCGTGAAGATTTCCCGACTGGAAGAACGATGGCCTTATTGAATAAAAAGGCAAAGAAATATATATCACAGCGGGTCACCACAGAAAGTGTTCTTTGTTTCCAACCTACTTTCGAAATCAGAAGTGAAAAGCAATCTAGAGAATGACTATGGCTCAAAATAATATTGAAAACGTTGATCTTGGTGTTGACGTCGAGAACACTGACCCCGCAAGTCTTGCAAAAAAGTACGAGGCTCGCCAACTTGATATCGTCACTCAAAAAATTGAGCTCCCTATTAAATCTCTACCCGAAATGTTTAGAGATGATGACATACGACTTGATCCTTCGTTTCAAAGACGCGACAGATGGAGCCAAGAGAAACAATCAAGATTTATTGAGTCGATCATTATGAACGTGCCCATCCCTCCAATATTTTTAGGTGAGGACGACTACGGCAAGTACGTCGTGTTAGACGGGCGCCAACGGCTAACAGCGCTAAGCCAGTTTTTGAAAAACGAGTTTGAGCTTAAGAAGCTTGAAGTATGGGGCGAGCTGAATGGACTAAGGTACGAAGATTTAGAGAAGAAAGATTTAACAAAATACATCTTAAGACGTTTTATGCCGGCAATTATTCTTCTCAAGGAATCCTCTCCTGCTGTTAAGTTTGACGTTTTTGACCGCTTAAACACTGGTAGTGTGCTTGCATTGCCTATGGAAATAAGAAACGCAATTTACCAAGGCCCATTCAATACTACTCTGCATGAGCTGACAAAGTCGTCTACCTTCCGAACCCTTTGGAATATACCGCTAGATGACATTGCTGCTGAAAGCTCCAAGCTTTACTCGACGATGACGGACCTCGAGTTAGCGCTAAGGTTTTTTGCCCTGCGAGACCCGTCTGCAATGGATGTCAGATTTAAAGATTATCTTGGCGACTATATGGATGAAAGGAATAAAGCTTACAGCGCAGATTTGAGCTTAAAAGTAGAAGACAGAACTTTATTTGAAAAGGCGGTCCAAAATTGTCTACTAGTTTTTGGAGCTCATGCTTTTTGTAAGATACAGGCGGACGGCACCTTCGGCCAGAAGTCGGCGCCCCTTGCTGATGCAATTATGGTGGCACTGTCTGACGTCGATTTGGCAGGAAGTGATGCCCGGCGAATCCAGGCTATTAAAGACGCTCTAATAAATCTAATAAAAAGCGATACAACCTTCATCAAAGCAATCTCATCAGGCACAAATGGAAAAGGTGCTATTAAAGCTCGCATTGATTGTGCTAGCAGCCTGTCGGACTTGAGCTTGCGTATAAAGGCAAAACTTTGGCATGCGGAGTGGTTTTATCGTCGGGAATCCCTTATTTCATCGATCATTGATCACACTCACCGCAATTTACCCTCTACCTCAAGTCTGGAGGCGCAATGTGGCCATGCGCTTCAAATTCCAGGCCAGGCATACCAGGCGCCATTCGCCAGCGGCCTTGTTCAGCCCGCGCAGCAGAAACTGGCGGAAGCCCAGGATGGATTTGATGATGCCGAACACCGGCTCCACCGTCTGCTTCCTGAGCGCATACGCGGCCCGGCCGGGCTTCGTCTTGAGCCGGTGCGCCATGCGCTCGACGGCTGTAGCCGTCTCGGATAGAGGAGACGGTTCAGTGAAGCGGGCACGCCACCCTGCGTGATGCTCGTCCCGAGCCACGGCAATGAACGCTTCGATACCAGCCTCTTCGCAGGCCACGACATTCTTGCCGCTGTAGAACCCGCTGTCTGCCAGCAACCGATCCACCTTGCCCAAGGGCTTGGGTAAAGCCGCAAGTTGCCCCAGCATGGGGACGACCTGTTCCTTGTCGTTTGTGGCGTGTGTCACTGCCTCGGCCACGACCAGCAGACTGCCGGCATCCACCGCCGCCTGGGCGTTATAAGCTTGTTCGAAGCCGCCGCCGGACACCGGCATGATGCGCGATTCCTCGTCCGTGAGGTTGATCTGGTCCGTTGACTGTACTCCCGGCAGCGGCGGCTGCGGTGGCTTGCCCCCAGTTTTCTTGCCGGTCTTTTTGGTCTTCGCGTCGCGCTGGGCTATTTTGGCTGCATAAGCCGCCTGCTCGCGCTCAAAGCGTTCTTGCGCCCGGGCTGCGAGCTTGGCCTTGGCTTGCGCCATCGCCTCAAGCCGGTCTTTCCGGCGCTTGATCTCGGCCGGCAGGCTCACGCCGTCGGGAACGTCCGCCCGGTCAGCCTGCTCCGCCAGGGCCAGCAACTCCTGCACCTCGGCTTTGAGGTGCGCTTCGAGCTTCTCGATGTGCCCGTGCGAGAGCGCGCTGTGGCGCGAGGCGTTGGCGTGAACCTTGGTGCCGTCCAGGCTGACGGTGCCCAGCTTCAACAGCTTCATCTCCTGCGCCAGTTCCAGCACCTGCACAAAGATGCCCGCCAGTTCGTCCAGAAAACGCCGCCGGAACGTGGCCAAAGTGTCGTGATCCGGGTGGCTGCCCGCCGCAATGAAGCGGAAGGCCACCGAATCGTAGGTCGCCCGCTCAATCTTGCGGCTGGAAAACACGCCGGTCGCGTAACCATAAACCAGCAACGACAGCAGCTGCGCCGGATGGTAGGCCGCGCTGCCCCGGCCCGCGTAGGCCTGCTCCAGCCGGCTCAAGTCCAGTCCATCCACCACCTCGACAATAAACCGGGCCAGGTGATCTTCCGGTAGCCATTCCTCCACCGACGGAGGCAGAAGATAGGCAGTCTTGCGATCGATCGGGCGAAAATGACTCATGGCGAATGACCAGTCTGTTGAATTCCAGAATTATCTCATAAGGGAAGCACTGGCTAAGCCCGACAGGCTGCTAGGGCAGCGATCCGAAATATTTGATTAGCTTTAGCCCGGAGAAATAAATGCTTACAGCACTAACGACCTTTAAAACTTCTATTCAGGCTGTTATTTACTTTGCCGATCATATCAACGCGAATACATCCCAAAGTCTAAAAAACAAAGAAATGCGGGATATGTTTCAGACAATGCGTTGTGCTGCGGTAGTTGCCGTGAGTGGCTATTTTGAATACTTCCTCAAAGAATTAGCAAAGGGATTTATAACGTATTTAAATACAAAAAGTGTCCCTTTTAGCGCTCTTCCAGACAGAATAAAATTTGCGCATTTTATAAATGGTGGCGCAGCATTGTCCAAGAATGCAGAAAGAGAAAAAGAAAACCCAAGCCACAATCAGCCTCGAAGAACTGGCACAACGACTTGCGTCTGTTCGTGCAGGGAGCGGGTATCAGCTTGCATGGGAAGCTTTCACCGACACAAAATCAAACCCAAAACCAAGCATTGTTAAGGAAATTTGCGAGAACCTTGATATTTCCGATTGTTGGTCCAAAATAAATCCCTACTGCGGAAATCAAGGTAATCACTATAGGCTAATTCTAGCAGCCTGTCGGACTTGAGCTTGCGTATAAAGGCAAAACTTTGGCATGCGGAGTGGTTTTATCGTCGGGAATCCCTTATTTCATCGATCATTGATCACACTCACCGCAATTTACCCTCTACCTCAAGTCTGGAGGCGCAATGTGGCCATGCGCTTCAAATTCCAGGCCAGGCATACCAGGCGCCATTCGCCAGCGGCCTTGTTCAGCCCGCGCAGCAGAAACTGGCGGAAGCCCAGGATGGATTTGATGATGCCGAACACCGGCTCCACCGTCTGCTTCCTGAGCGCATACGCAGCCCGGCCGGGCTTCGTCTTGAGCCGGTGCGCCATGCGCTCGACGGCTGTAGCCGTCTCGGATAGAGGAGACGGTTCAGTGAAGCGGGCACGCCACCCTGCGTGATGCTCGTCCCGAGCCACGGCAATGAACGCTTCGATACCAGCCTCTTCGCAGGCCACGACATTCTTGCCGCTGTAGAACCCGCTGTCTGCCAGCAACCGATCCACCTTGCCCAAGGGCTTGGGTAAAGCCGCAAGTTGCCCCAGCATGGGGACGACCTGTTCCTTGTCGTTTGTGGCGTGTGTCACTGCCTCGGCCACGACCAGCAGACTGCCGGCATCCACCGCCGCCTGGGCGTTATAAGCTTGTTCGAAGCCGCCGCCGGACACCGGCATGATGCGCGATTCCTCGTCCGTGAGGTTGATCTGGTCCGTTGACTGTACTCCCGGCAGCGGCGGCTGCGGTGGCTTGCCCCCAGTTTTCTTGCCGGTCTTTTTGGTCTTCGCGTCGCGCTGGGCTATTTTGGCTGCATAAGCCGCCTGCTCGCGCTCAAAGCGTTCTTGCGCCCGGGCTGCGAGCTTGGCCTTGGCTTGCGCCATCGCCTCAAGCCGGTCTTTCCGGCGCTTGATCTCGGCCGGCAGGCTCACGCCGTCGGGAACGTCCGCCCGGTCAGCCTGCTCCGCCAGGGCCAGCAACTCCTGCACCTCGGCTTTGAGGTGCGCTTCGAGCTTCTCGATGTGCCCGTGCGAGAGCGCGCTGTGGCGCGAGGCGTTGGCGTGAACCTTGGTGCCGTCCAGGCTGACGGTGCCCAGCTTCAACAGCTTCATCTCCTGCGCCAGTTCCAGCACCTGCACAAAGATGCCCGCCAGTTCGTCCAGAAAACGCCGCCGGAACGTGGCCAAAGTGTCGTGATCCGGGTGGCTGCCCGCCGCAATGAAGCGGAAGGCCACCGAATCGTAGGTCGCCCGCTCAATCTTGCGGCTGGAAAACACGCCGGTCGCGTAACCATAAACCAGCAACGACAGCAGCTGCGCCGGATGGTAGGCCGCGCTGCCCCGGCCCGCGTAGGCCTGCTCCAGCCGGATCAAGTCCAGTCCATCCACCACCTCGACAATAAACCGGGCCAGGTGATCTTCCGGTAGCCATTCCTCCACCGACGGAGGCAGAAGATAGGCAGTCTTGCGATCGATCGGGCGAAAATGACTCATGGCGAATGACCAGTCTGTTGAATTCCAGAATTATCTCATAAGGGAAGCACTGGCTAAGCCCGACAGGCTGCTAGAATCTTTCATCGAACTTAGAAATGAATGCGCTCATACTGGGGCAGCTGCTTCACCGCCTACGCCGGAAGAATTAAAGGCTTACTGTCGCACGCTTGAGGGCATATCCGATGCGCTATATAAATTGCTGAGCGACCATTTGGTTTCAATTACGACATCGACGACGGTGCGAGCTGCAGTGCCCGCCGTTGAGGCAGCTAACTAACTGCCGCGGCGCCATGTAAATACCATAGGCTAAGCCTCTGCTCGAGTAAACAAATGGATGGTTTGCTCCATAATTGCTAGCCATCTTTGGATAAAGTATGTCGCTAATCGGTATTTTAATTGCCGCTGTTTACATCAATAGTATACACAACCGTTTTGATGCGACGGGCGATCAGCTCTAACGATATGGCCGTTTTTCAGCGATAAAGCTCGTCAGTAGGCTACACAGGAGAAGAGATTGAATAAGCTATTTCTAATTCTCATCATGCTGCTCGTCTTCACCGGCGGAGCCTACGCCGCCGTCAACATCAATACCGCTTCCCAAGCCGAGCTGGAAATGCTCCAGGGGATCGGCCCGGCCAAAGCCAAAGCAATTGTCGAATATCGCAAGAAGAATGGATCGTTCAAGTCGCCCGACGATCTGGAGAAGGTCAAGGGCATTGGCCCGGCTATAATGAAGCGGGTGCGCAAGGATATTACCGCCGGTGGCGCTATTACTGCCATCAAGAAGGACAGTAAGTCCGCTGCCAAATGATGAAAATAATCCCAACTGCCCGCGGGCGCTGGTAGGATGGGTGGAGGCATTAAGCCGTAACCCATCAACGCTGATGGGTTGCGCTTTGCTCCACCCATCCTACCAGACACTGCGGTCAAGAAGGAAAACAAACACCGCAGCCAAGTAAAAATTTCGTAGGGGTGGGTGGAGGCTGAAGGCCGGAGCCCACCAGTTATCGATGGGTTACCCTTCCCACCTACCCAAGCTCATGCGGTCTTAGTGTACGACACGACCTTTCAACGCCCGTCGCGTGTGCGATAATCCGGCATAATCTTTTGCGACCGCCTGCCATGTTCAAAACCATAGAAGACTTTGTTGGCAATACGCCCTTGGTAAAACTCAAGCACTTGCCGGGGGTAACCAGTAATGCCGTTCTCGTCAAACTGGAAGGTAACAATCCGGCCGGTTCGGTAAAGGATCGCCCGGCACTGTCAATGATTACGCACGCGCAAGAGCGTGGGGATATCAGGCCAGGCGATACGCTGATAGAGGCAACCAGCGGCAACACCGGCATCGCCCTGGCAATGGCGGCGGCAATCATGGGTTATCCCCTGATACTGGTGATGCCGGAGCATCTTAGCATTGAGCGGCGTCAAGCCATGAGGGCTTACGGCGCCGAGATTGTGTTGACCTCAAAAGAGGGCAGCATGGAGGAGGCGCGGGATGTGGCCGAGCGCATGCGCGATGAGGGGCGTGGAATAATTCTCGATCAGTTTGCCAGTCCGGATAATCCCCGAGCCCATTACGAGGGCACAGGTCCCGAGATCTGGCGGGATACCGGCGGGAACATTACCCATTTCGTGAGCAGCATGGGCACTACCGGTACGATCATGGGTTGTTCCAAATATTTCAAGGAAAAAGATCCTGAAATTCAGATCATCGGCGTGCAGCCGGAGGAGGGCGCCCAGATTCCGGGCATTCGCAAATGGCCTGAAGCGTATCTGCCAAAAATTTACGATGCCAGCCGCGTGGACTGCCTGATGCGGGTTTCCCAGGCGGAAGCTGAGGACATGACGCGGCGGTTGGCGCGAGAGGAAGGAATTTTTGCCGGGATTTCATCAGGGGGTGCTTTGGCGGCGGCACTCAAGATTTCCGCCGAGGTGCATAACGCGGTAATCGTATCGATCGTTTGTGATCGTGGTGACCGCTATCTTTCCACAGGGGTTTTTCCCGCCTGAGTACGTGAATACCAAGAACTTGTGTGGCGATTATCTCATCAGTCAAAGGCGGGAATCCCGTCAAATACAAACGCATAAATCAGTGTGAGATTCGCTTAGCGTGATACCCGTACTGGTTTTCGATATCGAGACCGTTCCCGACATAGAGGGATTGCGCAAGCTCCATGACCTCGGCCCCCAGCTTGCGCCTGCCGATATTGCCGAGATGGCGTTTCAGTTGCGACGCCAGGCTGTTGGCAACGATTTCTTGCCATTGCATGTGCAGAAGGTCGTGGCAATATCATGCGCCCTGCGCGACAAGAACGATTTTTGCATATGGTCGCTGGGCAGCCCGGCGGATTCTGAAGCGGAGCTCATCCGGAGATTTTTCGACGGTATCGATAAATATACTCCGCAACTGGTTTCGTGGAACGGTGGCGGCTTCGATCTGCCGGTGCTCCATTACCGAAGCCTGATCCACAGCGTGCAGGCACGCTGTTATTGGGATATGGGCGACGATGACCGTGAGTTCAAATGGAACAACTACCTTAGCCGCTACCATACCCGCCATCTCGATTTAATGGATTTGCTCGCGTTGTATCAGCCGCGCGCCAATGCTCCGCTGGACGAACTGGCAAAGTTGATGGGTTTTCCCGGAAAGCTGGGCATGGACGGCTCTCAGGTCTGGGACGCTTTCCAGAAGGGCGAAATTACCGCGATCCGCAACTATTGCGAAACTGATGTGGTGAATACCTACCTGGTATTTTTACGCTTCCAGCTCATGCGCGGTATTTTCAATAGCGAACAGTATGAACGCGAATGCGAGCTGGTGCGCCTCACCTTGAGCAAATCCAGCGAACCTCACTGGCAGGAATTTCTCAGTCAGTGGATGTAGGGAGGTAGACATAGCCGCTGCCGCTCCTACTCCCGCTACTCCGCCTACTCACCCTACGCCTGTTGTCATCGAATCGCTCGATCAGGAAGGCCGTGGGGTTGCCCACGCGGACGGCAAAGTCATCTTCATCGAAGGTGCGCTGCCGGGTGAAGTGGTCACCTTTAACGCTTATCGCAAGAAGCCAAGCTTTGAACTGGCACAGGCCGGGCAGATTCTCAAGCAAGGATTTGCGCGGGTAGCGCCGCAATGTGCGTATTTTGGGCTGTGCGGCGGATGCAGTTTGCAGCACATGGATGCGCGCGCCCAGGTGGCGGCTAAACAACGCATCCTGGAAGATAATCTCAAGCATATCGGCAAGGTCAAGCCCGAATTAATACTGCCCGCAATATATGGAGCAGCCTGGGGCTATCGGTATCGCGCACGGCTGTCGGTGCGCTATGTTGCTAAAAAAAATACGGTACTGGTAGGCTTCCACGAAAAACGCAGCAGTTTTGTTGCCGACATGCAATCGTGCGAAATAATGCCTTCGCGGATTTCCCAACTCATCATGCCATTGCGGCAATTGGTGAGCAGCCTCTCCATTCGAGAGCGCCTGCCTCAGATCGAAATATCGCTGGGCGAGGATGTGGATGTGCTGGTATTACGCATCCTGGAGCCGCTCAATGAGCAAGACGAAGCTTTACTCAAGGATTTTGCAGATCGGCATCGCATTCATTTTTTCCTGCAACCCGGCGACCCAAAGGCAGCTTATCCTTTTTATCCGAAAACCGCGCCTGAACTGAATTACACCCTTCCGGAATTCGATATCGTAATGCCGTTTCATCCGACCGAATTCACTCAGGTCAACCCTTCCATGAACCGAATACTGGTGAGGCGGGCGCTGAGCTTGCTTGATCCCCAGCCGGGGGAACGAATTGCAGACCTTTTCTGTGGATTGGGAAACTTTGCCCTGCCGATCGCGCGGCGCGGCGCCCAGGTTGTCGGATACGAGGGCAGCGCGGTGCTGGTGAACAGGGCGCAGGAGAATTCCACACGTAATCGGCTGGCGCATCTTACACAATTCGTGAAAACCAATCTGTTTGAGATAAGCGAAGCATGGATGCAGGGACAAGGGCATTTCGACAAAATGCTGATCGACCCGCCACGTGAGGGTGCAATCGCTGCGGTGACTACGTTACAGAAGGAACAGAACACGCCCTGGCGGATCGTGTATGTATCCTGCAATCCGGCTACCCTGGCCCGCGATGCGGGCGTACTGGTGCATCGGAATGGATATTCGCTGAAGGCCGCGGGCGTGGTGAACATGTTTCCGCACACCGCGCATGTCGAATCCGTTGCGCTGTTCGAGAAAGAAGGGGCTGCGTAGGGAGGCCGGAAAACCAAAAAGGGCGGCAAAAGTCAACAAGACAGCTTGGGCCACCCCCCAACACCCAATAAAAAGGGCGGCTTTAAGCCGCCCTTTTTGCATCGAATAACCTTTATTAGTCTCTTTCGCCCGAGAAAGCCAACAACAGGTGCAGTAGACTGGTGAAGAGGTTATACAGGCTGAGGTAAATGCCCATCGTCGCCATTACGTAGTTCGTTTCCCCGCCATTAACAATACGGCTCACGTCAAACAGAATGAAGCCGGAAAACAGAAGTACCGCAACCGCCGAGATGGCGAGCGAAGCCGCCGGTACGGCGAAGAACAGATTGGCGATTGAAGCGATCATCAGCAGGACCAATCCCACGAACAGGAAATTTCCCATGAAGCCAAAGTCTTTCTTGGTCACCGTGGCTATCCCTGCCAGGACGAAGAAGATCGCGCCCGTTCCGGCCGCGGCAGTTCCCACGATTTGCGCGCCGTTCTTGAAATGAAGCGCATATTGCAGCATCGGGCCTAACCACCAGCCAGCGACGAATGTAAATACGAACAGCAAGGCAATGCCCATCACGCTGTTCCGTGTTGCGCTAACCCCGAACAGAAGACCCATCATGACGGCCAGCATTACCAACGGCCCCATGATTGGCGATTGTGCGAGAAACGCGAAATTGGTGCTTACCCCGATCATGGCTCCGATTACCGTGGGAATCATGGTCAAGCCAAGCATCCAGTAGGTATTGCGCAGGACCTTGTTGCGTACAACAGCAAGCCCCGTTTGCGCGGTCGGGCTGGAATATCGAAGTTCAGGTTGCATGAAGTCTCCTTGGTTGACTAACTATACAATGCATAAGACTACTCATGTTTATGGAAAGTTGCAATATAAACATCGGTTGCTGTAGGGTCTTGCTGGAAAAATCGGGCTTAAAACGGTATTATTCACCGCCCAGTACCGGGTATCTGGAGGCGTGGCCGAGCGGTTTAAGGCAGCAGTCTTGAAAACTGCCGTAGGGGCAACTCTACCGTGAGTTCGAATCTCACCGCCTCCGCCAATATTGTCAACGTGCCTCGTTTTCACACATATCGCTGTGCAATTCAATTTCTGCGCTTACTCTCCATGAATGGTATTGTTCGAGTTTATAGAATCTGAAATTCCAAGACTCAAAACTTTCCCCGTTAACTTCTCCCCTTAGCTCCCCTTAACGAAGGGCAGTAATCTATTAAATTGCACTGGAGTATATTGGGGGGCAAATAGTTGTGCTCCCGCTTCTTTCGTCGCTGGGTTACTTATGGAGGATGTATTAATGAACAACGGAAAAACTTACCACGGCAGTTGTTTTTGTGGCGCGGTTCAGTTTACGGTCAGCGGTGAGCCGGATGCAATGGGCTATTGCCATTGTGACTCATGCCGGCACTGGTCGGCAGGGCCTGTCAACGCCTTCACTTTATGGAAACCGGAAGCGGTGCAGGTTACTCAGGGTGCGGAAAACATCGGCACTTACAATAAGACACCGCACAGTTATCGCAAATGGTGCAAAACCTGCGGAGGCCATATCTTCACTGAGCATCCGGGCATGGGGCTTACGGATGTGTATGCGGCAGTCATTCCCGACTTTCCGTACCACCCCGGCATTCATGTGAACTATCAGGAGACGGTGCTGCACATCAAGGATGGATTGCCGAAGATGAAGGATCTTCCGCAAGAGATGGGTGGCTCGGGTGTCAGCATGGCGGAATAGCACGGCAAACGCTTCATCGCTTCATTACCCAGACAAGGCCTTCAGCCGACCAGCCATCCGCTGCGTTCAAACGAGCGGCTGTACTTCAGCGCTAAACGTCTGCTCAGCAGAGAAGCAAGCATTCATCCGGACAACAGAGTAGGGATGACTTCAGGTTCCATCGATCATTTCTACCCGCAATACTGGCGGAAGGTTTCCCAGCCCGAACACCTGGAATATGGCTCGTCCTTTAACATTGCCTTATAAGCGCAGGGAAGATTTTGCATCACCTCCTGTATTTCCAGCTCATCCTGGGCGGTAATGACTGTGGGGCCGACAAACGGGGTTTTATTCCTGCGTAAATCCATATTAAAACGCGGCTTGTAGCGCAACCCGAAAAACTCAAGCATTTGTCTTAGAATCGCTTCATCTTTTAATTGCGCATCCACATCTATAAAAAACACGCGATCCTGCCACCGATTCTGTTTAACCAGTTCCATTGCCCGATATTCGATTTCGATCCACTGAAGCAGATAGAACTGCAACCGGCTTAAGTATGCGCCGGCATAATGCTGAAAGATTTCTTCCTTTCCGGTTAATGCCCAGCGGAAGTAACGCTCACCCGTATCGCTCGTGTAATTTGCAAAAGGAAGATGCACTTTGCGTATCAGTCGCTCACGCAGCATTTCGCTTTTGGCGACCTTTAGGGGATGACGCACAAGGTGAATAAAACCCGCGTTATGTAGCAGTGCGCCTGCATGGCGGTTGAAAACTTTCAGGAACGCATGACTCGATTCGAAATACACCGGCGCTTTACAGTTGGCGATGAAGCGGCATTTCCGCTCCAGCACGGTAATAGCGCGTTATCATTCATGCCTGGTATTCCAGTCTATGGGCTTGCCAAAAAGAACAGGATTTCCCGGAACAAGATAGGGTTCATGCGTGCTATAGCACTGTTGCACATTCTTGGCAAAAAAGTCAGCAAGAAAACCCGTGCCGGAGCGGCCGCTCGCTAACGCAAAAAGCGTTAATTTGGTGCTGTTCTCAAGAGCAGCCATATTTAAGAGGCTATCGAATATCGTCGAAGAGCTGGGAGACTCGATATCATCGAGCAGCCAGGGATTAAAGGGACCCGTAAAGGGATAAAAAGGAACAGGAAGGGAAACGGGTCAGACGGTCTGTTGCTGTTTCTTCTGTGATATGAACAAGATCAGTATTCTGCTTCGCTTGCCAGCGTCTGCTACACCCTCCGGGTGACTTTGCAAGTCCTTTCTTCGCCCTCAAAGGCGGCAAGATAGCACCGGGAATATTAGCAAGTCAGCATCATATTACCCAGGGCAGGGGAGGGACGCATTTTTTAGGAATTGTTTGTTGAAAGGGTCAATGACGCAAAGTCTTGCCTTTCCTTTATTTTTAACTATAAATAAGTCTAGAGGCAGGTTAAAAAGGTTGCGTTTTTAAAGGGATCAGGCCATATTGAAACTGATGTTTGCAGCAAACGTGGGGGCTAAGCATCGCTTGAGGACCAGCCACCCGTCTTTAAAAAAATTAAGGGGGAAAAATGAGTAACCTGCCAGTAATAACTCTGCAATCAGTGGCTTCTGATGTCAATGCAGCTTTCTCCTCTGGTACGTATGCAGACTCCAATCTCGTCCTTTACTCTCCTGATTCAATACGATTCACCCCTGCGGCCTCGGGCGGTGCAACAATAGTCACCATAGATCTGACAGGTTCGCCTGGTACCAATTCACGCCTTCAGAAATTTGCCTACGATAAGAAATCACTGTTCGGGTTCCTTTTAAGGATAGAGTCTCCTGCTGCCTTTTCACCCGATAAAGGCAATATGGAAGTGGTGCTGACCAACCAGGCTCACCGAATTGCGTCCTAACTGGTTCTCAACCGGGGATTTAAGGGCCCAAAACGAGCGCCCGGGCTGGTTTTTCCTCACCATTAGCGGTGACAGAAACGGTGCTGTCGATACCAGCGGTATTATCCAGAACGGTTTCATCGTCGATGGTGCGGCCTCCAACGGAAACCAGTTGGTCAACAGTGCTACAAATCTGGTGGATTCTGTCCGGTTTGAGGTTGACACCGCCGTAACGAACAACACGGCCATAAACAGCGTTTATCTGGACTCAATGTGGTTAAATCCGGCTTTCCGGCCGACACTCATGCTTCATTTCGATGACGGTTATCCATCGGAATTTTCTGAAGCCGCGTCATATATGAAGACGAAAGGCTTGCGAGGAACTATCGGAGTGGTTTCAAGTTTTATAGGTAAATCAGGGTTGATGAATATTACTCAGTTGCAACAGCTATACAATGATGGCTGGGATCTGGTTAACCATTCCAATACACATATAGATGCGAGCACGAAGGAGGCCAACTCGATAACCGGGGCGCTGCCCCTGGCGCGATCATAAACGCGGGCGCTACCGCTCCGACCAATGGTTCGATAGGAACGGCAGTCTTCGATGCTCCGCGACATATTGTCATAATTTCCGACAACAACGACTGGGGCCGCCCATTTACGGTCGTCGGACTGGATGAGCATGGTCAACCGCAAACTGACATCGTTTATGGCAAGACACCGTTTTATTCTGCTGTGTCTGAGACTATCTGGACGAAGATTAACAGCGTGACAAACAGCAGCACGACCGATACGGTGGGAAATATTCAGGTGGGAACCAGTTACTCGCGACAGGAACTTTTCGATGAGTATAATGCTTGTAAGACGTTCCTGACGACGCACGGCTGGGTGCGTGGGTCGAATCTCGCTATTTATCCTTACGGTATGTCAACACTCCTCCTTGATCGCGCCCTGGCAGACTTGGGCATTAACTGTGCTCGCAATGTCGCTGCAAGTGCAATTATCTACGCCTATCCCAACTTGCGTGGCTACAACCCTATGCAGATACCCGGGTACGGAGGAGGTGGGTTAACGAACACTGGCGTTACCATGACTACATGCAGCCGATATTTATAATAGTGGTGGAAGCGGCGCCTTTACGGCGAAATCCTTTCCTGCCCCGACCACCACAAAATGGGCAAAGTACACTCGTTGGAAACTGGTTATACTGCCGGTGCCACCACGTACAACGTTACAGATATGGACGGTAATCCTATTGGTAGTGGAAGATCGGGGAGGCCATTTACGCATAACGGTATTAAATTCACTTTCACTGTAGGCACCTCGATTGCTGGCGATACCTTCTACATTAATATTGGGTCTAATATGACGACCCTACTGAAGGAAGTGATAGCAAGGCAAGCGGCCTGCGTCGCCTACCTTCACATCATACGTCCGCGACAATAACGGTACAACAACGCTCGAAACCAACAGAAGTGACTTCAGGACATTCATAGACGCGGTGGCGGATGACGTGCAAAAGGGCCGGGTTAACTGTCCAACTTTTAGCGAGTACTACGCATCCATGTTATAAAAGAAATTCAGTTTTTATCCGCTAAGCCTTGTAACACTAGGTCAGATTCACTGCCATGGAATATAAGCCCCAGCGAGCTGCTTGGTAACAGCCAATCGGCATCGAACTATAATATCTCGGGTTTCAATCCCTGGAACTACGAGAAAGGATAATATGGGCGACTTCTCATTGGCTTATGGATGCTGCTCCTGAGTGGACAGTTGTATAGGATGTTTCTGCAGGGTTTGATTTCCAGCGAGAAAGGTCTCATATCAGGTAACGCCGAGCTGGAACCATCCCGCCCAACCGCCCGTGGCGTCCCACCAGGTTGAGTAAACGATGCCATCGCTCCCTACGGTAAAGAGATCGATGTGCTCGGTTATGCGCGAAATGGCGGCTACTTGTCCTCCCGGTTTGCCGACTCCACCAGAAACGTTGAACCATGAGGCCCAGCCGGTGGTGTCGTGCCACCAAGTGCTATAGATGCGGTTATCGGTTCCGATCACGAACAGGTCGAGGTGGTTGGAATATCGGGATATTGCGGTAACCGGCGACCCGGCTGAAGCAACGCCGCCCGACACCTGAAACCATGAGCCCCAGCCAGTGCGCGCGTTCCACCAGGTCGACATGATCTTTCCGTCGGGCGCTGTAGTGAAAAGATCGAGCTGGTCGCGAAAGCGTGCCACCACACTTACTGTCGAATCAGGCCGGCAGCTCTGATTGCCAACGGCAAACCAGCTTGACCAGCCGGAGCGCTCGTCCCACCAGGAACTATAGACGCGGTTATCCGTGCCCACGGTGAATACGTCGAGGTGGAACGGGTAACGCGCAATTGCGGTAACGGTTGCGCCCGCGGCTGCCACTCCGCCCGAAATCTGGAACCATGAGCCCCATCCGGACCGGGCATCCCACCACGTAGACATGACCTTGCCATCTGAAGCCGTAGTGAAGATATCGAGGTGATCGGTATAGCGCGATACCACGTTGACGGTCGAGCCGGACCGGCAGACGAGGTTGCCGATGGTGAACCAGCCCGACCAGCCGGTTGCCTGATCCCACCAGGCACTGTATACCCGATTATCGGTGCCGACAGTAAACAAATCCAGATGACCGGCATAGCGGGCTATGGCGGTGACGGGCGACCCCGCCCCGCCGGGCGAAGCAATGCCGCCACTGACCTGGAACCAGCCTGCCCAACCGCTGGCAGCATCCCACCAATCGCTCATGGTGCGGCCATCGGAAGCAACCGCGAACACATCCAGATGCTCGGGAAAGCGCGCCACTACATTGATCGGCGTGCGGTTGCGCGCGGGCAGGGTGGCCAGCGGGGCGATCCTGTTCCAGATTACCTGACGGCAAACATGGCAAAACGGAACCCCAAGATTGCGCATCTTGCAGTCAAACTCCGGCCGGTAGCCGCCGCAGTGATAGTAGTGGGCACCTTCGAATAGTCCTACGGTACCGGTGGGCACGGGGCTGGGGCGGTTATCCACTGTTGCGCAATTCGGGTTCGACATTGTCGGTATTGCGGTGGTCGCCGCCACTGCCCAGTTCCATTTCAGGGTAGCCCGATTGGTATTCGTCGTAACATTAGGTTCTCCCGGTTCGCCTGCCGGGTGATGATCATGGCCGGTTTCGTTGCCGCCGGCCCAGTAGGGATACTCGTCGGCAAGTCCGAAAGCGGTATGCCCCATTTCATGAATGGCGATTTCGGTCGCCCCGCCGGCAAGCGAATAAGTACCTACCGAGCCGCCGCTCCCGCCGTATATTGTGGAGTTCACCACGACAATCACGACGGTAAATTCCGGAATCTGCGCCGCGGCGACTTGCAACGCTGTCGTGTTGTTGCAGGTGAGAAGGCGGCGTATGCCGCTGGTGCCGAACGTGCTGTCGAAGTATGTTCGCACGCTGGCTCCGGTACCGCCCGCGCTTACAGGATCGTCTGCCCCCGAGTCCGTGGATGAGACGTTCACGCGGAAAATATTGATCGCCGGTTTCAACCTGTCGAACGGAGGCGTGGTCGTGAATGCTGTAACGAAGGCGGAGCAAGCATTATTGAAATCGTTTTGCTGTGCGCTGGTAAAACCATCGGCCAGCATGACCACGTTGAAAGCCCGGCTGCGGGGAGCCGATCCAAAAATCTGTGTATTTCCCAATACGGAACCGTCAGAGGTCGTCATCGCACACCTCCGTTGCCTGCGGGCTGGGCTCTTCCCGAAAGTGGAAAGCTTGCCACGTCGGTTGTGATTAATTGTGCACGGCGCAGCCCCTCGGGGCCAGCAGCCGCCTCCGCGCCAGGCGCGACTTTTACCAGTGTGACATGATCGGTATTGTCGGATATGGGGACCACAACGGTGAACGCGCCTTTGGGCACGGCAATGTCCACGCGCGTAATCGGATCTCCGGACCTCTCTGGAAATACCTCGGCACTCGTGGCGAAAGCCCCGCGCGCCGCCACGCGCGCCAGTGTCTTATTTGCCGCATCCCGCAGGTCGATAAAATGAGCAACAAAATCAGCCGGGCGATCTGCGACCGATGTATCGGTGTCTGAGATAACCATTTCGACGGGTTGTTGACTGATCAATCGGACGGCTTCACCCTCGTATTCAAAGATAAGACGGACAGCTTTTGCTGGCTGTGCTTGCATAGCATTATCAGGCGGCATGATTAATCTTCCCACGACTGCTTGAGCAATTATTCACGGCTCTCCCTCCGGTTGAGTTATCAATGCTTACAATATTACATACTGGAGTGTCCCTGCCAATAAAATTAGTAAAAGATCATCAACAAATCAAGTTAATGTGTTGAAGCTGACCACAACAATGAGATAACCAGCGAAAGATGGATTAGGCCGGCGGCGGTTACCCCTTACTTGTGTGGTACGATTAAATTGCAACGGGTCCTGAACTGCGCTTATGCAGGAATACAACGATACGCACATATTCTATTTATTATCATTTCAGGGGAGGATCAGGCAATGTCGAGTGTTGGATACCACGAGCCTATTGAAGAGCTGTCCGATGAAACGCGGGATATGCACCGTGCGATTGTTTCACTGATGGAAGAGCTGGAGGCTGTCGACTGGTACAACCAGCGTATGAATGCCTGCAAGGATGAGCAACTCAAGGTCATTCTTGCGCACAACCGCGATGAGGAAAAGGAACACGCATCAATGTTGCTGGAGTGGATCCGGCGCAGGGACTCGACATTTTCCAAACAACTGAAAGAATATCTGTTCAACGATAGGCCGATCGTGCATGAATGATGTTTAACGCGTGGAAATGCCGCCTTTGCACGCCTGGAAGCCACAATAATTGCTCTGCCCCTTGCTCTGCAAAAGATCGGGAAACACTTCAGGGAGGCACCTAAGCTTGAGCCGGATGCTGAGTTATGTAGCGCCGTTCAAAGACCTGTATCAATTCCACGATATGTGCCATTGTTTCTTCGGGTAAGTCGGGATAAATGGGCAGAGCTAGCACTTGCTCTGCGAAGCGCTCGGCCTGCGGCAGTGACAGACCGGCATGGGATGCCGAAAAAGCTGGCTGCAAGTGGCAGGGTATGGCATAAAACACGGCAGTCGCAATATCATGTTCAGCCAAAAATAGCTGTAGCGCATTGCGTTGTGGATGGGTAATCACGAACTGGTGATAAACAGGAATACAGTCTTTGATCGCCATCGGCCAGCCACAGGCGGTATGGCGTAAAGCTATTTGGTATTGTGCGGCGATTTGCCGTCGCCGTGCATTCCATCCGTTCAGGTAAGGAAGCTTGACTCGCAGAATGGCTGCCTGGATCTCGTCGAGACGGCTGTTATAACCGATTTCGCCATGGCGGTATCGGTCTTCCCGGCCATGATTTCGCAGTCGCCGCAACCGTGCCGCCAAGGCCGGGTCGTTGCAGGAGATCGCACCGCCATCGCCATAAGCCCCAAGATTTTTGGTCGGGTAGAAGCTGAAAGCGCCGGTGGCGCCGAAGGATCCTACGCCGAGACCGCGATACCGTGCACCGATCGCTTGCGCTGCATCCTCGATCAACCACAGGCCGTGGCTCGTACAAAATTCCTGCAGCGGCGCCAGATCGGCCGGTTCTCCGAAAAGATGAACAGCAATGACTGCTTTCGTTTGAGAGGTTAGGGCTCGCCGAATACTGTCGATATCGATGTTGTAATGCCGGGATGAGCAATCGGCAAAACGCGGCCGGGCCCCTGCCAGGCACACTGCCTCCGCGGTTGCGAAAAAGGTAAAGCTGGGGACGATCACCTCATCGCCCGCGCCTATTCCTAATGCCTTCAGCGAAAGCAACAACGCATCGGTTCCGGAATTGACGTTGATCACTTCCGCGACGCCAATATAATCAGCAAGTTCACATTCCAGCGCCTTGTTCTCGGCGCCATCAATGAAATTGCCGCTCGCAAGCACGCGCTGGATTGCCGCATCGATTTCATCGCGCAACTGCCGGTACTGGGCGCCCAAGTCCAACAGCGGCACGACCATTATGTGAGTATCCGCTGCCGGATCCGCTGCGCCAGGCCAAGCGCCGCATGGCCATCTTCCGGTGTAACCCGGGGTACAGCTCGATGTCGGGAGGCGTCCAGGAAGGAAGTGAGTTGCAGGCTCAGCGTGTCGTGCTGCATATCTTCGTAAGTGTGCGCCCCGGATGCCAGGGCGGGATTGCCGATATTTCCCGGGTTGTGTGATGAGCTGCCAAATGTCGTGCGAAAGCTGGCTCGGCGATTGAAGTCCATCATCCAGGTTTCATTATTGCCCAGTTCCGCAATCATGTACCGGTCTTCCTGCCCCGTGGCAGATCCCCAATATGCGCTCAGATACGCACGGCATCCGTTGGAAAAGACCAGCTCAACCTGTGCCTCATCGATTGGAGTCAAGCCGTGGCTGCAGCCGGAGGCATGAAGATCGATCAGGGGGCAGGCCACGCCGTATAGAATCAGGTCAAGGTCGTGAATCATCAGGTCGATTACTGCATCCAGCGCACCAGCGCGCGGCCGGCGCTGGGTCGTACGCACTGTCCGGATAGTATGCGCTTGGGACAGCAGTGCCGGACCGGCTCTGAAAGCGGGGTTGAAGCGCTCGATATGGCCGATCTGCAGAACGCAACTTTTTGCTTCCGCCAGCATTTGTAGTTCGGTTGCCTGGGCTGCGGTTTCCGCAATCGGTTTTTCCAGCAATACGTCCAACCCGCGTTCAAGCAGCGTCTTGGCCAACGTATAATGCGAAGCGACGGGTGTCGCGACCGATACCGCGCGTACGGTGGACGGAAGATCGCCAACATGACTGTACCAGGGTATGCCGAGGTATCCCGCCAGGGATTGTGTCGCCGGATCGGGATCGACAAGCGCCTGTAACTCGCTACCGGCCAGGCGGGCGTAGCATAGCGCATGCCGGCGCCCGAAATAGCCCGCACCCACTACGGCGGTACCAATCGGGAGAGTTGAGTCAGCAGCACATACCGACAGCGCGAGGTTACCGTTACCGGAAGTATGCTTCATAGCTCGGCCAGTGACCATACGCCGAGTATTTTTCCGGTTTGGGGATTTTCGATAATGCGTGTTAACGGGACAGGAAGATTGAAAGGCGCGAGCATGAGATTTACCGACCGCCATTCTCCCGTAGTGATGTCGGTATTTACGCTAATGGTTTCATGGCTGGTCGCCAATAAATATTTAGCGCCCGAGCGCCGGATGTTGGATAAAGCGCGACCTATGTCGGCAAGCGAGAGATGGATCATGGCGTCGCGGCAGAGCAAGGCGTCGCCAGGGGGGAGAGGATCATTGATCACATCGGCAACTTCAAACCGCCAGTTTGGGCGCAAGTAGCGCCGGCGGTTCTCCTCGATCAGCGCGGGGACGATATCGATACCAATATATGCATCCAGGTCGATCTCCACATGCTGGCGCCAGTTGCAGTCCCCGCACGGCGCATCGACCAGGGTGCGAACGCCCAGTCGGTTCAGAAGGGCGGGCAATTCGCGACGTAGCACTTCGGTTCGTTCCAGTGTCGAGCCGGGGCCCGACCGCGACTCCGAATTCTGCCATGAGTTATTGCGGTATATCTGCCCGAATGCCCTCGCGCGGTCGCTCGAGGTATTCCGCTTGTCATAATCGGCAAGGTTTGCATCGCCGACCTGCGTCCGATGTATAGGCTGTATACGCTGGATCGGCTGCGTCCGGTTTTTGCGATATGTCCAGTACTTCCTTGTTTCAGCCAACGGGCGATTCCACAAGGCATGTTTTAATCGATAGAGCGACGCAACCATGGGCCAGAGGCGCGAGTTGTAAATCTGCTCCAGCGTACGTTCAGCCTGCTCCGCACGCGCACGCTGTGCCATCGCGTCAGCTTGAGCCTGTTCCCTTGCGTGTTCGGCCAAATGCCTCCCTTTCGTAAACTCTGCAATCTGACGGAGGTAATCACTGGCGGCGTGAAAGCGAGGGTCCGGGTGAACTTCGCGAACTTCATTTGCTGCGCTTTCCGCGACAGGTGCCACAGCCGTCATGGGCGTCACAGTTGTCATGGGCGCCACGGATAAATGATGATGTGCATCGATTGCTTCCTCATAAACTGCAACGATCTGATCGATCGCATGATCCATGCCGGCTTCCGATCGCACACGCTGTGCAACTTCGCCCGCTCCAATTGCATCATACTGGTCGAGTTCCCTTATAACGGTTTCCACGGTAATGGGATTGCGAAGAGTACGGATGCCGAAATTCAGCGCGCGAAATTTTTCATAGTTGACAGGTGTGACCATGCCACCAAGGCCAGCGGCGTCGCAGGCGACGAGGGCGGTCCCGCAGGCCAGCGCTTCCAGGGCGCAACGTGCCTTTGCAAATACGATGTCATACGCGCCAAGTATCCGTTCGGGCTGCGCTTCGCTGCGCCCCGCGGCAGACCCGATAGCCTCCAGCTCGATTCCGCGTGCGGCACAAGCCTTGCGCAGGACCCCCAGGCAATTATTTTCGCTGATGTAATTGCTGAATACCGCTGCACGGCGCGGCACCGCGGGCAGATCATCGCGCGGCGTAAAACGTTGCAGATCGACAAAATTGCGGATCATCCGGATTTGCCTGGTTGCAATCCCATGTACGCATTGCAAGCGCTCGCGGCAGAGATCATCCACCGCCACATAGCGTTGTATGCTTGGAAAATGCGGCGCCATTTCCTCCCACGGCAACCAGCCATGACAGAAATAGACCGCAGGCGTTTGGGGAAAATGCAACATGGCCGTCATGGCGTCCAGATGATGCTGGCCATGAATGATGTCGGGCTCCACCGTCAATGATCTAAGGTCGTCGATCACCGGAATAGTGGCCGCACGCAACTCTTCGGCAACCGAGCCGAGCCGGGTGCTGTAGGCCATGGGTTGATGGCCGCGCCGCAGCAGTGCCAGGGCAATATCCCGACATAAAGCTCCGAGCCCGCCCGGGTATCCAGCGTATTGTTGGTTATCAGGACTCTCATGGTTCCGTTACTCCCGCGTGATTGCTGCCAGTGCCCCGGTAGCCGCCGGTAGCCCCGGTATCTTTGCGTAGAGCCGGTTCATCAGTGGGAGGATGTGCTCGCGGAAACGGATGACGCGCGGGTAACGGCCGGCTGCAACCTGTTTTTCCCCATAAATTTCATAAAAAGGTTTTGCTTGTGCAAAATCCGGTTCGAGCGCTTGCCTGGATTCAGGGGTGGCAAACAGATACTCGCGGGCAAATGCATGTTCACTGTAAGTGCGAAACGCATCTTCAACTTCCTCCCGCAGCTTTCCTCCTGCGTTATCCGCATAGGTTCGTATCGTCTCCAGCTTGCATTTGAACTGCGACGGAGTAAGTTCGATCGTATGACAAATAGTTGTACGAGACGCTGCCTGAACACCATACCCATCCGCTGGAGGCTGGCGCGGATCACCCATCAGGGGAAAAGTGTAGTGGCGGGTCGGGCGATTCTTTTTGCCATTGGCGATAGCGACTGCTGCCTGGGCCAGTACTTCGCATAAGTCGTGAGTCGGGTTGTAACCTTCCATGGCATCGCTGACAACGATATCGATATCGCGTGCGATGATGAGCCTGGCCAGGCGCTCGCATAGCGTGTCGAACAGCTCGAACCTGTGGTGACGAATTTCTTCATAGATGCGGCGATCGCTGAGTTCGCCGCAAATGGGTCCGATCTCCGCTCGCAACGCATGCAGGACATGCAAGGTTTTATCCAGTCTGGGCGCACCGTCGCCGCCGGAGCCATCAGTGAGGATGCAGATCAAAGGTTGTACCCGATCGATCCAGCCATACAGGCGCAGCTCATGTCCCGGATGGCTGATCACAAGCAAGCTGCGCTCGTCCGGCAAAGGGCCTGTCATGATACCTTTATATCCAGTACGTTAGGCAGGTATACCTGGGTCCAGAATTTAGCCGTGGCATTAGGCAGCACCTCGAATACATGCGCAATCTCCACAATGTCGAAAAACAACGCCTGCTGATGTGCATTGATCGGGTGGGTCAATGAGATTCTCAGACTGTATTTGCCATCGGCCAGGGGAAGAGACGTCCGGTAGGCGATCTCGGCCTGCTGTTCCGGGGCCAGTGTCAATAACTCCTGACCTTGCATCAGGAAGTCAGCGCCGATCACCGGAATCCGGTTTTTGTCGCAAATTTTATAGTTGACGGAAAAAGTACAGGTGCGGATGGCTTCGACGATGATCCGTATGGTCACCTGCTGCCCAAACTTCACTGAATGAGCCGGAAGACCATCGTCATCCACCATTTCGGCATGGATGACACGAACGTCGCCGGCGCCGGAACGGCAGTACGCTGCCTTTTCGGCAAAGCGGGCGAAGCGCTCGTTTCGCGGCGCCGGTAGATTGATCGCCCCGCCGGACTCGGCTGTGTTGCGGGCATGGGTTTCGGGATCAGCCGCCGACGCTGTGATTTCGCGGTTGCTTGCTTCCTGCGCCTCACGAACATACCGTGCAACAACTTCCCCAGTCGGGCCCAGTTCCAGTAGACGCCCCTGCCTCAGGTAAAGCGTGCGATGGCAGAGCGCGCTCACCGCTCCGATATCATGACTGACAAGCAAGATAGTGGTACCACGTTTCTGTAGCTGCTTCAGCGTCACCATGCACTTTGCCTGGAACTCCATATCTCCCACCGCCAGCGCCTCGTCTATAATCAACACCTCCGGCTCGATCGATATGGCAACTGCAAACGCAAGCCGTACGTACATCCCGCTTGAATATGTCTTAACCGGCTGATCGATAAAATCACCAATTGCGGCGTATTCCGCTATCCGGTGGTGGCGTTGCTTGATCTCGGCGGCAGTAAGCCCCGCGATCGAGGCCGCCAGGTGGATATTTTCGCTTCCGGTAAACTCGGCGTTAAAGCCGGCTCCCAATTCGAGCAGGGCCGATATCCTGCCATTGACCCGGATTTCCCCTTCGGTGGGCGTCAACGTCCCGGCAACCAGTTGCAGTAAAGTACTCTTGCCTGAGCCGTTGAGGCCGATGATGCCGAGGGTTTCACCCTGATAGACATCGAACGAGACGCCGTCCAGCGCGCGAAACTCGCGGTACAACTTGCTTGCGGCTCCCCCATACACTTTGAAGCAGCCGGTCCTGGGAGCGCTCATAGATGCGGTATGCTTTCGATAGTTTCGAGATGCGCAGGGCGATAGCTCTGTTATCAACCGTGTCATCAACTATGGTATCCGGCGAATGAAGCATTGTGAGTGTTCTATTCGTTTCAATTGCCGACGCGGTCGCTTATGTGCGAGATTATGGCCATTATAGAGTTGTAGGGGGACAGGAATAGGGAACCGGACTTTCTTGAAGAGCTTTATCTTAGCCCGGAATCAGTATTTTTGTCACAGGGAAAAAGAGGCACGAAGCAGGGAAGAAAACAGCGTCGGCATGGTTTAATTTTTTCAGGCGAGCTCCATGAAGGAAAACAGGATTCACCATACGGCAATCGTCCATCCGCGGGCACGCCTTGGCTCGGGCGTCGCCATCGGTGCATATTCCATCATAGGAGAACATGTCGAAATCGGGGATGACACCTGGATAGGTCCACATGTCGTCATAACCGGCCATACCCGCATCGGCCGCGATAATCGTATTTTCCAGTTCTGTTCATTGGGGGATGAGCCACAGGACAAGAAATACCGCAATGAGCCGACGAGACTGGAAATAGGCGATCGCAATACAATTCGAGAGTTTTGCACCTTTAACCGAGGAACCATTCAGGGCACCGGCATAACCCGCTTGGGAAATGATAACTTCATGATGGCCTACGTTCATCTGGCGCACGATTGCCGGGTCGGTAATTGCACCACTTTCACCAACAATGCTTCGTTGGCGGGCCATGTACAGGTCGGGGATTACGCGGGACTCGGCGGATTCACCTCCGTGCATCAATTCGTCCGCGTGGGCGCCTATAGCTTTACTGGCCTGGGCACCGTTCTGACTCAGGATCTGCCGCCTTATATACTCGCGGCGGGTAATGTGGCTAAACCTTATGGCCTCAATCTGAGGGAACTCAAGCGCCGGGGTTTTTCCGAGCAGACCATCCTTGCGTTGAAGCGCGCATACAGGCTGGTTTATCGATCCGGGCTTACCTTAAATGAAGCAAAGGCTGGCATTGAGCGGCTGGCGTATGGTTCGCCTGAGGTGCAGGGCTTCCTTGATTTTATCTCAACAAGCGGCCGGGGTATTATTCGCTGAAAATCGGCTTCGGCAGATGGATAAGCCGAGGTTCACTCGTGTCATTATTTTAAGAGCGAAGTTCGAAATGAGCGGTTTCAAGGCATATACCGGTCGCGTATGTCACAAGTGGATTGCTGCTCAGTACAGGGCATAGAAGCGGTCAGAGATGATCTTTCCATCTTTCCAATGTTGAACGGCGACCTGGTCGAAACTCTTGAGGCCAAAGTCCTTATGCTTGTATTCATAATGCCACTCGGTCATCGTCACGTTTTCACCCACGGCAGTAGAGAGAATTTCGGACTTGAGCCACGCGTCTACACCCTTGAAAAAATCTGACTCCCTGGTTTTGGCTTCCTCAAGTCCCTTGGCTACGATATCGTTCTTTTCCATCACAACACAATCCGGGTGGTAATACTTGTCCATGGATTCCAGAATTTCACCCTTCAAAATCATATTGTTCAGGTCGTCCAGCTTTTCTTTCAGTGTCATGTTCTTCTCCGCTCAGGTTGCTCAGTATTCGTCATGATTATCGCTAGGGTTTCGATTCATTTCAGCCATTGCCGCCGCGCTTCGCGCGCATCAGCAAAAAGCTGTTCAAGCGCTTCCCCATCTCCACGCCCCAGCATTTCTCTCACTTCTGCAAGTTCGCGCTGATAAGCATCAATTTGGCCGATAAGGGCTTCGCGATTGCCGAGGCATATGTCGCGCCACATCTCGGGGGAACTGCCTGCGATACGGGTAAAATCCCGAAATCCGCTGCCGGCAAATCGCAGCGAATCGTTTGGGCTTGGCGTATCGTGCCATATTTCGCGCATTTTTCGCATCGTCCCGCGCATCGCAAATATGATGCATGAGCGCGAATGCCAGCACGTGGGGAAGATGGCTTATCGCGGCAAGGATCTGGTCATGCCGGCGGGCGCTCATTAGCGAGACGCGCGCGCCGCAGGCCTGCCACAGTTCAGTCACCTGGCCGGTTGCTTCGGCCAGGTTTCATCCAGGGGGGTCAGTACCACATTCTTATCACGGAACAAGCCCGCATGAGCTGCCTTGCTCCGCTGCGTTCGGCTCCGGCAATGGGATGCCCTGGCACAAAACTCTCCAGATGTTTCTCCAGATGAGTACGTGCCGCCGTGATCACGTCCTGCTTGGTGCTCCCCGCATCGGTAACGATCGTGTCCGGTTCGAGGTAGGGGCTATCTGCTTCATGATCTCGCCAGTCTGCCCGACCGGTATGGCGAGGAACACGATACTCGCATTTTTCAATGCTGACGGAAGGTCAACAGCGATTTCGTCGATCGCCCCCAGCTTCAGCGCACGCTGTACGTTTTCCCGGCTGCGTCCCACACCGGTGATATGCTGAACGCAGCCCGCTTTACGCAGTGCAAGCGCGAATGAACCGCCGATCAGGCCAACACCGATAACCACCAGTTTGCGGATCATGCGTTCGTCATTCTAGACATCTATTAACTCTCGACAGGTAAGGAACTCTGATGAGCTTAAGAGCCAATCATTGAATCGGCAGGGATACAAGTGGCAGTGGTACAAGGGCGTAGCCGCGCGCCCCCGCGTCAGCGAAAAGCCCAGCGCCAGGGCGGCCAAAGGGCTACCTATAAACTTTATAAACTTCGTCCGATAACTTCTGCGATTCCCTTCAATGACCCCATCAGCGAATGAAATTCCTGGGGATTGAGTGCCTGATCCGCATCACACCAGGCCTCGCACGGATTCGGGTGCATTTCGACCAGCAAGCCATCGGCACCGGCGGCGATTGCCGCGCGCGCCAGCGCGGGAACCATCCAGGTCTTGCCCCCGGCATGGGATGGATCGACGATGACCGGCATATGGGTTTCTTTTTTAAGCACCGGGATGCAGGTTACATCCATCACATTCCGGTAGGCTGTTTCGAAGGTACGTATGCCGCGTTCGCAGAAAATGATGTTGTGGTTGCCGCCGGCGGCAATGTATTCAGCCGCCATTAGCCATTCTGAAATGGTCGCCGACATGCCTCGCTTGAGTATCACCGGTTTATTGATGCGTCCCACCTCTTTCAGCAGTTCGAAGTTCTGCATGCTCCGCGTGCCGATCTGGATCACGTCCACATCATATTTTAGAAATGTGTCAAGCATGCGTGCGTCCATCAGTTCGGTAACGATGCGTAGATTGTATTTGTCGGCTGCCTTGCGGAACATTCTCAGTCCTTCTTCCCCATTTCCCTGGAAGGTGTAAGGACTGGTACGCGGCTTGAAAGCTCCGCCACGCATCAATGTGCAACCGGCTTCCGACACATGCTGCGCCGCCACATCCATCTGCTCCTGGGTTTCCACCGAGCATGGGCCTCCAATAATCTGCACTTGCTTGCCGCCAACAGGAACGCCTCCTATATTTATTATCGAGTCGTGCTTGTGTGATTCACGCGAGACAATTTTGTATTGCTTGACGACATGCATCGAATACTCGACGCCGCTCAGGGAATCGAACATTTCCGGGTCAAGCTTACGTTCATCCCCGATGGCGCCGATGACTGTACGTTCCGTGCCGCGGGAAACATTTGCGTCCAGCCCGAAGCTCTGAATTTTGGATACCACGCCACCGATTTGCTCATCGGTGGCGCCGCTGTTCATGACGATGATCAAGCTGATCCTCCAGTGGCTATTTCGGGGCTTGCTTCAGAAGACGTTTCAGGCGCCGCTTCCCGCTGCTCTATCCCGAAAGGCATTTCGGGAGATATTCCCAAGGCTATCTCCAGCGATTTCAGGAATTTCCTGTTCTCGGATTCGAGCCCGACAGTAACTCGGAGATGCTGCGGCATTTCATAGATACCTATAGGGCGCACAATAATGCCCTGTTTTAGCAGACTTTGATTGACTGCCTTGACATCGCCCGGAACACGGAAACTCAAAAAATTACCATAGGACGGAATGTATTCAATGCCGAGTTGCCGCAAACCAGTGGTAATTTGCAGCATTCCAGCCTGGTTGAGCGCATACGAGCGCTTCACGAATTCCACATCTTCCAGCGCGGCGACGGCACCGGCAAGCCCGATGCTGTTTACATTGAACGGCTGGCGGACACGATTCATCAGGCCGCTCACTTCTTCATGCGCGAGACCGAATCCCACTCTTACGCCTGCCATGCCATATGCTTTGGAAAAAGTCCGGGTAATCAAAAGATTGGGAAAGCGCTTCAGCCAGCCAATGCTGTCCGCCTTGACTGTGCCGGGTAAATATTCGTTATATGCTTCGTCCAGCACGACCAGTACGTCTGGAGAGACGCGTTCCAGAAAGCGCAACACGGCGGAAGGCTCCAGCAGAGTGCCGGTAGGGTTATTGGGATTGGCGATAAACACAATACGCGTTTCGGGTGTGACCGCGTCCAGCATGGCATCGAGATCATGGCCGTAGTTTCTGGCCGGGACAGAGATGCCGCTTGCGCCGACTGCCTGCGTTACCAATGGATAAACAGCAAAGGCATGCTGTGAATAAACCGCGGAAGCCCCGGGCTTCAAGAACACGCGTGCCGCCAGCTCCAGAACATCATTGGAACCGTTTCCCAGCACAATCTGGCCACCGGCCACCCCATAACGCCGCGACAGCGCAGCTTTCAAATCGAAGCCGCTTCCATCCGGATAAAGAGAGACCTCATTGAGCGCCTTGCTCATTGCCTCCAGCGCAAGCGGGCTCGTTCCCAAAGGATTCTCGTTGGATGCAAGCTTGATGATGAAGCGCTCGTCCATGCCCATCTCGCGGGCCAGTTCCGAAATCGGCTTGCCGGGCTGATAGGGGCTGATACCGCGGATATACTCGGGAGCAAGTTCGCAAAGATTCATAACGTTAGGTCCCATCAAGTGCAGAGATACAGGAAAAGTGAAAAAGCGGATAACTTATACTGCCGGATAAAGCTTATACCGCTGGATACGAGCCGAGCACTTTCAGGAATGCCGCTATTTGCCGCAATTCCTGCAGTGCTTGCGCGACTTTCGGCTCCTGCTGATGGCCTTCAATATCCACAAAAAATACATATTCCCACAGACCGGCGCGGGAAGGACGTGATTCAAGACGGCTCATGCTTACCCCATGCTTCGCCAGCGGAGCCAGCAATTCATGGATTGCGCCGGGACGATTCCTGGCCGACATCGCCAATGACGTTTTATCCTTACCGGAAACGGCGATCTCCTGCGCGCCAATCACCAGAAAGCGTGTCGTATTGTTGGGATCGTCCTCGATATTCTCGGCGCAGACGGTGAGCCCGAATACTTCTCCGGCTTTTTTGCCAGCGACCGCGGCGGCATTTTCATCCTCCGACGCCAATCTCGCCGCATCCGCGTTGCTTGCTGCGTTGATCCTCGCTTCACCGGCCAAGTGAGGCAGATTAGCGTTAAGCCACTCGTGACATTGCGAGAAGGATTGAGGATGAGAGTAAATTTTTTTGATGCGCGTAAGATCACGGTGCTGCGCGAGCAGAAGCTGATGTATGGGCAGCGCGACTTCGCCACATACTTTCAGTGGTGTTTGCAGCAACAGGTCGAGTGTCCTTCCGACCGCGCCCTCCGTGGAGTTCTCGACTGGCACCACTCCATAGCCCGCCCCGCCGGACTCCACTTTACGAAATACGTCGTCTATGGAGGTGCATGGCAGTGCCGTTACTACGTTGCCAAAGCGCTTCAACGCGGCTTCTTCTGAAAAGGTCCCTTGCGGGCCCAAGTATGCTACGGTCAGAGGTTCTTCCATGGATCGGCACAGTGACATGATTTCAGTGAATAACCGCACAATATGCTCATTAGCCAGCGGCCCGGGGTTCAACTTGCATAATCGTGCCAACACCTGGGCTTCACGCTCGGGCCGATATGCCATTCCGTTCTTGATTTGCCCGATTTCCCGAGCAAGACTGGCGCGCGCGCTCATCAATGTGAGCAGCTCGCTGTCAATGGCATCTATCCTGTCGCGCAGATATTTGAGTTGATCGCTCATCTAGGGATTCCCAGGATGAATATCCTGGTTATTATCCAGCCAGTACAGGCAGGTAACGCACCATTAATACACCTTTGATTGCCGCAATCTCGTCCAATGCTTGTTGCGGAACCGGGCTGTCCACGTCGACCAGGGTATAAGCCATTTCGCCGCGGGATTTATTTCCCATGTTGTGGATATTGAGGCCGGCTCTGGCCATGCTGGTGGATATCTGTCCCAGCATATTAGGTACATTGGCGTTGGCCACGGCCAGCCGGTATGGGGACTCGCGTTCCATGGTTATATTGGGAAAATTTACCGCGTTAACAATATTGCCGTTTTCCAGATAATCGATCACCTGGTTCACCACCATTACCGCGCAATTCTCTTCCGCCTCCAGCGTGGAAGCGCCCAGATGCGGCAGTGTTATGACGCCGGGATGATGCTGCAGTCTCTGGCTGGGAAAATCGCAAACGTAGTATTTTATTTTGCCGGATTCGATTCCTTCAAGTACCGCATTCTCGTCAATAATGCCCTCGCGGGAGAAATTGAGCAGGATCGCGTCCTTTTTCATGTGTTGCACGCGTTCATGATTGATCAGGTGGCGCGTCGTATCCAGCAATGGCACGTGCAATGTTACAAATTCGCTGTTGCGCAACAGATCGTCCAGGCTTTCGGCCCGTTTTACTTCCGACGACAGGTTCCAGGCTGCGTCCACGGTTATGTTAGGATCATAACCCATGACCTTCATGCCGAGCCGGATTGCCGCATCGGCGACCAGCCGCCCTATCGCACCCAAGCCGATAATGCCCAAAGTACGCCTGGGCAATTCGATCCCGGCAAACTGCTTCTTGCCGTCCTCCGCCAGCTTGTTGAGAGCGGCGTCATCGCCTTGCAGGTTTTCGGCGAAGCGGATTGCCGGGACCAGATTTCGCGACGCCATCAGCAAGCCAGCCAGGACCAGTTCCTTCACCGCATTCGCATTCGCACCGGGTGCGTTGAATACCGGCACGCCGCGCAGATTCATATCTTTCACCGGGACGTTATTGGTGCCGGCGCCCGCCCGGCCTATCGCTTTTACGCTGGAAGGAATATCCATTTGCAGCATATTGTGCGAACGTACCAGGATCGCATCCGGCCCGGTGACTTCATTACCCACGACATAGCGGTTCGGAGGAAAAAGCTTCAGGCCCAATGACGAAATCTGATTGAGCGTCAGTATCCGGAAGGTTTTATGTGCGCGTTCAGGCATGGTTTCTCGCGAACTCTTTCATGAATTCCACCAGGACCTTTACCCCTTCGATGGGCATGGCGTTATATATCGAGGCACGCATTCCGCCAACCGAACGATGCCCTTTTAGCTGGATCAGGCCGTGTGCTTTGGCCTGCTTGAGAAACTCTTCATCCAGCGAGGCATTTTTCAACGTAAACGGTACATTCATGCGGGAGCGATCCGCTTTGGCTACCGGGCAGTGGTAAAAATCCGTGCTATCCAGAAAGTCATACAGCAGATTGGCCTTGGCGATATTGATTCTCTCCATTTCCGCCAGTCCGCCCTTGTTTTTCAGCCACTCGAGCACCAGGCCGCAAATATACATCGGATAGGTTGGCGGTGTGTTATACATCGAATCATTATCGGCATGGGTCTTGTAGTCAAACATCGTTGGGGTGCCGGGCACGGTTGTTCCCAGCAAGTCTTCCCGTACAATGACAATGCATAATCCCGCTGGGCCGACATTTTTCTGCGCTCCGGCATAAATCAGCCCAAACCGGCTGACATCCAGCGGGCGCGACATGAAGCTCGACGACATATCCGCCACCAGCGGCATATCAGCGCTCAGATCAGCGTTGAAATGCGTCAAATCCGGGGTCCAGTTGAATTCGACTCCACCGATCGTCTCATTGGGCGTGTAGTGCAGATAGGCGGCATCCGGATCGATTTTCCAGCTGTCCTGTGCCGGAATATAGGTGAAATTCGCATCCTCGGATGAAGCCACGACATTCACCTCACAATATTTCTTCGCTTCCTTGATGGCTTTCTTGGACCATTCTCCCGTATTGACGTAATTCGCCCTCTTTTTACCACGTAGCAGGTTCATTGGCGCCATGGCAAATTGACTGGACGCGCCACCGGACAAGAAAAGAACCTTGTAGTTATCGGGGATGCCCGCCAGTTCGCGAAAATCAGCCTCTGTCTTCGCTGCGATCGACATGAACTCCTTGCCGCGATGGCTCATTTCCATCACCGACATGCCGCTGCCATGCCAGTCGAGCATTTCGTCGCGCGCCTGTTGCAAAACCTCTGCCGGCAATATCGCTGGGCCCGCACTGAAGTTATAGATGTGTTCCATAAGATCCTTTTATCTCTACATGAGCCATGACTCTACACGAGCCTTGAGAAATAAAAATTGATGAATTTGACGGCGCCTGCTGACACTTGCCCTCTGGTTGCCTGCTCAGGCGCCCTCCAAACAAGATGCTGCCACCTGTGCCGCCTGCGCTACCTGTGGCCGCCTCCAGAGTTCAAGGGATTCCTTACGTCTGTCACCAGAATCCTGATATCTGGTTATCGTAATACTTTCGGCTGAAAAATGCTTTCCCGAAAATACTTTCTTTACAGCATCATTCGTCGGTCTCTACCACGCGCTCCAGCCCGGCAAGTTTCTCGCCCTCGTCCAGGTTAATCAGAATCACACCCTGAGTTGCGCGGCTCATTTCACGAACTTCGTTGACACGGGTGCGGATCAGAACGCCGCCGGTCGTGATAAGCATGATTTCGTCATCCTCTCTCACCAGCCTTGCCGCCACGACCTTGCCGTTGCGCTGACTGGTCTTGATGGCAGTCATGCCCTGGCTGCCACGGCCGTGCCTTGTGTATTCGCCTATGGGGGTGCGTTTACCATAGCCGTTTTCCGTCGCGGTCAAAACGGTCACCTCCTCGTTTTCGGCCACCAGTAGCGAGATGACCTTCTGGCCCTTGCCCAGTTTCATCCCCCGCACGCCACGTGCGCCACGCCCCATCGGACGCACGTCATTCTCATCGAAACGGACTGCCTTGCCGCCATCCGAGAAGAGCATCACGTCATGCTTGCCTTCCGTCAGCGCGACGCCGATCAGGTAATCATCCTCGTCGAGTCCTACAGCGATGATGCCACTGGTACGCGGACGAGAAAAATCCGACAGCGGCGTTTTTTTGACGGTGCCAAAGGAAGTCGCCATGAATATATAGCGGTTCTCGTCGAATGCCTTGACGGGGAGTATGGCATTGATTTTTTCCCCTTGCTCAATTTGGACCAGATTGACGATCGGCTTGCCGCGCGAAGCGCGGCCCCCTTGCGGTATGGAGTAAACCTTGATCCAGTACACCCGCCCGCGGCTGGAAAAGCACAGGATGTAGTCGTGCGTGTTGGCAATGAAGAGATTGTCGATGAAATCGTCTTCCTTGGTGCCGGTTGCCTGCTTCCCGCGCCCGCCGCGTTTTTGCGCCCGATAGTCATCAAGTGGTTGCGATTTGATATAGCCGCCATGCGACAGTGTCACGACCATATCTTCGGGCGCGATCAAGTCCTCCATACTCAAGTCCTGAGTATTGATGACGATTTCGCTGCGGCGCTTATCACCAAATTGCTGCTTCATGGCGACAAGCTCCTCGTTGATAATGGCTGTGATACGTTCAGGCTTTGCCAGCATATCGAGTAGATCGGCAATCTTTTCCATGATTTCCTTATACTCGCTGACGATCTTGTCCTGCTCCAGTCCGGTCAGCCGTTGCAGGCGCAGCTCCAGAATGGCCTGTGCCTGCGCGTCGGAAAGATGGTAGCCGTCATTTGACAAACCGAATTCAGGCGCCAATCCTTCGGGACGAAATGCCTTTCTGTCAACCGAGGCGCGAGCGAGCATTTCTTCCACCAGCCCGGAACGCCAGGCTTTCGCCATCAGGGCTTCTTTCGCCACCGCAGGTGTGGGCGCGGCCTTTATAAGCGCAATCACCTCATCCACGTTTGACAGCGCCACCGCCAGACCCTCCAGCACATGGCCGCGTTCCCGGGATTTCTTCAGCTCGAATACGGTACGCCGGGTCACGACTTCGCGGCGATGGCGCAAGAACGCATCCAGCATCTGCTTCAGGTTCAGCAGGCGCGGCTGCCCGTCAAGCAGGGCCACCATATTCATGCCAAAGGTGTCCTGCATTTGCGTTTCTTTGTACAAATTGTTCAGCACCACGTCGGGCACTTCTCCGCGCCGCAGCTCGATGACCACGCGCATGCCGGATTTGTCGGACTCGTCGCGCAGGTCGGAAATGCCCTCGATTTTTTTGTCGCGCACCAGCTCGCCGATGCGGATCAGGAGATTTGCCTTGTTCACCTGATAGGGCAGCTCGTCAATGATGATGCTTTGCCGAGTGCCTTTATCCATGTCTTCGAAGTGAGTGCGTGCGCGCATCACGACACGGCCGCGGCCGCTGCGGTAGCCTTCTTTTACTCCGGCCACGCCATAGATGATGCCGGCGGTTGGAAAATCGGGCGCAGGAATGATCTCGATCAATTCCTCCACGCTGATTCCGGGGTTCTTCAATATAGCCAGGCAGGCGTCCACCACTTCGTTCAGGTTATGCGGCGGAATATTGGTCGCCATTCCGACCGCAATGCCGGAAGAGCCGTTTATGAGCAGATTGGGAATTTTTGCTGGCAGAATCGATGGCTCTTTTTCCGAGCCATCGTAATTCGGTCCGAAATCCACCGTTTCCTTGTCGAGATCGGCCAATAGTTCGTGCGCAATACGCGACATGCGGATTTCGGTATAGCGCATCGCTGCCGCGTTATCGCCATCCACCGAGCCAAAGTTTCCCTGGCCGTCCACCAGCATGTAACGCAGCGAAAAATTTTGCGCCATGCGCACGATGGTGTCATACACAGCGGTGTCGCCGTGGGGATGGTATTTGCCGATCACGTCGCCGACGATGCGCGCCGATTTTTTGTAGGGGCGGTTCCAGTCGTTGGAAAGCTCATGCATGGCGAAAAGCACGCGGCGGTGTACCGGCTTCAAGCCATCGCGTACATCCGGCAGGGCACGCCCTACAATTACGCTCATGGCGTAATCAAGATAGGAGCGGCGCATTTCCTCTTCGAGGCTGATGGGCAGCGTTTCTTTTGCGAATTGATCCATTATTTATTTTCTAACGCGACAAGGACTTATGATAAAAATCCCGTCCCGGATACCAGCACAGGCGACAATATGTAAAACCGCTGATTTTACCATGTCGCTCGTAGTGAAGTCATCCGGATATTCCAGTATTCATGCCGTATGCAACAACATGATTTGACAAGGACAGCTATATAAATACATAATCAAAACGTGGATGTGTAATAATTGCCATTGACAAATAAAATGGCGTTGTCGAGTATTTGCACGAATTTTGCTGCACGAATTTTGCACGACTAGGGATGATTCAATCTGAATTGAAGTTTTTCTGAAAAAGGGGCATAGCATGAAAAATACGGTAATGAAAAAACTCTTGCTGGGAGCGGTTGTTTTGCCAGTGCTGTTTTCAGGAGCCGCAATGGCGGAGGAACAACCTGAAGGTTATGCGAGCGATGGCCGCGGGGGGGTAGCCAAAGATTCGTCCGGCGACTGTTGGCGCACAGGCTATTGGACGCCTGCCATGGCAACTTACGAGTGCGATCCTGATTTGCTGCCGAAGCCCCAGAAACAAGTTGAGGCGCCCGCTCCTGCACCTGCTCCCGCTCCTGCTCCTGCCCCTGTAACAGAACCTGAAAAAGTCTCGTTATCCGCTGATGAACTATTCGATTTCGACAAGGCTGTCCTGAAGCCCGGCGGCAAGCAAGCTCTGGATGATCTCGTATCCCAGCTTAAAGGTGTCAAATACGACACGATTGTTGCCATCGGTTATACTGATCGCATAGGATCCGATGCTTACAACAAGAAACTTTCCGTGCGTCGCGCTGAAGCAGTCAAATCCTACCTGGTCAAAGAAAAGGGCATCGATGCAGATCGCGTCTTTGTCGATGGTAAGGGCGAAGCCAACCCGGTCACCGGCGATACCTGCAAAGGCAACAAGAAGACCAAGGCATTGGTTGCATGCCTGGCGCCCGACCGCCGCGTTGAAGTGGAAGTATCCGGCACGCGGGAATCTTCATATTAATTCTATCTCTCCAAGCGAGAAATAAAACCCTGCCAAAAACCCTGCCCTTGTGGCAGGGTTTTTTTTTGATAAGCTTATGCGCATGAACCGCCCGGTAAAAATCGATACGTTGCTGGAAGCGCGCTGGATAATTCCTGTCGAGCCCGCTGGTTCGGTGCTGCACGATCATGCCATTGCGATCCATCAGGGATGATCCAGGCGATTATCCCCAATGCTGAAGCGCAAACGCGATTCGTCCCGGATGAGAGGATCGTCCTGGGCAATCACGCGCTCATTCCAGGCCTCGTCAATTTGCATATCCATGCGGCCATGACACTGATGCGCGGACTGGCGGACGATTTGCCTCTGATGGATTGGCTCAACAAATACATATGGCCTGCTGAAACACGGCACGTCGATGCAGGCTTTGTTTTCGATGGCACCCGGTTGGCATGCGCCGAAATGCTGAAGGGCGGGATCACCAGCTTTAATGATATGTATTTCTTCCCGGAAGCATCCGTTCGTGCAGTGCTGGAATCCGGCATGCGCGCAACCATAGGCATGATCACTATTGATTTCCCCACTGCTTACGCCAGCGATGCCGACGATTATCTGGCAAAGGGCCTGGCGCTGCGTGATGAATACAATCCGCATCCCCTGGTATCCTTCTGCTTCGCGCCGCACGCGCCTTATACCGTCAGCGACAAATCATTTACCAGCATCCTCACCTATGCCGAGCAGCTTGACCTGCCTATCCATATCCATTTGCATGAAACCGGTGATGAAATCGCAAACAGCCTGAAAGCAACCGGCATGCGCCCGATAGAACGTTTGCATAAGCTCGGGCTGCTCAGCCCCAATCTGATTGCGGTGCACATGGCCCACTTGACCGATGGTGAAATCGAACTGTTGGCGCAGCAAGGCTGCTCGGTAGCGCACTGCCCTTCATCGAATCTGAAACTTGCGAGCGGGTTGGCCCCGGTTGTTTCACTGCTCGACGGCGGGGTCAACATCGGCCTGGGTACGGATGGCGCCGCCAGCAATAATCGCCTTGATATGTTCGAAGAAATGCGTTTTGCCGCGTTGCTTGCAAAAGGTCAGAGCGGCAAAGCGCACGCATTGCCGGCATGGCAGGCATTGCAAATGGCAACGCTCAACGGCGCCAGAGCATTGGGCCTGGGGGCGCTCACCGGCTCCCTGCTTCCGGGCAAAGCGGCTGACATCACTGCCGTGGACTTTTCCGCCTCGAACTGGCGCCTTGCTATGATCCGATCTCCCACCTCGTTTACGTGGCTGGGCGCGAACACGTGAGCCATGTTTGGGTAAATGGTAGAATGCTTGTGGATGACGGAGAACTCACTACCCTGGACGAAACCGTACTGCTGCACCGGGCGCAATACTGGCACGATCGACTGACATCGAAAAGGGCAGCAACCTAAAATTGCATGAGTAACGATGAGCGATAAATGGAAAACACAGGCATGAACGTCGATCTGCTGGAGCTGCACAAATTCAACCAGTTGGCCCATCACTGGTGGGACCCCAGTAGCGAATTCAAGCCGCTGCATGAAATCAACCCATTGCGTCTGGACTATATCGACGGGTTTGCCAGCCTGGCGGGAAAGGCGGTGCTGGATGTGGGCTGCGGCGGCGGTATTTTGACGGAAAGCATGGCGGAAGCGGGGCGCATGTAACCGGGATCGATCTCGGCGATAAAGCTATCAAGGTGGCAAAGCTGCATTTGCTGGAAAGTGGCGTCAAGCAGGTGACATATCGCAAGATTGCGGTGGAAGATCTCGCCCAGGAACAGCCCCATCATTATGACGTGGTAACCTGCATGGAAATGCTGGAGCACGTGCCTGACCCGGCAAGTACAGTCAGGGCATGTGCCACTCTTGCCAAGCCCGGTGGCTGGGTGTTTTTTTCAACCATCAACCGCAACCCAAAATCATACTTTTCGCGGTGATAGGCGCCGAATACGTGCTGAATCTGTTGCCAAAAGGCACGCACGACTATGCAAAGTTCATCAAACCATCCGAGCTTGCACGCATGGCCCGGGACGCGAAGCTTACTGTGCAAGAGATCATCGGCATGACTTACAACCCCATCACCAAGGTTTATGCGCTGGAGCACGACACGGACGTGAATTACATCATGGCGTTCCGAGCTAAAACCATAAGTCAGGTAAAAACTCAACCCGATCATTGCTCTGTTCACCTGCACGATTCATAATTTTGAATCGCATTCATCTATTTTCTCGCGAGAAAATACTGTGGTTCCATTCCAGCTCGACCCAGAATCCAGTTTCACAATGAATGGCATGCCTTGCCTCCATTAATACCGGTTTCCGCCAGATGATGTTTATATGTTTGCGCGCCGGACTAATAGTGCTTCGAAATGACCAAGGCTGTTCTTTTCGATCTCGACGGAACGCTCGCCGATACCGCTCCTGATCTCGGCTATGCTCTCAATCGACAGCGCATTGCCCGCGGTCTCGCAGCCGCTGCCGATCGAGCTTATACGTACCGAAGCTTCGGCGGGCGCGCGCGGATTGCTTGGCCTCGGATTCAGCATCAAACCCGGCGATGCGGGATATGATGCCATGCGCGCAGAATTTCTCGATTTTTATGCCGAACACCTGTGCCGCGAAACTAGTTTGTTTCCGGGTGTTGCGGAACTGCTCGATCAACTCGATGCTCGCGGCCTTCCCTGGGGTATCGTTACCAATAAACCTGCGCGTTTTACACTTCCACTCATGCAGGAGCTGGGCTCGGCCACCGCGCGGCGTGCATCGTCAGCGGAGGCGATACCGCCCATTCCAAGCCCCATCCCGAACCCTTGCTGACCGCAAGCGCGCTATGGAAATCGCGCCCGCCGAATGCATCTATCTGGGCGATGATATACGCGACGTCCAGGCCAGCCTGGCTGCGGGCATGGAGCCGGTGATCGCGAGATATGGCTATCTCGGAAGCACAAGTCCTCCTGAATCCTGGGGCGCCAGATATCTCATAGACCGGCCCCAAGAACTGCTCGGTTACTCTAGTTTCTGATATAGTAGTCCGGCATAGTGTAGTTGGGTAGCTGATGTGGGGTGGGTGAAGCGCAGCGAAACCCACCAGTCGTATTGGACGGAGGATCAAAGTCCTCGTAGGGTGGTCTGAGCGAAGTGGAACCCACCAATATTGCTAGTCCATGGCCAGCACGCCGGGTTCACCGCCGCTTTCAACAGCGATTGAACTCTTCCAATCCAATATCATCTAAATAACTCGTAATACAGAATGCCGGGGGCGACCTGGCTTCGACGTGGGTTGCAAAGCAAAGCAGGGCATACCGAGGACCAGTTACCTCGTAAATACATCTGGAAAACCATAGTCGCAAACGACGAACGTTACGCTCTAGCCGCTTAAATCCGGCTGGACTCCGCACCGGTGGGCCTCAACGCCGGGTCTGGCAACAGACAGCGGAGCCATTAACGAGGATCGCGCTCCATAGGGTTACTTTATAGAGCGCTAAACGATAGGTAACTCGCCTGTCATCAGCCCGCCAGTTGGCGGATGCCAGGTTAAATCAAATAACATGGCTAAGTATGTAGAACTGCCTGTAGAGGACTTGCGGACGCGGGTTCGATTCCCGCCGCCTCCACCAATTAAAAAACCACCTGTGCGGTGGTTTTTTAATTGCCGCTGACGAGATGAGCATTTGTTACCTCTCTAATCAGGCCGTAATCGCTTCCTCCCCCAGTGCGCGAAACCCCTTACCTCGCTGGCTGCTCGTTCAACTCATAGCTTGTACTGCGTCCGCCCGACGAGGATTTGCGTAACACGTCATTCTCCACTAATTCATTGATGTCACGCAGGGCTGTGTCCGGCGAACACTTGGCAATCGCTGCCCACTTGCTGCTGGTTAGCTTGCCTTCGAAGCCATCGAGCAACCGGTTTACGAGTTTTATCTGCCGCTCGTTCATAGGGACGCCAGTGAAGCGCTGCCAGAACCGGGCCTTAGCCAGTACGGCATCAACCGAGTGCTGCGCCTGATCGACGGCACGATGTAATGCGGCAAGGAACCACGCCAGCCACTCGGTGACGTCGAGCGTGCCTTTCTGGGTACGCTCAAGAATGTCGTAGTAGGCTTTGCGCTCCCGCTGGATCTGCGCCGACAAGCTATAGAAACGCTGCGGACTGCCATCGGCAAGAGCTAGCAGTAAATCACCAATGGCGCGGGCGATGCGGCCGTTACCATCATCGAACGGATGTAGTGTAACGAACCATAAATGGGCGAGGCCTGCCTTAATGAGCGGCGGTTCGCCGGATTCGGCGTTTAGCCAATCGAGAAAATGTCCAGTCTCAACTTCAATGCGATCAGCCGGGGGGGCTTCGAAATGCACTTGTTGCCGCCCAATAGGGCCAGATATCACTTGCATCGGGCCGCTGGCATCGTCACGCCAGTCACCGACCTTGATTTTGGAGAGACCGGAATAACCGGTTGGAAAGAGCGCCGCATGCCAGCTGAACAGGCGCTCCCGGGTGACTGCCGCATTGCTGTTGAGTGTGGCGTCAAGCACCATCTCGACCACGCCCTCGACCTGCCGGTCGACGGGAGTCATCGCGCCGATATCCACGCCGAGCCGGCGGGCAATGGACGAACGTACGGATTCAATATTCAGGAGCTCGCCCTCGATTGCACTGGTGTTGACCACATCCTTCGTGAGCACTATCAAGCTGGCTTGGTCGCGCAAGGTTCTGCTAATGCCGCTCAAACGCCCTACCAATAGCCCTTGGGCAAGACTGACTCTGGCCAGGGGGTCGGCAAGTGCCGCCAAGTTATAGCGCCACTTCGGCCAGTCGCTGGCCTGCCATATATAAGAATAATCTCCGCTATTCATGCGGTTATTATGAACTACATTCTCCGCATACGCAAAATTATCTTCACCCGACGTAGGTAGTATCTATATTAACAGACGGATCGGGTGGGTTGAGGGAGACTACTGCATCCTGCATTGCATCAGGCAAGTATAACTTCATCCTTTATCACGTCTTTTGCCCCGTATATGACAAAGTAATAATCGTGATTGACCCCATTATTATTTGTACGCCGGGTTTACCCGCCGTCTTCAACAGCGATTGAACTCTTCCAATCCAATATAATCTAATAGCTGTAACACGTAATACAGAATGCCGGGGGCGACCTGGCTTCGACGTGGGTTGCAAAGCAAAGCAGGGCATACCGAGGACCAGTTACCTCGTAAATACATCTGGAAAACCATAGTCGCAAACGACGAACGTTACGCTCTAGCCGCTTAATCCGGCTGGACTCCGCACCGGTGGGCCTCAACGCCGGGTCTGGCAACAGACAGCGGAGCCATTAACGAGGATCGCGCTCCATAGGGTTACTTTATAGAGCGCTAAACGATAGGTAACTCGCCTGTCATCAGCCCGCCAGTTGGCGGATGCCAGGTTAAATCAAATAACATGGCTAAGTATGTAGAACTGCCTGTAGAGGACTTGCGGACGCGGGTTCGATTCCCGCCGCCTCCACCAATAAAAACCACCTCCTTAACAGGGGGTGGTTTTTTGATTGCAATAGACGAGATGAAAGCTCATTCTCTTCCTCGAGTCGTACTGCTCCCCTTGACTCGCTTTTGTTTAGACATGGATCCCAACGTTCATATAAAACGATTACCGCAACAACATATTCCTTCGCTTTTCTTGAAGCGCCGGAGCAACGATTTTTCTTTTTCATTTCCGAGTTAAATTCTGCCAATGACGATAAAGCGCCATCATCACTTAAATCAGTTGAGTTTTTTCTGGCAGGATAATGAGGAGCAGACACAAGAGTATGTGGGGCATGATGGATAAAAGCCGTGAAGACGCGCTGCTGCGCTCAACTGCCATGCAGACTTCCAGCACCATCCTCGCGGCGCGTGAGCGTGCTGAATCCGAGCTCAACCAGGCAAAAAAGACACTGGAAGAAAAATCGGCAGAGCTTGATCGTTCGCTGTCACTGTTGCGATCAACTATAGAGGCGACAGCGGACGGGCTTCTGGTTACGGATGAAAACTGCAAAGTACTTTGCTTTAACCAGCTTTATCTGGATATGTGGCCAATACCGGCCGAACTCCTGGAACCTGCAAGCCATGGGGTACTTATGCAGTATTGTTCGACCCATTTAAAAAATTCTCAGCAGTATGTGTCGATAACGGAAAAAATTTATTCGGAATGGCCGTCAGAAAGTTTTGATGTGCTCGAGTTCAACGATGGCCGTGTGTTTGAACGGTACACTAAAGCCAGTGCTATAGATAAACGAAACATTGGCCGCGTCTGGAGCTTTAGAGATGTCACCGAACGCAGGCAGGGTGAAACGTACAAAGCCAGGTTGGCGGCAATCGTCGAGTTTTCCAACGATGCAATTATCAGCAAGGATCTCAACGGTATCATTACCAATTGGAATGCTGGCGCCGAAAGAATTTTCGGGTATCGTGCAAGCGAAATCGTGGGTTGTTCGATATTTGCATTGATTCCATCCGACCGCCTGGAAGAAGAAAGCAGGATCATGAGTCTTATCAAACGTGGAATGTTCACAGAACATTTTGAGACCGTGCGCTTGGCCAAGGGCAATAAATCAATCCATGTATCCCTTACGATCTCTCCAATAAAAGATAGTGCAGGCAATATCATAGGTGCGTCCAAGATCGCGCGCGATATTACACAAAGCAAAGAGTCACAAGCGCGCATCCAGTATTTGGCACATTACGATTCGCTCACTGGGCTGCCGAACCGCACTTTGCTTGCAGACCGTATGAAAAATGCCGTTGCCAATGCTGCCCGGTATTCCTACCGTTTTGCATTGCTGTTCGTGGACCTGGATCGTTTCAAGCAGGTCAACGATTCACTTGGTCATGAAATTGGCGACCAGCTTCTTAAAAGTGTCGCGAAGCGCATGCAAAGCAGCGTGCGCGCTGCCGATACGATCAGTCGGGTGGGAGGCGACGAGTTTATTGTCTTGCTGAGCCAGGTTCCATCGACAGAGGTCCCGGCACAAATCGCCGAGAATCTTATCAATGTGGTGTCACAGCCTTATAAAATAGGAGAGCATGAACTGACAGTGACTGCGAGTGTCGGGATCAGCATATACCCGGATGACGGGAGGGATGCAGGCAGCCTGATGCGCAATGCGGATGCTTCCATGTATTCGGCCAAAGAGGCCGGCCGCAACCGATATCAGTTGTATTCCGAAGATCAGAACTCTTCGGCAAACGGCCGGCTTGGCCTTGAACGCGAACTGCGCGGTGCTATCGAGCGAGGGGAAATTTTTACTGTCTACCAGCCACAGATAGAGCTCACGACCGGGCGGGTTACCGGCCTGGAAGCGTTTATGCGTTGGCAACATCCCAGGCTCGGGCTGGTTTCACCTGCAGATTTTATTCCTGTAGCTGAGGAGAGCGGATTAATCATATCTCTTGGGGAACGTGTCTTGCGCGATTCATGCTTGCAGGCGCGTCGGTGGTGTGACGACCATGGGGTTGGGAGCGTGGGGGTAAATGTCTCAGCCGTACAATTCCGTCAAATAAACTTTACGGATATTGTACTGGGTGTGGTTGCTGAGACAGGCCTTCGTCCCGAATGCCTGGAGCTCGAGGTGACAGAAAGCATTGTAATGCGAGGAGTTGAATCAGTGATGCATACAATGCGGACACTTGATGCAAGTGGCATAAAGGTGGCAATTGACGACTTCGGTACCAGCTATTCGAGCTTATCCTATTTGCGGCAATGTGGCACTAATCGGTTGAAAATAGATAAGTCTTTCATCCATGATCTCCCCGATAAAGACGCCCAGACCATTATTCACGCCATTGTAGCGATGGGCCGCAGTCTTGGCTTGCGCGTGATTGCTGAAGGTGTTGAGACAGAAGCACAGGCAAAATACCTTCAAAGTATCGGATGCAACGAAAGCCAGGGTTATCTATATGCAAGACCTATGGTGGCAAGTGAATTTGAGGCATGGTTGACGCGCTGGAAGTCAAGCCGAAAAAATAAATGGCCTTCTGATGTTCACGACGGGAATAAAAAACCGTTGTCTCGCCATTGAGTCTTTGCGGGCCGCTACCAATCCAACCTGTATTGATTGTCGCAGCAATTTAGAATCAATCAAGCCCGACCCCATCCGTTGGACTTTTCCGATCCAATACCCATCTAATAGCCCGTAACACAGAATACCGGGGCGACCTGGCTTTGACGTGTGTTGCAAAGCAGGGCATACGGAGGACCAGTTACCTCTTAAATGCATCTGGAAAACCATAGTCGCAAACGACGAACGTTACGTTCTAGCCGCTTAAATCCGGCTGGACTCCGCACCTGGGGATAGGCGATTGGAGCAATTCAAAATCAATCGAGTCTGACCCCATCGATCTTCCTACCAAGAGCGGATCGGAAGCGCCGAGGTTCTGCAGCTCTTGTCGCAGGCGCTCGAAAGTCAGCCAATCCTTTGCTGTTCGTGCGAGCAAAAGAGCCATGTCTTCGGGACTACTTCCCCCGGTAGGGTTCACCGAAACACTTGAGCTAGGGTCGGATACAGCGTGTGCGTCGATCTGATTCTCGTCAATGACATTGTCAGGCATCTTTCCCTTCTTGCCAATTCAAAGCCGCGAAGCTCCGATCGGAGGCCAGCGCGGGTAACAGGACGGCAGAGTTCGAGACAAGATAGTCTCCCTCGAAGTGCAGGCCAACCACTGAGTTTGTCGATAAATCCACAACGCAAGAGCCGGAACTCCCACCTAATGTTGAGCAGTCATGGCTCAGATGGCCCTTCTTGCTGTCAATCGATGAAACTCGCCCTGGAGCAAGCCTCTTCTTCTCGTAGACGCCCCCAAAGATACGGTGCATCTCGTTAGGATCGTTTCGGTTTGGATCGGCTGCTGGATATCCGACCACATACACGTTATTACCGACATTGGCGTAGCCGAGCCCGTTCTGCAAGCGTAGCGGCACCGGTGCTGGGTGGCCACTAACGTCCAGCTTCAGCAGCGCCAAATCGACATTCGGACGCTCATCAATCCAAAACACACCCTCAACAGGAAATTCCACCTTATCCGCGACACTGAGCGAATTCCTGCTTGAAGTCGATAACCATCTGGCAACCTGGGTCGAAGAACCCACGCACCCGAAAGACGTGTAACGAAACGCGTGAGCACGTGCCGATTGGTCATGATCAAGTTTTTGCCGACGACGAAGCCGGACCCGACATATGGCGTGCCATAATCCATCGAGACCCCGATACGGCCAACAGACTTCACGACCATCGAGGATGCCAGGATGATATGGGGCCAACAACTCCCACATTCCTGTTGGCAGCTCGAAATCGTCGTTCCTGATGAACAGAACGGGGCGCCCCGTCAGAAGCACTATTGCTTCAAGAGCGCTTCGCTGGGGTTCTGACAGTGCCGCGTTTCGACCGCCCTTGTGTATCGCTTCAACAGCTCCGGCGAGATGGCCTCGAATCTGACTCTCGGCTCTAATCTCGCCCAAGATTCCGAAGGCCAGAGGATCGTTCCGTGCGGCTAAAGCAACGCTGCTGGCCATTTTCCGAACCTCATCGTCGGACGGAAGCAGGCTCTCCAAATCCCGCGACAGACTCTGATCGCCCTGTGAATCCCCCTCGAGAAGAGGAACCTGCCGACAGTGTCGCGCGCATTTGCGATTGCTGCGTCTTTTGCCACCTTATTATTGTTTGGCTTGCGCATAGGAACCCCCTTCTTGAGCCATTGACTAAAAATGCCTAACCTCGCCGCGTTTAAAAATCGCCACTTGATCATAGATTGACGAGTCATCTATCGGAAGACAGCATCACTGAAATAGATTTCCAACCTCATTCGCATTTGAGAAACCACCGTGAACGGGGACTAGACCCGAAGCCAGAACTGCTCCTGTGGTTCCCTGGAATAGCGTGTAGCTTGCTATGGCGCCGCCCATCACCTTGAAGGGCATCTTGCCAAAGGTCGTCCAAAGATTCTTCTGGACGTAACTAGAGGCCCCGGTTCTGTCCATCTTGACGATCAATACAAGGCTGGAGTTTCCATTGAGGGTATTCCAGACCTCAAGTTCTCGAATCATCGCTGCGACGTTTGCGTCCGGACTGGCTAGTTTTGAGACAAAGGTATCTAGGCGGCCAATGCAGACTTGAGCTTGTCCACAGCCTCCTGATGGCGTTTCTGTTGCTCGCCCAGTTGACGCTTTTTTTCCTTATCAGCAGGTGAATCGCCAATTTTTGAGAATCTATTTTGAAGATCAGAACTCTTTCGCTCTTGCACAACCAATTCGGCCGCAGCCTTGCCTCTTTGGAATGTCAGGCTCTTAATCTCCTCCATAAACGTATTTCTTACTATAGTTACCGCTGTTGGATTGAAGGTCCCCTTGAGGTAGAGTATAGGCTTCCGGTCTTTGAGCGTTACAAGCAACTCTGCAGCCACTGCTTTTGCTAGCAATGAATGATCTGCTGTCAGGTCAATTCCTTGAATCGCGAACTCGGACTCGAAGAAGCCAAGAGCTTTGCCACCGCATCGAGTGCTACCCCCGCGGCAGCAACGAACTCTTTCTTCGCTGCAACTTCGGGTTTCATCACCTCCTCAGAGAACGAAACCGCGTCGACTAATGCCTGCAGCACGATTGCACGCTGGGCAAAAAACCCTGTCGTTGCCTGAAAATCAGGAACCTCACCGGCAGCGAAAATAAGCAACTTTGGGTCTGGAGCAGTGGGCATAGCCGAAGCGACAGCTTCTGCGATTTTCTTACTCGCAGTGATAGCGGCTCGCGCAGCGAGCAATGTGGTTTCAAATGAAGCGGCGCCTTGATTATAAGAGTTACGTTGCCTGATATGCCCGATGCTGGTACTTCGCCAATCTTGGCCTTAAGCGCAGCAAGCTTTGCGTCGGCTTCCGCCTTTTCTGCATCCGCGATATCCTTGGCCGACTTGGCTGCATCTACCTTGGCATCTTTGGCCGTCTTTGCCGGGTCGATTGGCACTTGACTGTCGGTGAGTTTCTTCTTCGCTTCGTCCCGCGCGAACTCCGCGTCAATCATTGCCTTCTCTGCTTCAGCGATCGCCTTACGCTTCTGCAGATCTTCAAGACTTGACTGTGCTTGCGACATGGCTGACACCCCCGTGAGAAGAGCGAACAGACTTGCTGAGAATTGATTGCGCAAGCCTGGAAACCTCTGTGCAATCTTTTGGTCGGCAGTCCATAACTTGACGTCTGATAGACGGACGCCGCTCATATGCCTGCAAAAAATAAGAAATCCAATCGATTTAATCTCCCATTTCGCCTCTAAAATTCAAAATAGCTCAAGATAAATCTTTGTCAAGCGATGTGAATCCTGGCGAATTCCTAGTCGCCACCCCCGCCTGTTGTGAACGCTCGCCAGTTGGTTGAATGTAACACTGGTTATTGAACAAACACGCTAAAAACATCTTCGATACGAGTGTTGGACTGCAAGTATCTCCGCTTCAAGCTTCGAGAAGCTAAACCTAATTGAGGAAGGTTTGCCGGCGCCAGTCGGGGTAGAGAACAACGTAGTGTCTGTCTTGCTGTCGCTGCTGAAGGAGGAGGCACCCCTACTACCGGATTATCGTATTCTGTATGAAGAAGCAAGATACCTATAACCGAGCACAGTAATTTATGGAGTCAGCCAAACACCTAAAGAAAGGGAGATTATCTCAAGCATTTGACGGACTTCCCGAAACCGCCGCAAATACATTCCTTACAAAAAACCCTTGAAGCTCGTGTCGCTTCACACAATGCAGATTTGACAGAAGAGGAGCCTCATATTGTTGAGGCAGATCAAGTCGGAGCTACTATAAGGTAATGCCGATAGTGTGGCGGTAACTTTGACGGTAACTATACTTTCTCCAACTAGAATAACCTAGTATACATAAGCATTCCAGAGCGTTATTCAATTGACGCCGCCACAAAGACCGGACTCATCTCTGGTCTTTTTTTCGTCCGCGTAACGCCACTGCTGGCGCGGCCCACGCGCTGGCCTCACGAACGGCGACCCTTCGGTGTGGCCAGTTCCGGCGCATTTCGGAGCTTCTCTACTCCTTTTTCTCTGCTGGTCACGCGAGCGCTTTCGACCCCGCCTCCTATATCGAGGAGGACTTGCACTGGATGATCTGGAAACGGACACTGCTGTACACCGGTGACCGGGAACTGAGAAGGCACAAAAAAACCGCCGGAGGCGGCTGTCGTTGTGTTGGGTCGTCCGCAACCGTCAATTAAAATAATAAAAATACGGTGAATGGCTTTATGATCAAAAGACTATTGCCTTGGTTGGTGACACGCCCGTGGAAATGATCCTTCTTATCGGCATTCAGGCTTCCGGCAAAACCACCTTTTACCTCGAACGCTTTTTTGAAACCCATGTTCGCATCAGTTTGGATCTATTGCGAACGCGCAATCGCGAAAGCGTTTTCATGAGGACCTGTCTGGCAACGCAGCAGCGCTTTGTTATCGACAATACCAACCCGACTCGCGCGGACCGTGCACGTTATATTGAACCAGCACGAAACGCGAGGTATCGCGTGATCGGTTACTTCTTCGAGCCTGACCCGAAAGCCTCATATGAGCGCAACCAGGGGCGGAGCAAAAAGCACCGCGTTCCGTCTCCTGGTCTTTTCGGCACATTGAAGCGTCTGGAGCGGCCAAGTATCGAGGAAGGCTTCGACCTGTTATTCCTCGTACATGCACATAAAGGCAGATTTGAAATCACGCCAATGTAAAAGGGGAGCGCCCACGGGAATTGCTGCGCTAAACGTTGCTTACCCATCCTGGGTAATAGCTCATGAGAAAATACTCACCTGCGGAATGCCGTCGCTGCCGATAGTGCCGCGGAACATGCCTTTGGTATTGAAACGCATTGCATAATTGCCTTTTGCATCCAGCACAATCAAACCGCCATCACCGCCGATGGCAGCGATTTCCGCCAGCGCATTATCTGCCGCCTCGGTAATCGGAAGGCGCTGCAACCGTACCTGTGCCGCGGTGTTGAACGCGGCTACAGTGCGGATGAATATTTCTCCGGTGCCGGTCGCGGATACCGCAACCGAACGATTGTCCGCGTAGGTTCCGGCGCCGATGATCGGCGAATCCCCTACACGCCCGAAGCGCTTGTTCGTAAGCCCGCCAGTCGAGGTGCCGGCGGCGAGATTGCCCTGACGATCCAGCGCCACGGCCCCGACCGTTCCCCGCTTTTCATCCGTCTTTTCGTCCATGTCGGGCTGTGGCGTATCGGGAACCGCGTCATGGTCCTGCAGCAGACGTTCCTGGGCAATGGCTTTTTGCAACTGATTCCATCGGAATTGCGTGTAGAAATAGGACGGATCAACGATCTCCAGGCCCTTCTCGGCGGCAAAGGCATCCGCGCCCTGGCCCATCAGCATCACATGCGCGCTTTGCGTCATCACGGCATGCGCAGCGCGGATGGGGTTGCGGATCGTCGTAACCGCGGCAACAGAACCCGCCATGAGCGTGGAACCATCCATGATGGATGCATCCAGTTCAATGCGGCCGGCATTACTGAACACTGCGCCCTTGCCGGCATTGAATAACGGCGAGTCTTCCATCACCACGATCGCTGCAATGACGGCATCGATGCTGCTGCCGCCCGCTTCAAGCACTGCATGACCAGCGGTCAGCGATTGCGCAAGCACCTGCGTATAAGCCTGCTCGAGTTCCGGTTTAAGCTTGCTGCGCGTGATAGTACCGGCGCCACCGTGAATCACCAGCCGGATGGGTGAAGTATCCTCACTGGCCGTGTTTGTTTGTACTGTCACTTGTTAAAAATCTAAGGATAAGGAAAGTTACTATCGTAGTTTCTTCCGGAGGATTTGTGAATGTGCGCGCAAGGACATGGACGCTGCTTATGACAGACAGAATCAGTTATCGACCTCGAAGCGTGGGCGATGAAAGTAGCTATCCTTAAAGTGTTTAACGCTTATCGGCATATGGGAAACTCGAGTTATCCGTGACCCGAAGCAGAATATTTTCTTCGCAGGAAGAATACTTTGGCGAGGCAGAACGCGAATCAGGACAGAGCACGCTCATCCGGTATTCTGCTTCGAATCATGAGGATTTCATGGCACGACTTGTCGCTGGTGCTCATCCCCGTGGTGCTGGCAAGCATCATCGCAATCGCGGTTGCATTTCACTTTGTGCAGCCGGCGCCACCGCATACCATTACCATCAGCAGCGGACCTGACGAAAGCAGCTTTCGTTCCGTTGCGAGAAGTATCGATCGATATTGGCACGCAACGGCATCGAGCTCAAGGTCCTTCCGTCAGAGGGTTCATTGGAAAACCTAGGCGCTTGACCGATCCGAACGGCCGAGTTGATGTCGGACTCGTGCAGGGGGTATTGCGGCTGGCAGCAACATTGAACAAGTCGTGTCGCTTGGAAGCGTGTTCTATGAGCCGGTGGCGATCATTTACCGAAATCACGGCCCATTCACCCACTCACCTGACTCACCCATCACCGGCTTTCCGAGCTTAAAGGGAAGCCATCGCCATCGGCCCCGAGGGGAATGACACGAGATTTCTTGCCCTGGCCTTATTGAAGGCTAACGGCATCCGAACCGGATGGTCCAACCGGGTTGGTGGATTTGGCAGGGGACCGGCATTTGAGGCCCTGCTCAAGCACCAGATCGATGCCGCCTTTCTGATGGGTCATTCCGCGGCGCCGGGACTATGAGGCAAATGCTGCGATACCAAAGGCATTCATTGTTCGATTTTTCACAGGCCGATGCTTATTTACGCGTTTCCGTTATCTCAGCAAGCTGGAATTTCCGCCCGGTTCCTTTGATCTGGTGAAAATTTGCCGCCAAAGCCGCTGTCATGCTTCGCCCACCGTCGAGCTGTCGCACGTACGAAGCTGCACTCTGCATTGTCTGATCTTCTGATCGAGGCAGCGGAGGAGGTGCATGGCCGGGCTACGCTCATGCAACGCGCCGGTGAGTTCCCCGCCCCCTGGAACATGAATACCGGATCAGCCCGGATGCCGCCCGCTACTACAAGTCGGGAAGAGCTTTGCCTACCGCCACCTGCCGTTTTGGCTGCCAGTCTGACGGATCGCATAATGGTATGCTGTCCCGATCATCATAGTAACTGATCCCGGGCTTGCGCCTGTTCCGGGTCTGTATGGATGGCGCATCAGGCGCGCATTACCGCTGCTACGGAGAGCAATGGCGCTTGAACGTGCCGCGCTTGAATCTGTGTCGCCCGAGAATCGCACCGCATGTTGGCACGCCTGAACAAATCGAAAATCCGTTATTACCGAAAATCCTGGATCATTCGTGACTAGGCTGATGTCTTGCGTGAGCACATCGATTCGTACGTGAGCGCTACCATGACGGATGCGAAACAGCCATATCAATAGTCACCCTGGATCTATTTTCCGATGCTGGTAGCTCAGCAGAAACCCGCCTCAAATGGCGGAACCAGACTGTACATTGCGTTTGAACCCATCACTGCAGTGCGTATTTGTGGAACACAGGCTAAACGCCAGTGTCCCTGCCGTTGCGATCACACTGATACTGTTGATCGAGTCCGGCAGCGACTTGCTGAATGCGGTTCTGCGGTCCAGGGGCGACACCGTCAGGGTTGGCATGAAAGTAGGCTTCAAGGGCATCCAGGTCGACGTCACCGCCCAACTGATTGCTGCCGAGGTTGAACACGCTGTAATTATCGCCCCCGCTGGCCAGGAAGGAGTTCATGGTCACCCGGTAGCTCGCGGATTTATCGATCGGAACGCCATTGAGCTTTAACGATCCGTCGCGAACGTAGTTGGCACCCAGCGGGCTCACGTTCGGCACGAAGGTGTGCTGGTAGGTTAAGCCGCCGGAAATTTGCAGGGTGCGCCCGCCATCGGAGGACTGGCCAATAGCCCATTGCTGATTGAGAAGGTCATAGAGCTGCTGGCCAGTCAGAGTTTTTACCGTCAGGCTGTTGCCGAAAGGTTGTACGGTGAATGCTTCACCGTAGGTAATGTTGCCGTCGCCTTCGCCTGCGGTGCTGCCGGCATAGGTCAAATTGGCCCTGATTCCACCGGTATTCATGAAAGCGATTGTCGCGCCTCCCTTGTCCGCGGGAGCAGTGGCCGCAAGTTGGGAGTCGGCAATCACGTCGCCCAGATGACAATTCGCCAGCCGCATTTCGAACAGTGGTGATATTGGCAGTGATTTTGCCGATGACGCGGTTGGCGATCGGCGCCGCAATACCATCGTAGTTGGCGACAATGGTGCTGATCTCGGCCACGGGCTGGATTGGATCGGCCGCACGCAGCACATTGTCGCGATCCACGAGTTTATTAATCGCGTTGACAGCCATGACGTCCCCCGTCCGGGTATCGAGAGAGTCATGTCCATGCTGGTGAGTAGACGGCCGAATGACCCTGCACTTGTGACAGGAATGGCACGACATTTACTGTTGGGCAGGGTGCAATTATATGCCTGGTGAGTATGGCCGGAAACTACAGCGTCCACCGCATCGTCCAGACGCTTGACGATGTCGACGATGGGGCCTGAAATGCCGACGCAGCCGTTGATGCTGCCCGGAGCCAGCCCGCCTTCATGGAGCAACACGACAACAGCGTTGATACCGCCTCGTTTGAGTATCCTAATCAGTTGGTTGACGGTGTCGGCTTCGTCCTTGAACGCCAGTCCGGCGACACCAGCGGGGGTTACAATGCTGGGTGTGCTTTCCAGGGTCATGCCAATGAAGGCCACGCGGTTACCTTGAAGTTCTTCATCCCATAGGCAGGAAACAAGGTTTTACCACTGGCGGTGTCCACGACGTTGGCGGCCAGGGAGAAAATAAAATTGGCGCCTTCAAACGGATAAGGGGTGCCAACGCTGTTACCCTGACAGCTATTGGCATCGGTAGGATGGCAGCCGCCCTTCTGCATGCGCAGCAATTCTCAGCAACCTCGTCGAATTCGTGGTTGCCCGCGGCATTGAACTCCAGGCCCAGACGGTTCATCGTCTCTATGGTGGGTTCATCATGGAACAGCGCCGAACTGAGAGGGCTGGCGCCGATCAGATCGCCCGCGGACACTACGACGTTGTTTGGAGCATCTGTCTTGAGTTGCTTTACCAGGCCGGCCAGGTCAGTCGACACCACCCGCCGGTGTGCGGTTGGGAATGCCGTCCAACAAACTGGTGAAGTTCAGGTCGGCCCCATCAATGTTGCCGTGGAAATCGTTGAAGGCGATCACACGCACTTTCAGGGTCTTGCCAACATTGGATTGCGCGCCTGCCGCCAGCAACCTGGCGCCCTCGTGCAAATTAATTATTCCATGCCGGGTCCATCCGGCCACCTGTTTCGAAAGGCGCGCAACAAATTCGCGGTGGTTACCGTAGTTGGCGCCTTCCGCTTCAGTATCGATAATCAATTCATTCAAGCAGGCTTCCCGACCGTTTTGTTTGTTACTGAGGTGGAGATCGCTGAGCCACCTTCCCCGATGGTAACTTTGCCTATGCAATCGGCGCTGGCTGTGCCGGCCAAGACCAGGCCTATCAAGGCGACGAGGGGTTTGAGAATGGGAGTCATCAGATTATTGCCTCCATATGTTATCGTTGATTAGTGCTGTTGATTTGCTCCACTTGCTGTTCTGGAGTCTAAGAGCTGGTTATATGCCACCGTGCGCCGGCCTGATCGCTGAAATAGGGGATAATCTGGACAGCGAAAATGAAAAATGCAATTCGCGTTCAAGCTACTTACCGAAGTATCGCCAAGGCCGTCTTCTGGAGATCGCGATGCCGTCGAACTCGCGGTTGGGGCCCCGCGAGTTGGAATAAAGTGTTTAACGGCCCCAAGGTGAACGGACGAGCCGGTGATGTTCTTCGTAGAGGTTCGCGGGTTGGCAGAGGCTTCTTTATGCGCATGCAAATGATGCTGGAAGCCGGTGATCGGTTTTGCAAGACGGATCTCGAGGAGTTCCGTGTTGTCCGATGCCAGTTCGCGGCCACCACCGTATCAGGGAAGTTGTTGTACGTTAGTGCCAGCACGGTATCGGCATCGAGGATAAAGCCGTTCTTCGATCGTCCTCATAGGGGAAGGTGAATATAGTCTTGCCATCACCATTCAGGTCATCCAGATAGGCGATATTCATCAGGTCGACCAATTCGGTTTTCTCGAGCTTTTCATCGCTGCTAACATTCCTGATATCTATCATGAATATCTTCTTGAAGGGCGTACCGCTCGTCGCGGTGCTGCCATTGCGCTCGATGACAAGGAAGCGATGATCGTCGATGGCGGTCATGTCGCCGATAGCGTTGACCTCGGAGTCCATGGGATAGTGGAGCTCGCACCCGTGTAGGCCTCATCGCCGATATCGAACTCATTGATACGCAGCATCTTGGCCGGATCGCCATTAACGGTTTTTTCGAGCAGGGTATACAGCTTGTCGCCATGCTTGTTGAGCGCCATGCCCTCGAAGCCGCCTGAGCTGCCCAGATTGGCGACGGCAGTGCCGGCTACGACATCCTTGTGCTGAGGAGCGTAGACACCGGGTAGCGAGATTTCGCTGCGCAGAACGGTGCCTGATGTGTCAGTCTTGATCAGATAAGGTCCGAACTCGTCACCGAACCAGAAATTGCAGTTCTTGTCGCGGCGGACCGATTCGATGTCGAGATCAGCACCGGTTAAAAGGCGGCCGAATTTGATGCTCGGGTCGACGGT
>CAVUXR010000004.1:0-54259 GCA_963745455.1 uncultured beta proteobacterium
CTGAGCTTGCCAGTGCCGGGTCAGGGACCGGGCTTGCTGATCTTTCACATTTTGGCGTGATCGGTTTTTCGGGCGGGGATGCGCAATCTTTTCTGCAAGGACAAGTGAGTTGCGACGTAAGGCTGGCGAATCACTCCGCTGCGGTGCACGGGAGCTATTGCAATCCCAAGGGCAGAATGTTGGCGAATTTTTTGCTGTGGCAAGACAAAGGCGGCTACGCCATGCAATTGCCAGCGGCGTTGCAGCCAGTCATTCAAAAGCGCTTATCCATGTATGTACTGCGCGCCAAGGTCAAGCTGACTGACATCAGTGATACACTCATACGTATTGGCATCGCCGGCAACAAGGCCGATGCGTTGATCGGTGACGTTTTAGAAATGGTTCCGGACCATAACCTCGGCATAGTTCATGGTGAAAGCGGAAGCGTGCTTCGTCTCGGTGAGGATCGTTTTGAACTGATCGTCGCGCCGGAGCAGGGGCCTGAGGTGTGGGAACGCTTGAATAAAGGCGCGGTGCCCGCCGGGGCACCCTGTTGGGATTGGCTGCAAATAAAGGCCGGCATTCCCATGATCACGCATGCCACGCAAGAGCAGTTCATACCGCAGATGGCAAACCTGGACGCCATTGGCGGCGTCAGTTTTCAGAAAGGATGCTATCCCGGCCAGGAAATCATCGCTCGCAGCCAGTATCTGGGCAAGATCAAACGCCGCATGTACCTGCCCATATCCGTGCGGTTGAAACCCCGGTTAGCGCCGGAGATGAATTGTTCAGTGCCGATATGGGGGAACAATCCAGCGGCATGGTGGTCAACGCAACAACATCACCGAACGGGGGATTTGATGTGCTGGCTATTGTTCAGACCAGCAGCGTTGAGGCGGGAGAGGTACATTGGAAGGCCCTGGATGGTCCCGCGCTGGAGATTATGCCGCTACCTTACTCGCAGAAACGTTAAGCCTGCCAATCCGGCTGCTGCCTGCTGAGAAATTCAAAAATCATGCAGGTTTTTCAGCGCCATGTAATGGCTCAAAGACTTCTCAAGAATTTCCCCGGGATAAATCCCAGCCAGGACATGGCTTAGCCAAATATTCCGCCGGGTCGACCCAAAGAGCGCCGATAGCTCATCTGAAAATAACGTCCCCATATGGGACGGCCACGTGGAAGATTAATCAACGAACTCTGCCTGGACCGTGTCTTATCCATGTTGCGGCGGAAAATTGAAGAGACGAAGCGTCCTCTTATTTTCCTTATCTGATGCACCGAAGAATGAATGCGCAACAACAGCAAATAAAGGTAATTTTTAACGCGATATGTTTCTTACTCATTTCCGTATGTGGCGTCTTTTATTGCCATTCTTATTGATGCCATCTGCAGTATCCGCCGCAGTATCTGCCAATACGCTCGAACAGCGCGACATAGCGTTTTACTATGGCAGCCGCCCGCCAGTCGATGACTTGCGTCATTTTGACCAAATTGTCATTCAACCGAGCCAGGTTTTACCGCATGAGAAAGCGGCATTATTAAAGCTGGACTCGCTGGTATTCGCCTATGTTTCGTTTGGTGAGGTTGCGTAATAGCGAGGATATGCCGCGCATCGAAACGAAATGGTCGATCGGCGTTAATCCGGCATGGAACAGCCTGGTGATGAACATGAACGACCCTGGCTGGCATGAATACCTGCTGGAACATCATTTCGCCCGCTTATGGCGCGAGGGCTATCGTGCGTTTTTCCTCGATACCGTCGACAGCTATCTGATAGTAACGGCTGAGGGCAAACAACGTGAGGAACAGGAGACGGGACTGGTTGCGTTGCTTGCGGAGGTAAAGAGCCGTTTCCCCGGTTGCAAGCTCATTCTCAACCGTGGATTCGAGGTGCTGGACCGCGTCAGTCAATATGCGGACGGCATGGTTGCGGAATCACTTTTTCACGGGTTTGACCCGGTTACGGGCAAGCATGCGCCGAGCCAGGGAAGAAAACAGGGCCTGGCTTCTTAATCAATTGACGCGAGCTCAAAACGAATTCAATGTGCCGATTACCGTGCTCGATTACGTCGAGCCGGGCAATTGGGCTGAAGCGGAAAAAACGGCGCGGGAAATTGCCAAGCTCGGATTCATGCCATGGGTTGCCAATGGCGATCTGACGTGGCTGGGGCAGGGCCGGGTGCGGTTGGCGCCGCGGAAGTTGCTGGCCATTGTAAATGGCGCCCCGGCTCAACAGATGGATCACGACTTGTTCAGGCATGCGGCCATGCCGCTGGAATATTTTGGCCTGGCGCTGGATTACTGGTACATCGATCAGCTCCCGCTGCCGGTCGAACCGCTTGTCGGCCGGTATGCTGGAGTCATCGCATGGCTGGGTGAAGACAGCAGCGTCGGCGAAAGTAATAGCGGCCGCTATGAGAGCGCCTGCGCACGTTTGAAAACCGAGGCCGATGCCGGCCTGCCCCTGGTATTCATGGGGCACCTTCCGGCCGGTACCGCTTGCCGAAACCTGATCGATTATCAGGGAGAATTGCAACCCACCACGCGTAATCTTAAGCTGGGCAGTGCGAGTGAGCGGCTGGGGCGGCCGAACAGTGCTCCTGTGGTGGGGAGCGGCACGCCCGATGTTCGCGTTCGTGACAGAAATCAGGCGTGGCTGACGTTGAGCGATGGCGACAAGCTATTTCACCCTGTTGCGGTGGGCACATGGGGAGCTTACGCGTTGCACCCGCATATTATCAGTGAAAGTGCATCGGGCCGCCGTGAATGGCTGCTGGATCCCTTTTCTTTTTTTCAGGCAGCGCTGCGCCTGCCCGTACAGCCCGTATTCGATCTCACGACCGAAAATGGCCGCCGGCTGGGCATTATAGAAGTGCGGGGCGATCGCCTGTTCGAGAAAGATGAGCATGGCGTCGAGGTAATCGATCGGCTTCGGGCATGGGTGGAAAGGAATGGGGCTCCCGTTACGGTGGGCGTTATTGAAGCCGAAGCGAACAATGAAGAGCGACGCAGCAAGGTCCGGCAACTGGCTTCTGTACCGCACGTTCGGTTGGCGAGCCATACGTACAGTCATCCCTTCTATTGGGGAGTTTTCGAAGGTAAAAAAGACGCAGATCAGCAGCCTTACCGCTATAGCATTTTTATGGACGGCTACGCAGCCGAGATGACGCGAGAAACCGGGGGCACTGTCGAATTTATGAAGTCGATGGCCCCTGAGTCGCCGTTATTGCTGATATGGTCGGGAGATGGCAAGCCGGGGCCTGCTGCCCTCGCGGCAGCCAATAAAGGAGGCCTGCCCAGTTACGGCGGGGGAGGCTTGCGCTGGCAGAGCGGTTCGTTATCCCTGGCTGATCTTTCCCCCACTCTGCGCCCCACGGAGTGGGGTATACAGGTGCTGACCCCGTTAACGGGCGAGCCGTTGTTTGCGCACCTCTGGTATGGTGAAGCTTTGAATTTCAGCAAGACCGGCGAATGGAACCGGCAGCTCGATTCCGCCGCGGCGGCTCCGCATCTCGTCCATATCCATCCATGCCGATGCGCTAATGCATATGCGCGGTTCAGAGCTTCTGGATATACTGGCCGACGAGCAGCGCAAGGAGAATGTCCTTGGCATCTGGGTCGATGAATACGTTCAGCGGGCGCGCGCCTTTCAGACAGCAAGCATTGCGCGGGATCTCAACGGTAACTGGCTGCTTTTTGGCGATGCGCTCAGGACGGTTCGATTACCCGCCTCGGAAATACTTCCGGAAATCTCAACCGATATAGTGGGGTATTCCGATCGCAATAACGAGCGCTATATCCACCTGGCGCGCAACCATGCTGTCCTCAAGCCCATGCGGGAAGGCCAGGCGCAAACTGACGTGCCTCCTTTGCGATTGATTCACGCGAGCGCTCCTTTGAAATCGTGGCATCTCAATTCCGATGGCACTGCGACGATTTTATTCGAGCCGCGTGGCGAGTTGACGCTGGGCGTGCCGAGTTCATGCCTGTTGAGTTCGAATGGCGAGGCGCTCCCAGCCCGATGGGAAGGTTCTCATTTCATCTATACAGCTTCCGGGGCTCATGCCTCAGGGGAATTCCGGCTTGGGTGTTGAAGCGCAGCGTGAATCCCTGCTGAATGCGCCCGCGCTGATGTTTATGAGTGCGGTTCTTTTGATCGCATTCTGGATATTATTTCCACGTCAGCCCGCTTTCAGGGATCCATCCAATCTTTCGGCAAAAGACGCGTTATCGGTGGCGTATCTTCGCGTGCTGGTTCAGTCCGATCCAGACAATGCGCCCTTGCGCCTGTCATTTGTCCAATTGTTGACAGATGCGGGAATAATCGATGAAGCTGGCACTGCTATAGCTCCGCTGCGGAGCGCTCCCGAATCTCGCCTGACTTATGAGATTCGTCTGGCGGATCTCAAGTTGTCTCTACAACAGCTTTACCGGCACCCGGAAGGAAATGTCGAGGCCGCGTTGCGCGCCCACATCGCGGCGATCGTTCCTTCACTGTTGCGCATTGCACGGAATGACAAAGAATTGGAGCGGGTTGTCGTCTACGCAGAACAGTTTGGCGAGCCTTCCGTATTGGCGGAAACCTTCGAGCAATTGCTTGTTCTCCGAAACGAAACCGACGAGAGAAAATCACGCTGGCTGGTTTTTGCCGCAAAAGAACGGATGGCGGCTGGCCAGCCGGAATTGGCCGCCCGAAACCTTCTCAAGGCGTTTGCGCTCGAGCAGGCGGCATCAAAAAAAATGGAAATTGCTAAATCCTGTCTGCAGGCCTACCTTCAGGCAGGCATTGACCAGGAAGCATTAAAGGCTGCGATGCTGATAAAGGAGAGCATTGAAGGCGACGCCGGCCTTTTGATGCTTGCCGCCAACATTGCCGAGCCGCTTGCGGATCAGGAGCATGCGCTAGCCTGGCTGGAAGAGGCCAGCCTGTTTCTACCCAATGATCAGGCGCTGGCCGAGCGTATTGTGCGGCTGCAAATATCGATGGGCTTGCTCAGCCAAAGTCTTCCGCGCGTTGCACAACTGCGCGCCAATCTGGTCGTTGGCAGCGATCGGCATCGTTTGCTCGCTCGCATTTATGACTGGAACAGTCAACCCGACGAAGCGCTTGCCCTTTGGCTGTCTTTCGCTCGTTCCAGGGCCGATCATGAGGCGGAGGTCCGAGCCTTTGAGTTGAGCCAGGCGAAACCGGATAACAACGCCCTGGTACAGTTGCTGGAAGCTGTCATGGCCCGCCGTATACTGACAGCGGCTGAAGCTGAAGCGTATGTCAAGGCGGGCTTGAGTATTGCCGAGCCCGCTCATGTGGAGCAGCAGTTACGGCGCCATGCCGAACATTTTCAAAATCCCCCGGCAATTTTGAAAGCGCTGACCGACGTACTGGTTCTCGAAGGTAAACCGCGGGCAGCCTTGGCGATATCTCAGGAAATGCCTGACGCGACAGGCGGTCAGCAAAGGATGGATCTGGCCCGGCTATACGAGGAAGCGGGAAATGCGCAAAAGAGCTTCGAATTACTGCTCCAGGATCTGGATTCGCCTGCGCAGGCTCATGCCGAAGAGTATTGGTTATTGCTGGCGAAAGTTTCCACCCAGTTGGGCCAGGACGCCTATGCGAGCAGAGCCTACGAACGCGCGCTCAACTTGCGGCCCGGTGACGTCGAAATATCGAGAATCTGCAACGTTTGGCAGTGCGCCATCGTGACGACAAAAAAAGTGAGCGTCTTGCGCGGTATGGATGGGATCATTTACAACGTGTCGAGGATCTGCAACGCCTCATGCGTTTTTCCTGGAAACGGCAAAATTGGCAGGAACTCGACCAGTGGCTAGCGCTCGCCGATGAGTATGCAAGCGACGAGGCCCTCAGCAATGGCACAGGCGCCCGATTACTGGTATTTTCGCTCAGTGCGCAAGATGGCCAGTGGGGAGCGCGACACTGCTCGGGATGCGCTGCGTCATATATTGCGTTTGCGAGGTCCCGATCCGGAAATTACCGAGGCAATGATTTGGCTGTTGCTGTCAGACAAAAAAGTTGATCACGCCTCACTGGAAGCGCTCGTCCAACCCTTTCGCAACCAATCAGGTAGTCAGTCGGGGATAAGTCCGCCTTTAACAGAAGCCCTGGCGGCCGCCGAGCAAGTGTTGGGCAAACCCATGCAGGCAGCGGAGTGGTATTTGCGATCGCTGACGTCAAGACCACGTGATTTTATATGGACATTGATGCTGGCGGACAATATGGAGTGGGCGGGCTGTCTTGCCAATGCCAACCAGGTCCGCCTGATGGCTCTGAAGCTGTTTGCATCTCGTGATTCCGGTCGGCCTGAAGTGACCCAGCCCCTACGCCTGGCGGAATATTTCTCCGGTCCCAGGGATGCCCTGGCGCAACGGGGGAATGGACGGCAGGGCAATGGACGACGAAGCGATGGGAACGAATCAGAGAAAAATGTGAAATGGCAATCCGTGCGGGAGCGGTGGGGTTTTACCAGAACATTAGACAACGCCAGCTATTTTGCCTTGCAGCGTCAACAGGGACGCCTGTCGTTGCCAGCCTGGGAAAAATTTGCTGATATGGTTAAACACAAGGATCCGCAAGCCGCAGTTCATTTAAGAACGGTTTCCGACTATTTACAACGTCGAGCAGGCGAAACCACCGCTCCCAAATGTGCTGCCGTTATCCCTGGATGATATCGACCGGGCCAATCGATGGCTTGCGGAAGAAGCAGTGCCAGGTCAAGGCGACCTGACTGCTGAAGCAGATATCTGCCGTCAGACTTTGGCAAAAATCCGCGAGTTGCAGCCGGCATCCGTTGCCGATCAGGAGCAGCCAGTGTTATGAAAAAGCCCTGGCTGGAGGGTATAGAAATTATCGATGTCAATCAACCTGCACGGGCGTGGGGTGGTTGGCTCGAGACGTTGGCATTGACTGCAATTGTCCTTATTGCATCCTTCATTACTCACCAGCCCGATCCCTTCAGGTTAGGCTCGGGCTTTCCATGGCCTATACTGGCTCCTTTACTGGCGGGATTACGGTATGGCTTTGTTCACGGTTTTGTCAGCGCCTTGCTGATATTGGCGGCGTTGGGCATATCCATTAATCAGCAGTGGCAGGCCACCCCCGAGTTTCCGCTGGGGTGGGGAATCGGCGTTGTTATCATGGCAATGGTGACAGGTGAATTTCGCGATATGTGGGGCCGTCGGCTGCATCGGCTTGAGGGCGCTTATCAATATCGCGCGGAACGTCTGGAGGAATTTACGCGCAATTATCAGTTATTGCGCCTATCCCATGACCGGCTGGAACAAACAGTTGCCAATCAGCGGGTTTTCATTGCGTGAAGGCATCATGCATTTACAAACGTCGCTGGCACGATTGACGGCGCCGGTGGCCTGACCGATAAATCACTGCAACGGCTGATTGATTTTGTAGCCGCATATGGTGCGCTGACACAGGCGTGCATTGCCGGCATACAGGCTGACCGCATCGATGCGACCCGGATATTGGCTCATGTTGGTGCACAGTTCGCGATCGATGACAGCGACCCCGTATTGGTTACTGCGCTTGAAAGCGGGGAATTGGCCGCAGTAAACGCCACGACAGGAGTTGCGCTGGATCAAGACCAATTACTGGCGGCTATTCCCCTATCCGATTCCACCGGTGATATTCACGCGATGCTGCTGGTGAGATCAATGCCGTTTTTCGCATTTCACGAAAATAACTTGAAGCTCATCGCGGTGCTTGTCGCACATGGTGTGGACCACTTGCGTTTTGGAACGGCCGTTTCCTCCGTTGCGCGTTTTATCGCGGCGTTTGAGCGCGTGCACCAGGATTACCGGGCGTTCAAGCTCGATGCGACGCTCCTGAGGCTGTCCGGCACTACCGCCGATGTCATGGCAGCGTACGAAAAACTTCGGTCTTCAGTCCGCGCCATCGATTTGATTTGCATCGCCCATGATAACGGCGAGCCGGTGGTCTGGATTCTTCTCCCCTTGACCGATATTGCAAACGCACGCATGTGGATGCAACGGGTGGAGAGCGGCCTCGGCGCTATGACAACTGTGACAACTATGACGAGCCAGCTGTCGGCCATAAGTGATATCGATCCTGACAGGATTCGTTCCCTGCGTTCCCTGGGGTCGCATTAATGTATCGCTTCCCTATGCTGCTGGGGTTAACAGCGGAGGCGCTGGCTGGCATATTGCTCTGGCTAAGCGCCGGTACCTGGGCTGGCACATCGGCTGCCGCTTGGGCCGGCACCTGGAATGGCACCTGGTTAGTAATGGGTGCCATCATTCTGCATATTCTCTCATCCTATTTTTTTGCGCAAGGTTTCTGGCAATTGCTTCCGCGCCGATACAGGCTGCCGCCACTGAGAAGTCTGGGTTTTTTATTTTTAATTTTACTGGTCCTGCCGGTACTCGGCGCAGTGGGGATATTATGGAGTGTAACCAATGCGCTCAAGCGTCCTCGCAGCCGTTCTTCGCGGGACATTCAGGCGATTATCTTGCCTGAACTGCCATTTTCGCCGCCTGTCATTTTTCCGACGCCGCCCTACAGCCAGGGTGCCCTGCGCCAGATCGTATATTTTGCCGAGCGTCCATTGAAGCGTCTGAAAGCGGTCATGGCTACGCGCTACATGCCTCCGCGCGAGGCGATGACAATATGGTCCAAGGCATCACGCGATCCCGTCGATGACGTACGGTTATTGGCTTACGCCATGAGAGACAAAAATGAGAAAACATTGACTGAACGTATCCTGGCTTTGACTGAAGCATTGGCTGACATTCCCGCGCATATGCAGGGCGCTTACCATAAAACAATTGCCGCGCTATGCTGGGAGCTGGTGTATCACAATCTGGTGCAAGGCGCACTCAGGGCGCACTGGTTGAAAACCGCGCGGCGTCATCTGGAGTTTATAGTCTCGCCATCCATATCCGCTCACCCTGATACCGCTGATCCGGATAGCTGGCTCTTGTATGGACGGATCTTATTGGATTCTGGGGAGCTTGTCCCCGCCAGAGCGGCTTTTGCCAGTGCGCGAGCCGGGGGTATTGATGAGCAGAAAATTCTCCCCTGGCTTGCCGAAATCGCCTTCGAGGAACGGAAATTCGATGAAGTGAGGCGCCATCTATCAGATCTCAGTCATCCCGGTGAAAAAGGAAGGGGACTGGCCCAGATAAAAGCGTGGTGGAGCAGATGAGAAATTTCGGGCCGAAGGCGAGCAATGCGGCCGTACAACTGGCGGCGGGACCCGCTGGTTCAGCGGTTGCAGATATCGCCCTGTTGCTGGAAGGGACTTATCCTTATATCCGGGGCGGCGTATCTTCCTGGGTGCACCAGATAATCAGCGGTCTGCCGGAGATCAGATTCGCCATCATTTTTATTGGTGGCACACAAGAAATGTATGGCCCCGCGCAGTACCAGTTCCCTCCCAACGTCACGCACGTCGAAACACATTATTTGCTGCACCATGACAAACAGCACTTAAAGCCGAGCGCCCGTCAAGGCAATCGCAGAGCTTTTGAAGCAATGGACGAATTGCACGCTTACTTGCGGCGAGATGCGGAAATGCCGGATGAGCAGTTTGCCACTGCTCAAACGACCAGCTCCCAGATAGCGAATATCTTTGCCAGGCTGGGTTCCGCGGAAGGAATCAGCCGCGAGGACTTCCTATATAGCAAGGCTTCCTGGGATTACATTACGCGGCAATATCGGGAGCGCTGCACCGAGCCTTCGTTTATCAACTATTTCTGGGCTGTGCGCGCCATGCACGCACCCCTCTTCGTACTGACGGATATTGCCGCCCGGCTGCCGCCCGTCCGGGCGATTCACGCTATTTCCACTGGTTACGCGGGGTTACTGGGAGCAATGATCCGGCTGCGGCGCAATATTCCATTTATTCTGACCGAGCATGGCATTTATACCAAGGAACGGAAGATCGATCTGGCTCAGGCAACATGGATTCATGATCACAACGATGATGTGTGTAACACTCTGCACGACGAAATGGGATACATCCGCGGGCTCTGGATCAAATTTTATGAACAGATCGGCCGCATGGCGTACGCGCAGTCTTCTCCCATAGTCAGCCTCTACGAAGGCAATCGCCTTAGGCAGATTGCGGATGGCGCGCCGGCGGAAAAAACACTTGTAATCAGCAACGGCATCAATTTGCAGCGCTATCAGGCCGCGCTTGAAAAACGCCCGCAGGGTATCCCCCCGATCCTGGGATTGATTGGACGCGTTGTGCCTATCAAGGATATCAAAACGTTTATTCGAGCAATGCGGGTGCTTATCGATGAGCGACCCGATGCGCAAGGATGGATTGCCGGTCCTGAAGATGAGGATCCATCTTATGTAAGTGAATGCAAGGAACTGGTTGCCAGCCTGGGCCTGGAAAATAGCATCAAGTTTCTGGGGTTTCAAAATGTGCTGGAAATTCTTCCCCAACTTGGTCTGGTTGTGCTGACCTCGATCAGCGAGGCGTTGCCTCTCGTAGATACTGGAGGCGTTTGCGAGCGGCGTGCCCTGCCTCGCGACGGACGTGGGCTCGTGCCGGGAACTTATCGAAGGCCGCGGTGAGGAAGACCGCGCGCTTGGTGCGGCAGGAAGCGTCGTTTTCATCGCGGACCCCGAAGGAACGGCAAAAGCGGCGCTTGAGCTGATCGATAACCCTGAGCGTTGGCGCGCTGCGCAGCAGGCGGGGCTTGTGCGAGTGAAGCGTTACTATGACGACAAGTTGATGTTTTCTTCCTATCGGGACCTTTATGCACAAGCTCTCAATCCGGATGCCCGGCCGGTAGAGCATTTGAACGTGCGGATTTGAGTATGGCTGGCATCGGTTTTGAGATCCGCAAGATTCTGGAGCGCGACAGTTATTGGTCGGTATTGCGTGCTTATGGTTACGCAGGATTGGTCAGTGGCGGCCCTTGGGCACTTTCCATACTGAGCATCATGATGATCGGCGTTCTTGCTGTCGCCCTTGGTGTGGCGCAGCGGGAGGTCAACGCCTTCCAGATTTGCGTAACCTACCTCATGGCGGCTTCGCTGATCTGGAGCGGTGGCATGCAACTGATGTTTACGCGTTTCGTGGCGGATCGAACTTATGCGGGGGAACAAGCCGAGGTGTTGCCCAACCTTTTTGGAGTCCTGATCGTTACCATGGCAGGCGGTTTTGCATGGGCCGCGCCTATTATTTTCTGGTTATTCGATGAGCCGTTTCTCCGGCAGTTATTGCTGTTATGCAATTTCGTGGCACTGAGCGGCTTGTGGATTGCCTTGATATTCCTGTCGGGAATGAAAGCCTACCGGCGGATCGTCTGGACGCTTGCCAAAGGCTATTTCCTCGGAATTATGGTAGCACTCGCGGCATCTTCATGGGAGTTGAACGGCTTGCTACTGGGCGTATTGGCTGGGCATGGCTACCTGTTATTTTCGTTTTTGCACCACATCGTTCGCGAATATCCAGGCAGCTCGCTGCTTAAATTCGATTTTCTCGACCGTACCCGGAGTTTCTATAGTTTATTTGCTGTCGGCACCCTTTATTACCTGGCGGTGTGGGTTGACAAGTTCATTTTCTGGTTTGTCCCGCATACTTCCGAGGCGGTCATTGGTCCGCTGCGGGCTTCCATTATTTACGATCTTCCCATTTTTCTGGCCTATCTGTTCATCTTGCCCGGCATGGCCGTATTTCTGGTCAGCATGGAAGCCGACTTCGCCGAACAGCATGAGCGATTTTACCGCGCTATCAGGGAAGGCGACACACTTATGCATATTGAGCACAGGCGCGACCGGATGGTTTATGCCGCACGCCAGGGTATTTACGAGATATTCAAGGTGCAGGGTATAACGGTTGCGCTGTGCCTGTTATGGGGAAGGGATCTGCTGCATGCGATCGGCATTTCCCCGCTATACATACATTTGTTTTACATCGATGTCGTGGCGGTCAGCGTGCAGGTGCTGCTGATGGCAATACTCAATGTGCTCTTTTACCTTGATGCCCGCCGGGAAGTACTGATTATTACCTCATGCTTTTTTATCACTAATCTGGCGTTTACCGTCGCTACGCTGCACCTGGGCGCCGAAACCTTCGGCTACGGGTTTGCCGCTTCGGTAACGCTGTCCGCCTTTCTCGGCCTGTTTATCCTCTCGCACAAGTTCAACCGCCTGGAATATGAAACCTTCATGCTGCAGAGTTAATAGGTAGGGCAGATTAGCAGGCAATCAGGCAGCGTCGACAAAATCCCCGTTGAAATCAGCTTGCAAGGGAGTTGTTTGTACCGCTCCGATCCGTCACAGCGGATGCATTCATCCCCATCAAGCTCCTTAAATAATGACGTAATGGATCAGAATCGGGAAGCGAATCAACGAGCTTCCCGATTGCTTCCTGTTTTTTATATTGAAACACGCCTAGACATTTTTGCATCACCTTGCAGGTGATGCAATTTCTCCGCAGTATCGTATACGCGCCAGGCGGCAAGGGGAACTTCCGAATTTTCTACAATATCGAGTGCCTGAATAACTTTTGAGCGAGCCTCATCCAGGGCCTTTTCCTTAATGTCAATTTCGGCAAGAAGCCGATAACTGAGTGCGAGATAAGTGTTCTCCGGCGCGCCAGCCGCGAGATCATGCAAGCGGCAAGCATAATCGCGCGCTTTTCCAAATTCTCCCAGAGATAACCAGGCTTCACTCGCTCCCTGGCAAGCTGGAAAGGAATAGTTGCGCGCTATAGGTAGCGATTCGTTTTCCTCCGCCTTAAAAAAAGTATCGAAGCACTTTATGGCGCCCTTGTAATCTCCCACCCCGAGCAATGCTCTTCCATAAATGGCGGAAAAATGGACCGAGATAAATACAGCCCAAGGTCCAAGATTCTGCGGCAGCGCTTCTTCACAGTATGTTTTGGCGCTCGCGAAATCGCCTGCCTCCACATACAGCCAAGCCATGAGGATCTGCCCGTGCAGACGCAGAGGTAACGTTGCATCATTACAGTTGCGCTCAAACGCACGCCTGCTTTCCTCCGCAATCCGACCCAACTTTCCCCAATCGCCCAGGTGCAGCAAAGCCAATCCGTAGTAGTAATGCGCGACCATGAATATATAGCCGTCACCCAGCGTACGAGATAACGCGAGGGCTTCTTCGGCCGTCGCACAAGCTTTTCTGTAATCCGAGGCCAGCAATTCCTTATAGATCTGCTGTGTCAGCCGCGAGTGCAGCACAAGCGGGTTTGCACTTGCCCGAGCCTCATCCATCGCTTCATCGCAGGCCCTGGCGCAATCAGGGCGCCAAGGCCTAAACACGAGGTTCAGGCCGCCCCACATTCCCTTGACCACAGACTGAAGAATCTTGTCATCGAGGCCTTTACTGCATTCCACCGCTTGTTCGACCAGCTCCAGACACTGGCGGCGATCCAGCCAGACCAGCACACGGCTCAATTCAAGAAGCGCCAGAACCTCCGCCCGGCGGTTGCCCGCAGCCCTGGCTGTGGCAAGCATATCCTCCAGGTCGGCTTTTGCACCTGCCATTTCGCCCATCGATCGGCGTATCGCCGAAGATTGTTTCAGAAGATCGATGCGTGTTTCCGCTTGTTTTTCCGCAGGCAGCTGTTCAACCATGCCCAGCGCCCGAACGAGATAATCGTAGGCCTCGCGATTTGCAAAGCGCCGTGCCGCATTGGCGGCCGCCTGAGTCAGATAAAAAACCGCATGGCTCCAGTCCCATCCCTTTTCGAAATGCAAAGCCAGTTCAGCGGCATACTTCAGATCCTTGCCGTGCAGCCGTTCGAGGCATTCGCCGACGCGCAAATGTAATCTGATGAGCTGGCCGGCGGAAAGCCGCTGATAGAGTACCTCGACATATAGAGCATGCCGGAACATATAATTACAGACCACTTCGCCCTGCGGACCTTGCTCCATCCCGTCCGAGAGCAATATCTGGCTGCGCTTGACCAATGCATCACAGCATCGGTCAACCTCCGCCGCATCCATATCGAGCACCGCACCGAGCAATAAAGAGGAAAAATGTGAACCCATCGCGCTGGCAACACCCAGCAATCGCTGCTCTTCCAGACTCAACCGCTCGATCTCCCGCTCGATCACTCGGCGAATGGTATCGGGTAACACTTTATCCACGAGGTTTTCCTGGGACAGCGGCCAACCCTGGTGCTGACTCACCAGATACTCGATCAGGTTGGAAACAAACAGGGGAAGTCCACCTGTCCGGGTGAAGAGCGCCTGGCTCGCCGAATCCGGAATTTCGATATTGGGGAAACGGCGAATCAGGTAGCCCTTGACCTCATCCAGGGAGAATGGATCAAGCGCGATTTCCGAGCTGACGCCTCGCGTCTGCAATTCGCGGTGAATCAAGGTAACCGGATGCGCGCGCCGGCTGGCGTCGGCTGGCCGATAGCTCGCAACAATCATCAGGGACGCCGGCTCGTTCCGGCGCGCCAGCAAGCCGAGAAAATCCAACGTCGCATGGTCGCTCCAATGAAGGTCTTCCAGCACCAGGATTAACGGCTTGTCCTTGCTCAGGGCTTCCAGCAACTCGCATCCTTCCCTTACCATGCGCTCGCGGCTCGCGCCAAAGATTTCGCGCTGGAGCGCCTCGCGTTCTTCGCATTTCAGTACGGATGGAAGCTGCGCCAGCCAGACCGGCGCGTGACGATGCAGCAGTTCGATCATTTTAGCGCCTTCCGGCGCGCGGCAGCGTTTCTCCATGGCCTCAATCATCGGCATCAGCGCCTCACCCTCACCAAGATGCTTCACGCAGCGCATGCGCAACACCATGGGAGAGCATTCGCTTACCTGGTTGAGGAACATTTCGATCAACGTGGTTTTGCCAATTCCGGGCTCGCCTGTCAGGAAAACAACCTGGCGCACGTTCTCCCTGGAGTTTTCCCAGATCATTAGCAGCCTGGCTAGCGCTGTCTCGCGGCCGATCCAATAGCCGGACCTGTTGCGTAACCATTCCCCAATGGGGGAGGCAACGGCAGGCTTTTCCGTTTTGCGTTCCGGCTTGACTTCGGTAACCGGTGCAGCGAACCGATAGCCGCGTCGAGCAACGGTTATCAGGTAGACAGGAGCCTGGGCATCATCTCCCAATGCCTGGCGTAGCTCGTTAATGCACACTTTCAGCACCGCCTCGCCGACGCAACGATTTCGCCATACGGTGTCCAGCAATTCATCCTTTGTTACGAGCTGGCCGCGCCGTTCAATCAAAAAACATAATGCGGCAAAACTTTTAGGCCGCAATGGCACCACCTGATTGTCGCGCCAAAGCGTGGCATTAGCCTTATCCAACCTGAAAGGTAAAAATTCCCAATAATCTTTCTGCGTTTCGTTGTTCATCCGCTCCATCTTTCCCCTCCCAAAGAACGGAATTATAAAAATTTAACCGATATTTAACCGTTCCTTTACGACTTTCTCTATCAGCCAAAGTATCGTTCACTCAGTCTTGCGGATTATTTTTGGGGTTTTTCGACAGGTGTGATTTAAGGCGGAGAAATAAACTTTTCGATAGGCGTCTCCTTCTAGAATTTTTAAACGGCTCAGGCCGGGATCCAACAGCTAAAAATTACTTGGCCAAAATATATTCAAGCATAACTTGAATATAAGTCAAATGATGTCCCGTGGCGCTGGTTTCGGTTTTGAAGCATCGCTTCCGGTTTGTTCGGCCAAGCGCCCATGCTTAACAGCGAGTTATGCAATTTACAGGAAATTCAAACAATGAAAAAATCAAAATTAATAGATATGTTCGGCTTAAGCGGAGATTCAGCAAGCAATGATCGGTTGGACGATCTACTTTTTCGCCTCGAGTCCGATACCTCAACTGCGTCCGATGGAAATTCGGACGACAGCGGCTGCCTTGTCATTCTCTGTAACGATAAGTACCTCCGGTTATGAGTCCGAGGACGTCTTTTTCAAACTTTAAGCGGATTGAACGAAGGACCGGGCCGCTTCACGGCGGCACACCGGACAACCCCAATAGTGATGGGATTGCACTATGATTGTCAAACACAGCTCGACAATTAAAGTGAGCTAACAAGTGAATTTGCAGGTGTGGGAATTTCTTTTAACACAGGAGGGACTTGAATTTTCATTTGACGGCATGCAACTGGGCTTAGCGGAGATCTGGGCTGTATTTTGCGTTGAAACATCCGGTTGCGGTTTTCTGGTTGATCGGCGGCCGAAAGATTCTGTTCGAGCGGCATATTTTCGGTCGCCTGACGGGCGGCTAGTACAATGACGGGTGACTCGGATATCAGCGCGCCCAGGGGCGGCTATGGAGAAAGCGGCGCTCATCAATACGCTCGGCTTGTCGCCCGCAATCCAGTTCGACAGATCAGCTGCGCTCCCGAGTGTTTCCTAGGGTCTGGGACAAATCATGGGCGAAAATTTCGAAAAGGCTGGCTTCGACAATATCGAAGCGATGGTGGCTGCAATGGTTCCAGCGAGGATGCGCAGTTATCCGCGATGCTGGCTTTTCTCAAAAGCAGCAAATTGGACGATTTTCTTCGGGCGCACGATTGGCGATTTCGCCCGCCTATACAATGGTCCCGATTATGCCGCACCGCGATTTTTTTACAACTTGTTGGCTTCGAGGTCTGCTGCTTTATTTTTAACAATCGTTATACTGAGGTTATTGTCAGGAATCGGGCGTCCGGGGGGTGGACCGCCTCAATCAGGTGCTCATAGCCAACCTCCGGTAAAACCCGCCCGCCGAAGCCATTGGCAATATACGGGCAGTTCCGCATCAATTGCCATAACAGGCCGGTGCGATAATTTTCAATCATGAGGACGATCGGTCCTTGGTTGATCCCAAAATGCCATTTGGATACCCATCCATAGGCGTTGCCGGATCTGTCGGGATAGGTAGGGTTAAAGGTCGCTTTGAATCCATAGCGATTGCCTTCGGCTAATTTGACGTGGTGAATGCAATACTCCAATGCCGGCAGAACGATCTCGGGCGCGAATGGCAGCGATGCCACAACGGCCCACGGCGCAACTGTGCCGTCATCCGGTCCATACGGGACACCACGCGCGATATAATCAAAAAATCTGCGCTTAATGCCGTTTACCTTTATTACGCAAGGGCCAGGCCCATCACTCGCAGTGATTCCCCAGCAGCATCTGTCATAGCCGGCGAATTTGAATGGGTTGTCCATGGCATATTGCTGCTGAACATAAGTCGCACGGCGGCTGTTCTCGAAGTAGTCGATACCCTTATCGCGCATGAATGCGTCCTGAATATCACGGAAATCGATCCAGATATGCGAGAGCTGATGCGTGAACAAGGGTCCGGCGTAGAGATATTCATAACCGTAGCTTTGTGTCCATGCGTAAGTTGATGCCCATGCTGCGTAGCTGCGCTTGGGGAGCGGGTGTGTAGGCGAACCCAACCCTAACATATATAGCAGCAGCGCTTCATCATAGCCTTCCCAGCGGTATTTGAGAAAGCCGCTCTCAGGTTTCCATCCATGGGTTACGTGTCTCGCCATGATTCTGTGCCCATTGCCAGTCTGCGCGGTGATAAAGCGCGTCGGAAAGCTTCCGGATTTCATTTTCATCCGTTGAATTTGCATCGAAATAAATTCCTGCTGTCAGTGCGCCTGCCAGCAGGAAAGCGCTATCTACCGTTGACAGTTCGCTTTTCCAGGCGCGCCGGCCCGTCTGCATATCAAGAAAATGATAATAAAACCCTTTGTAGCCGGTTGCGTCGGGCTCGCGGGCCTTGAGGGCTATGCCAGAAAAAACGCAAGGTCGCAAGGGTGCGCTCCACCGCCGCCGAACGTGTCATGAATCCGCGTTCAACGCCAATCGGGTAGGCTGCCAGGGCAAGACCGGTTGCGGCAATGCTTGCGGGCCAATTCGGTGCAGTCTTATCGATGACCAATCCATTGGCGGGGTTTGTCTCATGCAGGAAATAGCTGAACGCTTGCCGCTGCGCCTTTTCCAATTCTGCGTCGAGGGTGCTCATGGTCTAAAAGAAACGGGATATCTGCGAGCTCGAGATTATCAGCTAATGCTCAGTTCCGGCGCCCGGGTCGGAGTCAATTTATAATATAGTAGTTACAGGAGGCCCGAGTATGGCCATGGCTGCGATTGGGCTGGAGCTGGTGGGTGGCACAAGAGCAAACTGACCAGACGGTTGACTCAATAAGAAATCGTTCCGTCCGCCTCGATTTTGCCTTTGCCCGTCTGGATGTTTTGCGATCCTTGCAAATTCGCGCTCCCGCTCGCGTTGGAGAATCGCCCTGTTCCGCCTGTTATCTCGAACTTTGCATCAGAAAGGGCATACATCGGCGGGGTATCTAACGGGATAAAGGAGCCGCTATAGTCACCCGTAATTTTATCGCCATTTGCCGCGGTAATCGTCAACTTCCCCTTGAAAGTGTAGTGATTCTCCATAGGTGTAACGCAATCGGAAGCTGTGACCGAAATCTTGCCCAAATGCGTGCTTTTACCTGTGCCAGTGGTTGTGCCACCAAACTTGGAGGGACAGCTTGGCGTATATCCCGTTTGTTCCTGTGTTATCGCACTCATCTTCAGCGGTACACTCGTCGGACCCGCCAAGGTAAATGTTGGCGACGTTATTGCCGCAACGACAAAGACAGAAATTGCGGTGCGCTTCGAGAATGTAGGGATACTCATGGTTGGCTCCTTTTTTATTGAGATGCAGGGAAAATAATACCGGGTCGTGGCGGTTCTTAGCCCAACCTGATCGCTCTTCCTTCAAATGGTTGTAATTGATGTGCCTCGCCTTGAAGATGTGTCGAAAGTAATACGTTAACATTGTTTACCGGGTTTCTGACTCGCGACCTGGACATATTGAGCAATATCAAATATTTTGCACCATTTGAAACCCGGTAGTACGCCAGGATTTTTCTATTGCACAAATCACGTGCGATCTCCAGGCTTCCCTCATATAGCGCGGGCGTTTTCTTCCGTAGCCCAATAACTTTTTTATAAAAGCTGAACAATGAGTGAGGATCCGCCATCTGCTTCTCAACGTTTATCTCGGTAAAATTTTCAGCGATAGGCAACCAGGGCTCCGTTGCATGATGGCAGAAACCCGCGTTCGGTTCTGAATTCCACAGCATGGGCGTGCGGCATTCGTCACGATTGAGAATTTCGGCGCTGCGGTCAACCAGGGCCTGCGGAACCCAGCTATGTTGTATGGCAATGGCATCTTTTCCCTGTTTGAGCGGAATTCTTACCCTGGGTATGCCGATCTCATCTCCGAAATAGGTGAACGGAATGCCTCGGCAAGTGAATTGAAAAAGTGCCAGCAATTTTGCCTTTTCGATGCTTCCTCCCAATCGACTAATCAAGCGCGTGCGATCGTGATTACCGAATACGAGGGTGGGCATCAACGGTTCCGGGAAATATTTTTCGAATGTCAGCAGCATTTGCCGGTAGTTTTCGGCCTTGAATGGCGTCGAGATGGCCCTGAAAAGAAAAATGGCATCCAGGCCATCCTTGCCATTGCTGTAGCAAAACCGGTTGATCAGTGATTCCTCACCGTGCGATTCGCCTATCAGGACTCTTTTGGGATTATCAAACTCATCCACCACGCTTCGAAGCTCCGTAGCGAATTCGAAGCTCTTCTCATGGAGAAAATTGTTTTTGAGGTGCTGAAAGAAGATCGACAGTGATTTATCCGATGGAGCCACTCGGAAACTGGGTGGGTTTTTTCGAAGCTCGGGATCCTCGTAAATGGCGCTGATGATATCCAGCCGGAACCCGTCAACCCCCTTGTTCAGCCAGAACCTGACGACATCGAACATGGCCTGCTTGACTTCGGGGTTGTCGTAGTTCAGGTCGGGCTGGAAAGGCAGGAAAGCAGTGTAATTGAACTGCTTCCGCTCAGGGTAATAGGTCCAGGCTTTGTTGCCCGCCATGGCGCGCCAGTTGTTGGGGGGCTTTGCGCCATTCCTGCCTTTCCCATCTTTCCATATGTACCAATCGGCTTTCGCATTATTGCGGGAGCTTGCTGATTCCTTAAACCAGGGATGCTCATTTGAGGTATGGTTGAGCACCAGGTCGAATACGAGTTTCATGCCTCTGCCATGCACCTCCTGCAGCAGCTTTTCAAAAAGCGCCATATCTCCATATTCAGGGGCGATCGAAAGGTAATCGCTGACATCGTATCCGAAATCTCTCTGAGGGCTTTGAGTCAAGGAGGATATCCAGATCGTCTCGTAACCGAGGTCTTCAAGATAGTCGAGTTTCTCGATAATGCCGGCTATATCACCAATGCCGTCCCCATTGCTATCGAAAAACGAGCGGGGGTAAATCTGGTAAACGGTCGTCTTCTTCCACCACTCACGATCGGATTCATCGGTGAACACAGATTTGGATGCAGATTTTGCGGGATCGGCGGCCACAACCTTGCTCAAGAATAGGTTATTGGGAAATAGCGAGGTTTGGATTTATCAATTGTTGCTTCGAATTATAAGCCGGAGCATTGTTCCAGGTTTGTCTCCGGACTTATCATAGATGGGAAGGAAGTGCGCAATTGAAGCGTAAAATAGCGGAAGTTTACATACAGGCGGGCAGGGCCTTGGCTCCAGGAGCCAAGGCTGAGGCAAGAACCCCGGAATAAATTCCGCTTGCCGAAGATCGCGGCAATCTGGCACGTGCTTATAGCAATTTACCAACCGTGCAATCAGCAGAGAACTCGTCCGGGTTTCTGGCAGGATGATCTTGCAGATTGGTCAGTGCTTCTTGTGCAGCCCCGCCTTAACCTGTTTCGCATGCTCAATATGCGAGACGAACGATGGTCTTACCTTTACTAGCAGCGCTTTCAATTCCTCATTCTTTGCATTGGGGATAAGCGTTTTATCCACCGCGTCGAGCACTTGCTCGTGATAAGTCACCTCGTGATCGATATAGGCTTTGTCGAAGGCTGCGCCGCTGAGCGTTTTAAGGTGTGCGATGTTCTTTTCACCGCCGGCCTTCAGACTTTCGCTGGTAGGGTTATCCTTAGGTGTGACTTTCAGCTTGGTCACCAGGTCTACTGCCTGTTTATTCACATCGGTGTGGTCGGCAACCATACGATGGGCAAATGCCTTGACGTCCGAATTGGACCCCTTGGATTCGGCCAGTTTGCCGGCATCGATATCGACCTGGTTGGCGGTGACGACAATCGCCGCAATTTCCGCATCGTCGGGGGCGGCTGCCTGGACTGTGGCTGAGAACATGGGGACAACCAGAGCAACGGCGAGCATGAGCATGCTGTTTTTCATAAATCCTCCACAAAGTTATAAAAAATTACTTGACGGTTTCACAAACATCCTCTTAAGGCTGCGCCACCTTCAGACAACAAAAGGACGATCTCAGACTTAAGAATTCTTACGACTGATGATCGCGTATGCGAGTTCAATGCCGACGTGATATTTTTTATAAATAGAGTCCATGGAAGCCCCTGTTTCCACAATGGTTTTCTGCATATAAGACTTACTATCGAGGAGGGTTCCCCTATTGTCGACGTCGTGGGATAAAACCGGCATTCGTGTGGCCGGATGCCCGTAATACTGAAGTGTGAAGCAGCGTCGGAGTCAGTAAAATCTAAATCAATCCCGGCCGCGGATGCACCCGATCCGCTAATGCAAGCAGCCGGCCGTTGATAGCGCTACCTCTCATTTCATCTTAAGCAGGGCATCTCCCTGGCACAACAAAACGTTTTCAACGGCTTACCTGGACAAAGAGTGCAGCTCTTTCTACTGAGACCATATTCATATAAGCAGCGCCGCAGCCACGCGCCGTCCTTCGTCTGTCAGTATATTGTAAGTACGGCAGGCGGCGCTGGTATCCATCACCTCGATGCCAATTCCGGCCTCGATCAGCATTCTCGTCAGTTTGGGATGCGGGAAACGCAGTGTCGCGCCAGTCCCGAACAACACCATCTCGGGGGTAAATGAAATCAGAAAATCGAAATGCTCCGGCGCGAGCTGCTCAAAACTTTCCACATTCCAATTTTCGATAATGCGATCGGGCAAGACAATCAGGTTACTCTCATATCGCACCCGGTTGACGCTGACATACCCGGCTCCATAGCCGGTGAACAGATTTTGTCCGGTGTTCGCGGAAAGATGCAGCTTCAAGTACGGCTCCATTTGCGGCAGGTTGGCTGGTCGGGTAACATTACATCTTTTTCGTGCTGTAATAAAGCCCAACAATAGCTCCGGGAGCATGCGTTCTGGAAGTTTCCTGACCGCCGGGCGAGCCCGGCCTTGCCTGCACTTTATCCATAATCCTTTTTCAGGCCGTTGATCGTTCGTGCAGAGCCCGTCCAATTACCCCTTTCCCTATTATCCTTTCCCTATTGCCCTTGCCCTATGCAGCCCATCCTGAAGTCCAGCAAACTTGCGAATGTCTGTTACGACATCCGCGGCCCGGTGCTCGATCGCGCCAAGGAAATGGAGGAGGAGGGGCATTACATCATCAAGCTCAATATCGGCAATCCTGCCCTATTCGGTTTCGATGCTCCCGAGGAAATCCTGCAGGACGTCATTCGCAATCTCTCCGCCGCCTCGGGCTATTGCGACTCGAAAGGGCTGTTTGCCGCGCGCAAGGCAATCATGCACTACACGCAGCAAAAGCGCATTCGCGATGTGCGGCTGGAGGATATCTATATTGGTAACGGCGTTTCCGAGCTGATCGTGATGGCCATGCAGGCCTTGCTCAACAGTGGTGATGAGGTTTTGATTCCATCCCCCGACTATCCGCTATGGACCGCGGCGGTTGTACTTGGGGGGGGCACGGCGCGGCATTATATATGCGATGAGCAATCCGACTGGCTGCCCGATCTGGATGATATTCGCTCGAAGATTACTTCCAACACTCGCGCAATCGTTATCATCAATCCGAACAACCCAACCGGCGCGCTTTATCCCGATGAGTTGCTGCGGGAGATTATTGAAATCGCGCGCCAGCACCAGCTCATCATTTATGCGGATGAGATCTACGATAAAGTGTTATACGACGACGCCACACATACCTCGATTGCCTCGCTGGCGGACGATGTGCTCTTTGTCACATTGAACGGTTTATCCAAGAATTATCGGGCCGCCGGATTCCGCTCCGGCTGGGCGGTGGTGTCAGGGACAAAACAGTATGCCCGCGATTATATCGCCGGGCTCACCATGCTGGCTTCAATGCGGTTGTGCGCGAACGTTCCCTCGCAATTCGGCATTCAGACAGCGCTGGGCGGTTACCAGAGCATTAATGATCTTGTCATGCCGACGGGGCGCCTGATGCGCCAGCGCGATCTCGCCTGGAAGCTGCTCACGGACATTCCAGGAGTTACGTGTTACAAGCCCAGGGCGGCCATGTATTTGTTTCCGCGTCTGGACCCGCAAATGTACCCGATCGACGATGATCAGCAGTTTGTGCTGGATCTGCTGATGGAAGAGAAGGTGCTACTGGTGCAGGGTACCGGTTTCAACTGGGCGAAGCCGGATCACTTCCGCGTGGTATTCTTGCCCAACAGTGACGACCTGAGCCAGGCGATAGGCCGCATCGCAAATTTTCTTGAGCGATATCGCAAGCGGTACCGTACATAAGAAGGCACGTCTCGACCTCGTTTTTATCTTTGTCCCTAAAAATAACTTACCACTGACTTATTGTCTCGCGCATATATGAAGCCCATCAATGTAGGTCTGTTAGGTATCGGCACCGTCGGCGGCGGCACTTTTGCCGTTCTCAAACGCAATCAGGAAGAAATCACACGCCGGGCGGGGCGCGGTATCGTCATCCGGATGATTGCCGATCGCGATATCGAGAAAGCGCGAAAAATCGCGGGCAATGACGTCATTGTGACCGGCGACGCAACTGAAGTGGTTACAAATCCTGACATAGATATCGTTGTCGAGCTGATTGGCGGCTATACGATCGCGAAGGAACTGATACTGAAGGCGATCGAAAACGGCAAGCACGTCATTACCGCTAACAAGGCGCTGCTGGCCTCGCACGGTACGGAAATTTTCGCCGCCGCGCAGAAGAAAGGCGTCATGGTAGCCTTCGAGGCGGCCGTGGCGGGAGGCATCCCTATCATCAAGGCGCTGCGCGAAGGATTGACTGCCAACCGTATCGAATGGATTGCCGGCATCATCAATGGGACCAGCAATTATATTTTGTCGGAAATGCGCGACAAGGGGTTGACGTTCGATACTGTGCTGAAGCAGGCGCAAAAACTGGGATATGCCGAGGCGGATCCTACTTTCGACATTGAAGGCATCGATGCGGCACACAAGCTCACCATCATGGCGGCGATTGCCTTCGGGATTCCCATGCAGTTTGACAAGGCATACACCGAAGGCATTACCAAATTAACCCGCGAGGATATCCGCTACGCGGAGGAACTGGGTTACCGTATCAAGCTGCTGGGCATCACCAAGCGTACGCCCAGGGGTATCGAATTACGCGTCCATCCGACGCTGATCCCCACCCGCCGGCTGATCGCCAACGTGGAAGGCGTCATGAACGCTATCGTGGTGAAAGGGGATGCGGTGGGCGCTACTTTATACTATGGCGCGGGCGCGGGCGCCGAGCCGACAGCCAGTTCCGTCGTAGCAGATCTGGTGGATGTCACCCGGATGCATACAGCCGATCCGAGGCATCGCGTGCCTCATCTTGCCTTTCAGCCCGACCTCCTGTCCAATACACCGATATTGCCGATGGATGAAGTGGAGACCTCCTATTACCTGCGGCTGCGGGTGATCGATAAACCTGGAGCGCTGGCGGACATTACCCGCGTTCTTGCCGACCTGGACATCTCGATCGAGGCAATGGTGCAGAAAGAACCAAGTGAAGGGGAGGATCAGGTCGATATCATCATGCTCACCCATGTGGCGATGGAAAAAAATGTGAACGCCGCGATCGCCAGGATCAAAAAGCTGCCCCTACTGGCGGGTAAAGTTACCCGCATCCGGCTCGAACAATTAAGCAGCAAATAATTCTCGCTGTTCACGTTGTGGCGCCAATAAAATTTATTGGCGCAGTGAATTTGCATGCGATGCACTGCGTTTTTTTATGGTGAAAAATGCGTTACATATCTACTCGCGGCGGCATGGCGCCGAAAAAGTTTTCCAAAATCCTGCTGGGCGGCCTTGCCTCCGATGGCGGGTTAGCCATGCCCGAAACCTATCCGAAATTCGATACGTCCGAGCTTGAGAAACTGCGCAGCCTGAATTATCCGGAGCTTGCGTTTGAGATCCTGTCGCGCTTCGCGGACGATATTCCGGCTGACGACCTGCGCGGCATCGTTGCACGGACGTATACCGGTGAATATTTTCAAAGCGAGCAGATTACTCCGCTCAAGACTCTGGAGCCCGGACTGCATATTCTGGAGTTGTCGAATGGTCCGACACTGGCGTTCAAGGATATCGCGCTGCAATTGCTCGGTAATCTGTTCGAATATGCTCTGGCGAAAACGGGAGACCGCCTGAATATTCTGGGCGCAACCTCAGGGGACACGGGTCCGAGTGCCGAATACGCTATGCGGGGCAAGCACAGCATTCGCGTATTCATGCTTTCGCCGCAAGGGAAGATGAGCCAGTTTCAGACGGCCCAGATGTTCTCCCTGCAGGACCCGAACATTTTCAATATCGCCATACGGGGGGTGTTCGACGATTGCCAGGATATCGTCAAGGCAGTCAGCAATGACCCTAATTTCAAGCAAAAATACCGCATTGGCACAGTCAATTCGATAAACTGGGCGCGTATCGCGGCGCAGATTGTCTATTATTTCAAGGGCTATTTCGCGGCGACCCAGTCAAATGCCGAGCAGGTATCGTTTGCCGTGCCGTCGGGAAATTTCGGCAATATCTGCGCCGGGCATGTGGCGCGCATGATGGGGCTGCCGATCAAAAAACTGATACTCGCCACCAATGAAAATGATGTCCTGGATGAGTTCTTCAGGACAGGCTGCTACCGGCCTCGGCGCTACTGAAGAGACCCGGCATACGAGCAGCCCTTCGATGGATATTTCCAAGGCATCCAATTTCGAGCGATTCATTTTTGACCTGACTGGGCGGGATGCAGCCAGGGTAAAGGAATTATGGCAGTCGGTGGACGAGGGCGGCGCATTCGATCTCGCCGGGACACCTTTATGGGAAAAAGTAAAGGACTTCGGTCTTGTATCTGGAAGTGGCAACCATGCCGCGCGCATCGCTACAATACGCCGAGTTCATGAAGAATATGGAATTCTGGTCGATCCGCACACGGCTGACGGATTGAAAGTGGGGTTGGAGCACCGCGAAGCGGACGTGCCGCTCATTTGTCTGGAAACCGCGCTGCCCATCAAGTTTTCTGAAAGCATTATCGAAGCGATTGGGCATGAACCGCCCCGTCCCGTCGGGTATGAAAACATTGAAAGCCTGCCGCAACGCTACCTGGTCATGAATGCCGATACCGATGCCGTCAAGGCTTTCATTGCTGAGCAAGCCGGGGCGTAACCTAAATGATGATTTCGTTTCACTCTACTCATCCTACGGGCATTGGCAATGCCCATGTGTGATATTCGTAGGTCGGTCTATGCCCGACGGTTCACTGCATGATGTCAGGGTTAGCCCGACCTACCGTGTAAAAACCGTTTGGCTCGCGTGCTCCGCTTTTCGGCAGCAAAGTAGGCCGGGCCTTCGTCGGGTACTTTTCGCCGAACGCCGGGCATAGCCCGACCTACCGCGAACATTGAAGAGGATGTGAGATCGTTCTACATGCGCTGCTTTTCGGCCGCAGCGAGAAAGTCGTCCAATATGGGACCCGAGTCGAGCAGGCCGCTGGTAGGCGCGTGAAACTCGGGATGCCATTGGAAACCGCTAACATAGCATTCTCCCCGCATGCGTATGGCTTCGATTATGCCATCCGTATCTGAGACTGCTTCCACTTCCGAATCCCGTCCCAGCCGCTTGATCGCCTGATGATGGATACTGTTGACAAGATGCACGTAATTCTCCCCGTACAGTCTTGCCAGCCGGGAGTTCTCCTCGATTTGAACACTGTGCCGGTGCCGATCATATAACACCGCGTCAACATGTGGAATGGCATGTGGATATTCGGTGGCAATATCCTGATAGAGGCTTCCGCCCAACGCAACATTGATAAGTTGCAGTCCCCGGCAGATACCCAGTACGGGCTTCCCTTGCACGACGCATTCCCAGAATAGCTCCATTTCATACAGATCACGGACCCGGTCGCCCGACCATTCAGGCCGCGATGGCGTTTCACCATAAGAAATGGGACTGACATCCGCACCTCCCTGCAGTACCAGGCCGTCTATCTCCTTGACATAGTCGCTTATGCGCACGTGGGAGCGTTCCATGCCGCCGGTCTCGATAGCGGGCAGCATGAATACCAGCGCCCGGCGGCGCATGATCCAGTGGGCGACAGTTTGTTCCAGGTATTGTAGTGTCTTGTTGCGGAAGCCCAGTTCCGCGGGAGGCTGATGCAGGATGCGCGGGGACAGGCCGATCCGTAGCGGACGTGTCATTCTTTAATGATCAGTGTAGCGCGTAGAAAATATTGTCTGAATGGCTTAGATTGCTGCCATGCTCTGTCGTTCGTTGCACACCAACTGTGCAGGCCGATCTTGATATTATTAATTGTAGGTAAATATTCTCAGCGTACTACAAGGAACCTCGTCAGCTATTCATCCATAACTCGGCCTGGAGCTGCATGACATCACCGAGATTATGTTCGTGCGCATATTTCTGTCGCAGCCAGTTTGTGCCATTGCCCGCAATAAGTATTTCGCGGATGCGTTCCATCGCTTCGACCGCATGCAGCTCCCGCGCGTGGTCGGCGATGCGGCCCAGCATATCCGTGATATCTTCACGAATGCTGCGCTGTTCGTGGGTGCGCGGGTCGATGAAAACACCCTCAAGCCCAAAACGGCAGGCCTGGAAGCGGTTGAACGTATACACCAGATAATCATCCTCTTCCGGCGGCGTACGCTGTTCGACCATGATATAACGCGACATTGCCTGAATATAACAGGCAATGGCGGCGGCAATTTCAACAGTCAGCGGCGTATCGCATACCCTTACTTCAATTGTGCCGAATTCCGGTTTGGGGCGAATATCCCAGTAAAAGTCCTTCATCGATTCCACCACCCCGGTAGCTGTCATCTTGCTGAAAAACCGCTCGAAATCCTCCCAGCGCAGCACGAACGGCGCACGCCCGCTCAGCGGGAAGGAAAACACCGAATTGAGGCGTGCCGACGCGAAGCCCGTATCATGTCCCTGCACGAACGGAGAGCTTGCCGATAGCGCGATGAAATGGGGAATATAGCGCGACAGCATATGCATCAGATGGAGCGCTTCGTCGGGGCCGGGACAACCGACATGCACATGTTGACCGAAAATGGTGAACTGTTTTGCCAGATAGCCGTAAAGCTCCGACAAATAATGAAAGCGCGGGGCATCGAAGATTTTCTGCTCACTCCAGTGCTGGAACGGATGAGTGCCTCCGCCGGCCACCGCAACATTGAGGAAGCGCCCTGCCTCCGAAACGACATCCCGTAACGCGTGCAATTCATTGATCAGCCCGTGGTATTCCTGCTGCACCGAAGTGTTGATTTCGATCATGCTGCGAGTCATCTCGGGTTTTATTTCGCCTGGGTGTGCACGCTTGGCAATCCGGCGCAATATATCGGGGGCCGAGGAAACGAGGTTGTAGTCGTTGCAGCTCAATAGTTGCAACTCAAGCTCTACGCCCAGGCTCAGGGGGCGGGAGGACGCAAAAGGCATCAGGCTCATGATTTATTCTCTGACTTGTTTTCCGGCATTTCGCCAGCCCTTCGCAGCGCTACCTGGACAAGGATCGGGCCCGCGAGCTCGAGGATTACGATGCAGCTCATCAGGGCAAGCCCCAGCCCCGAGGCAAAGTCGGGAAAAGCCGCTCCGGTCTCCAGTGTCAGCAGGAGCGCCACACTTGACATGGGCACGAGCGCAACGCCTAGCGCCACGCCTTGACGCAGGCTCATACCGCTTTGATGGGCCAGACTTAGCACAGCCAGCACCTTGGCCATTATGCGTACACCGACAAGCAGCAATACCAGCAGGAAACTGTCGCGCAATCCACCGAGGTCCGCGGCCAAGCCGTTTGCAATGAACATCAGCACGACCAGAACGGCCCCGGCTGAGCCGAAGTGCGGCGGAAATGTACGGGGCCGCTGGCGGTGGTATCGGGTTATAAGTCCGGCGGCCAGCAATACCAGGATGGGGCTGAGCTTGAGTGTCGAAGCCATGATCGTCGCGAACGCGATCATGCCGAACAGGATGAAGGAGAACGTTTCCTCGTGGTGCCCGAGGTAGTGATGGATTCGCTCGAAAGTCATGCCGAACAGCCAGGCCAGCAGCGCCGAACCGCCGATGAGGTAGAGCGGCTGGAAAGCCGTATGAATAAAACTCGTGCCGGCCGCCCCATGCATGGCTGCAACGGCCAGTTTATGAAAAATGACGGCATAGATACAGTTGAGCGCGGTCATGAGCAGCAGCCGGTCGGTAACCTGACCCTGAGCGCGTGATTCGGTGATTATGCGCACCACAATGGCGGGCGACGTGACGATCATGATGGTCGCGACAACCGCGGCCGTAGCGCTGGGGATCCCATACCATGCCAGAAGCGAAAATACCACGACAAAAGTCGCGGTGGTTTCCAGCAAACTGGTGGCGGCAATCCACGGATTGGCTTTAAGCCAGCGCAGGTTGACCTTGCTCCCCAGTTCGAACAAGAGAATGCCGAGCGCCAGATCGACCACCAGGCGCCATTCGTCCGCCGGAAGCCGAGGGATGAGGCCGAATCCGCCGGGGCCCAGCAATAGACCGATACCAATATAGCCGACAATGCGCGGCAGCTTGAGATGGCGCACTAAGGCCTCGCCCACCAGCACGGCGACAACCAGTGTCAGCGCCAGCCAGAGCGCAGGGCTGATCTCCAGCGGCCAGGCAGGGAGATAATCGGACCAGGTCATGCGTGGAGTATCCGGTAACAGCGGAAGCAGGTTGTTCCGGTAATCGCGAACGAGACTTTCAGGTGCATCCGGCTCCTTCAGGGTAGAGCGAATGTTCCAGGCATCATTCAGACATATACGACCTGGAAACGATTCCGGAAAGCGCTGCGGCGCAATAGCCGCGCTTTTCAGGCCTCGCGCTTGCGCGAGGGATTAATCATGGAAGAGACGCTCATTATAAACCAGAATGAAGAGAAGAGTCCGGCGAAGCCAGTCTCGCCCCGGAGCGTCAGCTGAGGGGCGACCCGAAGGGCAGGGTCAGGACCCCGCGAAGCGGGATCGGAGTCATCGGATGCAAACGCAATATCGAACAATATGGGTTTTCCAAACCAGGAATTCCACGCTATTGATAACACTAAAAGGCCCCGCAATAGATTGCGGTTTGCTATCGGTTGATTATGCTATAAAGTAAGAAAAGAAGATTAAATCTGATGGTAAGCTCTTCGGATGTATTCTTGAAAAAGCTCTGTTAGTGCATCACGCTTCAGCTTCACAGGCGGAAAAATATTTTCAGGGGACGCATAATGCGACAAACAAAAAATGGAAGCGCATCGCCCGATTTCATTCACGCATTGATAATTAACGTCCTGATCACTGCCGGAATGATAACTAATGTCTCTGCAGCCTCCTTGGAGGCGCCCAGTCCTGGCTTCAAGTGGAAAGATGGAGCCGAAATCTATGCCAAAGTTTGCGGTTATTGCCATGAATCTCAGGCGGGAGCCCAGGTGGGCCCGAAAATCCGTGGTCGTGAGTTGCCGCCTGCATACATTCGCAATGTTGTGCGCAACGGTAACCGGGCGATGCCCTCTTTTCGGTCTTCGGAAATCGATGATGACTCGCTAGCCAAATTGGCCGAGTATATTTCGGGAAGTGAGCGAAGATGACGCCGGTTTGGATTTGCATGAGCGAAAAAGGAAATGATTCATGGACAATAACAGGCGCAATCTGATGAAAGGCATGCTGACAGGCGGGACCCTGCTCGCATTGGGTGTTCCCCCTGGTGCGCTCGCCAGCGCTCCTGCGGATAAGACAAAGCGTTGCGGGTTGCTATTGGAGAACTCAAATACACATGCCGAGTTTGCTGCTGGAGCCCGCACGGCTCTTGGCAACCGCCTAAGCACTGCGGGATTCGGTCGCTCTGGTAGCGAGCTGCCGATGGTGAAGCTGAGCGGCGGACTGCTTGATGATTATGAGGTAGTGGCCGGATTGCTCGAAAATTCGAGCGATATGCGCTGGGTTGCGGTGCTGGACGATGGCAGTGCCGCGGTTTTCACGGAATTGGCACGCACTGCCGGCGCCCGGCTTCTATTGCTGGGTTCCCACGTTTCTTCCGGCGGCTCAACCAGGCATGATATTGGAAATGGCGCTCCCGAACTTCGCCATGTCTGGACTGCGGCCTCAACAGAACTGAGCGCGGGAAGCATTCTTGCTTCGCAGCTCGTCACAGGTCGACGCAGTTTTTCCATCAAGGAGAATTTTTTATCATCGCCGCATTCTGCCGTACGGGCGGAGCAGGTCTACACGCCGTTCACACCCGTGCCGGGCTTTGAAATTTGGCGGTCCGGGGGCCCGGATGCGACTTATCTTTATTGTTCCGGCCTGTCGCCTTCGGCCGGATGCGAGTTGCTTGGCTGGGTCGGAAAAAGAAGAGGCAGCTGGGCGTCCGTTTCACATAAAGACGTCGCGCTCGAGGCCGCCGCAGGAATCGAACGATCAAACGGAAACCCGGAGTTCTCAAACTGGGCGGAATCGGTGGGTTATGCCGTAATGGCTACGGCCTTGGGTACAAGAGCGGATACGGGAGTGTTTCATGAACCATGCTCCAGCCGCGCATTCGTGCACTGGCCCGGCGATGGGCTGCACGCAGGACTTACCGGGCCAGCGCAAAAATTTGCATCATTCATCATAGAAACTTAGGCTGGAGAATAAGCCATGGCTGGAAAATATATCGCACTGCCCAAGGGTGTATCTGAAAAAATTTTCGATGCCGCCATAAACGAGTTTCGAGGTATTCTCGGCGAGACTTCAGTGCTCATTAGTGCAGAACAGCTCGCTCCCTACATTAAAACGATGATGCCGGTTCCCGATTCGGAGCACACGCCTTCAGCGGCGCTGCTGGCAACGACGGTGGAGCAGATTCAGAAGATCGTGGGTGTCTGCAACAAGCACAAAGTGCCCGTCTGGACCATCTCAACCGGAAAAAACCTGGGCTATGGCTCGGCGGCACCAGCCGAACGCGGCCAGGTTGTACTCGACCTCAAGCGCATGAACCGCATTCTCGAGGTCGATAAAGACCTGGCCTACGCCCTGGTTGAGCCAGGCGTTACTTATAAGCAGCTTTACGATTATATTGCCGAACGCAAGCTGGGCTTATGGTTATCCATGCCGGCGCCCTCCGCAATTGCCGGGCCGGTCGGCAATACGCTCGATCGCGGCGTTGGCTATACGCCTTATGGCGAGCATTTCATGTTTGCTTGCGGCATGGAGGTGGTTCTGGCGAACGGAGAGGTGCTGCGCACCGGGATGGGCTCCATGCCGAACTCCAACACCTGGCAGGTTTTCAAGTGGGGATACGGACCTTACCTCGATGGGATTTTCACTCAGTCCAATTATGGCATTGTCACTAAATTTGGTTTCTGGCTCATGCCCGCTCCACCGGTTTTCAAGCCATTCGTCATCCAGTATCAGGATGAGGAAGATATTGTGGAGATCGTGGAAACGATCCGCCCCCTGCGTATTAACGGCATCATTCCTAATGCTGTCGTCATTGCCCATGCATTGTACGAAGCGCCGGTGAAAGCACGGCGGAGCGATTATATTACTGGACCCGGCGCGATTCCCGATGAGGCGGTGCGCAAAATCACGAAAGATCACAACCTGGGGATCTGGAACGTCTATGCCGCCCTTTACGGCACACAGGAACAGGTCGACGTGAACTGGAAGATCGTGACGCAGGCGTTCGGCAAATCGGGCAAGGCAAAGATCCTGACTGAGAAGGAGGCGGCTGATGACCCTGCGTTTGCATACCGGTCCAAGCTCATGCGTGGAGATATGACGCTCACGGAATTTTCACTGTATAACTGGCGTGGCGGTGGAGGTTCAATGTGGTTTGCGCCGGTTTCCCAGGCGCGCGGCAGTGAGACGCTCAAACAGATGTCGCTCACCAAGCAGATTCTCGCCAAGCACGGGCTGGATTATTCGGGTGAATTCATTGTGGGCATGCGAGACATGCATCATATTGTCGATGTGCTGTATGACAAGACTGATCCTGGTCAAGTCAAGGCGGCGTACAAATGCTTTGATGAACTGTTGACAGTGTTTTCCGCGCAGGGATACGGAACCTATCGCGTCAATACGGCTTTCATGGACAAGGTTGCGGAGACGTATGGCCCGGTGCAGCGCGACGTCCACAAGATTCTGAAGAAGGCGCTGGATCCCAACGGCATTCTCGCTCCCGGGAAATCCGGCATCAGGCTTTAGCACCTGTATATTCTCCAAAGGAGGTGACGTTGGCTTACATTCGCGGATGGGCCGCGCACGGCGCCGGGCAGAAACTGGAACCTTTTACTTATGATCCTGGCCGCCTCGACTCGGAAGAGGTGGAGATTGCTGTCGAATATTGCGGCCTTTGCCATTCCGACCTGTCGATCCTCAACAATGATTGGAGTTTATCCCAATATCCGCTCATACCGGGGCATGAGGTAGTGGGCCGAGTCGTTGCGGCAGGCGACCATGTTAAAGGATTACAAATTGGGCAGCGGGTCGGAGTTGGGTGGAATTTCCGTAGCTGCATGCACTGCCATGAATGCCTGACCGGCAACAATAATCTCTGTTTGAAAGCCGAGCCGACCATTGTCGGCCATTACGGCGGATTTGCAGAAAGAGTTCGCTCACACTGGGCCTGGGCGATTCCCTTGCCTGACACGCTTGATATTTCCTCTGCCGGGCCGCTCTTGTGTGGAGGTATTACCGTGTTTGCACCGCTGGCTACATTCGCCGTAAAGCCCACGGATAGGGTAGGGAGTCGTAGGTATCGGTGGCTTGGGTCATATGGCCCTTCAATTTGTCAATGCCTGGGGTTGCGAAGTAACGGCCTTTACCTCGAGCCCATCCAAATTCGAAGAAGCGCGGAAACTGGGCGCGCACCGGGTGATGTCGAGCCGGGACGGCGAGTGAAATTCTCAAGGCAGCCAATTCGCTCGATTTTCTGCTTGTAACCGTGAATATACCGCTCGATTGGGCGGCGCTGCTCAAAACATTGAAACCGAACGGGCGCATGCATGTAGTTGGAGCAGTACTGGAGCCCATGCCGATCCCCGCCTTTGAATTGATCATGGGGCAGAAAAGCGTTTCAGGGTCGCCCACGGGCGGTCCCGCAATGATATCGGCGATGCTGGATTTTGCCACACGGCACAATCTCGCCCCGCAAGTGGAACATTTTCCGTTGAGCAAGGTAAACGATGCAATCGAGCATCTTAAGGCCGGAAAGGCGCGGTACCGGGTTGTGCTGGACGCGGACTTCGCGTGAGCGATAGATAGCGGAAGCGGACCGAAGAGCGCTGCGAGGTTGGAGCCAGTGTTATTGCACAGGATCACTTTTAGCCGGTAAAAAAATTACCGAACATCGGAGGTTGCGGATGAGGGAGATTAAAGCAGCGACGATACGTCATAAGGGCGGGCCATTTCAGGTCGAGAAGCTCTTTCTGGATGAGCCGCACCCCGACGAGGTGCTGGTTCGGGTGGCTGCGGTCGGCATGTGTCATACCGACATGGTGGCACGTGATCAGCTTTACGATGTGCCTCTTCCTGTTGTGCTAGGGCATGAGGGTTCGGGTGTGGTCGAGCAAATCGGCGCCAGAGTGAAGAAAGTGGCGGTCGGTGATCACGTCGTGCTGACCTATATGTGGTGCGGTCACTGCAAAGCCTGCCTGCGCGGTGATCTGACTTATTGCGAGAATTTCTACCCCCTGAACTTCGGGGGTGCGCGTGAAGACGGCAGCACTTCAACCTATGCGGAGCAGGATGCGAGCGGGCCCATCCATGACCACTTTTTCGGGCAGTCGTCATTTGGCACCTTTGCTCTTGCTCACGAGCGCAACGTTATCAAGGTGCCGAAGGATGTTCCGCTGGAGCTGCTTGGCCCACTCGGCTGTGGTATCCAGACCGGCGCGGGAGCTGTAATGAACTCGTTAAAAGTCAGTCCGGGGAGCAGCTTTGCCGCATTTGGCGGAGGAGCGGTAGGATTGAGCGCTGTCATGGCCGCACGTGTAGCAGGTGCGGCGATTATCATTGCGGCGGATGTTGTGCCGTCACGCCTGAAGCTGGCCATGGAACTAGGGGCGACCCATACGGTAAACAGCCGCGAGACTGATCCGGTCGAAGCCGTTCGGGGATTAACCGGCGGTGGCCTTGATTTCTCGCTCGAATCGAGTGGCCGCCCGGCAGTGCTACGTCAGGCCATCGATGCGCTGGCAACCCGCGGCACGTGCGGGATTGTAGGAGCGCCCGCCCTGGGCACGGAAGCAAGTTTCGATGTGAATGGAGTGATGACGGCAGGCAAGCGCATCATTGGAATAGTCGAAGGAGACAGCAAGCCGGATCTCTTCATTCCTGCTCTGATAGAGCTTTATAGGCAGGGGCGTTTTCCGTACGACAAACTGGTGAAATTTTACAATCTGGACGAGATCAATCAGGCGGCCGAGGATAGCGAAAAAGGTAGTCACCATCAAGCCGATCATCCGGCTGGGATAGGAGATTTATTGTCCATTCATCACCGGACACGGCGACACAAGGAAAGGAAGCCGGGCACGCTCTTGATTTGTTCCCCGATTTGTTAAAAGGCCGAGTAGTGCGAGGTTTAGAGTTTGCCCAGTCCCTCACAATCCCTCGTTCGCCACGCTCAGCCCCTTCAACCGGTATGCCGTTTAACCCATTCAACGTAGCGATCCATCCAGCCCTGAAGAAACTTCCTGCTGTCTTCGTTGCCGATATTCCCGGCTTCGTCAAATAACCCTTCCTTCACCTGTATAAAGGCTTCGGGCTGGCAAAGTGCTGGCACATCAAGATACACAAGCGTATTGCGTAAATGCTGTTGTGCCATGGAGGTTCCGGGGGCGCCGATAGAGGCGCCCATGACGCCTGCCGGTTTGCCTGCCCAGGCATTCTGGCCATACGGGCGGGAAGCATGATCGATTGCATTCTTGAGTACTCCGGGAACAGAACGATTGTATTCGGGCGTAAAGAACATAAGACCTTGAGCTGCGGAAATTTCCTGCTTCAGGCGTTTAACAGGTTCAGGCTGATTGCCGTCGTTATCCTGATTGTAGAGCGGCAGATCGTCGATTCGCAGGAATGTGAATGAAAATTCTGACGGTGCGAGTTTGATGACGGCATTAGCGAGCTGGCGATTGAATGATTCACGACGAAGGCTGCCGATTACGACGGCTATCTGATATCGGTTCATGTGGATCTCCCAAGATTTATGACAGGGGTGTACCGGGATATGGGGATGTAAGGAATAGTACCTTGCTGCAGGAAATTGAGGTTTAATTCCTGTATTAATAATAGCTGATCGGGGAAATGACTGCGGCACATTTCGCCTTACGAGTGAAACGGGATATCGGCGAATACAAAAAGCAAGAACCGGAGTGCGTGCTCAAAGCCACTGAGGCATCTGTGCGATTTTGATAGGCGACGATCTTCTCAAGCTGGTGCATGAACCAGGATAGTTTTCCCGTGGCTATCTGGTCGGGGGTGATGCCAATTTCGAAGAACTTGTTGCCAAGGTGGTCGGCTTTATCGAAGCGCGAGCATCAGTGTGAATCTGCCACTGGACGTGCGCGACCGCAGCCTTAGGTGCTTTGTGTGCGTTAACGCGCAGACAATAGTCAAAATCCTGAGTTAGCTTCTTAAGGTGTTTTCCTTCAAAACCAACCCTAGGGAGACTCAAATGAAGAGGAGCATATTCTTATCAGCGGCGATGGTCATTGCAACCTCGGCCTTTGCCGAAAAAGAAGAGAAAGTTCGTTGGTCTCAACTCCCCGCTGCAGTCCAGAAAACGATAACCGATAACGCAGGCGACGGGAAAATTGAGGAAATCGAGAAGGAAACAAAGACAAAGGATGGGAAGACAGTTACAGTTTATGAAGCTGAGGTAAAAAAACCGGGGGGAAAGAAAATCGAGATTAAAGTCGGCGAAGATGGCAAGCTCATCGAGCTTAAGGACGACTGAGCGGAAAGCAGGCCGGAAAGGACAAATGAGCTTATCGGGCCACCGTGCAGTAAATTAAAAGTACTTAAAAGTATGGTTGGAGCATTAGGCGGCGAACATGCATGCTTCACAATAAAGCCGTTATTGATCGTTGCCAACGTCTGATTGTTCGTTCATTTCTCTCGATTCCTTGCTGATGTGGCCGCTTTGGTTAACATCGATGACATAGATTTTTCCCGCACCGTGCTGATGAGTGTTGGCAGTCAACATTATCGTATTGAAAATTAATTCCACCAATTCATCCGAGGCAAAAATTTCAATGCGTTTTTTTGGCAAGTACGGGGTAAAGTCTCGTCCAATGATAAATTTTACATGCCCAAAACCTTCGCAGTCGGACACGCTCATACCGGGGAAATCCGGGATTTCGAGCAACGCCTGAGTCACTTTGGAAAGCATGAAGGGTTCAATATAAGCGCGGATTTCTTTCATGGGGTGCCTCAAGTTTCTCGTTGTTTTTCGAAATTGGAGTAGAGCGCGGGAAGCATGGTCAGGGTTAGCAGTGTAGCTGACATAAGTCCGCCAATAATGACTGTAGCAAAAGGTTTGACGACTTCCGATCCGAACTGGTAAAGAGTCTACCGGTACAATCCCAGCATCGTTATCCAGCGCGATCATCACCCCAAGGTGCGCCGTCGTCCTGGCGGAGCCAAGGATGAATGGCTTCATCTATATCTTAACCCTGAGTAAATTCAATTTGGATAATGACCGTCTTGTGTGCAATACGGACAAATTCTATTTGTTGCTAACAGCAAGCGTGCGCGCACATCCTTTAACCTTTTATAAAGCAGTTTAAGAGCGTTACCGCACAGACCGCTTTCTGATTCGCGCCCATCATTCCAACGAGGTTTTTGCAAATAGAATGTTCTGGCAAGCGTGTTTCCTAAAATGTGTTTCCTAAAATGAAATAGGAGGTCACAAATGAAAAAGAAATTATTCATGTCAGTTGTTCTGCCCGCTGCGATGGTATTCGCAACCTCGGCTTTTGGAGAAGAGGAGAGAATTCAGTGGACGGATGTACCGCCTGCAGTTCAGAAAACGATAATCGATTACGCAGGCGGCGGAAAAATCGAGGAAATTGAGAAGGAAACGAAAGTACAGAAAGTTCGAATCCTTCATTTCGACGGCAGCAAAACTGTTACCGTTTATGAAGCCGAGGTAGAAAAACCGGACGGCAAGGAGATTGAGATCAAGGTCAGCGAAGATGGCAAGCTCATCAAGATAACACCTGAAAAAGGCGCTTGAACAAGGAGCAGGCTGTTCATTATCAAGCTTTAACGATTGATATGGACAAGCTTTTGAAAGGTTTTCAGGCGTGCTCGTCTTTTTCCATCCGGACCGTGATATACCCGTTTTTCTCCTTGATGACATAAACTTATTTGCGCCCGGGCTAATGAGTACTGGCTACCAACATTATTGTATTGAAAATTATTTCCACCAATTCATCGGCGGCAAAATTTCAATACGTTTTTTTGGCAAGTACGGCGTAAAGTCTCGTCCAATGATAAATTTCATCTGTCCAAAACCTTCGCAATCGGACACGCTCATACCGGGGAAATGGGGGATTTCGAGCAATGCCTGAGTCACTTTGGGTAGCATGAAGGGACTCAATATAAGCAAGCGCGGATTTCTTTCATAGGTCGTCTCAAGTTTCTCGTTGTTTTTCGAAATTGGAGTAGAGCGCCGGAAGCATGGTCAGGGTTAGCAGCGTAGCTGACATAAGGCCGCCAATAATGACTGTAGCAAACGGTTTGACAGCTTCCGATCCGACACTGGTAGAAAGCGCGGCAGGCAATAACCCCAACATTGCCACAAGGGCGGTCATCACTACCGGACGCAAACGGCTGAGGGAGCCTTGCAGGACGGCTTCGTGCACCGGAAGGCCTTCGCGCCTGAGCAAATTGATTTTGGATAACAGGATCACCCCGTTCTGCACGGCGATGCCGAATAACGCAACAAATCCTACTGCTGCCGATACGCTCAAGTGGATACCTGTCAGCAGCAAGGCTATCAGCCCGCCGATCAGCGCGAACGGAACATTCATTACAATCAGCGAGGCATGTTTGACCGATTGAAAAGTCCAGAATAACAGCAAAAAAATCAGGATCAAACTGACGGGTACAATAAACGAGAGCCGTTTCATCGCGCGCTGCTGATTCTCGAACTGGCCGCTCCAGACGATGTTGTAACCTGGCGCCAACTGAACTTGCTGGGCGATTTTCCTTTGCGCCTCGGCTACGAAACTTCCTTGATCACGCCCGATCAAGTTACATTTGATGGCAATACGGCGCATGTTGTCCTCCCGGCTGATACGAGAGGCGCCTTGATTGACTCTGACATCAGCCAGCTCAGCCAGCGGAATGCGACCGCCATTGGGCGATAAAACCGTTATGTCTTCAATGGCTCCCACTGAATCGCGCGTTACAGCGGTCAGCCGCACCGTGACATCAAAACGCCGCTCGCCTTCAAGTATTTGCGTCGCAGCCCTGCCCCCCACCGCCATGGCGATTACATCTTCCACATCGGAGATATTGATAGCGTAGCGGGCGATTTTAGCCCGATCTATGGAAACCACCAGTTGAGCCAATCCTGATTGCTGTTCAGCAGCAACGTCGGTGGCCCCTTTAATGGAGCGCAGGATACCCGTGATCTGATTGGCTTTCTCCTGGAGAATCTTCAGGTCTTCCCCGAAAATCTTGATGGCGATTTCACCCTTGACGCCGGAAATCGCCTCTTCCACATTATCCTGAATCACTTGGGAGAAATTAAGCAACAGACCAGGGAATACTTGCAGGCGCTTATTCATGGCTTTGACCAGATCATCCTTTTTTTATAGCGCCAGGTTTCCTTCGGCTTGAGATCGATGAGAATTTCCATGTTATTAAAACCCTTGGGATCAGTGCCGTCTTCCGGACGTCCCAACTGGGTCAGTACTGACTTGACCTCCGGAAACTCGCGTATGCTCGCCCGTATCTCTTCCTCCAGCCGTTTGGCTCTGTTCAATGAGACGGGGGTGGGCAAGGTGATCGTCAGCCAGATATTGCCCTCATCGAGCTTGGGCATGAATTCGGTGCCGATCAGCGGCGATGAGGCCAGTGACAAAGCCAGCGCAATCCCCCCGGCAATGAATAATTTCCGGGGGTTGGCCAACACCGCTTCCAGCAAGCTCCGGTAGCGCTGTTCCATAAAATGCACCAGCGGATTGTGCGACTCGGTGAGCTTTGGTCCCAGCATGTAGCTCAGCAGTACCGGTATCAGGGTCAGGCTGATAATCAAGGAGCCCAGCAGAGCAAAACTGAGCGTATATGCCATGGGAGAGAAGATTTTTGCTTCGACGCGCTGAAACGTGAAAATCGGTAGAAAAGCGACAATCACGACAGCTTGAGAAAACAGCATCGGCCGTGACATTTCCGCCGCGGTGATAAGCATCGATTGGCGCATGTGCGCCGGAGTGGCGCGCTGGCGCATCTCCAGGGTTACCTTGACCATGACGGCTTCAACCAGCACGATCGCCGCATCCACGATAAGACCAAAGTCAATCGCGCCAAGTGAAATGAGATTGGCTGAAATATGCCAGGTTTCAATCAGGATAAACGCGAACAGCAGGGACATCGGAATGACGATGATCACCGCTACCGCGGCCCAGAACCGGCGAAGGAAAATAACCAGTATTGCCAGCACGAGTGTTGCGCCGAGCAACATATTATGCTCGACCGTGTGAAGAGTGTGCCGCACCAGTTCCGTGCGGTCGTAAAAAGGAACGATCTTGATTCCGGGCGGCAGTCCATGATCATTGAGAAACTCGATCTTGCCCTTGACGCCCTTCAATACTTCATTGGCATCCTTGCCCTTGATAAGCAGGACGATACCTTCAACCACGTCGTCATGCTCGTTAAAGCCAACCACGCCTGTATGCGGCGCCGGTCCAATGACCACATCGGCGACATTCTTGACAAAAACGGGTACGCCCTCCTGGTTGCTGGCGACAACGATATTGCTGATTTCTTCCAATGATTTCAGCAGGCCGGCGCCGCGAACCACCAGTGCCTCGCTGCCATGATCGATGTAGCCGCCGCCAATGCTGGCGTTATTGGCGTTAATAGCCGTATAGACATCGGTAATCGTCAGCTTGTAATTCTTGAGCTTGTTAGGATCCACCTGAACCTGGTATTCCTTGATACCGCCTCCGAAAGCCACCACATCGGCGACACCATGGACGGAACGAAGCGTACGTTCAATCACCCAATCCTGTAGCGCCCGCTGCTCCACCAGGGGAACGCCGGGCGCCTGGATACGATAACGATAAATTTCACCTATGCCGGTAGACAGGGGCCCGAGCAGAGGTTTGGTATCCCTTGGCAGGCTCACGGATTTCAGCCGCTCCAGCACCTGCTGCCGCGAAAAATAGTCCTCCGCGGCATCGTCGAATGTCAGCGTGACTACTGACAAGCCAAAAATGGATACTGAACGCATATTGATCAAATCAGGAAGGCCATTCATTTCCTTTTCGATCGGAAGCGTGATCAATTTTTCCACCTCTTCCGGGGCCTGTCCGGGATATTGCGTCACCACCTGTACGAAAACATTCTGGACATCGGGGAAGGGCTGTATCGGCAGACGCTCGAACGAAAAGATGCCGATGCCGGCCAGCAATCCCGCCGCGATCAGGATCAGCAGGCGCTGCTGCAGGCAGAACGCGATTATTTTATAAGTCACGGCCCGCTTTCTCCCGTTTGATGCTCAGCGTCCTGCTCGGTACGTAACAGCAGGGCGCCATGCACGACAAGGCGTTCCCCGGGCTTCAAACCTTCAAGAATGACTGCCCGGTCCTTGAGACGCAAGCCTACTTTAACCGGACGTTTGCGGTAGTGATAATCACCGATATTCACATATACCCAGTCGGATTCGTTCTCCGTAAATAATGCTGTTAATGGCACGACAATTGCCAGATCGCCGGGGTCGCTTTGTACATCGATGGCAGCAAACATGGAGGGCAGCAGGCGGCCATCGGCATTAGGCAGAATGCAGCGTACTTTTACAGTGCGCGAACTTTCGTCCACCACTTGGCTGATGTAGCTCACGACCGCGTTAAAGTTCTGGTCGGGATAGGCCGGCACATTCAGCAGAATTTTTGTGCCGACATGAATCAGGCCGATATCCTTCTCGAAAATATCCATCTGTACCCATAACTGGCTCAGGCCGGAAATGACGAATAGCGGCGCAGGGAGATCTGATCGGATCTCCATGCCGGGATTGATATTGCGTTCCGTGACTGTCCCCCCAATGGGCGCATGTAGAGAAAAGCGGTTATCCATTCGTCCCGGACGTGCTCCCAGATTGGCCAGCTTGAGCCGGGCTCGTTCCGCTTCACTGCGTGTGCGTGTCAGGTTATCTTCTGCCTGCTCGTGTTCCTTGCGCGGAGCAATGCCATTATCATACAACTCCCGTATCCGCTGAAAATTCCTGTCGGCAAGGTTCAGATCAGCCATCGCCGCCGCGTACGCGGATTGCGCTTCTCCAAGATCCGGACTATCCAGCACTGCCAGTGTATCGCCTGCCCGAACCGATGCTCCTAACTGGGCAATGGCGCCAGTTACCCGTCCGGCAATGGGCGATGAGACACGGGCAGTATGAAGTTCGTCATAGGTAATCTTGCCGGTGACAGGATCCATCAATGGTCGTTGAACCAGTTCCGCAATGGCCTCCTCGATATACTGACGCTTGGGTGATTCCGGCGGGAGTATCACTTCATCCGCAGGAGGAAGAACGGCCGCTTGTGGCGGTTCGCCATTGTTTTGCTGCTGACAGGCTAGCAGCGACAGACTCAATAGTCCTGCCGAAAATTGAACGATAAAGCGTAACTTCACATTCATATTCAAAGGTTCAATCGCCGTGTCAGCTCGATAACGGGATAATAATATAGGAGGCAGATTGTCAGGATCATCAAGGAGGTGAATAGCGTTTTAACCGAAATCCGCCTACTTGACGGGATTTAACCTCTGAGGACTCATCGATCATCAATCACCTCGGACCGCGGTTACGCGCAGAATTTCCAGTTTCTTCTCCGTATGCCATAAGCAAATCTGCCCAGGCCTTGCTGCGGTTTGCGAGCGCTGCATAGTAATCCAGCATGATTGCCCGATAGCTTCGCTGTGCATCGATCAGATCCAGCACCCCGATAGCGCCTTTTTGATAAGCGATTTCCTGCGCTTTGCGCAAGTTTTCGATTCGCGTGACTACCGATGTTTCAAAACGCCGGGCTATGGCGTCGGCACCCTGCCAGGCTGCCAAGGCCTTCATGACTTCTGCTCGGACATCATACTCAGCCTGCCTCAACGCCAGCTCTGAAGAGGTCAAGCCCACACGAGCCTGGGAGATTTCGCCTTTTTGCTGATAGAACAATGGAATTGGTATACTGATACCTACTCCGCCGGTACGCGGAAACTGATTGCCCTGATCCTGATCATAGAAGGCGCTGATGGTGACGTCGGGAATGACCTGTCGCTGGGCCAGGGTGAGGACTTTACGCGCCTGTGCGATGCGTACCCTTGCAGCACGCATATCCGGACGCCGTTCCAGTGCGCGCTCAACCAATTGATCTTGCCTTGTCAGCGCAATTTCGGGCGCTGCTTGGGGCCAGGCTTCGGCAGCATTGATTTCTATGCTGTTTTCAGGCCAGCCCAGTAACAGTAAAAGATCAGCACGAGCCTGGTTCAAGGCCGCCCGTGCCTGGTCCTGATCGCTTTGGACCTTGAAGCTTTCGACCTCGATACGAACGAAATCCATTTCAGCGACATCGCCCACCTTGAGCCGTATTTCGTTTACCCTCAGAATTTCACGATAATGCTCGAGGTTATCGTTTGCGACCTTGATGGTCTTTTGGGCCAACAAGAGGTTGTAAAAATTCCGACGCACAGTATTCGTGAGCATTCGAGCAACGTCTTGCACATCGAAGTTCACGGCCTCGGTAGCGAGTTCGCTGCTCTCGACCCGTAGACGCCGTTTCCCGGCCGTTTCTATGAGCTGCTGAATCTGCGGCAAGTATGCAGGTACTGCCAGATGGCGGCTTTCCCGGGCGAATGCCTTCGGGGCCAATTCGTGAACGGTAAAGCTGAATACCGGATTGGGAATTGCCGCAGCGATGATTTCCTGGGCCCTGGCATTATCGATGTTGAGGCTGGCTGCAATAAGACCGAGGTTGCGCTGGTAGAACAGCGCGATCGCTTGCTCTTCTGTTATGGTCAACTGCCCATCTACCGCTACCACCATTTCCGCTTGAGATGCCGTCACCCAAGCAATCAGAACCGCACCTGCGCAAAATCTCCAACTTAACAGACTTTTCAAAAATTTCAGCACATCAGATGGATACGGTTAAGGCGGGGCGAAACGTAAGCACCGCCATGAGGCGGTGATGCCCGGCATTATACGCTGATGCTTGTTTTTAAGAGAGATATCCCGCACAAATGCTGAGGCTGGATACAGTTTTTGCAACCTGCCTTAAAGAGGCGTAGCTTGCGTAAAGAAGAATGGGGGTTGCGAAACGTATTTGTTACGCCATGAGGAGAAGCAGCGTTAGCGAAGGAAGAATAGGGCGATATGAGGATTTTACGGATGGGATATGTCAAGGATGGCTTTAGGCTCAGCTCGGCGCGGGCCTTGCCTGCTGGGCAATCTGGTAACAACCACGCGTCGTCGCTGCTTACACACTGAGTGAATCATAAGTATAAGATGCGCTGACGTCGAGCATTTCCGCCGGAGTGGTGCTTCCTGACAAGAGGGAATTCAAGGTATCGTTGAGACGGTGACCCTTCAAGCTCGCTGGTTCGGATTGCGCGGGAGCATAAACCCGGCCATGACCTGCCGGTGACGGTCGCATCCAGCTTTCCCAAACGCGATCGACATTGCAGTGGTTGAGATAAAACACAGGATCATTGGGTGATGTGGAGGGGGACATATCTCCTCCGATGAACACATGCACCCGATTGTGCAGGCTTGGAGATGGAATCTCGGGATCGTCCTGCCAACCCTCAATGAGATTACGAAAGCCGTCAGAGCTCGTCTTCCAGGGAGCAACGTCATAGACGGGTTGATTCAGCGCGGCAGCGGTGTGCGCCTTTCTTGGCAAGCGATTGGGTCCCGTCAGGCCTTGCACCGGCGCGCCCAATTGGCGGCGCAATCCCCGGTTCACCTGAATCAGTTGTCCGTTAACGCTTGCAGTAATACGAACCCGCCAGGAATTTGGGTCAGCGGAATTGAATGCAAATGGCCCAGTGGCCACAGGAGATCCGCTGCCCCCCATATAACTTCTGCCCCAGATAGCCGCCCGCCCCTGGCGAGCGGGAGAGAGTTCACCATCCTGCGCCCAATCCCAATATGGCAACCCAAATGTCGTGTCATTGCCGAGCACGCGCTGGAGATTCATCTCCAGTTGCAGCAGCATAAAGCGGTGCCAGGGCAGAAACACAGGACCGCGGTGGGCGGCATTCCGGTCACTTTGAGTTGGAGGGGTAAACGTTGTCATCGCAACGTGATGCCAAACCACGAACAGGTCATAAGTGCTAACCGGCTGGGAAGGACCGGCAATGCCAAGATTTGTAGTGGTTGGCCCAGGGAATTCATTCTTCAATAATTTTACGCCCTGGATGTATTTGTCACGCGCAGTTGCGCTGGTCAGGATGTTTTCTCGTATAGCCATGGCGTTCTCCGAATATTCTTGTTAGTGATCAGTATGGGGCTTTTTTACACGGCGACCTGTGGAAGCGGGTTTAGCGCGGGGTCTGGCTATGGTGGCATGTCCTTCATGCGCTGGGGTCGCGTGTTCTTCTGCCACAGTGGATTTGCCTGCGGTATCGTTGAAATCGTCGGGAAATATGTTGATCAATTGCTTGACCATATCAAGGGCTGAAGCGAAGCTTATATTGGGTACTGGATGATAATGAACCTTCCCGTCATCGGTTACCCCCATATGTCCTGTTACCGGCTTACCATCCACTTCTATCTGATAGGTTGTGCGGATGACAATGTGATGACCTTCGTAGTCCGCTTCCCGAATGGTCTCGGATGTAGGATGCTGATGTCCCTGGGTTTCTCCGACGTGAGAAGCATGCTTCTTTACATATGAATCTATGGAATTTACTGTCGGGCGTTCTATGGGATTCTTCTCTGACATGGGTCACCTCTTCATAAAATCGATCTTTTCAGGATGATAAACTGGGCTGTTTCTCACGGATTGATAAGGATTGGAATTGCTGTGGCTCGAATAACAACCGCACGCCTTTCGATGTGGCGCAACGAACCTCGGCATTCGAATGAGCTTCAAGACCGGGACGCTCAAGCCATTGTTCTGGGGCTGCTTTTTAGCAACTGATAGCTTGAATATAGATCAGTGTATTGAGAAAGCAAGGAATAATGGCGTGCGAATGTAACGGAACAGCCCGTCCTTCGCGCGCTGATGCGTCAGCGAGATAAAAAGTACCTGACCAAACGCAATGAGCAAATGAATTTTTTCAGTAAACTCCCCGATCCTTGAGGACTACCAGTATGGTTTTCAGGATGATGTGCAGGTCGAGCCGCAGCGACCAGTTGCGCAGGTAATCGAGGTCGTGGTCGATGCGCGCCTGCATCTTGTCGAGCGTGCGGGTTTCGCCGCGGTAGCCGTTGACCTGGGCCCAGCCGGTGATTCCGGGCTTGACCTTGTGTCGAATCATATAACCTTTTATCAGGTTGCGGTAGATTTCATTGTGCGCCACGGCATGCGGCCGGGGGCCCACGATGCTCATGCGTCCCTGCAGCACATTGACAAACTGGGGCAGCTCATCGAGCGAATTCCTGCGCAGGAAAGCGCCGGTACGGGTGATGCGGGCATCGCCCTTTCGCGCCTGGCGAATGGTATCGCCGTCTTCACACACGCGCATCGAGCGGAATTTATAGACGAGGATCTCCTCGCCATCCAGGCCGTAGCGGCGCTGCTTGAATATGATGGGGCCGGGCGAATCCAGCTTGATGGCGATGGCGATGAGCAGCAGCAGCGGCGCGATCAGCATCAGGATGAGCAAGGAGAGAAGGATATCGCTGGCGCGCTTGATGAGGCCGTTGGAGCCGGTGAAAGGCGATTCGCACACCGAGATGACCGGCATGCCGCACACGCTGCCGCTGCGGCCCTGGATGAGATCGGTGATGAACATGTCGGGCACGAAATAGATCGAGGCGGTAGTGTCTTTCAGTTCGTCCAGCACGTGGAGGATGCGCGGCTGCGAGGCCATCGGCAGCGACAGATAAATGAACTGGATGCGGTTTTCCTTGACGAAGTCGGGCAGCTCGCGCAACCTCCCGAGCAACCGGCCGCGCTGGGCCTCATGCTGGGCCTCGCGTAGCCCCCCGTATTCCTGCGTAACCCTCTGCGTAGCTCCATGGGTGGCCTCGCGTGCCCCACGTACCGCCTCGTACAGCCGGTCCTGGCTGCGGTCATCGAAAAAGCCCGACAGCTCGATCCTGGAATAGCGCGTCTCGTGGATGCGCCCGGCAAGCGCCATCCCCTGCTCGTTCATGCCCACGATGATGGCGCGCTGCGCCGGGCCTTGCAGCATCAAGAGGTAAGGCGCGGCGGCGCGCAGTACAAGATGGGCGCCAATCTGGCTCATGGGGGCAACCCAGAGCCAGGTGGTGAGCGCGTGGCTGGAGAATTCGGCAATATAGCCGGTGGCAAAGCCGAGAAAGAACAGCAGCAAAGCCACCCAGAACCAGCTGTAGAGGACATCGAAGATGAGTCTCTTGATGGAAAATTGCAGCCGTGATGCGCCCGGAAAGGTAATCGAAAACACGATCACCCCAAGGATCAGGTAGGGTGGCAGCGGCTGTCCCTCGATGCCCGCGCTCACCAGCCAGAGCGAGAGCGTGAGGATTGCGGGGTCGAGGATGGCTTCCAGGGCGCTGAGCATGTTGTTGCCCAAGGGCCCCTGGGCCTGCCTTGCGGAAGCCGTTGAAGCGGAGAATGTCGGATTGGCTTCAGCCATGGCTGGCGCCGCGCTCGATTTTGGATACGGCCTGCATGCGGTTGTAGACGTCCAGTTTGCGGAAGATCTGATGCAGGTGGTTTTTGACGGTATAGGAGCTGATGCACAGGATGCTGCCGATCTCGGCATTGGTCTTGCCCTTGCTGACCCAGCTCATGATTTCGGTTTCGCGCTCGCTCAGCCCGAAGTCTTCGCCATCGGCTGAGTGGGCAAGCAGCGGCGAGCGGCAGGGACGCGGCAAGGGTGCGACCCTTCGCAGGGCGTTGTCAAGATAGGGCAGCAGAACTTCCATGGCGCTGAGCGTGGAATTATTGAACCCGTCCCCGGAGCTGAAAATCACGTACAGGCAATCGTGATGCCCGCGCTTGTCGCTGATGCCGTGCAGAAGCGAGGAGTGCATGCCCTGCAAGGCCCTGCCAAAAGAACATTGCAAGGCGCTGCCTGTGCGCAGTATGCACGATTCGCCCATGCCGCAGTCGCGCGCCCCCGAAGCAACCGGCATCCTGCCCAGCTCAACCCAGCGATTATAGAGTTCCCCCAGCAGCGGTGAAAGATCCGCCGGTTCCGAATAGGCTGTCCTCACCCCCGGCAGGGCGGAGACGATGTCGTAGGAGGGGGACTCCGAGCCAAAGTCACCCCAGGCGGCCACCATGATCTCATGGGGAAGATAATGCTGTATCTCGCCCTGCAGCCATCTCAACAGGTCGGAATGGCGCCGTACCGCCAGCCCTTCCTGAATGATGCGAAAGTAACGCTGAGGATGATCGGCAGAAAGCGAGGAGAAGAAACCCATGTCGAGAATGTCGCCGCTTAGGAGGAAGTGATCATTAATCAGAGTAAATCGTAGGGCTCCTGTTCGTATTATTTTATTTTCATATAAATATCAAAAACAGGAATTAGCTGGTTAGCGCGTTTCTGATGCCCAGGCAAGAGAAATCCATTTTTTTGTTCTCGACCTTGATTCAGCAAAAGCATAAATAAAACCAATGACAGCAGTATTTAAAATCAGTGACAGCAGTATTACATTCTCATCCAAGGCCAAGGGGCTGGGCCTATTGTTATTATTGCTCTACCATCCGCCCAGATTCCTCCGATCTGCCCGGCGGGGGCGCGCGCTTACCAATGCAAACGGCGCAGCAACGCGCGTTTTTTCTGCTGGTGACCCTGCATGCGTTGCAAAATATTGTCGAGCATCTGGATAGCCTGGATGATATGCGGCCCCTTGTTGAGCATGACGCATTCAGCCCGCTCGCCCATCACGGCATCGCTGACTTCTGCCCGGCTCGGTTTGCCGGTCTTGGTCAACCCTTCCAGTACCTGAGTGGCCCAAATGACCGGAAGGTGTGCTGCCTCGGTCAACCATAAAATTTCTTCCTGCAATTCAGCCAGCCTCTCGTAACCGCACTCCACGGCTAAATCACCGCGCGCGATCATGACCCCAACTACTGGGGAGCGGAGCAGCGCAAACATTAATTCCGGCAACCGCTCAAAAGCCACTCGCGTTTCCACCTTGATTACGATAGCCAGCCGGGTAGCATCAATACGTTCCAGGTGATGCTGCAACAGTTCTATATCCGAAGGTTTCCGCACAAAGGAAAGTCCAACCATATCCGCATGGCGCGCGACGAATTCGAGATTTTTAATATCGGACGCGGTCAACACGTCCAGGTCAAGCTGGCTGTCCGGTAGATTGATGCCCTTATCCGTCAGTAATTTTTCTCCTCCGTCACGCGCCTGGGTAATTTCAATCCGGATTTCATCGGAATTGACGTCGCGGATCACGCCACCGATGCGTCCATCGTCAAACAGAACGCGCTCGCCGGGACGAACGGCAGTAACGATTTCTGGTAACGAGCAGGCAATGCTGGCGGGTTGTAATACATGCCCGTCTTTACCGAGCCTGGCGGGATGCCCGGGGATTGGTCTCCGGGTCAAAATCAAACTGTCCCCCCGACGCAGCCTGATTACTGCCGGCGTTTCAGGAAGCGCGCCAACTTCCCCGGCATAGCCGATGCCGCGCGCATCCCCGGAGGAAGGGACCCGCAATAGGTAGAGCTTCAGGCCTGGCTTGATATAGCTTGTCTGTGTGGACTCCGCCCAATAGCCGGCCCCGGCGCGTTCCACCAACCGCAGGCTGCGCAATGCTCCTCTGGCGTCGGTGAATTCGATCCTGTCCCGCACCGTTGCCTGGTTCAGCCAGTTTCCCTTTACCGGAAGGCGCGCATGCATGGGCTCGGGGCAGGGAGTTAAATCATCCTCCGGATATACCCAGACGCGGGCGGGTGCTATCACCTTTCCATAAACGTCCCGCTGCGGCTGCCATTTGAGGACGGCTGGTCCGGGCCCAATATGGCCGGTACGCAACTTTCGGCCAGCCAGATCCATCAGGATACGGCAGCGGCGCCCCGTTTCGCGTCGTGCGCGCTTGATTTGCCTGATCAAACGCAGCCATACAGCCTCGTCGTCATGTGCGCAATTGATGCGCGCACAATCCATACCTTGGAGCAGCATTTCCCTGATCAATGCATAGTCATCGGCGGCACTGCCCGGCAAGGTAACCATAATACGCACGCGCCTATGCGAAGGTGATTTCCCAAGCAGATTATTGGTATTGGTTTCCAGTAGAGCAGAGCCCGCTGCGGAAGAGTCGACCAGGGAGGGGGACATTTGCTGCGGCTGTTTCCCGACGGCGCGTTGCAACAGAAAGATAATCGCGCGCAGGTTACTCAGGACATGCGGCTCGGCACGCCCCATCGACGATAGGCCGGCCGCTGCCAGTTTTTCCTGCAAGGGGCGCATATCGCGCCGTCGTAAACCCAGATAATGTACGAGGTTGGCAGCGCTGGCCCGATGGCGCAGGTCTACGTTCTCTATTATCTCGGCAGATTCGCTCTCAAGAGCCAGTAGCTCTTGCTGAAGTGTCAGCAGTTCATGCAATAACTCGGCGTAAGGATCCTTCTTGCCGTGCCTGGCTGGAAAGGCTTCAATAATCTTGTGTGAGGGCTTCATGATAGGTTGAAAATGAACTACTCAAACGTTGGCATGACATTGTTACGCCAATGTGACAGGCGCTTAAAAAAAGATTGCTTTTAACCCCTGATTAAATATAAATAAGAATAATTCTTATTAAAAAAAGCGACAATCATTAACAATAGTAGTACATCCCAGGCAACGTTTCGGATATCGACCGTATGTTATAAGTACAAGCTCATGGGAAGGGTATTAAGGAACTTCTGAATAAATCCATCTAGGCGCAACGACACCTTTCACCGCTTGTCCTGTTTGTTGCCGCCCTATCTCATGTGGAGAAATCGAAGAAAGGCGAAAGAATATAAAGCTCTTTCACGAAATTGGATTTTAATTCGACTGTGCCAGGAAGGAACAAATGGGGGCTGAGATGAGGCGATATTCCATTTGAGCCGTAGAACCGGCCAAGAGCTTATCGATAAGGATGTGCACCATGAGGGTGCAGCCATCGGAAGATGATCACAGGAAGAAATGGATGAACCTCCTCCCGCCGGGAGGCAGGCGGGAAGGGGACACGATTACTCAAAACCCGATCAAGCGTTTGATTTATTTCTGCGTCTCACGATAGAACCCATTAAACCGAGCCCTGCCAGCAGCATGGCGTAGGTTTCCGGTTCGGGAATAGTGGGTACCTGGGTAAGGGTAAAGGTGGTAGGACCGTTATTAGCGCCGGGATCGAACGGGCTCAGGTTGAAGGTTGCGGTGGTGCTGCTGTGGGCCGCCAGTGATCCGGTGAAGTCGAGATTACGCGGACCGCTCGAGGAATCGAGCGTAAAGCCTGTCAGCGTTGACTGGTTGTGACTGGTAAATACGTCTCCTTGACCTCCGGTTGCTGGTTCGTTAATAGTGAAATGAAAGTCGGTCCAAGCCTGGTTAGTATTGTTGGTGATGTTCTCGGTTACGGTGTAGGGGTCGCCCGGACCTGTACCGTGAGCAACCGTAAACGTCAGGGTGATGGGGTTCAAGCTGCCGAAGGTTTTAGTAAAATCCAGTGTGCGAGCAGCACCAATGACACCTTTGTCAAATGATCCCAAGCCAGCTCCGGCGGCCGTGACGTCAGTGACGTCACCAGCTGCAGTTGCGGTAGAGATGGAACCACCAAAGGCTAAGGCGGTGATAATCAACTTAGACAAGTTATTCATTTTTTTTCTCCTATGAAACAAGTTGTTATACCTGTTGTAAAACAAAATCGCCTATTGTGACATGCTGTACATCCGGCTCCGCAAATGTTATCCGGAAAGAGATGCGCAGCATTGAATGCACAAGCACTAATTGTGCCAAGTTTAGCGCTTTTAAATACTTTATAAAACAAAAGGTTATAAAGAAGAGGCATAGCCGTGCAGACACAGGGTGTCTCCTTCAACTCATCAGCAAGCCTCGGGTGGGGAGATAACCCCATGATAAAAAAAGAAATAGAGATGTCGCTGGATGGCGACACTTCCTTATTTGATATATGTGGAAGCATTTTATATGTACTGAGACACCTGATTGTTCTTTAAGCAAACAGCCGCCAGGCCATGCCGATGAGCCCGCATGACATAATCACTGGGATCATGCCAACATTGAATCGGAATACAGCAATAGTCATTATTACAACGAGGCCAAGGGAGAACATGTCGATACTATCGCCGAGACCGCGCGGCCAGAATACGTGATAAGCGAAAAATAGCGCGAGATTAAAGATGACTCCCACCACAGCCGCAGTTATCGCTCTCAGTGGCATAGTAAACGCAAGTTTGCCATGAGTGGTTTCGATGAATGGGCCGCCCATGAAAATAAAGACAAAGCTCGGCAAGAAGGTAAAGAAGGTAACGATGGCCGCGCCGGCAAAAGCTGATGCGAATTTAGCCTCCGCGCCAAATACCTGTGTTGCCCATCCTCCGACAAAACCGATGAAAGTGACCACCATGATCAACGGGCCGGGCGTCGTCTCGCCTAGCGCCAGGCCATCGATCATTTGCCCGGGTGTAAGCCAAAGGTAATGCTCTACCGCGCCCTGGTAAACATAGGGCAACACAGCGTAAGCGCCCCCGAATGTCAGTAGCGCAGCTTTTGTAAAAAACCAGCCCATTTGGGTAAAGGTGCCATCCCATCCGTACAGGCTTGATAGGATACCCATCGCAAAGAGCCAGATAAGCAGTCCCGCGGAGGCCACTTGCCATAATCTCGTCCAGCTAAACAAGGCGTGAGATGGTATGGGGCTTGAGTCGCCCAGCAGTGCGCCTCCAGTTTCATCATTCGCGGTACCATGCGCCTCCTCTGTTTTAAAATAATGGGGAGCAAGGCGGCTGCCGAAGTAACCGATCAGCCCCGCTGCGAAGAATGACGGCCGGGAAGGGGACATGAAAGACAGCCACAGCAATGAAGGCGGCCGCTGAAACCGACCAGAGTACCTTGTTTTTAAGCGTTCTGGAACCAATGCGATATGCGGCAAACAGTACGATGGCGACAATGGCCGGTTTTATTCCGTAGAGTAATCCGGCTACCGCCGGGACGTCGCCATACGTCAGATATACCCACGTCAGACTCACCAGTATGAAAAAAGACGGTAGTACGAACAGACCCCCAGCAATAAGCCCCCCGTAAGTACGATGCATGAGCCAGCCGATATAGGTCGCGAGCTGCTGAGCTTCGGGACCTGGCAATACCATACAGAAATTGAGCGCGTGCAGGAAACGCTTCTCTGAAATCCAGCGCTTTCGTTCAACCAGATCGCGATGCATGATGGCAATCTGGCCAGCAGGCCCACCAAAACTGATAAAGCCCAACTTGAGCCAGTAAAGGAAAGCTCGACGTAGAGTAATAGGTGGCGGCGTACTTTCCATAAACTTGTTTTTGAGTAGATAGCGTCATCGGCGTTCTTGTCTTTGCGCCGGTTGACCTAATCGCACGCATAATACCCTGTTGGGTTTATTGCTTTCCAGTGATAGCTAAAATATAATGAGAATAATTATCATTTATTTAATTTGC
>CAVUXR010000005.1:0-105251 GCA_963745455.1 uncultured beta proteobacterium
CTGCTCTCCAGTTACGTCCATCATCCTACATTCGTCATTCGATTTGATCTCTTATCAGAATGAGGATATCCAGATCGCCCTATTTAAAAAGGTTGATATGAAATCATCTAAATCAATAACGTAACGATCGCTGCGTGTCTACGCAAGCAATTCATCAGCCCGCCAGCCTACCTGGGCAAGCCAGCCAATTTTATCTTTGTCTTGCCAAAGGAATAGGTTATGAACCGCAACAAAAACGGGTGCGCAGACACTCAAGCTCAACATAAGCTTTATCACAATTTATCCCGTACGGTACTGCCCGCTTTATTCGTTTGCCTCGGGTTGAGTATTGCTTTTGTTCCTCTTTATAGCACTGCCGCCGGACCAGATGCCCCTGCCAAGAAAGCCATTTACACATACGACATCCCCGCAGGCGGCCTGGAAGAAGCGCTCAGCCGTTTTGCAACTCAAGCGGGCATTCGTGTCTCTTTCGATACTGAGGAGGTCAAGGGAAAGACAGCGCAAGCATTAAAAGGCAGTTTGAGTGTTCAGGCCGGGCTAAATCAATTATTGGCGGGAAGCGGCCTGGAAGCCATACCGCAGGCTAATGGTTATAGGGTGAAGAAATCGACTATTACAGCGGCTAATACCGGGCATGATACCGCGGATGATCAACCCGCCACCCTTGCTCCAATAAAAGTATCCGCCAGCAGCATAACAGGCCCGACAGACGGATATATGGCGACGAAAAGTTTCAGCGCCACCAGGACCGATACGCCTCTGCGTGATGTACCTCAATCCATAACCGTTGTGACGCAGGATCTGATCAAGGATCAGACCATGCAGAATATGGGCGACGTAGTGCGTTACGTTCCGGGCGTCGGCATTTCCCAAGGGGAGGGCAATCGTGATGCGGTGATTTTTCGCGGCAATAATTCGACGGGAGATTTTTTTGTCGATGGGTTGCGTGATGACGTTCAGTATTTTCGCGACCTCTACAATATAGACCGGGTTGAAGTGTTGAAGGGTTCCAATGGCATGATTTTTGGTCGCGGCGGCGCGGGCGGCGTGATCAATCGGGTGACCAAGGAAGCCGGCTGGACCCCCGTAAATGAAGTCTTGGCACAGTATGGGTCTTTCAGCCATAAGCGGATAGCGGTTGACGTCGGCCGCGCCATAAACGACGTGGCTGCTTTTCGCCTCAATGCCATGTACGAACATTCCAACAGCTTCCGTAACGGCGTGGAGCTGGAGCGCGGCGGTGTCAATCCTACTCTGACCATCAAGCCCACCGCCCAGACCAAAATTGTTTTAAGCGGGGAGTATTTTACCGACAATCGCACGGCGGATCGCGGGATCCCTTCTTTTGGAACCAGGGCTGGTGTCGTGGGTTCGGGCCGGCCTGCTGACATCGACCGGTCAACGTTTTTTGGGAATGCGGCAAATAGCCCGACCCATACCGATGTCTGGGCATTGAACTCGCTTATCCAACATACGTTCGATAACAATCTCACCTTCCGCAATCGCACGCGCTACGCCAGTTACGATAAATTTTATCAGAACATATATGCCAACGGGGTGGCAACGGCCCAGGATGCAACGGGAACCGTAGCGGTTTCAGCTTATAACAATGCAACCCAGCGCGACAATATCTTCAACCAGTCGGATTTTCTGTACAACTTGAATACGTGGGGAGTAAAGCACGAATTCCTGGCTGGGGTGGAGTATGGCCGCCAGGTTACGGACAATCTCCGCAATACCGGGTTTTTCAATAACACCAGCACAAGTGTGAATGTTCCTTTTTTTAATCCCCTCAGCCTGACTCCTGTCACTTTCAGGCCGCTCCCCTTCAATCCCGTAAATCTTACGGGCGATGCCAACAATCATGGTGTGGTTGAAGTGGTAGGGGTTTATTTACAGGATCAGATTACGCTTCTCCCTCAGCTTAAAGCGGTTCTTGGCCTACGCTATGACAACTTCGACCTGAATTTCCTCGATAACCGCAATGGTCAACGGCTCCATACCAATGATGGTTTGCTCTCGCCGCGGGCCGGCCTGATCTATAAGCCAATCGAGACGATTTCCATTTACGGAAACTATAGCCTGGCGTACGTGCCGCGCGCAGGCGACCAGCTCGCTTCGCTGAACCTGAACAATGCCGCGCTCCAGCCGGAAAAGTTCATGAATCTGGAGTTGGGGGCCAAAGTGGGATATCCGGCCTGATCTTTCACTTTCCGCGGCGCTATACCAACTGGATCGCAGCAATGTCATCGCCCCCGTTCCCAATGATCCCACTCGAACCATGCTGGTCGACGGCCAGCGTGCCAGAGGTGCGGAAATCGGCTTGATGGGGCGCATCACTCCGCAATGGAGCGTCATGGGAGGCTATGCCTATACGGATGCCGAAATCACCCGCGCAATAACCGGCGCGCAGTGCTGGCGCAGTCGTGGCGCAAGTCCCAAAGCACACCGTTTCCATATGGAACCGCTATGATTTGACGCCTTTTTTGGGCTTGGGACTGGGGGTGGTGCATCGCAGCAGCATGTACGCCGCACTCGACAATACTGTGCTCCTGCCGGGCTTTACGCGGATGGATGCGGCAATGTTCGTCAGGCTCAACAAGATCTTGCGCGTCCAGGCGAACATCGAAAACATAGCCAACATCGATTACATTGCATCCGCGAACAATAATAACAACATCTCTGCCGGGGGCACCGCGCATCTTCCGGTTGACGCTGGTGGCTAATTTTTAGCTGGCGCCAGGGTGCGGTGAGCGGTGACTGATTCTTGCTACGCCATTGCCAGGGGAGGTAAGGCTTTTACGTCCGAGGAAGCTTACTGAGAGATGCGGATTCTGGATAGCCGATGGGAATGCTCGCCGCTGCTGCATGTTGCGTCAGACATTCCCCCGCGTCGGATCTTCAGCTCTCCCTGCGGCTTATGAACGCCGCCGCCGCGCTATTGCGCCCAACAAGCCCAGGCCTGCCAGCAGCATCGCGTAGGATTCAGGTTCAGGCACTGAACTGACACGATGCGCTGAGAGATCGAAGTTAGCCCCGAGAGAACCCTCGCCTGCACCGCTGGCGACAATGCCAAATACAAGCATTCCTGATTGTGACTGGGGCGAGGTGTGCCCATAATAATTATTTAATGAGTAGGAAACGCTGGAATTAGAGTAGCCGTTTCCGTTATCCACATAGCTGCTAAAGCTCGCGTTGCCACCGACTGACGCTTGATCATAGTTGTAGTTATAGTAGCAATAATAGCAACTGGAGGGGTCTGCAGTCAGGCTGATCGTATAGGGAACGGTTACAGTCAGCATACCAGGACCGCTGAAGGAAAAATGTTCGGTTCGGCTGCCCGATGCGCTGGCGCCGCTGTTACTGTCAGTCGTCGAGTTCGCGGTTCCCGAAAAGCTTAGCGCGGAAGCCAATGCGTTGGCATAGGTCGTTCCCGCATCCGCATTCGTTTGCGCAGTATCTGTCCAGTTATTGACCGATTTTGTATTACTCTCGTATAGGCCAGGAGACGATGCGTATGAGCTTAGCGACTCATTCTGATCGGAAAAGGTGACAGTAGGTGTTACCCCGTTAACGCCGGTAACCGATAGTTGAAGCTTGCTCCAGTCGATAGTAGCTGTAGCTGTAACCGGGGCTGTAGCGTCGGTTGCAAACGATGGTGAGCTAAATCCAGTTCCAATAGAGCATGCGATTAATAGAAGCCCGCGTTTAATAAAGTAGTTCATGTAACCTCCTTGGTATTTGTTAACATCGAAGGGAAATTCATGGTGGCTTCGCAGTTCAGCGAGATCGCTGAACTAGCAATGTAAAATGAATTCCTTATGCGTTCGGTCGCTTAGTGAACAGACACCAGAGAAAAGTGTAAAAAGTAAAATTACATAAAAAAGGAGGATGGAGAAAAAAGGAATGAGAAGGGTCGGGGGAACAAGGCAGGGTGTCTCCCGGCAGAATACAGGCGTCCAGTATCAGTATATAAGCGGCATCTACGAGCCTAGGCACTAATGGATGTATTTGCCGCGCACTCCTGAAAATCTCCAGCTTTCCTTTCTCGGCTGAAATCCTCTAATCGGTAACATTCCACTATAGCGGGAAAGGATCCTGTCCAGCATGATTTGGAGGCCCCCATATGACCAGCCAGGCACCAGATAACAAGCCGCTATATCGACTTCAATCCATGAGGGATGTCGAGGGGTATGACAATCTGGCGGAGCTGGCCCTGGATATGCGAACGTCCTGGAATCACAACGTGGACCACATATGGGAGCAGCTGGACCCGGCGCTGTGGGATCTGACGCATAACCCTTGGGTTGTCCTGCAAACGGTCTCGCGGGAAAAACTCCAGGGTGTTTTCGCCAATCCGGTTTTTTGCAAGGATGTGACCGACCTGGTGCGTGACCGGCAGGATACGGCAAATGCTCCCGCCTGGTTTCAGCAGGCGCATCCGCGATCGTCCGTGAATTGCATTGCGTATTTCTGCATGGAATTCATGCTGAGCGAGGCGCTGCCCATTTATTCCGGCGGGCTGGGCAATGTGGCCGGAGACCAGCTCAAAGCTGCCAGCGAACTGGGTGTTCCGGTCATTGGCGTGGGACTGCTCTATCAGCAAGGCTATTTTCGCCAGGTGATCGACAAGGATGGCAACCAGCAGGCGCTCTTTCCCTTATAACGACCCCGGCCAGCTGCCCATCACGCCGTTGCGGCGCCCGAACGGCGAATGGTTGCGGCTGGAGTTCAAGCTGCCGGGCTACTCGGTCTGGTTGCGCACCTGGCAGGTTCAGGTGGGCAGGGTAAAGCTGTATCTGCTGGACAGCAATGATGCGGCAAATTATCCCGCCTACCGGGGCATCACCAGCGAGCTTTACGGCGGGGGATCAGAGTTGCGTCTCAGGCAGGAACTACTGCTGGGTATCGGCGGATGGCGGTTGCTCGCCGAGCTGGGCATCAAGCCGGAAGTCTGCCACCTGAATGAGGGTCACGCCGCCTTTGCCGTGCTGGAGCGCGCCCGCAGCTGCATGGCGGAAACCGGTCATGATTTCGAAGCAGCGTTGTCCATTACCCGGGTGGGCAATCTCTTCACCACGCATACGGCGGTAGCGGCCGGTTTCGATCTTTTTGCACCGGATCTGATCGAACAGTATCTCGGCCATTACGCCGGAAAGAACTCGGCATCGCGCGCCACGATTTGCTGGCGCTGGGCCGCAGCAATCCGGATGATCCCTCGGAACCCTTCAACATGGCTTATCTGGCAATCCACGGGAGCGGGGCGGTCAATGGCGTAAGCCGCCTGCACGGAAAAGTGAGCAGGCATCTTTTTGAATCCCTTTTTCCGCGCTGGCCCACGGACGAAGTGCCGGTGGGCCATGTAACCAACGGCATTCATGTGCCGACATGGGATTCGGCTGCCGCGGACAATCTCTGGACTCAGGCTTGCGGAAAAAAACGCTGGATTGGAACCACCGAAATACTGGAACAGAAGATACTCTCCATCCCCGACATCGATCTCTGGCGATTTCCGCAGCGCCTCGAGCAAAGCGCTTGTCGAGTTTGTCCGGCAGCGATTCTCCCGGCAACTGGCCGTATCAGGGGCGCCCCCCCAGTCGGTCGAGGCAGCGAAGTGCCTGCTGGACCCCGACGCCCTGACCTTGGGTTTTGCGCGCCGCTTTGCCACCTATAAAAGGCCGGATCTGCTGCTGCATGATCCAGAGCGGCTGCTGCGACTTTTGAATGACCCGAAGCGCCCGGTGCAACTCATCATAGCGGGCAAGGCTCACCCCGCGGACGCAAGCGGGCAAGGCCATGATCCGGGAGTGGATGCACTTCATTCAACGCGACGGGGCGCGCGCGTCCGTGGTTTTTCTCAGCGACTACGACATGCACCTGACCGAGCAACTGGTGCAGGGGATTGATGTCTGGCTTAACACGCCGCGGCGTCCCTGGGAGGCGAGCGGCACCAGCGGAATGAAAGTGCTCGTCAATGGCGGGATCAATCTTTCCGTGCTGGATGGGTGGTGGGCGGAAGCCTATACTCCGGAAGTGGGCTGGGCTCTGGGCGATGGTAGAGAGCATGGCGACGATCCCGCTTGGGACGCTGTCGAAGCCGAGGCCCTCTATGACCTGCTTGAACACGAGGTGGTTCCGGAGTTCTATGCTCGCGACCAGCGGGGCATTCCCATCGCCTGGGTCATGCGCATGCGCAAGAGCATGGCACAGCTGGCGCCCCGTTTTTCAACCAACCGGGTAGTGCGGGAATATACGGAAAGCCATTATCTCCCGGCGGCAGCGGCTTACCGTGAACGGAGCGCCGGCAAGGGCGCGGCCGGCGCGCAGATAGCGGACTGGCAGCGTGCGCTGGAGCAAAAATGGCCTGCGCTGCGCTTTGGTGAAATGACGGTTGAGACCGGCAATGGGCAGCATGTATTTGTGGTGCATGTATATCTTAATGATCTCGACCCGGAGGCGGTGCGGGTGGAGCTGTATGCAAACGGGGTTTTCGGGAATCCTCCGGTGCGCCAGGAAATGAAGCGCCTGCACGAGCTGGTCGCTGCGGCAACCGGCTACGCCTATCACGAATCCGTGCCTGCGGACCGCCTCGCGACGGACTATACCGTCCGGCTCATACCCCGCCATCACGGCGCGCGGATTCCCCTGGAAGCCGCCCAGATTTTGTGGCAGCGCTGACGTTGACGCATGCTGGCGGGAGGAGCGGAAGCGTTGGGCTGTGATAATCTCCTATAGCCGCAGCTACCATCATTATATTTAGCCTTGCAAGCTTAGCAGCACCGGCTGATCTTTCCATTCCCACCGTAGCGCGCCTCCTGGCGCTCCCGAAAAAATTTTTCATAAGACATGACCGGCTGGCCTGGATGTTTATCCTGCATGTGAGTAACGTAAATGTCATATTCAGGCATGCCGACCATCAACCGCAGGCTTTGGCTGACATAGCGCCCCGCTTGAATAATCCTGTTTAGCATGGTTTCACCTCAGTTATTTAATTTTGCCGTTTAAATTTTGGATGCGGCTTCAGCGGGCAGTAATTCGAATGGCGCTTCCCTTGCACTGGGTTTGCCTATGGCGCGTGCGTGCAGAACCGTCCTGATCCCGAACACCAGTATGCTGATCAATACCAGCATGAACAGGGTGGCGAGTGACGCATTCACATAGTCATTAAAAATTACCTGCTGCATCTGCCCGATCGATTTTGCCGGGGCAAGGACCTGCCCATTTGCAACCGCTTCCTTATACTTATTGGCATGCGCCAAAAAGCCGATACGCGGATTTGCGTCGAAGATCTTCTGCCAGGCGGCTGTCAGCGTACAGACCAGCACCCAGAAAGCTGGAATGATGGTGACCCAGGCAAAACGGTCGCGCTTCATCTTGAACAGAACGGCTGTGCAGAGAATCAGGGCAACACCTGCCAGCATCTGATTGGAGATGCCGAACAATGGCCACAAAGTATTAATGCCCCCAAGCGGGTCGACCACGCCCTGATATAGAAAATAGCCCCAGCCCGCGACACAGAGGGCGGTTGCGACCAGGCTCGCAAGCAGTGAATCGGTCCGCTTCATCGATGGCACGAATGTCCCCAGCAAGTCCTGCAACATGAAGCGTCCGGCGCGCGTCCCCGCATCTACCGCGGTCAGGATGAACAGCGCCTCGAACAAAATCGCGAAGTGATACCAGAATGCCATCATTGTTTTGCCCCCCGCAAACTCGGACAGGATGTGCGCCATGCCGACCGCCAGCGTCGGCGCGCCGCCGGTACGGGAGATGATCGTATGTTCTCCCACATCTTTCGCGGTTTGGGTGACCATCTCGGGTGTGAGATAAAAGCCCCATTGGGATATGGTTTGCGCGGCAGACTCCGCCGTGGTGCCGATGATCGCGGCCGGACTGTTCATGGCGAAGTAAACGCCAGGCTCAAGAGTGGACGCAGCGACCAGAGCCATAATGGCCACAAATGATTCCATGAGCATGGCCCCATAACCGATGAAACGGGCATCAGCCTCGTTTCTGATCATTTTGGGCGTAGTGCCGGACGATATGAGCGAATGGAAACCCGATACCGCCCCGCACGCGATGGTAATAAACAGGAAGGGGAACAGGCTGCCCGACCAGACCGGGCCGGAGCCATCCACGAATTGCGTAAATGCCGGCATCTTGAGCTGCGGCGAAATAAAAATGACGCCAATTGCCAGGCCGACAATGGTGCCTATCTTCAGGAAAGTGGACAAGTAATCGCGCGGCGCCAGCAGCAACCAAACCGGCAGCACGGATGCAATGAAGCCGTAAGCAATGAGCAGCCAGGTGAGCTGTTCACCAGTAAGCGTAAACAGGGCAGCGAGCGCGGGAATCTCTTGCACGTACTGCCCGCCGACTATCGACATCATCAGTAGTACAAAGCCGATCAGCGAGACTTCACCGATGGCGCCCGGGCGGACATAACGGGCATAAACTCCCATGAGCACGGCGATCGGAATGGTGGCGGCGACGGTAAATGTACCCCAAGGGGATTCAGCCAGGGCCTTGACCACAATCAGCGCCAGCACTGCAAGAAGGACCAGCATGATGAAGAAGGTGCCGAACAAGGCGATCATGCCGGGTATTTGTCCAAGCTCCGATTTGATGAGATCGCCCAGCGAGCGGCCGTCGCGCCGCGTGGAAATGAAGAGCACTGTAAAATCCTGCACCGCGCCCGCGAACACGACACCCGCCAGCAACCATAACATGCCGGGCATATAACCCATCTGCGCTGCGAGAATAGGGCCGACCAGCGGGCCGGCTCCGGCAATCGCGGCGAAGTGGTGACCGAACAATACGTATTTATTAGTGGGTACATAGTCCAGCCCGTCGTTGAACTTGTAGGCCGGGGTCATACGCGTCGGGTCCAGTCTCAATACTTTGCCGGCAATGAACTGGCTGTAAAAGCGGTAAGCGATGGTATAAACGCAAACAGTGGCAATAACGATCCATATAGCCCCAATTGATTCGCCGCGGTTCAACGCGATAAAGGCAAAGGCGAAGGCGCCGGTGAGCGCAATTGCGAACCAGCCGAGTCTGGTGATCAGACTACTCATTGTTTCTCCAATCCAAAAAGTTTACGGCTAAGCCGCTTCAAAACACATATGTACCACGTCGGTCAGTAACTCAACATATGAAAAAAGTATCGTAGCTAAAGCTGACCGGCTAAAGCCGGTGGATTTAACCTTATGATGGACATTAAAATAACGGCTGACCTATAGCAATTTTAGTAGTTCCAGGTTATTCAGAACCCTGTCAGCGAGCCGGCACAAACCTGTTTTCGGCTTTAGCGAACTCAACAAATTTTTAGCGAATTTCAGCGAAAGGGGCGGCTCAGGAAAGGAGACCCTGAAAGTCCGAAACGCCAGGGTATGTCCTTTGCTTTTGTTATGCCGATGCGCGGACCGGCCAAGGTCCTGATTCGCCCCTGGGGGGCCGATAGCTGAAATGGCGGCGTATCGATCGCCATTCCGCTATGTGCGTCCGTAATACCGAGCGCCTGGCAAACTCGTCCGGGCCCGGCACAAAGCAGGCGTTCCTCATCGAGCCCGCGCCTGGCTCGCATGATCTCCAGCCCGGCGACCGGTTCGATCGCACGGATCAAAACGCCCGCGCCATGCCCTTCCGCCTGGCAGACGAAATTCAGGCACCAGTGGATTCCGTAGGAGCGATATATATACGCACGGCCGGGGGGGCCGAACATTACTTTATTTCGCTTGGTGGGACCTGAAAAGCTGTGTGACGCAGGATCATCATGATCATAAGCTTCCGTTTCCACGATTCGTCCCCCGACGCCATCGATCAACAAGGTCGAGCCTATCAGGGCCCGGGCCACATCAACGGAGGGAGCGGAAAAATCGATAAATGCCGAGGGCGCACTCATGCAGCAATTTTATACACAGCCTATTCAAACCACAAATCGCTGCTCGAAGCCTTGGATAGAAGCTGAATTCAGATAGTCCCAATCAGATAGTTGGCCGCTTGTGTCACTACACCGATTAGCGGGTGTGTTCAAGATCAGGTAGATTTGTTGCAGGGACAATTTTTAGGCGAGGCATTGTGCCAATTAAGGGATTTTCATGTGGAGATAGGGAAGCACAAGTGCCGGCATCAGTATTAATGATTGCAGCGACTCTGCTTTTCGCGACCATGAGTATGTGTGTCAAGTTTGCTTCCGAGAGCTACAGCACCGGTGAAATCGTGTTCTACCGCGGCATCGTGGGAACATTAATGATGTTATTACTTGCTCGGGTGCATGGCGGAACACTGCGCACCAGCCTGCCAGCCATGCACTTCTGGCGGAGTTTCACAGGCGTGAGCTCGCTGGGTCTCTGGTTTTATGCGATAGGAAAATTGCCGCTTGCCACCGCCGTGACGCTGAACTACATGTCTCCCATCTGGATGGTGGTCCTTCTCATCGGGGCCTCGGCATTTCGTAATGCGGGTAATTCTGAAAAGGTGGATGCTCGCCTGATATGCACGGTACTCATCGGCTTCGCTGGCGTGATTTGCGTTCTCGAACCGACCATGGAACGTGATCAGTTATGGGGCGGGCTGATGGGGTTACTGTCGGGTTTGTTTGCGGCTTTGGCGTATTTGCATGTGGCTGCGCTTGGCAGAGCCGGTGAACCGGAGGATCGCGTGGTATTTTATTTCTCTCTCGGTAGCATTGCCGCGGGCGCGCTGGTAACAACGCTCGCCGGTGAATGGCACACGCATACATTGCAAGGTGTTGGAGTACTGCTTGCTGTAGGGTTGCTGGCGACACTGGCCCAGCTTTTGCTGACTCGCGCCTATAACATTGGCCGCATGCTCGTCAATGGCAGCCTTCAATATCTCGGAATCGCCTGGTCTTATTTATACGGCATCCTTCTATTCGGCGACCCGGTGACCGGTATCGCCCTGCTGGGCATGGGTTTGATTGTATTGGCTGGAATTGCCGCTACCAAGCTGCGCCAGTCAGTCAGGAAGAATGGCGATATCAACACGATGACCGAATCATGAGCCTGGGTAATCGACTTCGACTTATCTACTTTGTCTTGCCTACCTTGAATTACGGCAGTTTTCTTGTCTGCTTTCATCGCATACCAGTTCTTCCGGTGGCTTGCATTTCCCATAGTGATCCAGGGAAACGCGGGCGCGCGCCGCCTCGCACGCATTTCCGTATGTTTTGCCATCGCAACCACAGACCGGCTTGTATTCCGCATTGCAGGCCTCGGGTATTATTTTGCACGATCCCTGGGCATCGGCTACTTTGCATTGCCCAGCTCCGGTTTCACAATATTGCGAACCGGGGCATAAAGTACCGAGGATTCCTCCACAGTCCAATGGTTCGATTGGCTCCATATCCTTGCAACGTTCCACCAATTCTACATTTAGGAACGTCTGTGTTTTATGGCGGATCGAACGCACCTGGCTGACAAAGCTCTTGAATTTTTCCGGAGCTGAGTTGAAGCCGGCTTCCGCGCACGCGGACAAGCCAAACTCGGTTGAGGTGGCGCCGCCGGCTCTGGGATAATATACGTAGAATACGTCGATCGTGCCCGCAGCGATGGCGCTTCCGACAGCCTCGCGTACCAAACGCAGGGCTGTGTCATCCACGCTGCCTCTTTTACTGCCGATGGTAATATTAACTGCGGAATTATGTGAATCGTTTACGAGAGGGTCTTGCGCAAAGCAGGTTGCGTTGAGGAGGAGGGACCATCCAATCAGAAAAACATACAATGCCTGCTTCATTCTGTTCGATGAGCGGTATGATGCTGGCCTGAATACAAGGTATCCCGAAAACCTCCACGCATGTCCATGGGTTGCTTATAGCAAGCGGCGGATATTGTTAAGGAACCTCTGACCAAGTCCGCGACCACGTGGACTTGGTTAGAGGTTCCTTCGGCTTCCCGGTTGTTGCAATTCACCTGATCCTAATCCTAATTAGGACCGATGGGTCCGCCTTGCTCTTCCTTCAGGTCTTTCATCGGTCTTCCTTGCTTATCCTTGGGGAAGTCCGGCACGTGAGCATCCGGGCTGGGAGACCGCGCATCCTTAGCTCGTTCTGACCTTTTCTTTTGATCTACGTATCCGGTGTCCATCTCTTCCTTTTCTTTAGGCATGCCATAATACTTATCCTTCGGATTCCGCTTTGCCGCACCCTCCTTGCCCTTTTCGGAAGCGCCTTTTTCAGGATAAGGTTCACCAGTGCGTCCCTGGATGGGGTCTTTCTTGTCGGTATAGTCGGCTGGATTCTCCTTGTTATAGCCGCCTTGCCCGGATGCATCACCGCCTTGTGCATGGGCGATTCCGGAGACTCCTAAAAATACGGTACCAGCAAGAACCAGCGCGGATGCCGACGATCGCACGGTTGAAATAGATGAGAATTTCATGGCTGTTCCTTTTTTCATCCAGCAATATTGCTGTGTCATAAAGATTACTTGGCATTTTCTAACTCTTCAGTGCGGTAACACACTAAAAAGTTGTTTCGAAGTTCCAGTTCCCGCGGGGGATTGTCCAGTGGAGAGGATGCCACGACGGATTGCTGAACTTCATCATTTCGAAAAAACTTCACTCCAGGTTGCGCTTTCCTACGTAAGGCACTGTTCACGGGGTCGCGCCGTCCGTTTCTCCGTCTTTCATGCCGCAAAGCTGCCGTCACGTCTGCGAGAAGTTATTCAGAGGTTCCTCAATATCTGCCCTTGATCCTGGGACCCGTGCCGTCGGTTCCGGAGTAGTCGTTATTTCGATCTCTGCCCGAGCCTTGGTATGATCCGCCATATTTATCGTCGCTCGCCCTCCGGCTTCCGTATTGACCTTGCTCGCCGGAGTCTTTTGTTCCATAGCCGGATTCTGTACCCGAAGCATTGGAGCCTGGCGCGGAGCCGCCGTATGGCGCGGGGGATTCCACTTGATCCGCCGAATACCCCTGGGCATGTGCCGCGCCCGCTCCGAAAAAGACGAGAGCGGTAGCCAGTACGGTTGATTTTATTAATAATATTGAATTTCTCATGGCCATTCCCCTTATCGATGCAGCAGAATTGCTGTAACTCAATAATACGGGCTCCTTCCATGGATGTTCAGTGCGTTATCACACGTAAAGGCTGTGATGAGCACGGCGGCCGGCTTGGCGTGCATCCTTGCATATTCATCCGTTCATTGAAATTTCCAGGGGATTCGGGATAAATACGATTTTGAAATGTTGTCTCCTGGTTATTCTGGCGAGTGCGAACATCGCTTCGGCTCAAGCGTTTACCTTCGATACCAAAGATAGCCCTAAAATCAAAAGCCAGGATGGCAATTTCGAAGTGGTTTTCGGTGCGCGAGCTCATCTCGATGTACATGCATTCGATAACGATAAGGCCAATCCCGCCTACCCGCCTTTCGGAAGCCAGATACCCGGCAGTTTTCCCGATAGCGGGTTCAACTTCCGCCGGGGGTATATGGACGTAACCGGAAAAATTTATGATCTGGGTTTTAAATTCCAGAATGACTTTGCCGCAGGCACTTTTCCCGGCAGCTTGCGCGAGGCATGGGTTTCAGCGAAACTTGGTCCGGGCTTGCTGACGGTGGGCCAGTTCAAGCCCTATCGCGGCATGGAGGAATTGGCAAGCTCAAATGAAATTACCATGATGGAGCGCCCTTCAACCTCGTCCACCGGCATTTATTCCGGACGGCAATGGCTGATGGGGGTGGGTTACAAGAGCATGATTGGGAAAAACTTCGGTTATGGCGTGGATGTCATGAGTTTGGCGCACACCGGCGTACCTCTCAAGGGCTTGACCTATGGCGGGCGTGTGGTCTGGTTGCCGCTTTCGGAGGAAGGCAATACGCTTCATTTCGGCTTCTCCTACCATGTGGATGATGCCGATAGGGGATCACTCCCTGCAAGAGTGGTTGATATCTATGGTGGACGCCAGGGTATCAGTAAATCCCTGGGCATTGCCGGCGCAAGTGCAGGTCCTTCCGATAAAAACAGTCAATCCACCTTTGCAGCGGAGGCTGCGTACGCGTTAGGGCCGGTGACATTACAGGGTGAGTACGCAAACTCAACGCTCGATGATACGCATCTGGTGGCAGGTGTACCGAAGAAATCCACCATACAAGCGTTTTATGTGCAAGCCAGCTGGTTCGTTACGGGTGAGCGAACAATTTACCGGAAAGAACGCGGTGCTTTTGGCAAGCCAAAGCCGATCAGCAAGTGGGGAGCACTCGAACTGGCCGCGCGGTATGATCTTGCAGAGAACACGGCGCAGCGCCTGAATGCCGACCCTTGTGGCACGGGAACCTCTAAATGCCAAGTGGAAGTCATTACCTTGGGCGTCAACTGGTATGTTCGCCAAGGCTTGCGTTTTATGCTCAATTATTATATTACCGAAGCCGCTATCGGCAACACAGGTCCGGGCACGCCGAACCGGACGGATAATCCGGCCGTACTTTCTTTTCGCACGCAACTCAGCTTTTAGGCTCGCAAGGAATGCGGTGATGAGATAGAGAATTCTTGATACCTGAGATCTTGATACCTGAAACCTTCCGGAAGGGTTTTGTGGGCCGAAATGGGTAAATGGGCGAACCGGAGCGAACACCCGGAGCAAACCGGGCAGGGCGGGCACGGTTCGAGGAGCACTGCCCCGATAGGCGATGAAAGCTATGCCCGCTCGATATATTCGCCGCTGTCGGTATTGATTTTGATTTTTTCTCCCTGCAGAACGAAGGGAGGTACCATGACAACCAATCCTGTTTCCATCGTGGCAGGCTTGTAGGAACTGGTGGCTGTGGCTCCCTTAAGGTTGGGTTCAGTATCAGTGACGGCAAGTATTACGCTCGCGGGAAGCTGCACTCCAATGGCGCGCTCATTATGAAAATTGACTTGTACATCGGTATTGGGTAACAGGTATTCGTACTGCCCTTCAAGGAACTCCTGCGTCAAGCTTAGCTGCTCGTAGTTTTCCTTGTCCATGAAAATATAATTGTCGCCTTCCTGGTAGAGGAATGTCATCTCGCGCGGTTCGACGAAGGCGCGCTCCACCTTGTCTTCAGTACGAATCCGCTGATTGGTCTTGGTTCCAGCCTCGATATCCTTCATTTCCACTTGCATGAATGCTCCGCCTCGGCCCCCTACATGGACGTGATAACATTTCAACACGCGCCAGATCCGCTTGTCCCATTCGATCAGGTTGCCCACGCGAATTTCAGTTGCAAGTACTTTAGCCATCGTTTTTCCAATGAATCAAAAAACGCGCATCTTACTACAAAAAACCACCGATAGCCCTATGCAATCCACATTTTCGGCGGATTGCCGGCAGTGCCATCGGTTAGCCATATTTCTGGATGAGGTAAAAGTCCGACACCCCGATTATTACGCGCGCCCGGTCCCTGCCTTTGGTGACGAGGCGCCCCGGCTGCTGATTATCGGTCTTGCTCCCGGCATGCATGGCGCGAATCGTACCGGCAGACCCTTTACCGGCGATTTCGCCGGTATATTGTTATATCGAACGTTATTCAAATTCGGGTTTGCCAATCATGAGGGCTCTGCCTCTGCAGATGATAGCTTGCAGCTCATGCAGTGCCGTATTACCAACGCGGTTAAATGCCTGCCACCGGAAAATAAACCGGAGTCCGGAGAGATACGTCAATGCAACCGTTATCTTGCGGCTGAAATTGCTGACTTTATGAAGGGAAGAGGCACTGCGCTGCTTGCTCTGGGCGCCATTGCTCATCAGGCCGCACTCCTTGCGCTGGGGCTCAAGCCCGGCACTTACCCGTTCGGCCATGGCGCGGTTCATTCATTGCCTTCATTGCCAGGTGATTCGGAAAAAGGCTTGAATAACCGGAGCCTGACGCTCTATGACAGCTACCATTGCAGCCGCTACAATACCCAGACTCGGCGTCTTACTCCCGCCATGTTCGAGCAGATATTCGAAAGAATTTGCGCTGATTTGAATTCCCATCCCAAAACTTGAAACTAGCCGGAAACTAATACAATTGGAGACTTACCCATGCCTTACGTCAATATCCGCATAGCCGGCAGCCTCAGCCGCGAGCAGAAGAAACAGATCGCCCAGGAAATCACCGATACGCTCGAGCGGGTCGCACACAAACCAAAATCCTATACCTATATCGCTTTCGATGAACTGCCGCACGAAAGCTGGGCTATAGCCGGGACCCTGCTGGGAGAGGAAGATTAAATGGGGAGGATTAAGCGCCTTGCCGGCAGAATCTAGCTTCGAACCGAAAGCATTTTGCTCCAGTCTTCCTTCCCAGCCCGGCGTTTATCGCATGCTGAACGCAGCGGGACAGGTGATCTATGTTGGCAAGGCTATTGATCTGCGAAAACGGGTCTCCTCTTACTTCCAGAAGAACGGGCTGGGCCCACGCACCCAGTTGATGGTATCCCAGGTCGCGGGGATCGAGACGACCGTTACGCGATCTGAAGCCGAGGCGCTGCTGCTGGAAAATAATTTAATCAAGTCCTTGGCTCCGCGCTATAACATCTTGTTCCGGGACGATAAATCCTATCCATATGTTATCCTGAGCGGTCACCGTTTTCCCCGGCTTGGCTTCTACCGCGGCCCGTTAGACAAGAAGCACCATTATTTCGGCCCGTTCCCCAATGCAGGAATGGTGAGGGAAAGCATACAGCTTCTGCAGAAAGTATTTCGGTTGCGCACTTGTGAAGATACCGTATTCAGCAATCGCACGCGACCTTGCCTGCTCTATCAGATCCAGCGCTGTAGCGGGCCCTGCGTTGATCTGATCGACGAGCAGACCTATCAGGAAGATGCAAACGATGCGGAGCTTTTCCTCCAGGGCAAGCAGACCGAGGTACTGAAAAGTATCACCAGAAAGATGAGAGAGGCGGCGGACGCCCGGGAGTATGAGAAGGCCGCATTGTTCCGTGACCAGATACAGTCGCTGAGAAAAATCCGTGAAAAACAATTCGTGGATAGCGGCAATGCACTGGATGCCGATGTGGTCGCCTGCATTGCCGAGAATAACGGTGGCGGAAGAATCTGCGTAAATCTTGCCATGGTCAGGGGAGGGCGCCATCTGGGGGATAAAAGCTTTTTCCCGCAAAATGCGGAAGGTTACGATCCACCCGCCGCGGTGGAAGCTTTTCTGGCCCAGCATTATCTCAATCGAAGCGCACCAGACCTTATCATTGTCGGAGAAAAAATCCGCCGGGAAATCCTGCAAACCCTGCTTACGGAGCAATCCGGACGCAAGATCGTCATCAACGCCAATCCGATCGGTAATCGCCGCGTCTGGCTGAATATGGCAACAGAGAACGCGCGGCTGGCGCTGGAACAAATGCTCGGCAGGCAAGCCAGCCAGGAGGAACGCCTGCAGGCTTTACAGCAAGTTCTGAATATCCCCGGGCTCACCCGCATCGAATGTTTCGATATCAGCCATACGCTGGGCGAGGCAACTATCGCGTCCTGTGTGGTGTATGACAACTTCTCGATGCGCAACAGCGAATACCGCCGCTATAACATTAATGGCATTGTGCCGGGGGATGATTATGCGGCCATGCGTGATGTTCTTACGCGGCGCTATCAGAAAATTGCTGAAAGCGAGGGTCCGCTTCCCGATCTGATCCTGATCGATGGGGGCAGAGGGCAGGTAAACACCGCCAGCGAGGTTTTGGTTGAGCTCGGCTTCAATGATGCGAATCTGTTGGGCGTGGCGAAGGGAGAGGAGCGCAAGCCCGGTCTGGAACAATTGATTTTCCCAGGGGTGGAAAAGCCGTTACAATTGGCAAAGGATCATCCAGGGTTGCATCTCATCCAGCAAATTCGCGATGAGGCTCACCGGTTTGCTATTTATGGCCATCGCGCCAAGCTCGGCAAGTCCAGGACCAGTTCAAGCCTGGAGCAAATCGAGGGCATCGGTAGCAAACGCCGCCAGGGCCTGTTGGCGAGATTCGGGGGATTGAAAGGCGTTCAGAAGGCAAGCGTTGAAGAATTGCAGCAAGTCGAGGGCATCAGCCGTGCATTGGCGGAAAGGATTTACAGGGAATTGCATTGAGTTCCAACCGCTGGCATTGCCCCGCTGTTATTGTCCATTCACACTTCGAGTGTTTTCCGGAACCGGATTATAAGCAAGCTCATCGCGGCACCCGACAGACAAGGAGGCATCGGCAAAAGTAAAAGATGTTGATGTATATATAGCGGGTATAAAAGGGAATATTTATTTGAGAGCAGCAGCGTGCCGCATCTAGCCAGAGAAAAGCCACGCAGGGTAAAGCCAGGCGGCATCAGCCGTCGATTCTCTGGGATAACCATTTCTGTCGGCATATTTTGAGCTCCTATGCCTTTTAACCTGCCTAATATACTCACCTGGATGCGCATACTTGCCATCCCGCTATTCGTGGGTATCTTCTATTTTCCACCCACGTGGTTATCGCAAGCCGACCAGAACCTGATCGCTACAATTATTTTCACGGTTGCCGCAATCACCGATTGGCTGGACGGTTATCTCGCCAGGGTGCTGCGCCAGACTTCGGCTTTTGGAGCATTTCTTGATCCGGTGGCGGATAAATTGATGGTTGCGGCGGCACTGATCGTCCTGGTTTACTTGAGCAGGCTCGATGCCCTGATCGCATTCATCATTATCGGCCGCGAAATTACCATTTCAGCACTCAGGGAATGGATGGCGCAGATCGGCAAGGGCAAGAATCTGGCAGTCTCTTTTCTGGGTAAACTGAAAACCACATCGCAAATGGTGGCCATTCCCCTATTGCTGTATCACGATAAAATTGGCGAGGAGTTCAACCCGCAGGAGGTGGGAACATGGCTGATTTATCTGGCCGCCATCCTCACGCTGTGGTCAATGGTATATTATCTGAAGGCTGCCATTCCTCAGGCAGTAAAGCATGGATAATGCCAGTTTAATCTATACTCTCGCCTGCCGTTTCTTGACAAAGAGAGCGGCATCCTTATAATGCCAGATTGTTTTTTTGCGGGAATAGCTCAGTGGTAGAGCACAACCTTGCCAAGGTTGGGGTCGCGAGTTCGAGCCTCGTTTCCCGCTCCAGTTACTGGGAAAATGGATCCGTTCGCATCAGGCAACCGTTGCAATCATGCGCCTCATGCTGAAATCCGTTTTCCCTTTTTAGTTTTTTTGCTCGCACTGCAACGGTGCAACGCGACCCATCCGGTCGCGCAGTAAATAGGCGGGGTGGCAGAGTGGTCATGCAGCGGCCTGCAAAGCCGTCTACGCCGGTTCGATTCCGACCCCCGCCTCCAATATCCATGCGGTTCCTGACGGTCAGCGGTTTTTTAGGCTATACCATATAGCAAATATGTAGCAGTCAATCCGTGCATTTTGCTTTGCGCGGAAGATCTCCGCAGTCGTCCATCTGACCCTCAAGCAGTGCAATCTTAGCTTTGAGCGCGTCAATCTCGGGCTGTCGTATTTTCCATCCTATCTCTGCGAACTATTTAGGATCGCCACTGATATTTCTGGCTTTTCCCCTCCATGTCAAAAATTACTATAACGACTCATTATTCTTAGCAGACAATCTTATTCTTAGCAGACCATCGGCCCGGTCGTTGGATGTGCCAATGAATCTACTGATGGAATGGCAGAATCCACGGTAGAGCTTCTGGCCGCCTTCCAATGCCAGACGCGCTCAAGCTTCGCCATCTGCTCGCGCAGGGGCTTCTGCGCGAGACGATTCCTCGTTGCGCCTCTGGATGAAGGCCTTACGGTTGGCCGCTTGCGGGTCCGCTGCAAGCATTTCCGCGAGCCGAAACAGGATGCCCCTTGATTCCGCGTCCATGCTTTTGACATTGGACAAGAATCTATATTCGTCAAGCGGGAAGCAACTCTTTAAGTTCATGTTGCTCAGGTGAACTATCTATCCCTCCTATCGGCACATCCCCGCGCAGTTGGCTCTCCGTGATGCCGTAGAGCCTGGCTAACTTATTACAGAGTCCGGTTTCAAGTGCGCACTCTCGCCTTTCAGGTAGCGCGTGATCGTGGACGGCTGCAAACCTGTCTTGCGAAAAATGTCATACGAGTTGTGCCCGGCTGACTCCATCATCGTTTTTAAAATGCTTCGCATCTTGGACATACTCGCCAGTTTTATGCAAACGCAACGCGTCGTCAAGGGACACGCGACAGTGTCGCGTGAATCTTTCGATGACGTCTCCCGATTTTCGATCTGCTTTAAAATGGGATATGTTTAAGAGGGAAACGATCAGCTGCTCAGCTCTCTGCTGTCTATCCCGATCTGCGCTCCCACTCCTGATGGTTCTGCTTCTTTTAATTTCACTTCTAGCTTTGAACTTACTCCCAAGCTTCTTCCCCCATCTTTTCTCCGGCATACTGCATCCCCTCATAAGATATGATGAACAGATACGATGGTTTTTTCGCTTGGTTAAGGCAAATGGATAATGAAATTGATGGAGCCGAGTAACCCAGAAAGGAGGTGCGACAGGAAGCGAGCTGCTGAATTTGCGCGACGGGATTTTGAAGAAAATTCCCCCTTTATTAACTCCGGCTAGGCCTCCGGTCGCGTCAGCGCTCTCTGTTTTATTTGGGCGAAGTCCCGGGGGACTGTGTGCGATCCTTGTGTGGGAACCTGTGGGCGGGTTGGAGCGCTCCGCCGATGTCTTTGACGGCGGTTGCAGGCGGCAAGGATGGGAGTGAACCGGATTTGAAGGTCCTGCATGCAAAGACCGGGCAGCAGGCGCGCAACCCTACCCACCAGCTTTAGCTGATGGTTGTTGAGTTTGGTGTCAGACTAATCTGACTTTCCATAATCCTAAGAGAGAGAAAGCAAAAATTTGAATATGAAACAAACAAGTGCAAGGAGACAACGCAGAAGCTGCAAACAATTATTGGATTTTCAAGGAGGGGCGGAAAGAGAATGATAGAAGGCAGAGTGTCTTGAGTCGGGGTAACTTTTGGGTAACTAGAACTAATGAAAATGGAGATTAAACACCATTACAAAAAGTTAAGTGCATTATTCGGTAGTGACCCCCGCATACGTGACAGGTCGCCATATATTTTTTCGCCAATTTTATGCTTTTTTCGTTTGGCATAACCAGACATCAAGACGGGCGATACGTTTTTCCCGACTCGCGTGCGAACATACTCCATGCCCGGCCGTGTTGGGTTGCGCGGTCGCGAAAATAGCTATCGCTGGTAACGGTTCCATTCTGCGAGTCAGAATATTCATCCTGATTCTCAATTCGTTCCATGATGCGAAGTACTGAAAAACTGGTGGTTGCGCCAGCAGGAAATGCTGCGATTGGATTTTTTACCTTTCAATGACTTACGGCAGAGATCTGCAATCCGTTTCAAGTGTGCCCCAGCGACGTGAGCTTTGCTTTTCGCCGGTAGTAATGTCATAACGGCTGAGGCTCAATTCTCTCACCCTCTAGCTTCGCCTGCTCAAGGCGATGTTGAGCTAAAATACTTTCCTTCCGTCAAATGAAACAGGACTAAAATACTTTCCTGCTGCCAAATAAAACAGGAGGTACATTCAGCTTACGGTAGCCAGCATCTGCAATGACAATATGAACACAAGTGCAAATTTCTATTTAATTCTTTTTTTGGAGCTGCTAATGAAAAAAACGTTCAAATCGCTGCTGGTACTATCCGCGCTATTCTTTTTTTCACCGCAGGCAGCCATGGCCGAAGGTTATCCGGAGAAGGCGGGCGAGAAACTGGCAACTGGAGTCGCTAATGCCGCCACTGGTTTTCTGGAAATCCCTAAGACGGTGATAGTAGACAGTCGAAGTCAGGGTCCCGCTTACGGTATGACACTCGGGCTCATCAAGGGATTTTGGAACTCGGTTTTTCGTACAGGAACAGGTATTTTTGATGCAGCAACGTTTATGATTCCCACCAAAACATTAGTAAGCCCTAAAGTCATCTGGGAGGACTTCAATAAGCCAAGTACCGTCAATCTCTAGCTGTTATCCTGGTTATCATCGGGACCAGTAAAATCGATCAGTTTTCTAAAATGAATAAATGATTTTGGATGCCGAAAGTGAATTAATATTTTCGCCACGCCTTGAAAACCCGCATGGAATAACGCCCTGTTTCTCGGCTGTGGCGAAACATAAATTAACTTAATTGGTTGATTAAAAGAGCGAAAAGACAGATCAAGCTGATCGGCGAACTTATCACCAGGACTATGAAGTCGCTTAATGATCGGGTCAGAGAAAAAGCAGGGGCTACAGTCTCCTGACCAGCGCCCAGACTACCGGCAGCGCGAGGATTGACCAACAGATGACGAGAAAGACTTGGTGGGGGAGCATCAGGCAAGTATAGCACCGGGCTTTTCGAGATATTTTACGGTTTGCCAATGCCGGCAAAGTGATGTCTGTCATATGCAAATATATAGCAATCAGATGTCAAAACAGCCTCTTTTGACCAATTCTGCCTCTTGTAAGTTATTGAATATACTGAGATGGTGAAACATGCAACGCACTGCAAAGCCGTCTACGCCGGGTCGATTCCGACCCCTCCCCCATATTAACATCCAGGAAATCCAGTAACATTCTTAAACCCCGCATGATTGCGGGTTTTTTACATCCGGGTTTAAAAAGGGATAACTCTCCGGGGTAACCCCCGCTCATAAAACAGAGTTATTCCAACGTGTCCCTACCGATATTGAAATTCGTAATGCCAAGTCTGGCGCAAGGGTGACTTCTCCCCAGGAAAAGAAACCTGCTATAAACAATATAAAGGGACAAGCAAGCTCTAATAGTTGAATCAAATGTAGCTTATTGGCTATGCGCAGCGCGGGTTGAGGTCATCAGTTTTTTCACGCGGCTTTTTGCCTTGTTTTCCAAATGGGCATCGCGAGGAGGGTGCTATGGCTCAAGTAAAAATGGGATTCATATATATTGCTGTGCTACTTGCCTCAGTGGGAGCATGTTTCGCAAAAAACAACCACCAGGATGTGGTAGAGGGACGCGACATCTGGTTCAAGAGCACTTTCGGTGGTGAGCGTTTTTTCAGCCTTATTTTACCCAGTCCTCCTTTCAATCTTCGGCTCGGTTTTGATCAAATGCTAATCTCGCCGCGTAATACCCGTTTCGACGAGTTTGGCGTTATCAATGACCCGGACTGCACTCCGGGTGACGCCACGACCGGCTACCTCGACCGATGTGCCGACCCCGAGTCTGCGGGTGTCATTGGAATCCGCAAATTCCCCAATCCTTCAGGAGGTCCTCCGCTCATCGGTATTACTTGCGCCGCCTGTCACGCCGGGTTTGATCCTGTTCATCCGCCTTCAAACCCGAATCATCCGCGGAGGAAAAACATTCATCCGACGGTGGGAAATCAGTATTTGCAGATCGGGAAGATTTTCAGGGCTCACCTCTCGCCGCACGACCCTCGTTATCAGGCCTTTTCCAGTTGGGCTCGAGGCACGGTGGACACCACCGTGCTGGAAAACGATCATATCAATAATCCCGGGATGATTACGCCCATATGGGCAGTCCCGGATCGTCCGTTCTTCGATGTGACTATTAATGGTGATCCTGCTCGTGCCCATCGTAACGGGCAGGGGGGGGAGGATGATGTCGGCTGCGAGCTGGCGGCGCTCCGCGTCTATTTCAACATCGGCATGTGCGCTGGAGAGTGCATGGTTGGGCACCTTGCCAACGGGCCAGGCGGAAGCCAGACGCCTATTGATCTCGCAGAGTGCAGGAATATTTGTCCCGATTTCGTGCAAGCGGAGGAGTCCGTGGGGAAACTCTGCGCCTTTCTCCAGACTCCCCATCCCCCTCAACTAGTGAACGCTCCTGGAGGCCGCCGCTTTGTAGACTGGAAGGTCGTTGAAAGGGCAGAAGGGTCTTCTCCCGCGCGTGCGCATCGTGCCACTCGGACGGGAACCGTTCCGTTAAGCACAACGTTCTTTCCGACGATCTGGTTCACCCTTTCTTAGAAATCGGCACGAATAGCTGTCGCGCCCGCACCACTAACTGGACCGCTGGGCATATCTGGGCAGCCTTTTCCTCAGATCAATACAAGGGACGGCCCACAGGCGGCCCGGATTTCTACAGAGATATGCCACTGGTCGGCATCTGGGCGACCGCTCCGTTCTTCCATAATAACAGGCTGGGCCGCAATACGGGCGATCCCTCAGTTTCCGGCCGCATTGCAGCCTATGAGGACGCGATGAATCTGCTGCTGAATCCAGAAAAGCGCGATGAACAGGCCTCGATCCAGCGTACCAGCGATTTCGTGCAATTGTCGACCCCGTCCGGTGTCCAGACGCTTCCTGCCGGGACACCCATTGCCCAGTTCGCCAATATCGACCCCAGCAGTGGGAACAACCTCTGCCCGGATCTCATCGAAAGCCAGGGACACTACTTCGGGTCAGAGCTCTCCGAGGAAGACAAGCATGCACTCACGGAATTCTTGAAGACGCATTGAGGTGGCCGGGTGTTACGAGCGATTGGGGGAAGTGGTTCTGCCGCAAGTTTGAGATTCTGCCGAGATCGAATAGCCTTCCCCCGATCGTATCTAGAATCGGGGTTGCCGCCTTGCCACGCCGGGATCTCCCGCCGTTGCTTTCAGCCCATTACGACTGATTCACCTCTTCAGGGCAAGGGCTTCACAATTTGGAAGTATGAATTCTTTAATGGGTTAGCCCTCTATCGACCGGGTATGCCGCGGGGCTCGCATCTACGGTAATTTCACGGATAAACTGGCCACCGTACAGTTCCCCGCCGGAAAGACCTGTGACACGAAGATGCGGGACAGTCTTGTTTGCGGAAATGCTCACTTGATTGGTGGCGCGGTTCCATATTGCATGAATGGTCGCGGATTTGGCGCTGAGGCTTTCTGCCGCATGGTCGCCAATCAGATAATAAGGGAAATTCTTCACTGGTAGTTTGAGCAGCCTTTCGTATTCAGTGAAAACTGCATTGAGCCAGTCGAATTCGAGCGTATTTCCGTTCTCATCGTATTTGGCGAGGTTAGCCTGATGAAAAAAATGAGGCCATTCATTAAAGCTCAGCATATGCCGCAATGCGGTGTCCGCTTCGATCTTGAGAATTTCCGTATAATTCCGGGGAGAGCAGATAGCATCAGATATTTCACATGGATTTAGCCCGGCATTGACAAATCTCCCGTGGTAAATATAGTTGTATTCATCTTCCAATTGTGATGGATTCGTTACGTTATAAAAAATATTGGTTGGCCAGCGTGGCAACATGAGCCGATCCGTTTGGCTGCCATCCTCGTACCGAGCGATATACTGTTCAACGTTCTGGGCTCGCTGAGATGTGTCTGTGGCAAGATATTGCACGCCCGCGCTGGCGGCGGCTTGAAGGAATAACGGGTTGGCCCCGCCCGCATCGAATGCGATGTCGTCAGCTTGAACGTCGAGCATTTCCGGGTGCAATGCAGGATCATTTGTGCATTTTGGATCTTTCAGGCCGGAGTGAGCGCCGCTTATGAGCACACGGTCATTTTCATTTCTCTCGGGAAGACTCAAAAGATCCCAAACAATGCGGTTCTTGGTAATTTCCGCCTGGATGGCGCCAACGCTGCTCAAAGTGGCGTAATCGCAAGGGACGTTCGCCGGAACGGCCCCTTATCCATATCTGCATGAGTAAAGGTATGATTGATAAAGCGGAAATTCGTTTTATTGGCGACCACTGCCGCCACCAGATCTTCGGTCAATGTTTGCGGCCAGCGGTACCGCCTCTGGATCGACTACCGCTCCGAAGCCATTGAATGCAAAGTCCAGCTTGAAATCCGCGGCTACCGGATGCGCAGCGCGAAAGGCAACCTGTTTGTTCACTGCATTGTTAATATCTAGTGCTGCTCAAGCGGAAGGTTTTTGCAGGGTTGTTTTTTTTAAGGGTTGGATCCCATAGTTCGTTACTGCGAAACAAATCGTCCAGATGAACAGCCATATGGATAAAGCGCGAACCAATGAATATTCCCTGAGTGGCCAAAGTTGATGAACTCGTAGGCCAGGACCTTTGAGTGGATGAGGAACGTCGGCATTGGTAATCGTCGAGATCATGACTTCGCGTACCGGCGTTGTCTGGGAAGGCATCATGTATCGTACGATCGATATCAGCGCTTCACCATTTGGGGTTCTCAGGATCGGCTCGACATGCGGTACAGAACCATCCCGCAGGCCGAAAGTATCATTTCGAGGAGTGGCCGCAAAGGCAAAATATGTGATTGGAAGTGAGGCGTCCTTATTCACATACTCAAAAACTTCCTTGCTATACATGGCAGGTACTGCCCATCGGGCCTCATAATCGTTTCCACTTGATGAGTGGACCAGGCCATAGTCCAGATAGATCTCACGGGGAGGCTGCGGATCAGAATATGTCGCTGGCCATCCTGAAAGCACCGCTTCGCGGACCCCGAATTTTTTTTCGTAATCATGCAGAATGCCCCACTCAGGCGGTGTGAAGTCTATTACCAGATCGGCATCCGTCAGAATGATGCCGTTGTAATTGCCCGTACAACCTGCATCCTCCGGTTTACAGGCGAGCCCAGCGGAAGAAGAGGCGAGCATCGCAGTCGTCAAGTCCTGTGCCCGGGCATTTAATACATCATATGGCACGCCCATTTCTTCGAGGACAGGCTTGATATAGGCAAAACCCAGGTCTTGCGGTCACATCACCTGTCGTAATAAGCAGTACTCTTAATTTGACTGCATTATCAGCAAATGCAGGTACTGCCATCGCAATTAAACCGAGGCATGTTGCTACCGAGGCCAGCAATCTGCGCCCTGTACCCGGATTCTGCTTCATCAATGAATCTCCTGGAATCACCGCATTGCTCTGAGTCAAGTTGACCGAGCGAGACTTGATGCTAATTATATTGATTTACCTCGCATTCTCAATAGGCTTGGTTCGCACATGAGTTCGGAAAGTTCGGCGGTTTTTCTCGCAAATCGTTACTTCGATTGGATCGCAGGAGGATTGGTCGCGTAAGGACCGTTTGGGCTGTCATTGCTGTAGCGGGTGCCATACTGTCCGTAAGGGTTATTGATGCTGTCCGGGAAATATTCGCTGCCGTAACGCCCGTACGGATTGCTGACCGAGTTGGAATCGTACTGGTTCGTGCTGAGATTTCCCAGGTATTTGCCAGTCTGGCGATCAACGAGATGGGGAGGTTCGGCTTGGGTAAAACCAGACACCAGGAGGGCGAGTAGGGTAGTGGGGATGAGTTTCATGGCGGTCTCCTTTTTCTTGTTCGGTTATTATTTGACCGCAACTTGGAAGAACTGTTCAGCTAACCGCCGCCAGCCAGGGCGGATGCCGATATGAGCTGGCTACGGGTTGCATCCCTGACTTGTATTCCTGATGGTTGGGACGTGGTACTTGGATTCCTGGTGGCTTGGCTTAATTCGTGGTTTTTCCGATGGTCTCCAATATATTAGTCAGGAGAGGCTAAAGCACCCAAAAAGGCGAGGGCACCGGTTGGTTGATGGCTTCCTACCGGTGCCCATAATCTGAATTAATTTTTGCGGCAGTTTTTAATAGCGAGATGACTGTTAAATTCCGCGAGAGCCAGCCTGATCATTGAGCGGGTGAGCCGAGGGGAGCCAGACCCACACTAGGCCCTCTGTCGTTTGCCCAATATATCTTCGGTTCCGGCCACCCAACAAGCGCTTCCTCGTGCGTATACGGATTCATGGAATCATCGGAGCGCATCACGATAGCGTCAGGCTGACGTTTGATACTTCCGTCCAGAGTCCGCAGATAGGTAACGTATTTGCCCATTTTCAAGTTCTCCTGTAATTTTTTCGGTGATTTAAGAATAATGAAATACCAGCCCTATACCGGTATACCCATTAGATAAACAAGGGTACATTTGGTTCTCCTAAAATTCAAGTTTTTGTTAAATTTTTATGAAGTTTTTGTAAAGTCCAATACGTAACCGTTGCTGAACTCCGGCATGGTTATTCACAGTTTGTAAACCTATTCACCGTGGCGCAGCCTGATAAGTAATGTGTTTGCCCATTTTAAGATTCCTCTTTTTTCCTGTAATGAATATGGTTTCCCTTTCTTGCAATGACACTATTTGAAACAGTGCTATTTAGACTATTTACGGAGATAGTCGGCTCGCTTTGATATTCTTCTTGTGCCTGAGCAGATTCCTTAACTGAAGCTTGTTCCCATATATTCAGGCGGCAATGTCAGTGCTGTTAACGCCCAGGCGGCATCGAATTATGAAAAAGCCAAAGCTGATCCGGACGCCGCGAACCAGAATCAGCGGCAAAAATGTTGAATAGCTCGGCTATGTATGCTCCCGAACAGAGCAAATTGATTTTGCTGCGTAGCATGCAGTCATTCTCTGGTTCTCAATTCTAATAAATGGAGATAAGAATCCCCCGGATATCATGCTAATCGCATGCCTGTTCGAGGGCAGATTTTTCGGTATCCAAATTAGGAGAATTATCATGGCTTCAGATAGAGATAAAAGTAGTGATGACAAAAGTGGTGGTCATGAAAGCAAGCGTGGTTTTGCTTCCATGGATGAGGATAAGCAGCGTGAGATAGCCAGCAAAGGAGGTCACGCATCGCATGGAGGCCACGAATCGCATGATAAAGATCGCGATAGTGGTCGAGGCAGCGATAACAAGGACAGCGGGACCAGCAAACGCGGCTTTGCCTCTATGGATGAGGATAAGCAACGCGAGATAGCCAGCAAGGGAGGTCACGCGGCGCATGAAAAAGGAACCGCGCACGAGTTTACCTCCGACGAGGCACGCGAAGCGGGCCGCAAGGGTGGCCATGCCGCGCATGAGAAAGGTACGGCGCACGAGTTTACACTCCGAAGAGGCACGCGAAGCGGGCCGTAAGGGTGGCCATGCCGCGCACGAGAAAGGAACCGCACACGAGTTCAGTTCAGAAGAAGCTCGCGAAGCAGGCCGGAAAGGCGGGGAATCATCTCATGGGGGGCAGGGAAAGGGCGGATCTCACGACTCCTCCTCGTCTTCCACTCGGGGTGGAACATCCGAGCAGCATGCCAAGGCCGGTAGCCAAAGCCATAAAAATCGTTAAAATCCGGTTCTGAATCAGCCCCCGTTTTACCTTCGAGGTAATCCGGGGGTTTTTTCTTGTGTGCCCAGCATGGGCGCAACTTTCATGCATCCCATCCCGCAAAGCCGTCGCGCCCGCGCGGGATTTATTCAGAGGTTTCTTGAGTTCAAAAGATTTTTTTAACCCGCCAGGACAGGGTAAGCGCTAAAGCTTTTCTGCAAGATGTTGAGCGTCAAATGGCGCCTTTACTTTGACATCGTTATCAAAGTAGCAGAACACATCCCGCGGATGATGCCGAGGCGGAGGGTCAGCCGAGATGAGGTGCGCATCGTCTGGTTGGGATCCCTTGCGCCAGGCCTGGATGCGCGCCGCCCAGCGGATCAAGGCCTCATCGGTATATCCACTCGCATAAAGCTCCTTGTCGCCATGCAAGCGAAGGTACATGAAATCCGCGGTAACGTCTTCCCGGTAAGGCCATTTTCCCGCGGTGTCTGCGACGACCAGAGCGATATTATGTTCGCGCAGCAGATGTGGGAAAGATTCGTCGAGGAAGCTATCGTTTCGTATTTCAACGGCATGTCTCAACGGACGTACAGCATCGATTGCCAGCCGGACGCGACCTGCCATGCGCGAGTCGCGCCGCCGTGCCAGACTTAGCGCTTCTTTGGTGTCTTGTGGTAATAGTTCGAAGAAGCGCTTCATGCTCTCCGGATCGTAGCGGAAACTTGGCGGAAATTGCCATAGGATCGGGCCGAGCTTCTCGTGCAAATTAAAAAGCCCCGATGCAAAAAAATTTGCCAGCGGGGCCTCGATATCACGCAGGCGGAGTATGTGAGTGATATAACGAGTACCTTTAATGCTGAATATGAAGCCGGGAGGCGTTTCCTCATACCAGCGCTTGAAGCTCTCCGGTCTTTGAAGCGAGTAAAACGTGCCGTTTATCTCGATGGTTGGAAGGGCTCTGGACGCGTATTCGAGCTCACGATGTTGTGGAAGGCCGGGAGGATAAAATACGCCGCGCCAGGGGGGATAACGCCAGCCGGAAATCCCGATGAACGCTCTGCTCACCGTTTGTTAGCCCCGTCCACGGGGCAACTCTTCGCCATCACTGTTATATGCCGGCGGTACATAGAAATTCAGCGTTCGGAGCAAATCATCCCCCGTATTGCGGATTTCGTGCTTGTCACCTCGTTCGATAAGCATGAGCGAACCCTCCGCCAGGCGATGGCGTTTGCCATTCACCGTTGCAATGCCGCTTCCGGAAATTACATATAGCCACTGATCAGCGCCGCGATGCCGGTTTTCCGGGCCGCCTTCCGCATCACCAGGCGGCAAGACCATCTCCGCCGCCTGGGAACTGGGATTGGCGAGGACCACGCGGAATCCACTCTCGAATTGCAGATTTTTTCGTTTCATTCATCTCTCCCGCCGATGTGAAAATCGTCAAACCGTTGTGGCGCTTTAAATTGGACAGCGGAACGGTATAACGGTTTCGCACGGCGGGCGCTATTACCTGAAGCTAAACTCATGCTTCAGGGATTCCAGTTTCCTCTCGCTTTTACGGGCGAGGAGGACTCGGCTATCGTTAAGCCGAGTGAAAGGAAAGAGGCAAGGTGAAAGAAAGACGAATAATATCCGAGCCGGCTATCAAAGCCAGGCGGCAACAACGATCGAATCAACGAAGAAACGGTGCTGCCAGTTTGAGGTCGTTGACGAAGCGGCGGTATTCCTCATCCTTATCTTCCTGAGGAACACGCAATAAGAAAGAGGGGTGGACGGTAACGAGCAATGAGATTTCGGGCGAATATTCCAACAATTTGCCGCGATTGACCTTGATAGGCACTGAACGACCGAGCACCGAGCGCGCGGCGGTCGCGCCCATGGCGACGAGCAGACGGGGGATAACCAGTTCGATCTCGCGCCTCAGCCAATCGTGACATGCGGCGATTTCAGCATCAATGGGCTTTTTATGGAGGCGGCGTTTGCCGCGAAGCTCGAATTTGAAGTGCTTGACGGCATTGGTCACATAAACCTGCTCGCGAGGAATACCGGTTTCCTCCAATGCTCGGGTCAAAATGTTGCCGGCCGGACCCACAAAAGGATGACCGGCAAGATCTTCCTGATCGCCGGGCTGTTCGCCGATGAGCATGATAGGAGCGCGTGACGGTCCTTCACCAAAGACAGTTTGAGTGGCTTTTTCCCACAAGGGACAGGCACGGCAAGTTAAAGCTACCTCGCGCAGTGCTTCTATGGAGTCGCCTGCCTGATCTGCCGGATTTGGACCGTATCCTGGGCTAGCTTTCATGGTTCGCATTGGCAGGAACCGGAAAAGTACGACGGCTCTCGCTATCCCTATATTATAAGAACCTGATCTTTCACTGTGCTGCAGGAAAATACTTTCACGATCTTGGCTTCACTCTAACTCTTTGCCGCCAGCTCCTCGGTTGTATTTCCAGTTTTTATGGAATGCAGGGGCTTCGGCTGAAAGCAGTTCAAACCAGAACACACTACCCACCCCGGCCGTGCTTTCCACGCCGATTTTGCCACCCATCAGTTCAATCAGTTCCTTGGTCACCACGAGCCCAATACCCGTACCTTCAACCGAGCCGGTCTCTTGCCCAAGCCGGTTGAATTGTTGAAAAAGCTGCGTCAGTTTCTCCGGTGGCAATCCCGACCCGGTGTCCCTGATGCTGACGCGAATATGGCCGGGCGCTGCCGCATTGCAGTTCACTTCGACCATGCCTCCCTCCCGGTTGTATTTGACCGCGTTTGACAAAAGGTTGAGCAGAACTTGCTTCAACCGGGTTCGATCCGCTTTAACATACACATGCATGTCAGGGGGCGGGAAGATCAGTTGAATATGACGCTTCCTGCGCTTGGTGTTCGATCATGGTCCGACACTCGGCCATGACCTCCGCCATCGAAATAGATTCTTGTGAAATGATCAGCTTGCCCGACTCGATTGCAGCGAGATCCAGGATCTTATTGATTAACTCCAGCAAATACCAACCGGCAGCGTTGATTTCCCTGAGCATGGTCAACTGGCTGGAAGTGGGCGGAGGAGAACCCGACTCCATCAACTGCGCAAAGCCAAGCATGACATTGAGAGGAGACCGCAACTCATGACTCATGCTGGAGAGAAATTCCGATTTGGCAAGATTGGCTTTTTCAGCGTCGGTCTTGGCTTTGGTAAGCTCTGCTTCTATTCGCCTGCGTTCAGCAATATCACGCCGCAATTCCTCGTTAACTTTCGCGAGCTCATCCGTACGCTTTGCCACCAGCCCTTCGAGACTGAAGCGATGCTGCCATAGCTCGGCTTCCGTCTGCTTGCTCTCAGTGATGTCTACGAGAATGCCCTGAAGGAATAGCGAACGCCCGGACTCATCCCTGACGACGCTTGCTTCATCGCGAAACCATAAGATTGTCCCGTCGCGCGATACCAGACGGTATTCCGAGCGCAAGGGCGCGCCTGTAGAGCGGCTGTTTGCGCGTTCCTCGAGCGCACGCGCGCGGTCTTCCGGGTGAATCTGGGCAACCAGGATATCCGGGTCGTCCAACCATTGTTCTGGCGAAAATCCCAGCGCGTTTATTCGGGAACTGACGTAGAGGAAACGGTTGGTATTATCCAGTGCGGCAATATAAACAATCGCCGGGATGGTCTCGACCAGCGAACGATATTTTGCCTCGGCCTGGAAGAGTTTGTCTTCCGCCAGTTTCTTTTCCATCAGCATCCGCCGCTCGCTCAGCACGCGCTGAATAACTGCGGGTAATAGCTCCAGATATTGGTGTTCAGTATCCTTGATCAGATAATCCCGTGCCCCTCGCTTCATGGCTTCCACGGCGATCGTTGCGTTGTCCGTGCCTGTCAGCATCATCACGGGAATGGAAATGCCGCCTGTGTCATCCGCCAGCGCAGCCAGAAACTCCAGGCCATTCAGGTCTGGAAGATGATAGTCGAGCAACACACAATCCGGCTTTTGCTCATGGGCGAGCTGCAACCCTTCCCGGCCGGAATCAGCTTCGGAAAGCAGGAATTCATAGTCCAGGTTGCGCGACAGGGCGCGGCGGCAAGCCATGCGATCCACCGCATCATCCTCGACAAGAAGCACGCGAATCAGCGGCCTGGTCATGGAAAAATTATCTGTTCGTGACATTCACGGTCGTTTCGTGGAGATATGGGAGATATTGTTCAGGGCATCTCGCTGATAGTCCAGTATGCGTCAATGGAACGCATGACCTCTACAAACTGCCGGTAATCGACCGGTTTCGCCATGTAACCGGCCACCCCCAAGTTAAAGCTGTTAACCTTATCCTGTTGTTCCTCCGATGTGGTCAGCACGACCACGGGAATACGCTTTAGCTGATCATCGTGCTTCACCACCTGCAGAAATTCAATCCCATTCATGATGGGCATGTTCAGGTCGAGCAGAATAATGCACGGTTTCTCCCGCTCCGCGTCGCGCAAATAATGGACCGCTTCCTCGCCGTTTTCCAGATGGACAAGCGGATTGGTTACGTGGATTTCCTTCAAGGCGCGCTTGACCGTCATCGTATCCACTTGATCATCTTCCACGAGGAGAATAGGTTTGTTGGTGACTTTCACGTTTCCTTTCCTTTAGTTGTGTTTGCAATTTCTTCAGTTTGGGGTAGGGTAAAATAAAAGGTGCTGCCAGCGCCTGGCGTTGATTCCAGCCAGATATTTCCACCATACATTTCCACGATTTTTTTTACCAGAGCCAAGCCTACGCCAGTGCTCTCTATCCGGTCGCGTGGCGCGAGGGTTTGAAACAACTGAAAAATTCTTTCGAAATGCCGCGGCTCAATGCCAGGCCCGTTATCGCTTACACTGAACTTCCATAGTTCGCCTTCAGCGCTGCAGCCGATCCGTATTTCACCCCGAGGCTTATCCATGTATTTAATCGCATTGGAAAGCAGGTTTTGAAATATCTGCTGGATACGTATTCGCTCTGCCACGAGTGTTGGCAGAGGGGGTTTCGATGTTTATGGTAATATTTGCCGGCGGGGCAATAAGATCAATTACCTCACGCACCACCTCTCCGACATTAACCCCGACCAGGTCTTCTTTAACGCGTCCTACACGCGAATATTCTAAAATACCATCGATAAGGTTGCCCATACGGTGCACGCGGTTGACGAGCAGGCGCATGTGTTCCTTGCCTTCTTCATCAAACTTTGTCCGCGTAATCCGTCGAAAGCCAGTTCGCCAATGCGCCGATAGCGCGCAGCGGCGCCTTTAAGTCGTGGGATACCACATAGGCGAAACTTCTTAGTTCCTCATTGGCGCTTTCCAGTTCGTCCATCAAGCGGGCTTTTTGTTCCTCAGCCAGTTTGCGCTCGCTGATGTCCCGCATAATGCCGACAAACATGTTATGGCCGCCATCGTTCATCTCCACCAACGCCAGATCCATGGGAAACACCGTACCATCTTTCCGCACGCCCATCACTTCGCTTGGTATCCCAAAGCCTTTAAGTTTTCGCATTGCGGGATAACTCTTGAAATAACCAGGATGCTGGCCCTGTACATGTCCCTGTTCCTGCCCTTGCTCCTGTGGGGGGAATAACACTCGCACATTTTGCCCGATTATTTCGTCGTCAGCATAACCAAAAATCCTCCGGGCGGCTGGATTGACCGTTTTGATCACCCCTTGCTCGTCAATCGAGGCCACACCGTCAATCATGTTACTTAATAAAGCGCGAGTATGTGCTTCGCTGGCGCGCACCTGCCCGATAGTATCCACCAGGCTGTCCCGCATTTCCTTCAGAGCGCGCATTAGCTGGCCAATCTCATTATTCGAACGAATTTCAAATTCCTGCGAAAAATTGCCGGCAGCAACCCCACGCGCGATTCTTACCACGTCTTCCAGCGGTCGAAAAATCGCCCTTAAAAGGACAAGGCTGGACAATACTACCAACACCAGCACAATGATTATCGAAGCGACAAAAATGTTGCGAATGGTCCAGTAGCGTCCCTGTTCCTGATTGTATTCCTGCCTGGTCTCACTAAGTTGAAGTGCGATCAACTTACGAATATTGTCATCGACCGGCTGATAAAGAGGACGAATCTTTTCCACGAGAATGCGATGCGCTTCCTCGATTTCATTTGCACGCAAAGCATCTACTGCAGGGTTCATGCCCTCGATGATAAACGTTCTGTTATAGTCGGCGAAGTCCGCTGCCAACCTGTTTTCTTCCGTGGTCATGTAGGTAGTGGTATAAATTACCCAGGCCCTGGTTATTTCATCGATATTTTTTTCAATAAGGGCGGTATTTTTTTCGATGACTCCCGGTGAGGGAGTCAGCAGGGCCGCCGTAAGGGCAACCCGGTTATGCAGTAAAAGAGATTCAATACGGCCTACTTGCTTGAGCGGGATAACGCGGTCCTGATAAACAGTTTTTAATCCATCAATGGCACTGCTCATCCCGAAGAGGCCGAGTATCTGCACGCCCAGCAGGAAGGCCACCAGGAATGAAAGGAGAAAAATCAGGCGCGATTTAATGGTCAGATTTTTTAGCATATGGCGGGTTGAAAACCCCCAATTCTTTTCAACTCGCTCTTGAGACCAAGGTTAATAGTAACGCATGAACCTGAAGTGAAAAATCTCTTTTTCTTCAAGTGCGCTTAAAAGCTCTGGTTTTTAGCGAGGGGATAAGCTCAGTCAGAGCTGAGAAATTTCAAATTTCATACGGGAGAGCCATTATAAGCATAACGGACTATTGAAAAACTGGTACCGGCGTATAAGATGTAATTAGCAGAAGAACAATGTCACTTACTATTTTAATTACCTTGCCGAACTGGCAGCCTGGCTCACCTTTAAAAGGATAGACGACATGAAGCTGAATATCTTGTTTACAGCAGGGATTTTTGCGGTTGCGGTTGCGATGCCTGCCGCCGCCAACCAGTCAGTGTATACAACTACGCTCAGTGGCCCCGATGAGGCGCCGCCAAATAATTCTCCGGCAACAGGTTCGGCCACGGTCACAATCGATCCGGATCTCCATACAATGCGTGTTCAGGAGAGTTTTAGCGGCCTTACCGCAAACACTACCATGGCACACATCCACTGCTGCACGGCTACCCCCGACACGGGCACGGCAATGGTCGCCACAGCCACTCCGACCTTTCCCAATTTTCCTCTAAATGTAACGTCGGGGTCTTACGACACCACCTTTAACATGACATTCGCAACGAATTACAACGCGGATTTCATTGCTGCGCACGGTGGCACTGTCAGCGGCGCATTCAACGCGTTGGTGGCAGGGATGGACAATGGTACTGCCTACTCCAACATTCACACCACTGCATTTTCCGCTGGAGAGATTCGTGGATTCCTGGCGCCTGTCCCAGAACCACAGACGTATGCAATGCTGCTGGCGGGTCTTGCTGTTCTGAGCGTGTTCCTCCGGCGGCGGGAGGCGGGTTTAATTCGAGGATAGAAATCTGCATGAGATACGGATGATAAACGGGTGCCGGCGCTCCCGGTTTCATACACCAACCGGGCCCGTGCAGGATTTTCCTGGTATCTTCTCGGATTAAGCCGTGCTAGCCGAAGTTGCCGTAGCGCTCATGGCTGTTCTTCGCTGCATGAGTTCGTGAAAGTCGCCTGGCGATAGCGGTGGGCTAAACAGATATCCCTGGTAAGCATTGCAGCCGTGCTGGGCGAGGAAGAGTTTTTGCGCCTCGGTTTCCACACCTTCGGCAATGACCTCCAGTCCCATACTTTTTGCGAGGAGTATGATGGCCCGTACAATGGTTGCGTCATTGGAATTTGTCAGCACATCCCGTACAAAAAATTGGTCGATTTTCACCCAATCCAGCGGGAGACGCTTCAAATAATATAACGACGAATAACCCGTGCCGAAGTCGTCCAGCGCAAAACCTACGCCCCTGGCCTTGAGGGCCACTATTTTGACAATAGTTTCATCCATATTCTTTAGCAACAAGCTTTCGGTAAGTTCAAGCTTTAATTTTTGTGGATCCGCGCCTGTATGGTCAAGTATCGACAGCACCTGCTCGACAAAGTCCGGCTGGCAGAACTGGCGGGAGCTGACATTCACGGCGAGGTTGAGCCGAGCCATAGCCGGTTCGCGCGCCCAGGCCGCCAATTGCGCACAGGCGGTTTCCAATACCCATGTCCCCAAAGGCAGGATCAGCCCGGTTTCCTCGGCGTGAGGAATGAATTCCGCAGGGAACAATAAGCCCCGCCTGGGGTGCTGCCACCGAACCAGCGCTTCGGCGCCAATCATCGTTTCGCCGTTCACTTGAGGTTGGTAATGAAGGATAAACTCATTCCTCTCCCAGCTTTTATGCAGGTCCGACTCTAAAACGATGCGAGCATTCATTTCTGCTTGCATGTCCGGATTAAAGAAACATATTGAATTACGGCCTGACGCTTTGGCCTGATACATTGCGAGGTCCGCCTGTTTTAGCAGCTCATCCATTGCGGAGGACTGACCGTTGAACAGAGCGATACCAATACTGGGGGTGCTGTGATGTTTATAGGATCCCAGCCTGAAAGGTTGGCTGAAAACCGCCAGAATTCTTTCGCAAATGGCTTTTATTTGAGAAACTGCTTCCTCCGGGCGTTCACTAAAATTGCCGACCAGTACGACGACAAACTCATCTCCACCCAGCCGGGCTACGGTGTCGCCATCACGCACACAAGAGATCAGGCGCGGCGCTACCTGCCGGAGCAGCAAGTCACCAATGTCATGGCCAAGGGTATCATTGAGCAATTTGAAATTGTCCAGATCAATGAACAGTAGCGCACCGGTTTGGCGATTACGCGTGCTACCCGCCAGAGCCTGTCTTAGACGATCCAACAGGAGCGCCCTGTTGGGCAGGCCTGTCAAGGAGTCATAAAATGCCAAGTGCTGGATTTCCTTCTCTGCCATCTTGCGTTGCGTAATGTCGGTATTGATCGCGAGAACGGAATTCGGCCGTTCATCATCATCCGCAACCAGAGTCCAGTGAGCTTCGGCTGTCAACACGCTGCCATCCTTGCGCCGTTGCACGATCTCGCCACGCCATTCACCTTCACGCAGCACCAGTTGGGTCGCTTCACGAAAGTGTGTGGTTTCGCTATATAACACCTCTTCTACGGACCTGCCGATGACCTCTTCGGATTTCCATCCATAAAGCCGCTCGGCGCCCTGGTTCCAGAATTCGATGCGGTGATCGGCCCCACGAACAATAATCGCGTCCGTTGCCTTGTCGAGCAGTGATGCCTGCTGGCGGATCCGCACATCGGCTTCCTGCCGGGCTCTCGTGGCAATCTGCTGTTCCTCGATTGCGGCTAACAATTCCGCATTTGCTTGCGCCAGAGCTGCAACCTTCTCCTTATTCGCCGAAAGCATGAAAAAAACAATGGCGGTGAGAAGGCTTACCAGGATTCCACTCAATAACACGAGTTGGGGCTCCTGGCTGCTCAGGGCATTTTCAAATCGGGGACGCGAGACCGCCTCAATCGTCCATGTCTGGCCATAAAGAGGCAGGTAGAATGTTCGTTTGAACTGAGGAGAGGAAGCAGGGCCGGGCGGATTTTTCCTGCTCTCAAAAAGCAGAGTATCTTGTGCGATTGTATGGCTATCAAAAATCGTCAAATCAAGATCATCAAGCTCGGTGCGAAGAACGGTTCTTATAAAATCATCCATCCTGAATGGCGCATAAATATACCCGACAAGTGACGACCGCCGTTGTGCGATTGTTTCAGGCAACCCTGCCGGGCCGTAGAATGGCATGTACATAAGTACGCCTGCCTGGATATCTTCGCTGGTTTCCTGGACGAGTTTTACCTTGCGAGACAGCGAGATTTCACCGGAATCCCTGGCGCGCGACATAGCGGCTCGCCGGACCGGATTCGAGAACATGTCATATCCGAAAGCGCGAAGATTTCTCCCCGAGAAGGGTTCCAGGTATATGATAGAAGTATATTCTTCCCGGAGGTCATCCGGCCAAACCTTATATTCAGGAAATCCTTCGGCGCGAACCGAGGTGAGGTGCGCCGGCATTTCAATTGGATAGATGTATCGGGCAAAGCCGACGCCGTGGATTCCAGGATAGCTATCATCCAGGCGCAGGGCTGTCACGTATGTGCGCCATTCTTCGCGCGAGACGGAGCCGGAGGCAAGCATATATCCATACGCCCCTTTCAGTATCTGCTCATATCCGGAAAAGTGGTGCCTGATTTTGTCGGCAACCTCGGACACGACCGCCTCAAACCGACTATTCGCGTTTCGCTCCTGCAGATTTTTGATGACCGACCAGCTTCCAATCGTAATAGACAAAAAGATGGAAAAGGTCAGGGCGGCTATTACCCAGCGGGAGTGCGCGTAATGGAAAGGAGGATGATGCGAGCGGATTTTAATTTTCGTCTCCGCACTGGATGGCCGGCCGACAGGAAGGCAATTGAGTACAGCCATCGGTCACTTGCTGTATCAGCTTATATGAATGCTGGAAAAGTGCTGTTACTGGCTGTCTGGATTCTTACCTAACGGCCGGATAAGCCCATGCTTTAACTTTTCACAGGACTTTGTTGTGTAAGTATTATGAAAGGGATTAGCGGGAATTTATTGGCCAAATAGCGGCGATATTCCGTTCCATATAGGGTTTTAACTCTTGAACGATTTGATCGATATGGCGCTTTCAGGTCGGGTTGGAACAATTTGAAGATACGTTACAGACAAATCATATCCGCCACTTTCGCGTAGTGGCCGATGGCTGCCATTATGATAAGATAGCCGCGGTAGATACTCATCACATCCGACTGAGCCAGCCGGATCGTCAAGTAAATATCAATCCGCCCGGATGGTGAAATTGGTAGACACAAGGGACTTAAAATCCCTCGGGCTTAATCGCCCATGCCGGTTCGATTCCGGCTCCGGGCACCAAAAATCAATTAGTTAGCACGTAAAGATTACCAGAGAAGGTTTTTGATTTCATGTTGTGGGGCACCTATGGGGCACTCGCAGAAATCGCCACCTGTACGCAGAACGTTATCCCCTCTCGATCTCGCGATTTAAAGAAATCTCAGACGGCGCCCTGTGAAGCACAATGAGATAGCCTCATTGTGCGGGTACTTGAAGGGAGTGACCGGATGCCCTCTTAAAAATCATTCGGAGGATTCTCATAATGTTGCTGGTCATCAACGCGAGATCGGTATCAGGATCAGAAAGCGCTCCTCTGTGTAGGAGTTCGCTGCGTAACCCGTACGCGTCATCGATCTGACCCCGCAAGTCAGCGCGGCCAGGAAACCAAGTACCGGATAATCGAAAGAGTGCCTGGCGAATTGACTCATAGCGAAGCTGTCGAATCCTGCCTCGGAACGAGTCTCGGAGTGAGTCATCAATGTCCCCTACATTCTCAAGGTTGGTCAGCATTGCTTCGACGAAGCTACCCACGTCACCGCCGAGATATTCTTGCTCGACTAAAGGCTCAAGCGCGGATACGGCGGAGACAAAACGTGCATGTTCGTTCGTTTCCAGCAATGCAGCACAATACAGCTCCATTGAGAGTATTAGTCTACTGTCCATGGGCGGTAGGGGGTACACCGAGAGGAGTTCATCCAATACTGTTGATGCTTGACGACCTCCCACTCCCTCAGCCCACATTGAATCCCCGTGGGACTGGAAGCGCTGATACACGACCGCGGGTAGTCGTCCGGAATACATGAGCCTTAGACCGAAGTTCAAGCTGATGGCGACTATCAGCAAGGCTTGGGCCAGCCGCTGACCCTCTGCCTCAGCTTTAGCGGCAGTGTCAAAGCCATCGAGATTTACCTGAAATTTACTTTTTCCTTCCCAAGAGTTGCTTCTCGCAGGCTGAATCGTAGCGACCGCCCCCGAACCTATGAGAATGCAGACATTTTCAAGGTCTCCCATATGAGCTGGATGAAGGATCTGAAACGTTAACTTCGCCCCATAAGGGCGCTTACCGTTATGTTGCATAATCAGTGTTCGCTCTTTGAGCGACCGCTCGACGAAACGGTTTTGCCGGGTTTCTCTCTTGTCGCTCACTTTGTATCTCGGCATGGAGGACGAAGTGATCTGACCAGCGTCGACGCAGCTTCTATAAGAACGTCAATGGGTGGCATATGGGGATATGCGCACATTGCCTCCCCAACTGCAGGGTACTCAAACACCTTTTCAGAATAATAGGTGTTAGCGCTACGAATGGCGTCGCTCTGCTGGTCGGCCAATTTGGTGAATTCTGCCAGGTTTGCTTCAACCGCAGCGCTTAGCAGTGAATCTAAGCTATGTGCGTATGGGCTTCCTCCCAGGCCAATCATTGTGGTGTCCCGGCATGACAGGAATGCCTTTAATGCGAGCTCGATGGCGTGGCAGACGAGATATGGCCGCACCGGTTCGAAGGGAACATTCGGCTTTGGAAGTGCTAGAGCTGCGGAGAGGTAGGCCTCGGCATACATGTGAAGACCGTGCGGACCCATTCTCTCGGTGATTCCAGCAATAGAGACTTTTTCTATCTGCGCAAATTGCTTAGCTCGCGAAGTGCGGCGGGTTTTAATTTGGGTTGGCATGAGTGACAAACAGATGGCTGAATGATTAGTGGTTGAGCATTAGTCTGCTCGCGCTTTGGAATCGAGGTCCTCAATTACGGGTTTTAAACGGTTGTCTTGACCCTCTCTTTTTTAGGTATTGAAGGTACGCCAGGATCATGTCATACGCGATACGACGTGCTTCAAATAACTCATCTTCACTTGCGTCTCTCAATGCCGCGCCCGTCTTGCCGCGGTGACGCCCTTGCCGCAATGGCTCGTCATTGCAAAGTTGACCAAGACGAGACCATCGTGAAGATGCAATAGCAAGCGCCGCGCGCGCGCTCCGATGACTGCCAAATTTAACCGATAGAGCATCACGAATTTCATACAAATGAATAAGCTCGTTGGCTGGGTCTCGCACACTAGCATCGTTGCTCAGCAGCATGGAACCCAACAAGTCATCTGAGGGGCAGAACAATGCCACTCCAACGCATCATGCGCCCTTCCCGCATTCGCCGACGAGAGTCATCAAAAACGACTCCCGACATACTTGCAAGACGGAGAAGTCAGCCGAGTTTGGTCATGACCCATCGGACGACGCGACTGACGATGGAAGCCACCGCTGGCTCAACAGTTGATGTGGAGAGTCCCGCAGGAACTGGCATGGTTATGGTGGGAGCAGGAATTGGCACAGTTATAGCGGATATGGCAAAGCGCTAGCCGGAACAACAGTCCCGGAGACCAGTGCACTCTTCCATTTATGAAGTAATTTATCAAGAGCCGTGACACAAAGACATTGGTCATTGCCGCCGTCCTGCTTGGCGCCTTTCTGAGCGACACCAGCCACTCGGTAGGATTCGTCAACAAAAGGACCCCCGCTGTTGCCTTGCCGGATGCTTCCTGCGCCTGTGATATCGAATCTATCAAGCCCAAATTGAGCATATCGGTTCAGGACCTTCTCGGGTCAAAAAATCCGCTTGTTTTCCTGCCGAATGATTTGGAAACCCAGCTAAAATGCCCACTTCATTTATCTGAATCGGAGGTGGACTTCCCCCTTTGCAAGCACCTTGCAAGCCAAGGGTGTACTTCAGTCCAATAGTTAAAATCTCCAGAGTCCGTAAGATACCCTCATCGCTGTTGTCAGCTAAAAAGCCGGGGGAGGGAGATCATGCGTAAAACTGTTGAGTGGATGACTTTATTAAGGATTTTGGCAGCAGCTCATAATTCTGCTATGAAACAGGGGGTGTCGGTGGGTATCACAATAGCCCTTCTCATCGGTGGTATAAATCCTGCCATGGCAACTCTAATCAAATTCGATTTCACATTTACTAGCGCAAGTGAATCGGGTAGCGGGTCACTTGAAGCGATTGATAATGGTGACGGTAGCTTTACCGCAGTAAGTGGGTTTGGCAGCGAAATTGGTACCATAACCGATTCCTTCAACTTATTTCCGAACTCGAATGCGCCAGGCATATCATTTTCGCCCTCCGGTTACTTTTTTTATGATAACCAGCTCTTTCCTAATAATCTCGATCTATTGATCAGTAATCCCGGCCTATTATTCATAACGGCGAGTGGCAGAGAACTGAATCTTTTTAGTAACGGTCCCTCGAACTATATTGATTATGAAAATAATGGTTTTAACGTTCAAACCTCTTTCCATTTATTTGCGGCAACCGACCAGGTAACACCAGCTCAATTACCGGACCTTCCCGGCTCATCCACGGATACGGCAATTCCAGAGCCTTCTTCCATTGCACTCCTGAGCCTGGGTCTTTTGGGTCTTTGGTTCGCCCGGCGCCATGGGGCAAAAATTAGACACTCCTGACAAATCGAGATGGCGATCATTCACTTCACCTGGGCGATCAGGATGACTGTTACAAGTGGAATAAGTAAACGCCGAAATGAAGCAGCTGCCGGTTGAGGTTGCAAGGATTAATCATTCAATCTCCGCCATCAAAAAAGATCACGAGAAGCTCAAGCGCTGACGCTGACGTTACTCCCTCTCATCCTTAACTTGTCCCGAACAGGTTTTTCATCGCCCGCTTCCTTCTTGGGCGAGCTAGCGTGCCCCTGGTCGAAATTGTTCTTCAATATAGCGTGGTTTCCTGCTCATTGTGACCGGTGTCGCTGGCTAGATCGCCAATATTGCCGCGTATGCTGCAACTGATGACTTCGATGCAGCTTTTCCAGAAGCCACCCGAGAGTAGTTGCAGGCCACGGAAATATCTGTTCGAGATCTTCGTTGGCGCGGTGTAACGGCAGGTGATTCCCAGACCTTCTTCATTGAGGTTGATTGTCTTGTGCCACATCCATGCCGGGAAAAACAAGACATCACCCGGGTGCAGGTCGAACTCATAGCGCGGTGCGTATTCAACCAGGGGATAAGTATCACGGTCACTCGGTTCGCCATGTTCATCGGCGCGAAACTCTGCAAAGCGCCGCACACCATTCCCGCGCGCCGAGGGGTATAACAGCCAGGAATATTCCGATTCAATCAAGGTCCAGCGTTTGGATCCCGATACGGCTAGATACCAGTTGGGGCCTTCCTCGCAGTGATAGTTGGCGTTCAATCCCGCTCCCAGACCGAGAATCAGAAAACTCAGAACGGGCTTTGTTGGCCGGCCCATGACAGGAAAATATTGGTGTGACCGTGGGATGCCAAAATATTCGTAAAAAGTTGGGTTTTGATCGAGCAGCAATTGCTGGGGAATGAAATTGCGGCGGCGATCCTCAGCGATCCGGCGCAGTGACGTATTGATCATCTCCTTGGTGCGCTTATCCAGGGCCTGCACCACGGTGTCTGGAAATCGTTCTGCCAGTCTTGCAAGTGTCCAGTCCGCAGGTGCATTTTCCACAAATCCGCGCAGTACGCACGGAACGGACCGCTTGACATGCTCACGATAAAACCGGTGCGGCTCAATCTCGCCAGGCCCATACTCCGCGATTGCCAGAACTTGCCTGCGCGGTACGCCATGGTTTTGCAAACGCCGTAGCATCCGCTGCTCCGTGCGCCGGCGCGTATCTCGCAACGCGTCGGGATTATTAGATAAATGCTGGCACAACATGATGCTCTTCAGCGCCAACACATTCCAATAACCCAACGGCAATTTCGCTACACCCCGCTTGCCCATTCGCTCAACAAGAAATGTGCGCAGGAAAAGCTGCTGCTCCATCACCAGTTGCCAAGTAACATATAGAATTGTTGTCACTCCAGCCAGCGGTATGGCCAGCATGTTTCTCACATACGCCAGCGGCGTTCTTTTTTGTCTCCTGACTGCAGTCTCCATCGGATACCTCCTTTGGCTTTTTCTCAATGTTCAATTCACCTTGAGAATCGATTCATGCAAAACTGGCGGAATCTTCAATAAGTATAGGAAATATAAATGTGCTGTTTTTGTTCAATTTATTACTTTAATAAATTAGCAGTATTTCCAGGTTCTTTGCCGAAGCCATTCAGATGAGGCGGCGCCCGTGAAACTTAAAATCCCGGGCGTATCGGCGTTTTTCAAATTCAAGCTCTGGAACTGTCGCTCTGGTTGGACTTGAAAATCCGCAATTATTTCCTACGATAATATTTCATTCCCGATAAAGATAGGGATGGTTGGGTGCTGGCTTCTGTTAAAACCTTGGCAGCGCCAGGCGCACAGATCTTTTGATTTAACCCCGGAGGCACTTATGAAAAGGTATCTTGCCAAGTTCGTTATGCTTGCGGCCTTGGCCGTCTGGTCATCTTTTTCGGCCCACGTTATTCAAGTTGCCGAGGCGGCAAATTTCGCGGCGGATATCGGACATAGCAAGGCGCCGATTTTCACTACGGAAGAGAAAATCATCTTTACCCTCAAAACGGACTTTGGTGAATTGTGGAAGCATCGCGCACCGCCAAATACCGAGGTTCCCGAGGATATCAAGGAATTCGAGACCCCCGGGCAGCTTTCCTGGACAGATAGTAAAGGCAGGCATGATCTGCCGGTGCTGGTGCATCTGCGTGGGAATACCAGCCAGGTTGCCTCTCAATGCCCTTTTCCAAAAATGACCTTGAGCTTTGAAAAAGATCAGGGTGGGGACAGGGTTTCAAAGGGAACTCTATTTGATGGCTTGAAAACCATCGGGATAGGCACGCATTGCGGCGGAAAGCCCGGCTCTTCAGTACGTTTTCATCGCGTCTGGGGAGGGCGTTCGCCGCACCGGGAGGCACTCATTTACAAGGTGCAGGACCTTCTTTCCATACCGGGGTTTCAGGCAGCAGCAGCGAACTTTAGCTATATCGATAGCAAAACAGGGAAAGGACCCGTTGAACCACAGCCAAGCGGATTCGTGGTGGACCGGCCGATGCCCGGCTTCTTTCTGGAGGATATCAAAACCTTCGTCAAGTATGCCGACGGCAAGGAGATCCGTGCCGCAGACGCGCGCCTCAAGGATCCTGACAAGCCATATATATTCACCAGTATCGTGAATGCTCAAAAGGATGCACGCGCTGCCGGTTCAACCATCGAGCCGATCGATCCGAAGGATATTATTCGTGCACTTCTTTTTCAGGCACTGGTTGGGAATTACGACTGGGAACTACGTATTTTTCCTGATGATATCCCAGATTCGCAAGGGCTCTGGAACATCAAGGTCGTTGAAGCTGACGGCAACTGGGTTGTTTTTCCTTATGACTATGATCTCGCAGGCTGGGTAAAATCCGACAATTCCGCACCTGAATTGCCTGACCTGGCTGATAGCCGATTTTTTAAGCCCGGCGATATTTCCATGGTCGTGGCCGAGTTCAAGAAAAAGCGACCGGCCATCGAGGCGCTGGTGGATGATCTGGCTAAAGAAGACAAAAATGGGGCGCGTAGCATAAAGCAGCAGATCAGCGCCTTCTATGATGCGTTGGGCAGAAGGTTTCGGTGATCAATGGTTAAGTAAATATTTCAAAAATATTTCCAGCTAACGCTAAAGTTCTGCCGGAAATGGCCGTTGGCTGGAAAAGCGGACACAGCCCTGTTTCAGTACAGGGAGCGCCTCCATCATTCGTTCTCGCGCCAAATTCCCCAGTCGGCTTATCGTGTAGGAAATCTTCCTACACTAAATTCCTATTGTTTCCTACGCGGAAATCGGATGCATTCCGGTTTTTCGGCACGGTGCGGTTGCGCAAAATAGCGCCATCACACTGACGGGAGAAAAAATGAAAGCCAACGAACTGACAACTGAAATCAAGGAACTCAATCTGACCTATCTGATGCTGGCTCAACAGATGGTTGCTGTTGACAAGGATATGGCAATTTTCAGGTTGGGAATAAGCAGGGACGTCGCGGATATAATCGAGGTGCTGACGCCCAGCCAGATCCTTAAACTTTCAAACTCTAATATGATGCTGTGCCGGATACGTTTTGACGACAACCTGGTATTCGGCATGCTGGCGAATTACACCAAGGATAAGGCAATGGCGCAATCTCATGCCGCTATATTAATGGCGGGCCAGCCGGCTGAAGAAATTTCCTGATCTACGGCAATAAGGGGGACAATCATGCGTAAAAAAAGCGTTGTGTCGGAAGCCAGGGAAATTCAGACTGCGATTGAAATGATTCATCTGGGCGCCCGTTTGCAGTTGCTGGAAAGCGAAACCAGCCTGAGCCGTGAGCGGTTAATCAAGCTCTATAAAGAATTGAGGGGAGTGTCTCCCCCCAAGGGAATGCTGCCGTTCTCCGCCGACTGGTTTCTCACCTGGCAACCAAATATCCATTCTTCCGTATTTGCCGATATTTACGAGTATCTGATCAGGCATGCCGATTGCCGAGGCACCGCGGCTATCGTCAAGAGCTATAAGCTCTATCTGGAACACTGCGAAATGGCGCAGATGGAACCCGTACTGAGCCTTACCCGCGCCTGGACTTTAGTGCGGTTCTTTGAGGCGAGAATGCTTCAAACTGCGCCGTGCACCCAATGCGGTGGTCATTTCGTGGTGCATAGCAACGATCTCCACAGCCGCTATGTGTGCGGCCTGTGCCATATGCCCTCGCGCGCGGGTAAGACGAACAAGTCGCGCGCGGCGGCGCTCGCGGTAGTAGCCGCTTAGCCCGGATATTTCACCGGATCGCAGGATGGCGGCGAGGTGTCTTAAAAGTAGATTTGCGAGTAGGGCGGGCTTTGCCCGCCAGCAATCGCGGCAAAGCCCGCCCCACAATCTCACAACCTGCAACGAATCAGGCTCTCCCCTCGATAAAGCCCCAAGCACACAACAGCATGGCCCTATCGCCTGGTTGGGGCAGTCCGCCCGCGAACAGCCACTCCCGAGCTTGTGGACGGTTGGCGGTTCGTCCGGGCGGGACGCATACAAATAGTGATCAAGTAATATTTTTCATGCCGCGCCTGGGGCAATTGCGATGGCGGCTCTGATTTGGTCGCCGTTGTTGCTCTGATGCGCGCCGGGGGCCTACAATCTACAAGCTGGGCGGTTTTTCTCCCGTCCACGTCATCGATATGATTGGCGGGCAAAAATCCATAGTCGGCCGGAAATTTGACATAGAACAGGTCGATGTTCTCCGCTTGCAATAAGTCGAGGAACAGTTTTGCCTCGTCTTTGCTAACGACGAAACTGACTTCCACGGGCAGGTCCGCCGCAAGTTCAAGAAAAGTCTCTTCGTGCATTATTCCGTGCCGCCCAAAACCGGCCACGGCGCGCATGGCCGTGCCGCCGTGAAACCCGCATTTCCTGGCGCGTTCCAGGAGCCATTCGAACAGCAGGATGCCGTTGTGCTCACGGAATTCGCTTACGTAGAACTTGAGGTACATGCCTTCCATGTTGCTCTCCAGTACGCGCTCCAGTGTCCTCGCTCGAACGCTGGAATCCTATGCCTGGTGCGGACAGGCTAATGCTGCGCCAGCCATTTGATGGTCATGATTCCCAGCACAGTCATGGCCAGAGAACCGGCCAGGTGCGAAAAAATGGTAACGGAAGCCCAGCCGTATTGCTCACGCGCTAGCAGTGCCACGGCTTCAGCAGAAAAAGTGGAGAAGGTGGTTAGCCCGCCGAGGAAGCCCGTGATAACGAACAGCCGCGCTTCAGGCGGCAGCACTGTGTTGTGGTGAAAATATTCGACCGCAATGCCGACAAGATAACCTCCAGTCAGATTGGCGGCCAGAGTGCCGAGGGGCAGGGTGGGGAATACATGATTCAACGTCATGCCAAACCACCAGCGCAACCATGCGCCCAACGCCGCGCCTTGCCGCAACGGCCGTTACCGCATACAAGCTCATGCTTTACTTGCCCATTCTTTTCCGAATCACTATTGGGCAGCCGCTTCAGTCGTTTCCATTACGCGGCTATACGTTCCTTCGCGCGCCAAACCATTCAAACGGCAGCGCTTGAAGAATGCCTGTTGTGCTGCCGCGACATTGCTTTCCTGCCCCTTCCATGTTTCAAGAACAGGCTCCTGGAGCGCCCGCCCGTAGGAATAACTGAGCTGCCATGGATGCGAACCCATGGCATTCATCGCATTCAGATGGCCGGTCGCATCTTCGGGACTCTGGCCGCCGGATAAGAATACAATCCCCGGTACTGCTGCGGGCACGTAGCGGCTGAGGCAGCGGACTGTGGCTTCCGCAACCTGTTGCGCGTCGACTCGATTCGGGCATTTTTTCCCCGCGATCACCATGTTCGGTTTGAGCAGCATTCCTTCGAATACGACGCGGTGGGCATCCAGTTCGGTGAATACATGTTGAAGTACTCGCGAAGTGATCATCTCACACCGGTCGATATCATGGGCGCCGTCCATGAGCACTTCCGGTTCCACGATGGGAGTCAGGCCGGCTTCCTGGCAAAGAGCTGCGTAGCGCGCCAGTGCGTGGGCATTCGCACGAATCGCGTATGCGGATGGCAGGTCATGCTCGTCAATCTCGATCACGGCCCGCCACTTCGCGAATCTGGCGCCAAACTGTTTGTATTCGGCGAGGCGATCGCGCAACCCGTCCAGACCTTCCGTAATTTTATCCCCGGGATAGAGAGCCAATGCCTTTGCCCCCTTATCTACTTTGATGCCGGGAATGATTCCCCGGCTCGATAGCAGTTTGGTGAAGGGGATCCCGGTACTCGAACTCTGACGCAGCGTTTCGTCGAACAGAATAACGCCGCTGATGTAGCGTTCGATGCCCTCGGTAGTGAAAAGCAACTCGCGATATCGCCGCCGGTTTTCCTCGGTCGACTCCACCTTGATCGAATCGAAGCGTTTTTTGATGGTAGGGCCGCTTTCATCGGCCGCCAGAAGACCCTTCGGTTTCGCGACAATGGCTCTAGCGACTGACTCGAGTTCGTCGATATTCATCGGTTCTCTCCCGTGATTTTCAATCCTCAGCTTGGGCGTTCTCCAAGAAATCCCATGTACCACAGCGCGATCAATGCCGCGATGACCCCGGCAATCAATACATAATAAGGCCATACCGGTTTCTGGTCCGCGTAGGGATCGACCAGCGAGCGATGCGAGCCTTCCGGCAGGTATGCCATTTGAGTCAGAGACTTGCCGAATGAAATATTGATTCGTGCGCGCGCATTGATTGCCCAGCCGTTTGCATCAAGTATGGGGCCGAGGGTGCGTTTCTTCAGCTTGAACCACGCAATGAGCATGGCTGGTCCCGAAATGAGCAGTATCAACCCGATTATTGCCAGCGGAATTTCCCAGATTCTCAATCCCAGTATGCCGCTGAAGATGGAAGCAAGAACGCCGCCGATAGCCCCGAGCGCCAACCCGATTGCCGCGAAAATCCCTGCAAACTTGCCTACGTCGAAAGGTTGTTTGGGCGCTGCCGGCGGAGGCGCTCCTTCCGTGACAGGCTTCACATTCTCCGCAGCCGCCTTGAGCAGTTTCTCATCCGCCGCCGCAGCTCTCGCCGTGGCCAGCTTCTCCAGCTGCTCGTTGATAAACTTGATCAGTTTTTTGTAGGGCGACCAGAATGCCTGGCGAATGCTGATTGGATGGTCGAGAATGCGCACGATGGTGGCATCCCAATCCTGGCCTTTGCGGTCATAAAAAATGCCGTTGCGTCCCACCATCAGGAAATCCGAATCTCCGTCGGTAAAGGCGGCGGCTATGCTCATCTTTTCGGTACCGCCCTTGCGGACGCACTCGCAATAGGCCAGGTAAAGGCCGCTCATATTGGCGAACTCGGCATGCTTGGCGATATCGTCAACCCTGATGCACAAGTCGCAACTGCGGCCATCCAGGTACAGCGTGCCAAGCTGGAACAGCGCTTTGTCCCTTCGGGTATAAAAGCTGCGGAACGACACAAAATTATTGACCAGCTTGAACAAGTCGCGATGATAGCGCAGCAGTTGTTCCACCGACCGGATCGCCTTGACTTCGTCCTCCACCGCCTTGTCCTGGCTGATCAAGTGGTCGATGGCTTCCTTATACCTGCTTTGAGCTATCTCGCGCAGACGCGCGTTGCCGAGCTTTTCAGCGCAACAGGCGGGCTTGGCCGCCTGCCATGCTTCAAACGCCGCAAATTTGGCGCAAAGTTCGGCCCATTCCGAAGCAAGAAGCTCGTCCCTCTTTCCAAATACCGGCTCGATGGCTTGCTTCCGCAGGGCCTCGATCTGGCTTTGCCACGCGGGATTGATACCGGAATTCAGCGGCAGCGGTTTGTTGGGTTCCACCGTAGCTAACGGAAAACCCGCAATATCGGTGTTTTGCGCTGACAGGTTTTGGGCGGCGATGTGCTGGTAATCCTCGGTGGAACGGCTCAATGGCCCGGCGGCGCGCGCATCGTATGCAGCAAGCTGGCAACGGGTAAAATAGTCGTTGACCTTGTCTTTCACGGCATGAAACGCGTCAGCGGCCGCCTGTGTCTTCTCGTCCAGAAACTGAACGTGCTCATCACCGTCGCCCTTGGAGAGCCAATCCGAATAGGCGGCGACTTCGGAGAAAAACGCATCGCTGATTTCCTGGTTGATACCCGCTTCCCCGCCCGCATCGGGAACCGGGCCACGGAACTTGACGATATCTTCGATTACCGCGCGCAGGCTGGCATCCGCAACCTGGCTAGGGTGAATTACCCCGTCGCCATTGAATTCCAGCCCTGCAACAAATTTGTCGATATCGGCCATATCCGCCAGGCAAATTTCTGTTGCATCGGCTTTGCCCAGGCTTTTAAGAATGTATTGGGCAGAGGCCAGCACATGCTGGCCTTCTTCGGTGCCATCGTTGATATCGGCGAGAGCCAGTCGATCCGAACCGTTAACCAGCAGATCGGGATTCTTGAGCAGGCCACCCGCCCAGGCAATGGCGCCGAGTATTTCATTCGCATGAACATGCGCATCCTTGTCGCTATCGATCAAATCGAGCGTGCGGGTGTCGAATTCTATCCCGCGCGTCGGACAGCTCAGTGCAACCCACAGCTTCTGATCCAGTTCCTTCAGCGCCAGCAAATCCGCGCCATTATCTATTTGCACCTGGTCGAAGCCGCCTGCACGGAAAAAATTCCATGTGTGTGATGAGGTCATGATTTATCCTTATTATTGAAACTGGGCCTTGGGAATTCTCCGAAAATGCGTGAAATTGTGGACAAGCGCGAAATTGATAACAAGTCCCTCCACTGAACGGTTGCAGACGGCGGCTACTCAGGGTTGGGTTGACTGGCCGCGGTAGCATGTTTTTTAGTTATAGATATAAGATTTGAGCATTGCAAATGTCACATGCGGAAATGGCTAATACGATTCAATGCCTGCTGCAGGCGGCATGACGGATAATGCAGAACGGGAACATGAAAATGTAGAACACGGGGGCAGGTGCAAGGATGTGATTCAAAGTCCGCGCTTTATGAAGGGTTCGCCACTCCCGGGCCGGTAACGCCGTCAAATCCGAGTTTTATCAGAACCTTTCGCTCCGCTTCGTCCTGCATGCCAAGAGCAATTATCAGAATGCCAAGTGCGTGAGCGAGGTTACACAACGCCTTCAAAAGCTTTTGGTTATCCCTGTTGTGGGTGATGCCACGCACGAAGCTGGCATCCACCTTTACATAGTAGAGTCCGAGATCGGCCAGCTTCTGAAGTTCGGTAAAACGGTGGCCAAAATGCTCAACCCCAACGCGGCAGCCCATTTCTCTCAGGGTGGTGCAGAAGTCACGGAAGGCTTCGAAGTTGCGAAAAACGCCGTACTCCGGCACTTCAATCCATAGCCGCCGGCATAAATCGGGTTGCTGGCGCAACAATTCCGCCAGCTTGTTGCGAAAATTCCAGTCGGAAATTGTTTCAGCGGAAACATTGATCGCGAGCTCGCCGGCATGGGATTGCAAGTATTCGAGAGCTCGCCGGATGACCGCAAGATCTAAAGGCCCGGTGAGATTGAGGCGACCCGCGATGGGGATGAAATCGCTTGCGGCCAGCCAGCCGCCATTGCGCAAAGCTTGCATGCGCACCACCGCTTCCTGATGCAATAGAGCGCCAGCACGATCGATCACCGGGTAGAGAGCGAGCTTGAAGCGGTCTTCGCTCACCGCATCGCTGAAGATGTGGCGCCAGTCGCCGATACTGGCGGCCGGAAGAGGGGGCGAAGCGGAAGGCGCATCAGTGATATGCCAGGTATTGATACCCTTTGCCTGCGCGGCGGCCAGCGCAGTGTCCGCGCTGGTCAGAATTTCCTGCGGCTGGTCTCCGTGTTGGTACGGGATTGCGCCAATATGATAAAAGCCGACCGAGTCACTGCCGGTTTGGCATAACAGGGCAGCGAGCTCCGCGGTCAGGCGAGCCAGGAGCTGAGCTGCGTCATCGAGATCGGGAATGACGAGCGCGAAATCAGGCCCGTTCAGTCGGCCTACCAGCCGACCGGGCATGCTTGCGGAAATGTTGTCCATGATGGCGCCGGCCTGGCGAAGCAGTCCGTTTGTAGAGCCTCGGCCAAGTTTCTGGTTGATTTCGTCAAGATTACCGATGTGTATGAGGAAGAAGAATCCGTGTTTGTGTTTCCCCGGCGCTTCCTCCGCCGATGTTTCCCCCGCCCGTATTTCCTCCGTTCCCTCCTGCGCATCACTGCGCACGATGTCTCCTCCATCGGCTGCCTTGCGCAAGAGGTTGATGAAATGGCCGCGATTGGCCAGCCCGGTCACAGGGTCATGGTTCATCCGCCTGTTCAAGGCCTCCAATTGCAGGGTTTCTTCGATAGCCCTGTTGTGCAATCGCCTTACCATATCATTGGTCGCGCGCGCGATACTGCGTAATTCCGGTATACGGGGTTCTGAAATGGTAAGGAAGTGACGTTCCGTAATGGCTTCAGCCTGATCTATCATGATAGCCATGGGCTGCTTGATGCTGCGCAATATCAGCATGCCTATGAGCCCGCTCACAATGCTCGCCATCAAGTACCAGATGATCAGTGTGCCGCTTTGGTCCCAAAGTGCCTGTAGCGCCAGGCGGTCATTACTCATGACCTTGATAACGCCAAAATGCATCCGGTTGTCGGAGATTTGCGCGCGGCCCGCCTCCGCGTTTATCGGAAAAAGATCACTAAACCATGCGGGCACGGTAGTGTCTATTCGCTCCCGTACGCGTTCGGCGATAATTTTGCCGTCCGGCGCGGTGATGGAAATGCTTTCGTATTGTCCACTATCGAATAGCGCGGCAATCTGCACGCCCACGGTGACAGGATCTTTGCTGAGCTGGGATAGGGAGAGCGCCAGGGAATTGGCGCTATCGAGGTTTTCCCGGTGAAGTTGCTGTTCGAGATAGCGTTGGGTGCTGAGCATGCTTATGGCAAAACTGCCTAAAAAGCTTGTCAGTGTGATCAGTATGACCGCGAGCCAGAGCTGCCGGAAAAGTGACATCGAATAAGGTTATTTTATAGGTGAACCTCTCGGCAGCCTTGTTCGAAGCAGGAGGGCAGGAGGGCAAGCCTCAAGCAGGTACCCATTAAGGCATCTTCCGAAGGTTTTCTTTTTCGTCAGGTTATCACGGACGGGACCGTGGTTCAATTTTCCTGGAATAAATGAAGGCGAAACAGCGAGCGGGAACGAAACTTGATGTCATGCGACGCCATTTCCTGTGACTTGATGTCGCCTGGTGTCTTGGGCCGCATTAAGCCCGGAATGAGATGGGCAACTTCGAAAAAGCACCGGTAGTCTAACGACGGGCCTGCTCGCAGTGAACTCACAATGGACTCACAGTGATTAGATGGACTGAACGACATCGAGATATTTCAGGATCAGGAGAAAACCGCATGCATACCGCTTTTATTTCACACCCCGATTGCCTGCTGCATGACATGGGGCCGTATCACCCGGAGCGTCCGGCTCGGCTCAAGGCTATCGACAATGAACTGATCATGTGCGGATTGATGGGCAAATTGATACGGCATATTGCGCCGTTAGCGACATTCGAGCAACTGAAACGTGTGCATACACCGGAATATATCGCTTCACTGGAGGCCGCGGCGCATCGTGCGTCCTCGACCGGCCTTGCCTACCTTGATCCGGATACATCCATGAACCGGTATAGCCTTGGAGCGGCTTATCGTGCCGCCGGCGCCGTAATCCTGGCGACCGACCTGGTAGTGGGAAGGGATGTTGAAAATGCCTTTTGCAGCATTCGTCCACCGGGCCATCATGCGGAGCGCGACCGCGCCATGGGTTTTTGCCTGTTCAACAATGTCGCCGTCGGTGTGGCCCATGCCCTGGAAGCACATGCTCTGGAGCGTGTCGCGGTTGTCGATTTCGACGTGCATCACGGCAATGGCACGGAGAATATTTTCCAGGATGATCCGCGGGTCATGATGGTCTCGACATTCCAGCACCCTTTCTACCCGTACAGCGGTGTGGCGGGGCGCTCGGAGCGCATGGTCAATATCCCGTTGGCGGCGGGCAGCGGCGGTGAAATATTCCGCAACTCGGTGAATCAGTTCTGGCTGCCCGCCCTGGAACGATTCAAACCGCAGATGTTGTTTGTGTCCGCGGGCTTCGACGCCCATCAGGATGATGAGCTTGCTTCGTTGAATCTGGTTGAAGACGATTACGCATGGGTGACTGAAAAAATCAAGGAGGTAGCGCAAAAATATGCCATTGGCAGGATTGTATCGGCGCTGGAAGGCGGCTACACGCTGCCGGCTCTAGGGCGGAGCGTAGCCGCGCATTTGAATATCCTCAGCAGCCTTTGATTACGGCGCTCTCACTGCTCCGAGACCGTCCAGAAGGGGTTTCCCGGCAACTCGTTCCTGGCGGCCTGTTTCATAAAGCAAGTATTGTGTCTATGATAAGAATGAGGAATAAAAATGTGGAATGAGTGTATAAATCAAGGATGAAGGAACACACTGTAAGGAAAAAACCGGGCATTGAAAACCACTGCTGGAGTGCGTATTGCTCTTGTTCTGCTGATCGCTCTGCTGATCGCGGGCGTCATGCTATGGCGGCACCACGTGAAAACGGCGCTGAGCATCCGGGTTGGCATATTGCACGCCCTGACAGGTCCAATGGCAGCCAATGAAAAACCGTTGGTGGATGCGCTGCAACTGGCTATCGAAGAGGCTAACGCGGCGGGCGGCATAGGGGGCCGGAAGATTCAGGCGGTGATGGCCGACTGCGGACCGGACCCGGCTTATTGCGCCCAGCAGGCGGAGCATTTGATCACTAATGAACAAGTCCAGGCCCTGTTTGGATGCTGGACGTCGGCCTGCCGCAAAGCTGTGAAGACAGTGGTCGAAAAACATCATCACCTGCTCTTTTACGCGCTGCGGTACGAGGGTATGGAACAGTCCCAGAACATCCTGTACGGGGGAGCCATACCCAATCAATTGGTCATGCCCGCGGTGAACTGGGCACTGGCAAATCTCGGAAATTCAGGAAAGCGCAGTCGGCGCGATATTCAAGACGGACGCGGCAAGCGCATCTATCTGCTGGGATCCGATAATATTTATTCACGCGTAGTCAATATTCTTATCAAGGATTTATTGGGCGCACATGGAGCGATAATAATAGGGGAACGTTACTTTCCTTCAGGTCTTTCAGATATGGATGAGCTGGCGGCAGATATCGCCCGGCAAGGGCCCGAAATCATATTGAATACCATCAGCGGCGATGACAATGCTGTATTTTTTCGAGCGCTGCAAAAGAGCGGGATCACTCCGGACAAGATACCGGTATTGTCATTCAGCATTACCGAAGTGGGGCTTTCAACCGAGGATATGCCGCCCATGGCGGGGCACTACGCGGCGCGAAATTATTTCCAGAGCATTCCAGGCCCTGAGAATCAGGCTTTCGTAAAGAGATTCCGGGACCACTTCGGGCAGAACGCTGTGGTCGACGGCCCGACAGAAGCCTCTTATGTCAACCTGCAAATGTGGGTACAGGCAGCGCTCGAAGCGGACACGAGCGACGTAGCCCAGGTGCAGCGGACGATTCTACGCCAGAGTCTGCCTGCACCTGAAGGAGTCGTTGCGGTCGATCCCGTGACGCGTCATGTATGGAAAATCGCGCGCGTGGGCAAGGCCCGGGATGATGGGCAGTTCGATATCGTCTGGGATTCTGGCCGCCCGCTGGAGCCGGCGCCATTTCCCACCTATCGATCGCGTGAAGAGTGGGATCGCCTGCTCAAATCGATAGAGACTCCGACAAAGTCCACTTCGCCATGAGGCTCACCTTCCCCATGAGATTCACTTCGCTAACGCAGCGATTTACAGTCTGGTTCGTCATTGTTTCCTTGCTGCCGATTCTGGTAATCGGCTACAGCTTGCTGCATACCTTCGAAATTGAAATGCAGAAGACGGCGGTCCGGCAGGTCTCCGCCATCGCCGATATGAAAGCGGAACAAATCGACAGCTACCTGCGAGAGCGCCTCCGCGATGCCAAAATCATACAGGCGGCCAGCACCACCCGCGCAGCCATGCCTGAGTTTGCCAGGGTTTATGCCAGGGATGGCGTGAAATCCGACGCATATCGCCAACTGGATGCCCGCTACCGCGCACATTTCAAGCGTTTCGTCGAGGATGCGGGTTATTACGATCTTTTTCTGATTTCTCTTCACGGTGATGTCGTTTATACCCAGGCTCATGAAGCGGATTTCGCCACCAACCTGACCACCGGCCCCTGGCGGGCCAGCGGCCTGGCTTATGTTGCCCGACAAGCGCTCGATACGTTACACGACGGCGTGTCGGATTTCGAACGTTATCCGCCTTCACGCGGCGCGATCGCGGCCTTCATGGCGTTTCCGATCATGACCGATGGCAAGCTCGAGGGCGTGCTGGCGCTACAGATATATAGCGAACGCGTGTTCCAGGTCGTTACCGACAACGTGGGCCTGGGAGCAAGCGGCGAAACCGTGATAACACGGCTTCTGAACGAGCGCACAGCCCTGGTGATGGCGCCCACGCGACATGAGCCCAATGCGGCGCTGGAGCTCAAGGTACCGCTTAACAATCCACCGTTTCTTCAGGCGGTACAAAGCGGCCTGCACGGCGAGCGCGGAGCGGGCCTGAAAGTGGATTACCGGGGCAAGGAGGTGGTCGCCGCGTGGCGATACCTGCCGCGCGTGAACTGGGGCATCGAGGTCAAAATGGATGCGGACGAGGTGTTCGCGTTCGGGCGGCGCGTGCAAACTTTCAGTCTGGGGGTTCTCGGCGTGACCCTGCTTGCGGCTATTCTGGGCACTTTTTTGCTAAGCCGCCATGTGGTCACAACCCTGAAAAATCTGAGTCTCAGTGCAAAGCGCATCGCGGCGGGTAATCCGCAGCAGCGCGTGCCCGTCGTGGGATGGGACGAGATAGGGCAGCTTGCGACCACGTTCAACACCATGACCGAGCACCTGAATGCCAGCAACCAGGAACGAGACGTAGCCGAAAACGACTTGCGGCAACTCAACCAGGAACTCGAAAACAGAGTCGCAGCACGCACCGCCGACCTGGAGCGCGCCAACACCGTGCTGAGGAGCAAGGAGGAGGAAACGCGCTCCGTGGTCGATCACATGGTGGACTGCATTATCACCATCGATGACAAGAGCATTATTCGCTCGGTCAATCCGGTGATTGAGAAACTCTTCGGCTACACCCGGGAGGAGGTAATCGGACAAAATGTTTCCATCATCATGCCCGAACCGCATCGTAGCGGACATGACGGTTATATCGATCGGTATTACCGGACAGGCCGGGGGCGTTGCGAATTCGACCACATCCTCACACTTGAAGTGGAGGGGGTGCATAACATCGGTATGGGGCGCGAAATCGAAGGGCGGCACAAAAATGGGCAACTTATCGATATTTATATAGCGGTAAGTGAATATTTCGTGGGGGGGAAGCGATATTTTACGGGTGTTCTGCGTGACATCCGTGAACGCAAGCAGGCAGAGCAGGCGTTGCGCGGCAGTGAGCAGCGCCTGCGAGCGATTGTGGATAACCTCGCGGCCTTCGTCGGGGAAATGACCCCTGATGGCGTATTGGTGGAGATCAATCGCACGGCGCTGACGGTCGGCGGTCTGCGAAGCCAGGATGTTGTCGGCAAGCCGCTCGATGAGACTGCATGGTTCGCTTACACAACCGGAGGTGCAGGCCCAAATCCGCGAGGATATCAAACGGGCGCTGGCGGGAGAGATCGTGCGCCACGATGTTGAATTGCGCATCGCCGATGGCGGCCTTATGACAATGGATTTCATGCTGGTGCCGGTCCGCAATGCGAAAGGCCAGATCATCAAACTGATCCCTTCCGGCGTCAATATCAGCGAAAGAGTTCGTATTATGAAAGACCTGCAGCAAGCCCGGCTGGATGCCGAGCAGGCCAACCAGGCTAAATCGATCTTCCTGGCAGCGATGAGCCACGAGATACGCACCCCCATGAATGGTGTGATTGGCATGGCGGATGTATTGCAGCAAACCAGCCTTAACGGTTACCAGACGGAAATGGTCGATCTGATCCGCGAGTCGGCTTTCGCCTTGCTGGAGATCATCGATGACATTCTCGATTTTTCCAAGATCGAAGCAGGCCGGCTGGAAATCGAGCGCGAGCCCATGTCAGTGGTAACGGTGGTCGAAAAGGCGTGCGCCATGCTCGAAAGCCTTGCCTCAAGGAAAGGGGTGGAGTTGACATTGTTTCTCGATCCCGCCATTCCTCAGGAAGTTTTTGGCGATGCCCTGCGTTTGCGCCAGGTGCTGGTCAATCTCGCCAACAATGCAATCAAATTTTCCAGCGGACAGAAGGAGTCGGGCCGGGTTTCAGTCCGCGCGTTGCTGATGGAGCGCTCCAATGATCATGCGACAGTGGATTTTCAGATAACGGATAACGGCATCGGGATGAGCGAGGAGACTCAGGCGCGTTTGTTTACCTCGTTTACTCAAGGAGATACCTCCACTACGCGCAAGTTTGGCGGAACGGGATTGGGCTTGGCGATTTCCCATCATCTCGTTCAACTGATGGGGGGGAGATAACGGTGCAAAGCACTTTGGGCAAGGGTTCCACTTTTACCGTGCGCTTGCCTTTCGAAGCGGTGCCGGCCTCGCCCGCTGGCGCGAGAGTTGTTGACCTCACCGGGATCTCATGTCTGGTTGTGGGCGACGAGAAGGGGTTGGCTGATGATCTTGCGGTATATCTGAGATACAGCGGTGCGACCGTTGAGCGTGCCGAGAATTTGGCCGAGGCTGAAAAAAAGATTGAAATACTCCCGGCCGGTTTGTGGCTGTTGATCATTGACGCAGGGCATGATGCCCCTCCGCTCGAAGAATTGCGGGCGGCCTGCCATTCCCGGCCCGACCTGGATACACATTTCGTCATTCTTGAGCATGGTCATCATGAGCCCGATATCGAACCCCGCTTCGTTGTCATCAGGCGGGGGCGTCGCCGCCATGAGCGCTCCGAAACAGTGGATACCGTTACACTGGACGGTGATGTCATGCATCGGGAGGCTTTTCTTCGGGCGGTGGCTGTCGCTGCAGGGCGGCTGCACGAGAAAACAGAGGCGCAACCCCCAAAGGTTGCGGCAGTGGTTGCGCCTTCCCGGGAAAAAGCGCTGAAGGAAGGCAGATTGATCCTGGTAGCGGAAGATAATGAAATCAATCAGAAAGTCATCCGTCAACAGCTCGCTTTGCTGGGCTATGCCGCGGATATTGCCCAGGACGGCCGGGAAGCCCTGAAGCGGTGGGAAAGCGGCATTTATGCGCTGCTGCTCACTGATCTTCATATGCCGGAAATGGATGGCTATCAATTGACCGCGGCGATTCGGCTGGCCGAGCAAGGCAAGGGCAAGGCGCGCGCGCCCATTATCGCGTTTACCGCCAACGCTCTCAAGGGCGAGGCGGAGCATTGCCGCGCTGTCGGCATGGATGACTACCTGAGCAAACCGGTTCAGCTTGCACACTTGAACGCCATATTGCAGAAATGGCTCCCTGCCGCAAGCCTGATACACAACCGCCGCCAGCCGTTCCTTTGCTCCCTGTCATTAGCCCTGCGGCCGCCCTTGCCCGCCGCCCCGCCCCCACTCCCACCCCTGCCCCTGCCGTGCGTTCCGGAGAGCAAAAGCCGGTGGAAGTGAAAATTCTTGAAGAGCTTGTGGGGAACGATCCGGAGGTGATTAGTGAATTCCTGCGAGATTTTCGCGCCAGTTCAGGCAGAATAGCAACGGAAATACGCAATGCCTGCCAGGCGGGGCAGGCTCAAGCTGCCGGTGCGGCAGCACATAAGCTCAAGTCGTCGGCCCGCTCGGTTGGTGCATCGGCGTTGGGTGAGCTGTGCGCGGAAATGGAGCAGGCGGGCAAAGCGGGAGATATGCAGGCGCTCAATGCGCTATTACCGCGGTTCGAGGCGGAGTTGCATGCTGTCGATGCCTATATTGATTCGCTGCAAGCATAATTCTGCATAATTAAAAATATAAGAAAGGAGGAAGCGAAGGCCATGTTGGAAAAATCCACAGTCAGGATTCTGGTACTCGATGATGAATCCTTCATGCTCAAGCTGTTAAGCCGCATGCTGTCGAATCTGGGGTTTATTAATATCACGCTTTGCGACAACGGTCGCGCCGCTCTTGAACGCATAGCGGAAACCGGCCCGAATCTCATCCTGCTGGATCTCAACATGCCGGAGATGGATGGGATTGAATTTGTAAGGCATCTGGTCGAACGGCACTATGCCGGAAGCCTCGTTCTGATCAGCGGCGAGGACGAGCGTATGCTGCAAACTGCCGAGAAGCTGGTGCAGGCGCACAAAATTTCGATACTTGGGCATCTGCATAAGCCCGTCAAGCCGGAGGTGTTATCGGCGTTGCTTGAGAAATGGGCGCCTCCGGCAACTGATGCTGCCGGCCCGGTAAAAAAAACGTACAGTGCGGATGAGTTGCGGTTCGCCATCGAGAACGGACAACTGATCAATTATTATCAACCCAAGGTGGCCGTCGCCAGTGGAGAGGTGGTTGGCGTGGAGACACTGGTGCGATGGCGCCATCCCACAGATGGCATCGTTTTTCCTGATCAATTCATCGGTATCGCTGAGGCGGCCGGATTGATCGATGAGCTGACTCGGGCTGTATTCGCCGGGGCGATGGCCCAGGCTAAGGTCTGGCAGGAAGCCCAACTGCCGTTGCGGATCGCCGTCAATGTATCCATGGACAACCTGGCGTCCCTGAATTTTCTCAATTTTGTGGCTGAGCTTACGGAAAAAGCGGGCGTATCGCCGAAAAATGTCGTACTGGAGGTCACTGAGACCCGCCTGATGCAGGATACACGGGCTCCGCTTGAGATTCTGACCCGGCTGCGCCTGAAGCGTTTCAGGCTCTCGATCGACGATTTCGGCACCGGCCATTCTTCATTGGCCCAGTTGCGCGATATCCCGTTTGACGAGCTCAAGATCGACCAGGGCTTCGTGCATCGCGCCGGGACCAATGAGACATTGCGCGCGATGTATGACGCCAGCCTATCCCTGGCAAGGCAATTAGGGATGGAGGTCGTGGCGGAAGGCGTCGAGGATCGGGACGACTGGGATCTATTGCGCCGAACAGGATGCGATCTCGCCCAGGGAGTATTCATGTCGCGCCCGATGCTGGCTGCCGATTTGCCCGGCTGGATCGAGCGTTGGCGCGAGCGGGTGCGAGCTGAATCTTTGACCCTTGGCGAGACGGTAAGGTAACAGGTGATCAGGGTGAAACTCAAGCATCTCCATACCAAAACCTGGAATGTTGAGAACGGCTTGTTGAGCCAAGCTATCAAGTACAAGTCACGATGAGGGAAGAGATTCAGGCGCAGGAACGCCAACAAACTGCCAGGCTCCAGCCGAGAGGAGAGGACAATTGCAAAAACCGAAGCAACAGCATCAATATCAATGCCCCCGGTTCAGAACTTGACTTCGTTGGCCGGGGGTGCCGACGAAGGTCTTGATTTTAAGGTTCAGCTCGAGGGCCTACATCAGTCACCCTTGCGTTGCCATTTAGAGGAGTCACAGCTTCTGTTTTATCGATATGGATAAGGAAGTCATAATGCCGTGGCAGGGATGTGTAGAAATAGTGACTCATGCCCTCGGTTTCAGGCCGATAAATGATGCCGATCGCCCGCTGCAATCTCTCTTCCCTGAGCAGATCGGCCACGCTGCTTTTGCCTCTAAGATCGAGCAAGAAGCGTTGCTTCCCAAGCCGTGAGAAAAGGTCCGCATAACTGCCAGGCAACGGCTCGTGGATCGTCTTCGTCTCAGCTGGCCCATCCCAGCCTGACGCTGCCGTCACCGTACCACGACTGGTTGAAAACCCTATTCGAAGCGCTCTATCCCCATATGCTTCACTAATCAGTTGGCCGATATTGATTTCCCCGCGCCGCCCTTCATCGGTCGCCGGGACATTGCCCAAATGAGCGGGCCAGGGCTTTCGTATAATGTTATGCATCCACACGACTATGCGCGGCTTCCGCCCCAGCCGCACTTCCAGATGGTCGACAAGTTTTGTCAATGTTTCGCACATATGGCGGTCTCTCAGGTTCCACATGTAGGGATGGCATCGGAACATGGCACGGTAGTATGCCTCGGCATTTTTAACCAGTGCGGCCTTCTTTTGCGTTGAAGGATTTTCGTTCCCGGCAAAAGTGCAGCCATTTTGAATGTAGAGGCGGGCCTTCCATTGCAGCGTAAGCTGATGGATGATTTGCTGCTCGATGAGCTGGACAATGGCGTCCTGCTCGCATGAATCCTCCTCGTGCGAGACACCGGCTTGGGGACATGCCTCCGGTTCGCTGATGAACTCGTTACAGGAGGCGTAACGCGCACGCGCGACCTGGGCTTCCTCCGGGTTGGTCTTGTCCAGGTGCGCGAGTAATGCCTCGATTGAATCGGTCATGTTATAACAATCGAGGCCATAGAAGCCGACAGTTTCCGTCTGACCTCTTTGGCCCCTATCTTTCCTGTGCGTTTGATTATAATGGTGCAGCCATTGGACAAACGCATGAACCTCGGTATTACGCCATACCCATGCGGGGAACCGTTCAAAGTCCATCAAAGCCGCGTCAGCGTCTCTATCATCCGACTCACCCGATACGTAACGATTAACCCTGGAAGCATCCGGACAGTCGGCGCCAATTGCGACAGCGTCAAAACCCTGCTCTACAATGAGGCGCTGGGTGATTTCAGCACGACTCCGATAAAACTCCATCGTTCCATGAGTGGCTTCGCCCATCAGGACGATTATTTTCTCCTTATCATTTACTGAAATTTTTTCCTGGACCGCATGGATTATCGTTTCATAATCATTGTCAAGACCGGCCAGAGGCTGAGCCTGCCTTTCCAGCGACTCAATTAATTTATCGTTATCGAAATCAGACATATTCATCACTCTTTCAAGGGTTGTTTCCGCCCGTATGTAGTGGCGGTTTGCCTTTATGGCGGGTTGCTGCGTTTCTTCGATTCCGCCTGTTTTCGGCAACTACTGAATAAAGACAGTGTGACCAATATTCACGAGATGGACATGTCGCAGATTCAATTAGACAATCAAAAAAGATTTCTGAAAAGCTGTAAGAACTTACAGGTACAACTACCCCAGCGTCCGCACGGCAGGGTGCTCGGGAGATATGGGATGGGCATGGCCAAGTGCTCCTGCACAAGCCGGATATTCAGGGGTTGACAGAAACGGGATGTTCTTCCCTCCCAGCGCAGCCAGTGCCAGCGCGATATCATTTAACGGACGGACGTGCACAAGGTTCTCCCTCTACTTTGTTTATTCATATTTATGGAACAGGAGATACTAGTGGAAGTACTGCGTTAGTTTCGTTCGCTCGCGAACATAGGCTAGAAGCGATATTGTTCTTTTCAGGATCGGCATGAAGGAGTTGAGCTGAGTTCAGGGAACTTCTGAATAGTCTTCGCGGAGCGCGTGATCTGGCCGAGCAGGCGCTCGTACACCGCTAAAGGATGTTGAGACGGTATCGCCTGCGCTATCCGGCCGGTGACGATATAACCGTTGGCGGGTGCGGCCGCGACCCCGCGCTGAGGACGCGCCGCGGGGCGCCATGGGCCGGGTTGCGCTTGCAAGCATTCTTCCTGCAAGCGTTGGGCAGGCCGAGTTTGCGTCGTGCCATGGACGAATTCATTGGCGCTGTCTTTGAGTCAGTGCACAAGGAGTTTTGTCGCCGCCCGCAGGGTTCTGCTTGCAATGTCTCAGCGGCTAAAGCAGTTACAGGCGAGGGAACGCACCCGGCTGTTGCTTGCCTACGTGGCTGTGTCCGCGGGCATAGCCGAAGTAGACGATCAGGCCTATAACGGCCCAGTAAAGGAACAGCCTGATCGTTCCCCAGCCCAGGCTGACGAACAGCAGGGTGCAGCCGGCCATAGCCATGGGGCCGACTATCCAGATGAACGGTGTTTTAAAGGGGCGAGGGCGATCGGGTTCGCGGCGGCGCAGAACCATTACTCCCAGCGATACCATAAAGAACGCGAACAGGGTGCCGGAGTTCGAGATGTCGGCCAGCATCCCGACCGGGAACATGGCGGCGAACAATGCCACCGCCACGCCCGTGACCATGGTTACGATGTGAGGGGTATGAAAACGCTCATGAACGTGGGAGAAGACCGCCGGCAAAAGCCCGTCCCGCGCCATGGTAAACAGCACTCGCGTCTGTCCGTAAATCATCATCAACACCACGGAGGGGAGGGCGATAATCGCAGCGGAAGCGACCCAGTTGCCGACAGCGGGATATCCCACCTCGCGTAATACGAATGCCAGGGGTTCCCTGGATGAGGATAGTTCATCTCCCGGTTGAGCTCCGACAGCGCCCACCGCGGCATAGGCGACAACCAGGTAAATTACGGTGCAGATCGTCAATGAACCGATGAGCCCGATCGGAACGTTACGGTTGGGATTTTTCGTTTCTTCCGCCGCGGTCGAAACGGCGTCGAATCCAATATAGGCAAAGAAAATGGAAGCGGACGCGCCAAGCACGCCGACACCTGAAAACGGCGTGCCCCAGCCGTGAGGCAGCATGGGATCGAAGTTGACGGCATTCACGGCGGGCAGTGCCAGAATGATGAACGCCGCGAGGGCGATAATTTTAACGATCACCAGAAGCGCGGTGAACCGGGCGCTTTTCGACGTGCCTAGAATCAGCAGGAAAGTAACGAAAAGCGAGACCAGAAACGCCAGCAGGTTGAATCCACCCGAAGCGGTTGTCTCCACCTTTGTGCCTGTGCCGGAATGAGGCGCCGCAACTACTGTGTCAAAGGGCCCGGCGGTCAGGGCCAGGGGCAGTCCATAACCTATCTCGTGCAGAAACCCATTGATGTAGCCGGACCATCCGACTGCCACCGCGGCGGCCGCGACCGCGTATTCCAGAATAAGCGCCCATCCTACCATCCAGGCGGCCAGTTCCCCGAACACGGCATAAGAGTATGTGTAAGCCGATCCCGCAACCGGCACTATCGCGGCGATTTCGGAGTAGACCAGCGCCGTCAGCGCACACACCAGGCCGGCTATGACAAACGAGTACATCATACCGGGTCCGGCCTTGGCTGCCGCAACAGAGGTCAGCACAAAAATGCCCGTTCCGATGATGGCGCCGATTCCAAGCATGGTCAGATCGAACGCCCCGAGCTGACGCTTGAGCCCTTTTTTCTCGGCGGACTCGAGTATGTGATCCAGCGATTTGATGCGTTCAAACAACAATATATTTTCTCCGGTTACCAAATGCCGGGGCAAATCCATGCATAGGCTCAGGCTCTGCGGATTTGCGAAGAGCGTATTCTAAACCAGAGGGAACGGGCGCAGTAATATCCAGGACTATACGGGCATGGTGCAGATGGGGGGTCGATAGAAGACTGAAACAAAATTTCTTCGCATATTACTGCTGAAAATTGGGATCACCCAAAGCCTTTGTGGGATCTACGGTCGATCCTCAGGATTTGAACGCTTCCTCCATCCGAATCGGTATCCGGGGCGATGATATGTGGCGTCCCAAGAGCGTCTTTATCCGGGGAGAACAAAAAGATGGATTAATCGTTCCGCTTGCGCTAATACCGAATTGCAAGGCGATGTGGGAATTGCGGGTCAATCGGTAGGCGTAACTCTCAGCACAGACCCCGGCGAAGGCAAGCTTTCTTTTGCCCCGTCACGCGTGCAAGTGAGCCTGGGGGCGGTCAATCCCCTGAATGTTGTACCGCTGGCACATCTCCCGGAAACCGGGGTCTGTCCCCGGTTTCCGAGAGGGCGCGATCACTTTTTTTCGTTTTCGTAGGTCTCTCTTGCTTTCTTGGCATGAGCCTCATCTTTATCGGCGTGTTCTCTTGCGGCCTTCGCGTGAGCTTCATCACTTTCAACGTGGGATTTCGATTTGTCCCCATGGTCTTTTGATCCATGGGCGCCATGAGCGCCATGAGCACCATGTTTATCGGCGGCTTTTTCGGCAAAAGCGTTAAAGCTTAAGGCGGCGGCAAAAGTCATTACGGTGAGTACAGGTAACAGTTTGCTCATTTTTTCTCCTAAGTTTAAAAAGATAATTATGAAATCTCTGAATAATTCCTGATGAAATCAGGGTATTCATAAGGGACGCACCATACAAATCTAAGCTTAGTTCGCTATATTGAGGAGCGCAACGCGGACCAAACAAACCGGAGCACTGGACATCAGCCTGTTTCCGTAATTGTTTCGCACAGATGGAACGCCTGCTCTGGAGAGTATAACCGGGAAGGCGGTATGGAAGGGCTCATTCAAGCTGTCTTCTTCGCTTATGATGTCGGTTGATTATTGAAACCGGGGGGCGCCAATCAGGCATGGCCGTCCGCTGAGGAAAATTCCCTTACGGTGCAATGTGACGCGACGCATTACGCGGCCCCCTGTGCGGACAAGAACCGCATAGACAGATCTAGTGCTTCGACGTCCTTGGTCAAACCGCCGATCGAGATTCTGTCCACGCCAGTTTTCGCCACCGCGCGGACGTTTTCCAGCGTAATGCCGCCCGAAGCTTCGAGCACTGCTGCTCTATTGGTCAACCGTGCGTTCAATACGACTGCCTCGGCCAGATCATTGAGAACGAAGTTATCCAGCAGTATCAGTTCAGCGCCGGCATTCAGCGCGGTGCGCAGATCGTCCAGTGTTTCCACTTCAATCTGGGTGAATACCTCTGAAAGGGCGATTCTTTTCGCCGCGCGCAGAGCTGCTTCAATGCCGCCTGCCGCGAGAATGTGGTTTTCCTTGATGAGAATGCCGTCATATAAACCCAGGCGATGATTTGTGCCGCCACCACATTTGACCGCATATTTTTGCGCCAACCGCAAACCGGGCAAAGTTTTGCGGGTATCCACAATCGCTGCGCCCGTTCCCGCCACGGTGTCGACATAGCGCCGGGTTTGCGTAGCAACTCCCGAGAGCATCTGCAGAAAATTCAGAGCGGTGCGCTCACCCGTAAGAAGGGTGCGGGCATTACCGGAAATTTCGCAGAGTGTTTGCCCGTTACGGATCGTTTCTCCATCCTCGGCAAACCAGAATATGCTGGTTTGCGGTGACAGCTGCCGGAAGCAGGCTTCGAACCACCCCGTGCCGCAGAGAACAGCGTTCTCGCGGCTGATGACCGTGGCTGTTGCGGTTTCACCTGCAGGGATGAGGCTTGCAGTAAGATCGCCCGAGCCGATGTCCTCGGCCAGCGCCTGACGGACGCTTTTCTCGATTTCTGCGGTTAAGTCCATCATCGACCTGGAGTTGAGCTGATTCACAATAGCAGGCATTTTAACTGAACGCAGTAGCATATGCAGGGCGCCGCGTTTATTAGTGCCTTTCTTCTCGACCTGTTCCATCTTGAAATTTCGAATGGCTCCCACATATATGATTTCATCCTAGACCCCAAGGAATTTTCCCATGCGTTTCGACAAATTAACGACCAAGTTCCAGCAAGCGCTGGCTGATGCGCAAAGTATTGCCGTTGGCCAGGACAATCCCTACATCGAACCCCAGCACTTGCTGCTGGCGCTGTTGCAGCAGGAAGACGGAGGGACCGCATCGCTGTTGCAGCGCGCCGGCGCGAATGTGCCTCCGCTGCGGGATGCTTTGAAAAAGTCCGTGGAGCGCTTGCCCAAGGTCGAGGGTACGGGCGGCGAGATCAACGTGTCGCGCGAACTGGGCAATTTACTCAATCTCGCCGACAAGGAAGCGCAAAAACGGGGCGACCAGTTCATTGCTTCGGAGATGTTTTTATTGGCGGTGTTCCAGGATAAGGGTGAAACAGGCAATCTGCTGAAGCAGCATGGCGCCAACCGCACCGCGCTGGAGCAGGCAATCGCCACGGTGCGGGGGGAGAGAACGTGGGCAGCGCCGAAGCCGAAAGCAGCAGGGAAGCTCTGAAGAAATATACGATGGACCTGACCGAGCGGGCACGCATGGGCAAGCTCGATCCGGTAATCGGGCGCGATGATGAAATTCGTCGCACCATTCAGGTATTGCAGCGGCGCACCAAGAATAATCCCGTTCTCATCGGCGAGCCGGGCGTGGGCAAGACAGCGATCGTGGAAGGGATTGGCTCAGCGTATCATCAATAACGAAGTGCCGGAAACGCTCAAGGATAAAAAGGTGCTTTCGCTCGATATGGCGGCGCTGCTGGCCGGAGCGAAATACCGCGGGGAATTCGAGGAACGGCTCAAATCAGTTTTGAAGGAGATCGCGCAGAGCGAGGGGAAAATCATCGTCTTTATCGATGAGCTTCATACCATGGTGGGGGCGGGCAAAGCGGAAGGTGCCATCGATGCGGGCAATATGCTCAAACCTGCGCTGGCGCGGGGCGAACTGCATTGCGTCGGCGCAACGACGCTGGACGAATACCGCAAGTACATCGAGAAGGACGCGGCGCTTGAGCGGCGTTTCCAGAAAGTGTTTGTGGAAGAGCCTACGGTGGAAGCCACCATCGCCATACTGCGGGGGCTTGCAGGAGAAATACGAACTGCATCACGGCGTCGACATCACTGATCCGGCTATTGTCGCAGCTGCCGAATTGTCCCATCGATATATCACGGACCGTTTTTTGCCGGATAAGGCCATCGATTTGATCGATGAGGCCGCTGCGCGAATTCGCATGGAAATCGACTCCAAGCCAGAGGTAATGGACAAGCTCGACCGGCGCCTGATCCAGCTCAAGATCGAACGCGAGGCGATGAAGAAGGAAAAGGACGAGGCTTCGCAAAAACGCCTGGGCCTGCTGGAGGATGAAATAGCGAAGCTGGGACGAGAGTATGCCGACCTGGAAGAAATCTGGAAGGCTGAAAAATCCCAGGTGCAGGGCTCCCAGCATATCAAGGAGGAAATGGAGAAGGTCAAGCTGGAGATGGAAGCCGCGCGGCGCAAGGGAGACTGGCAGAAGGTCTCCGAATTGCAATATGGACGTCTTCCGCAACTGGAAGCGCAACTGAACATTCAGGATCGGCAGGGCGAAGTGGCCGCCGAGCACAAGCCGAAGCTGCTCCGTACCCAGGTGGGTGCGGAAGAAATCGCCGAGGTGGTTTCGCGCGCGACCGGTATCCCTGTCTCCAAAATGATGCAGGGCGAGCGCGAGAAACTTCTGCATATGGAAGAAAAACTGCACGAACGGGTGGTCGGGCAGGACGAAGCTGTGCGCCTGGTGTCGGATGCTATCCGCCGTTCCCGCGCGGGATTGGCCGATCCCGAACCGCCCTTATGGTTCTTTTTTGTTTCTGGGGCCGACCGGCGTGGGCAAGACGGAATTGTGCAAGGCTCTGGCCGGCTTTCTGTTCGATTCGGAAGACCATCTCATCCGCATCGATATGTCGGAATTCATGGAGAGGCATTCGGTCGCGCGCCTGATCGGCGCGCCGCCCGGTTATGTCGGCTATGAGGAGGGCGGTTATCTTACCGAAGCGGTACGCAGGAAGCCGTATTCCGTCATTCTACTGGATGAGGTTGAAAAGGCGCATGCAGATGTCTTCAACGTTCTGCTCCAGGTGCTGGATGACGGACGCATGACCGATGGCCAGGGGCGCACGGTGGATTTCAAGAATACGGTGATCGTCATGACGTCCAATCTCGGCTCGCAAATGATCCAGCAAATGGCGGGCGATGATTATCAGGTCATCAAACTTGCGGTCATGGGCGAGGTAAAAACCTATTTCCGCCCGGAATTCATCAATCGCATCGATGAAGTGGTGGTATTCCATGCGCTGGACGAGAAGAATATCCGTTCTATCGCCCGGATTCAGCTGCAATATCTGGAAGCACGGCTGGCAAAACTTCAGATGAGCCTGGTTGTGACAGAGGCCGCGCTGGCGGAGCTTGCTCAAGCGGGTTTCGACCCCATATTTGGCGCACGTCCGTTGAAGCGTGCGATTCAGGCGCAAATCGAGAACCCGCTGGCGAAGGAAATACTCGAAGGCCGCTTTGGTGCAAAAGATACGATAACGGTGGACAGCAAAAATGGCGTGATCGTGTTTTCAAAGTGATGAGCGGAAGATATGGAAAACCAGGCGGTTAAATCAAGGTCATGATTCCCGCCTTCGCCCGAACAGCTGCTCACGGGTGTCCAATCGCCTCGTCTTCAATTCCCGGCTGTATGTCTGGATATGCCTGCAATCAGCCAGGATTGCCGGGCAGAGTCCGGCCTGCAGGTTTTTCGCGTTGCCGCTTTATCAGAAGAGTTATCTCGGGATTATGTTGGGATGAAAGCCTTGTGGCCGGTCGCGCCATGGTTCCGCAGCGTGTCAATTCGCCTTGATGGGAATATTCTTGGCGGATGAGAGATTCAGGTAAAATAGCGCTTTTTCGGAACGGAATGCCATGCATAAAGCCCCAATAAGAGGCAGCCTGGTTGCTATCGTTACACCCATGCACGATGAAGGGGAACTGGATCTGGAGCGTTTTCGCGCCCTTATCGACTTTCACGTGGCTGAAGGCACCGATGGCATCGTGGTGGCCGGCACAACCGGCGAGTCTCCAACGGTGGATTTCGATGAGCATAACCTGCTGATCAAGACAACTGTCGAGTGCGCTGGCGGCCGCGTGCCGGTAATTGCCGGGACGGGCGCGAACTCCACCGCGCGAAGCCATTGATCTGGCCATGTATGCCAAGGACGCCGGCGCCGACGCAAGCCTGTCCGTAGTGCCTTATTACAACAAGCCGACGCAGGAAGGCTTGTACCGGCACTTTCGCGCCATAGCGGAAGCGGTTGATATTCCGCTGATTTTGTACAATGTACCGGGAAGAACCGTTGCCGACATTTCAAATGACACAGTGCTGCGGCTCGCGCAGATTCCCAACATTATCGGGATCAAGGACGCAACCGGCGATATGGGACGCGGTTTTGATCTGTTATGCCGGGCGCCTGAAGGCTTTTCCATTTATAGCGGAGATGATGCGAGCGCGCTGGCAATGCTGTTGCTGGGCAGCCACGGGGTGATTTCCGTAACGGCGAATGTTGCGCCAAGGCTGATGCATGACATGTGCATTGCGGCATTCGCGGGAGACCTTGCAAGTGCGCGAGCCGCCAACAGTCAACTGCTGAGGCTCCACCTGGATTTATTCATTGAAGCCAACCCTATTCCGGTAAAATGGGCGGTTGCGCAAATGGGACTGATAGGCCCCGGTTTGCGTCTGCCTTTAACGCCGTTGTCGGATCGGTATCAGCCTGTTGTGAAACATGCGATGCGCCAGGCTGGGATCACTGTATAAAAAAGAAAGATTATAAATATCAAGAGGGTTAAGCGTAACACATGAAATGGAGGGTAGTGGTCGCACTCTTTCTGGCGGTAAATCTGGCCGGCTGCCAATTGATGAGCCTGTTGCCGGAAGCCAAGAAAATGAATTACAAGTCAGCGGGAAAACTTCCACCGCTGGAAGTGCCCCCTGATTTAACGGCACCGGGCTCGGATGAGCGCTATGTCGTGCCCGATATCAACCCATCGGGAAGCGCAACATTTTCTGCTTATAACAAGGATCGCACCAAAGAGATCGCCGCTGGGGGAACTGCCGTTCTTCCGGCGGTGGGTGAGACCGGTGTGCGCATGGAGCGCTCCGGTACCCAGCGCTGGCTGGTGGTACAAGGTGAGCCGGACGATATCTGGCCGATCGTGAAGGAATTCTGGCAGGAACTGGGTTTCATCATCAAGATAGAGATGCACGAAGCCGGCGTGATGGAAACGGACTGGGCGGAGAATCGTGCAAAAATTCCAGATGATCTGATTCGGAGTGCCCTTTCAAAAATTCTGGATACCTTGTACTCCACTTCCGAACGCGACAAATTTCGAACGCGTCTGGAGCGGGGAGAAAACGGCACAACCGAGATCTATATCAGCCATCGAGGCATGGATGAAGTGATGGAGGGGAACGTGCGCACCGTCTGGCAGCCTCGCCCGCCTGATCCGGATCTGGAAGCGGAAATGCTCTCCCGTTTGATGATGCGGTTCGGTGTCGCTGAAGAGCGGGCCAGATCGTCAGTGGCCAGTACGGGCAAGGCGCCTGAGCGTGCGCACCTTCTTGAAAAAGGCACCGTGCTTACCGTTAACGAAGCATTCGACCGCTCATGGCGGCGTGTGGGATTAGCACTCGACCGCACCGGCTTTACTGTGGAGGACCGCAATCGTTCCCAGGGAATTTATTACGTACGCTATGTTAATCCCGATTCCGACAGCCACGCAGGGGCGGCAAGCAGCTTCATCTCCAAGTTTTTCTTCTGGCGCAGCAGCGATGGCGATGCGGAGAAGCCCGGCCAATACCGCATTCAGCTTGGTGAGGCAGATGGGAGTACCGAAGTGAAAGTGATCAACAAAGAAGGCGCCACCGAGAAATCCAGCGATGCAAAACGTATATTGAAGCTGCTGCACGAACAGTTGAAGTGAGCACCCGACGCCAAGCCCGGCCGGATAAGGGGATAGTCAGGCAACGGTTGTGCTCGGTTCAGACCAGGGATTGGTTGGGCAATTCAATAAAGCCATAACAATACCCCTTCAGGAGCTGCCGGCGCTCCCGGACAGGAAAAAAATCTGCGTGATGGGTGAGCGCGAAACGCGGCCACGCGGGCTTATTGAGAGATTGGAGAGATTGCCGGACTTCCAGAATTTCAGGCTTTGCAGTAGGATGGAATCCAGCTTCGTTCAACCATATAATGAGGCAATTTGTTAAAGTCGAACGCAATCCCGTCCTTGACCATCTGCCTAACATCGAACAGGTGCCTGATTTCAGGGATATCATCGAAGAAGTGGATATAAAAAGGTTTGACCAGGGTTTTTGAAATCCTGAGGCCAACCGGTCCGATGAAATTTCTTCTCTGGCCCACGTGAGCGACCTCATCAATGGTAATTTCATCCAGTAATTCTCTCAGGCGCTGACATACTTCCGGCTCTTCGGTAAATAATTCATCGATGAGCCGGGCCAAGTGGAAGTAGAAAGTCACTCCCATCAATTCCGTGACAAAAGCCGGGGGGGATATTAACAATTCGGGAAATTTGGGGAATTGTTCGTAAATTTTTTCCTTGAACGGGGTCAAGGGTACCCACTGAACATGGTCGAGGCCGCACGTGCGCAACATTTCATCAAACAGGCGCACATGACAGAATTCTTCCGCTAAATGCACCCGGCTGATCTTGTCTTCGACTGTATGAGAGTGAGCCATGTCCGGGATCGCCTCCCACGCGCCTTTTATTCCTACCCATTCATGCCGGGCGAATTTATATAAACAAGTCAGCATGAGCGTCATCCGGTCCAGCGTTGCGGGATCATCCTCCATCTTGACATAATTACGGTAAAAGGCTTCGGGGTCAGTTAGCGGCTGCCGCATATTTACGGGGTTATCCTGGAAGTACCTGAGGCGAACGCGTTTCTCGAATAAATCTTTCTCGTCTTCGAACAGTTCTCCGCTATTTCGCTGGCTGAACTGCCAGTAGTTCTCGAAGTTTTCCTGTCTCTGCTGCCTTGAAGCGGGGGAGAAAATGGAAAGATACTTTCCTGATCCCATGAATTTGGCTCCTTGCGGGGGATTGCTTTGAAAGAGGGTGTTTGAATCCTTATAAACGGATAATCAAGGTATTAAACGCACAGGTTCAAGATGGGAGGACATGCTTCGAGAAATAAAAATCGGCGAGAGATTCCTATATGTCGTTTGCTGATTCAATGGGAGACAAACGGAAGAGATTGGTTTTATCCTTTTGCTTGATGTCGATACCGATCCATGGGTGCATTTCGGCATCAATTACGAGGCCTTCCGCTTTTTCGATTCCCCGTTGGAAGCTTCCAGTAAGCATCGTGATCGACGGTAATTTTGTCTTCACTGGCTTTCAGAGTTTTTTCCAGGCGTATCAAGGTCGAGCTTTCTTGCGATAGTAGATACACGCGTCCATCCGGCCCGAGCGTTATTTCGCTCGCATCCCTGGCTAGCTCGCCAAGGCGATCCGAAAATTCCCATACCTTCAACGCGACCCAGATGTTGGACCGCGGGTTTGAATGCGGTTTTGATTGGCGAATAGCGAATGCCTCGCCGTGCTCAAGGAACGTATCAGGGCCGTAGCCCATGGGCGAATCTCCCTCCGGGCCGAATTCGATCAGCATGGATGGCTGCTTCTCTTTCAGGATCAGGGCATGGCCATTTTTCATGAGTATCATCCCCTCGCCGCGCGAGTTGGGCCGATCCTTCCATACGCGATCCAGATGTCTTATGCCGGAAACGTCGAGTCTGAAAGTCCCGTGGCCGTTCTTCAGGCCGAGGTCGAGGCAGGAGACTTCACTACGGGTTTCACTTAACATGCATATCGTGTCCACGCTGTCTGTTGCAATTGCTTCCCACTGGGAGGCATTTCCGTTGTGTTTGCCCAGCATCTGGACAGCATCGTTCAACTGTATGCTGGCATCTCCGGATGAGCTGTTTATGCGGATGCTTGCAATCTCATAGCTTGCGTCTCCGATGGCATAGAGGCTGATGCCATTCGTAGCGGTTGGCCCGCTTGCCTCCTCAGCGGAACGCACAATGGCAAGTCCCGACAGTTCGGCGATCGGAACGTTATACCGGGCTGTAACGGCCAGTTCTCTCTGCGCTTTTCGGGGTTCTGCAGGTTCGCCTGGTCCGCAAAAAGCGATATTTCCCAAGCCGCTCAAAATCCACCAGCAGGTTGCCAGAGCGAGCCTTGTAAGTGAAGGATGTGTCATGACGCAAAATGGGATCTGGATGGGACTGGAGGCAGATTTTCGGCACGACCCGCCAAGCTGGAGAGGCGGAAACTCGTTCGGGGATTTCAGCGAGCATCCCGTAAAAGCATTGCAAATGCGTATTATCAGTGCCGGACTGTACTTTAGTCCAATTGGCAATGCCTGAGAAACGCGTAAGATGCAGCTGGGGAAATAACAATGTTTCCTCAGTGTATCTGGCGCCTGAGCCCGGAAGCAGTGATCCTGCTCCGGGCTTTTTCCCGCTTTCGAAAGGCTTATTCCAGCCTGGCTTCCATCGTGATCTTTGCATTCATGAGCTTTGATACGGGACAACCCGCTTTTGCTTTGTTCGCAATCTCTTCGAATCTTTCCTTGTTCCCGAGCCGTATTTTAACCACGACATTCAGGTGGCTGGAAATGATCTCGAATCCATCGCCGACTTTTTCAATGGTAACCTCGGCATGCGTTTCAATTCTTTCCGGCGTCATCCCCGACTCTCCAAGCATCAAAGAAAGCGCCATCGAGAAACACGCGGCATGTGCAGCGGCGATCAGTTCTTCCGGATTCGTGCCCTTGCCATTTTCAAACCTCGATTTAAAACCATAAGGCGCCTCATTAAGGACGCCGGTTTCGGTGGAAATAGTCCCGTCTCCGTCCTTGATGCCGCCTTTCCAAACTGCCCATCCTTTTCGGGTTGTCATGATTGCTCCTTCTGTTGTTAGAAAAATGCTGTCCCTTCAGCGGGTATCCCGCGAGGCAAAAATCCGGAAAGCCGATAAAGTGCACCTCGAAGTGGTAGCCCGTCTGTGCGCCTTTTAACAGACCCGAGGTATGTTTGATGAACGAGATCCAGTCGCAAATTTTCGCGCTAACCGGAACCAGGGCGTGCGTTCCATAAGATTGCGACCCCAATGATGGCCGATAAAATCGAGCCCGCGAAAATCGCGATTTTAACCGCGGCGTAATCTGTTTCCACGGCAAACGCTTCGCTGGCTATGAAAAGCGACATGGTAAAGCCAATACCGGCCAGGGCTCCGGCCCCGGCCAGCTGGCGCCAGGAATATCCATACGGTTTGGCCGCAATATCAAACCAGACCGCGGCGGCTGTAGCGGCGATAAATCCGAGCGGTTTGCCGACCACCAGGGCCACGGCGGTACCGGTGATCAGCGGCGCATGTCCACTGAATACATCCGGGTTTATTTCAACACCGGCGTTACCCAGGGCGAATAACGGCAGTACAAGATAGCTCGATCTCGGCGCCACCTGGCGCAGCATGCGATCGGCCGGCGATTCCAGCCGGTCATGAATGGCGTCCAGTGCCTCCAGCGCAGGCTCGGACGGCCCATAACGCAGGACTTCCCTGCCGCGCTGTGTTTCGGCCGTGAGTATCGCGTCGGCCTGTATCATCAATGCCTTGAGGTTGGGCGGCGGGCGGGTCGGAATGAAGAGCGCCAGAATAATCCCCGACAAGGTCGCATGTATTCCGCTGGCATAAACACAAGCCCATAGCCCGCCCCCAGCAAAATATAAGGGGTGGCACGGTACACGCCACCTTTATTAAGCAGCGCCAGCAATCCAATGATCGCGGCGGCGCCAACAAGATAACTAGCGTGGAGTTCGCCCGAATAGAACACAGCCACGACAATGATTGCGCCAATGTCGTCCACGATGGCGGCCGCGGTCAGGAAAACGCGCAGCTCGATCGGAACCCGTCTGCCCATCATGGCGATAAGTGCGATCGCGAACGCGGTGTCGGTCGCCATGGGAACACCCCAGCCCCTCGACCACGCGCGCTCAGCTCCGATAGCGGACCCGTCAGGCACCAGCATCAGATATAACAGGGCGGGCACCGCCATGCCGCCGATAGCCGCGACGATCGGCAGCATTGCAGCTTGCCGGTTAGCGAGATGTCCGACCGTGAATTCCCGCTTGATCTCCAAACCGACGACCAGGAAAAAGATGACTAACAGCCCGTCATTGATCCAATGCCGCAGCGAGAGACTGAACTCGGCGCTGGCGAAGCTAAGACCGAGGCGTTGTTCCCAGAAGCCGTTAAAATCCGGCGCGAGCGGAGAATTGCTCAGAATCACCGCTAGCCCGGTGGCTAACAGCAGCAGAATGCCTGTCGACGGCGCCCATTTGGCAAAATCGAGCGCGGCCGCATGAACCACATGACCGAGAGAGCCCAGCATTGCTTCCGCAAGGGAGTTGGTGTCCCATGGCCCGTCATAGCGGCGATCGTTGATGAAAAATGTAGGAGTAATGATAACGCCGCTTGCTGCGGCGCTTTCCACATCCGCATCCACTCGGGCTTTGGCCCGCAAGGCAAGGTCATCCTGTTCAGTATCACGACTCTCATCAAGGTTAGCGCTAATGGCACGCAAGTCATCTTCAGTCAGCTTGTCAGACTTGGCCATCAATGAGACGTGGATATTCCAGAAACGTGCCGGATCGTCAAACGACTCCACCAGTTCCGCCGCCTGGCGCGCAATAGGGCTGCCCGTCAGGGGGCGATGACGGAAGACATAGCGTAAGCGGTTACCGAAGCGGCTACGCATTTGGGCAATGCGTTCATGAGCCAGGCGAGAGGCGGGGTCTGCATAGCTGCCATACTCGACGAGGGTAATTTCGGCGTCGGCGGGACCCAGTATATGATCATATGACTCATCGACAGGCCGATCGAGCCGATTGGGCGGGGTTTCGGGTGTCACGTCAGATAACCGAGTACGGGATTTATGGCGCCTGCTCCGCAGTCAGTTTTTAGCTGGATACGACAAGGGATACGGCGGATTCGGGTCCGTGCATTGCGCCAAGAAGCTACGCAAGCACGGACAAAAACATCAATAAATGAAGGAACCGCTGGGCAACCCCACGGAGAACGGGGACGCAAGCTCATCATTCTCGAGCCGGTCAATTGCACGCGATAACGCATCCCGAAGCTCACGAGCCTGCTCCGCCTGCATCACGTAAGGCCGGCCTGGGTCAGCCTCGGCCAATTTCTGCTGCTCATGAGACAAAAATGGAAAGCGGACGGAAAGAAGGCCTTCGGTAGGCTCAGCTTTTATTTCCCATCCAGTAATTGGAAATTTAAAAAGATCGTCATCCATAAGAACTCCATACGAATCCACCATGCGAAGGAAGCTCAAGTTTAGCAAACAGCGCCTGATTGTTTCGTTGCCTAGCGCACATACGGGAGAGAAATGCAATGCTATCACTAGTGCCTTGGGTGCGAACGAACCCGGATAAGGAGGAGCCATGATTGTCATCACCGCCGCCAGCGGAAAGCTGGGTCGAGCTGCTGCGGATGAGCTGAGCAGGCGTGTCCCCGTTTCCGAGATAAGGCTCGCGGCGCGCACGCCCGCTAAACTCGAGGTCTGGAAGAACCGGGGTTTAAGCATCGTACGCGCCGATTACGACGATCCGGCCAGCCTCAACGCCGCTTTCGCGGGAGCCGATGTGGTTCTTCTGATTTCCAGCGATGGGCCGAACGATGTGCGCATCCGTCATCACAAGAACGCCATCGACGCGGCCAAGCGCACGGGCGTCAAGCGCATTGCCTACACCAGCTTTGTGAATCCGACTCCGCAAAGCAAGTTTATCTGGGCCATTCCACATGCCGAAACCGAACCTTATCTCAAAGCATCGGGGATTCCTTATACGATCCTGCGAGACAATCAATATGCTTCGAATCTCGATGGCCTGATTATCCAGGCGAAGGACACTGGCACGTTTGCGCTTCCCGGCGCGGCGGGTAAGGTGGCTTACGTGACTCACGCGGATATCGCTGCTTCCGCCGCCGCTGTGCTTACCCAGCGAGGGCATGAATACAAAACCTACGAACTTACCGGTCCCGAGGCTCTGGATGGTTTCCAGGTCGCCGCTATTATCTCGGAAGTTGCAGGCCGCCAGATCAGAGCGGTGGATCTCGCCCCCGAAATCGCCGCGGCCAACCTGCGATCGGCAGGCTTGCCGGAATTCGCTGTCGAGGGCATTGTGAGCATGTATGCCGCCGCACAAGCGGGCGAATATGCCACAGTTACACATGACGTCAAGCTCCTTTCTGGCCGCCCTGCCACGCCTCTCCGTGCGCATATCAAAGCCGTAGCCGGGCAGGAACCTGTAAAAACGACGGGGTGAATGCAGCCGGGATAAATGCAATTGACACAATGTTCAGTTGGGATTGTGCATGCGCCGCGAGTAGCTTATAGATTTATAGCATACAAGGCATTGGAGAAAGTCATCGATGAAGGCATTTCAGCTTAAAAACGCCAACGGCATAAACGGGCTGGTCTTGCGTACCGACCTGGACCAGCCTGAACCGGGGCCCGACGAAGTACTTGTCCGGGTGCGCGCCGCATCGCTGAATTTCCGGGATTTCCTGGTTGCCCATAATCAGTATCCGGTAGGGCTTAAGCCCAGCGTCATTCCGCTATCGGATGGCGCGGGTGATGCGATAGCTGTCGGAAAAAATGTGAAAACCGTTAAAGTCGGGGATCGCGTCGCGGGCTCGGTTTTTCCGGACTGGATTTCCGGGCCTGTGACGGAAGAGATTTTCAAGCGGTCCCTGGGCGGACCCATCGACGGAATGCTGGCCGAATACGTCGCGCTTCCCGAACGGGCGGCGATACCTTTTCCACCCTCTCTGAATTATGAGGAAGCGGCCTGCCTGCCTAACGCCGGAGTGACCGCATGGCACGCGCTGGTTGAAGCCGGACGGATCAGGGCAGGCCAGACGGTGCTCCTGCTGGGCACGGGCGGTGTGAGCCTGTTTGCCTTGCAGTTCGCCAAGATGCATAGTGCGATCGTCATTCAGACTTCAAGCAGCGACGAGAAGCTGGACCGGGCCAGAGCGATGGGAGCCGATTACCTCATCAATTATGAGACTACGAAGGATTGGAGCAGCGAAGTGTTGAATCTGACCGATGGCCGGGGTGTGGACATCGTGATGGAAGTGGGAGGGGCCCATACTTTGGAACAATCTCTTAAAGCAGTGCGATTCGGAGGCATCATCGCGTTGATCGGGCTGGTTTCCGGCTTTGGAAAGATCGATCCCTTGCCGCTAATGACGCGTTCGATACGCCTGCTCGGCATCCACGTTGGCTCCTGCGAAATGTTTCGCGCCATGAATCGGGCCATTGTGGCTTCGCATTTACGCCCGGTCATTTCCCAGGTATTTCCTTTCGAGCACGCTACCTATGCTTATCACCATCAGCAAGCGGGCCATTTCGGCAAGACCGTTATTACTGTCTGATAATTGATATCGCTGCCTGGCTGCTCAAATATCGAGCAACCCTTTTGAGCTCCTCAGCCGATATATTCCGTGATCGATCCAGGCGTATCGCCGGCTTCATGTAATCCGAGACTACTAGGAACGTTGCGTTGAGGGGGAGTATGCATGACGCCATGCGGTCATGCCATTTACCGCCGCGCCATTGCATGCTCGCGAACGCCGGAGGCATTTTGCGGTTTGCATAGCTCCAGGTGCGGACCACCCGGTTCTCCGGAGTTCCTGCGGGTTTTTTCAACTCTCCCCGCTGACGGTTAAAGCGCCGACTTTCGAGGCCAGATCCATCGCTAATCGCTGGAGCGTTTCGACTCCGTCCAGACCATCGAGGAAGCGCCGGGGTATCCCCGATAGCCCGGTTTGAGCTCCGACGAGCGCGCCCGTCAACATAGCACGCGCCTGGTTTTCGCCGCCGCCATTCACCGCGTGGAGCACAGCAGATTCAAAATCGTTCGGAAAGCGGGCAGTGAGATGGTAGGCTGCGGGAAGCTGGTGATAAATGGCGCAGGTCATGCCATAAACGATGGAAACTTTCCAGGCAGGCTCTATCCGGATATCCGGATCCACCGCGGCGGCGGCCACATACGAGGGCGTGAGCAGGGCGTCCGGAGAGACGAAATATCCGCTTTCGCGCGGATGGTCCTCCTGGGGCGGCTCCAGGTCGGTATGCGCCATCGTATGGAAAGGCAGGTTTCCCGCCCTTGCCAGCCGCATGAGCTTGCCGGAAAGGCTCCGGTTGAGCTTGTGTCCCTGCACCAGCAGACTCAACACGGCCCCGTACGCGACAGTCAGGGTAACCACGGTATCGTCGATCTGGGTAAGGCGGGTATTGCTGGAGATGGTGGCTGCCAGTTCCTCCGGCTGGAAGGCGTAGCGAACCGCGAGAGCGAGCGTGCGTCCTATCGCTTCGGTGGTGTCGGCCTGGCCTCCCGTTTGCCCCCACGGGAGGTTCTGCTGGACACGCTTGCGCCAGGCATCCCGGATCGACTGCTGGGTATATCCGCCCGGCCCGTTCACAGGCATGCCGTTGAGCAACGGGAAGATTTCCTCATCCATGCGCCGGCAGAAATCCGCCTCATCATAGCCGCCGCGCTCGACGAGCGAGCGCAGCATGAGCCGGAGAATGATGCCCCCCTGCGAGATCTGGCCCGCCTTGAGGTCGCTATGGTAGCGGCCGGGCTTGGGATCGGCATAGGTCGTGATCCAGTCGCCGTAGTCGCGACGGAGCGCCGCGAGGTCGTAGTACCAGTGGGGGCCGACGCCTAAGGCATCCCCGATAAAAGCGCCCATGATGGCGCCGGCGGCGCGGTCTTGTATCGCGGGGTCGGACATGTTCTGATCCTCCTGTTGGTTAACCTCGATTATCTAAATAAATCTTTTTTCAGGCTTCGCAGCGCCCTTAGTAGGGTCTCTTGCAGTCTTTGGAGCATTGGGGAACAATATCAAAACGGGGCAGCGGCGCGCCTCTGCTGGGTAACTTGCCTGCATTAATCCGGAAATGCCGGGAGTCGATCATCTCATGATTTTGGCCCTGGCATGCAAAGGCAATCCCCCACTGGGGTTTTACCTCGTCCTCACGGACACACCTTGGTCACTACAGCATAGCTCCGGGTTTTTGAGTTACGCATGAACGGCCTCTTCCTTATAAAGTGCCACAATCCTGATCAGCGCGAGAATATCGGAAGATAACGGGGGTTGGTGGAAGCAGGATTAATCTTCCTCCTTTTGAACAGCAGTAGATGGAGTCTGTCGGGCGGAGCCCGACCTACAACTACAAGTTCTTCGTGCTAGATATAAGGCGTCCACCAGGCGCGCTTATGGCGGAATTTAACCGCGGGCAAACCATCCGTACACCGGGTAGAGCAGCAAAACGACTCCTATTGCTTTGCTCATCCTTTTTTACGCGTTTCTTGCATGGAAGGCTACCCCGACGAGCGTAACCCAACACAACACAACTTCCTATTCATTTGCTTCCTTCCATTTTGCCGCGGCGAGGCAAACCGCTTCACGCAGGGTTGGGCCGCTGGTTTTGATCTCATCGCAAAACAAGATAAAGCCGCCTCGATAGTTCGGAGCAGGGTGGTTGTAAACCGCCTGGTCGCAGTACTCGCCCAGCCAGTCCAAAATTTCCTTATCAGACAGGTTAAGGGGGGCTGGACGGCGTTCGATCCACAATTCTTTCCAATTTGACCGCCGTCCAACCCCGTTTCCCATGATTTAGCCGTTTCCCTGAGTTTATTGCCTTGCCCATCAAATCGGGCCAAATTCCGCGCCAGGCACGGCCTGGGCATTTCTTTGCGCCTTTCCCTTCCCTAACCGCTTGTCTTTCCACGCCACCGGGGACTTACTGGACTGAGGCTATGCCGGGTTGGGCTACGCATCTGTTTCGCGGTCCTTCAGCAATCTGCCGCGGTGTTTTGCGTCATTGGGAGTATATTACAAGTTATTCTTGTAATTGTCAAGAGAATACTTGTAACAGGACATAACTTGTAACCTACAAGGGGAGCGTAGTAGATAGAGGCGGGTAGGGAGATTCCGCAGTGGCGAAGCTGCGGTATAAAGAGAGAAGGGAAGTAAAGAAGGCAAGCCTCTGGATTTCCGCTTTCCGCGGAAAAGACGATTGCTGTGGCCCGAAACTATCTGATCGGAACGCGTATGAAGGGAGTAACGTTGGGATCGCGCTGATGCGTTCTGCCGGGGCCATACTCAACCACCCGGTCATCTTTTAGAATAACCGAGTAATCGACGAGATCCTGAAGGGATCCACTAAAATAGGACCAGGCGCTGGTCCGGCGCTCGAGATAAAGCAATACTTCGTAATCGTCGCTGCGCTGATAACCGTCCGGATCGCCCGCAACACTCAGAACTTCAGCTTTCGTCATACCTTCACGCAGTCCGCTCATTTTTCCTCCCATAATGCATGCGGAAAGTATCAGTGCGCTGAGCAGGGCGAACACGGCAGATTTCATAGTTGGCTCCAAAAATATTGATCAATTGGATTGCAATGCCGGCTGGTGGCGATCATGTTGCCAAGCGCGACGCTAACTTTCCAGTTCCTTGATGAGCAGTGCAACTTCCGCCACTTCACCCAATACTTCCTTTACCGCTCTTTCCAGAGGATATTTGCGTGCTTCAATCTCACGCAAGTGCTCAGGAAATTGAGCAAGGTATTGCTGCTGCATTGCGCGGGCTTTCTCCGAAACATGGAAAGCAAGCAGCATTTCCGCCGCGTCGTAGGGTGCGCGGCTTATTGCCTCTTTCATGATATCTTCCGTGCCGTTTGGGCGCTGCCTTCCCGCGGCTGTCCGCGCCTTTGCGCCTCGGTAATCTTTTGCCCGCGTCATAATTGAATTTCATGCAGCCTCCGATCTTATTCTAGACGCGTTTGAACATCCTTGAGCATGCGCAAGCGTCTTTAAACAGGATTTCGCGGATGATCACCGGTTACCGGCATTGTTGCGGCAGCCAATCGCGTCGATCTCGTAAGCCGGCAAGATCCTAGGCTCTGCCGCGCCTGTCGAGCTTGCGACGGTCGGGCTGGTGCCTGGGGAATCCCCGTCTATCTGCCGACTGCCGCCTTTCCACGAACCTTCGTTCTATCCCCGGGCAGCCTACGCGGAGGAAATGCGGGAGGCGGGTGAGGGGCCAGATCCGGTTTAGGCAAAGGCTTCAGGTCTATCGCAGACTCTTCAACGCGTCCTTCGCCAATAAGCGCCTTGCTTATCGTCACCAGGCGGGCGGCATCTTCCGGCGACATGCGCCGCATTGCCTCAATAACCTGATTGATGAGCGGATCGTTAGCCGCAAGAGGTTTAGCAGAGAGCATCGCCGAGGCGGCTCCCCTGGATTCCGCAACCTTGGGTTCGGCCGCCGCGACTTCTTCGGCTTTCTCGCCGGCCCACCTGGAAGTATACCGAAAAGCATCAGTGCGGGCGGCAGCTTGAGTACGTCCGCAATCTTGTTCAATCTTTTTCCGCGGGGCTGGGTCGCGCCGGATTCCCACTGCTGGACGGCCTGCGGGGAGACACCCACCAGCTCCGCCAGTTGCGACTGGTTCAGGTTAAGTTTCTCGCGCGCCTCGCGGATGATTTTCGCAACATTCATGCATTCATAATACAAGCAATGCTTGTGATCTGCTTACAAGAATTACTTGACTCTACAAGATATACTTGTAATAATACTTGTATTGGAGACGGAGAACCTCCAAAAGTTTCAACCTATCGGCAGAAACATGTTTTGGCCAGGCTGATGATTTAATTTCTATGGCAATGGATGGAGTCACCTTGAATTATTACGAACGATACTGCGGTGATTATCAGCGTGACACCGCACACCTTTCTTTAGCCGAGCATGGCGCATACACCATGTTACTCGATACGTACTTTAGCGTGGAAAAGCCGCTACCCAGCGATCTTCCCAGCCTCTACAGAGTGTGCAGGGCAATGTCACGGCTTGAGCAGCAGGCTGTGAGGTCGGTTGCCGAGCAATTTTTCCCCATCTCAGAGGCTGATGGATTGCGCCATAACCAGCGCGCAGATCGTGAAATTGCCAAAGCAAGGCCAAAAATAGAGGCGGCCAGGATCAACGGCAGAAAAGGGGGCCGCCCCCCCAGGCTGGGCGCTTCCGGCTCCTTCCAGGCAGCCCGGCAGGAAACCCTCGGGATACCCGGTGGGTTATCTGTGGGTTCAAGCAATTTAACCGGCGAAATACTTCCCGGCGAACCCGGTGGCAAAGCTCACCAACACCACCCCCAGCACCAGCACCAATCCGGTAAAGGCACAAATAAGGATATTGCGGCTACTTGCCTGCCAGAGGAGCGTGGACGCAATCCGCACCAAGAGTCCAACTTCGCTCCATCCTTTACTTCAGAAAATGGCGGCCGCCACAATGAATCCTCCCATATCGAATCCTTTCATTCCGAATCTTCTCACATCGAATCACCTGAACCCAAAACCTTCCATTCAGTGCCGCCGGGCATGGCAGGGATATGCTGCCAAGTATTGGTCCGTCATGGCGTGCAGGGTTGCAATCCCCATCATCCGGTATTTCTGGCGTTATTGCAGGCAGGCGCAATGGAGGAGGAGTTTGTGCAAGCTGCCCGAAACGCCGCAGCCAGGGGAAAAACAAGCTTTGCTTATGTCGTGGGTACGGTAAAGCGGCAGCGTGAGGAGGCTGCCCAACTGGTTCTGCACCACGGCCGCATGCCTAATGGCCAGGAATTGCTTGAGTCATCCAACAAGGCGGCGGCCAAGGGATGGCTGCCGCCAGAACTGAGGGCTGAGAAGCGAGGAGTACCGGGCAGGGGGAGGCAACGAATGCGAATTGATGATTTTCAGAAATTCCATGACGGAATTGCCGGAGTGATGAGTTTTTATGGCAAAAGCGTATCCGGTTTTGCACTGGATGTCTGGTGGACAGCGCTCAAGGTATATGACCTGGCTGCGATTGTCGATGCTTTCAATCGCCACCTGGCGAATCCGGATGCGGGGCAGTTTGCGCCAAAACCTGCCGACATTATCCGCGTACTGCAGGGCTCGTCGCAGGATTCCGCGCTTAGAGCGTGGGCTAAAGTCGATCTGGCGGTGCGCCGGGTTGGAACATATTGCGATGTGGTATTCGACGATGCGCTGATTCATCGTGTGATTCAGGATATGGGCGGGTGGATTGCGCTCGGAACCAAAGTCGAGAATGAATGGCCGTTTGTCGCCAAAGAATTCGAAAACCGGTATCGGGGATTCTGTTCCCGTGGAGAGCATCCGCAATATCCGCCCACTTTAATTGGCATTGCGACCGCGCACAACCTCAGAAAGGGTTATGAAAACGGTGCGCCGGTGCTGATCGGGAAAGAACAATTGGCGAGGCAGGTGTGGCGTGGAGGATCGGAACGGCCTGTGCTTGGGCTGAAACGCATAAGCGCGGACCTGGGAGAGATGGTGGCCGGGATACTGGAAGATCATGAAGTGGAAGAGCAGGGCGGCCGAAGAAGTTCAGGTGAAACGGGGAACAACAGTAGCCAAGAAATGATTGAGCGACCCGGAGGTTTTCGCCCAACCTGCGAAACAAGCATGGGACGAAGCGCCGCTTAAGAAAGTAATGAAAGTAGCCAGGCAGAAACACGGCAGGTGACAAGGCAGATACGGAAGGAGTGAGGAAGGTAGCGAGGAGGAGCAAGGAAAATGAGGAAAGGAAAAGAAGGCCAAGGAAAATGAGGAAGGCGGATGACAATGCGATAAATCGAAAATAGATGGTGCGGTTTTAAGTTTTTATACATGAAGCTTGAGATAAATTATCAACCAATAAAGGAACATGACAATGGAATTCAGCAATCCCGAGCACGCTCTCAGATGGTCTTATGAAACCAGCAACAGGCCAATCGTAAAAATCTCGTCGGTCAATGCAATGCGAGGATCCGAGAGGATAGACGGGGCCGCCTCAAGCGACGAGCTGACCGTGCACGACTACCATGCCCAGGCAGCTCTGATACTGGGGTTATGCGAGCGAGTGCTATCTCCTTTGCATATGGCTTACGTAAAAGTCCAGTTTGGCCGGGAAGCAAGCGGATTCGATTTGCTTGCGCGCCATCTGGCCGCAAGCTTCGGGACAGGCGTGCATAGCCGCAGAGGCATCGAGCAGATCATTCGCAGTTATTGCGGAGAAAAGATCGGGTTGCGCGAACTGAGAAAATCCATGGCGTGCGGCATGCTCAAGGCGGCGTCGCTGCGTAACGGGGGCTACGATGTACTGGATACAATTCATACCCAGGCAATGGATATCCTGTATAGGGAAATGGAGCGCCGCGGCTTGTTGCGCAACCCGGTTATGCGGGAGATGGCCTAGTGAAAAGCGGGATCAGTACCGCACCACCGGTGAGGCGGATTCCGGTCCCTCCTGTAGCATTCTCCCGTTTAAATGATGGGCCCGGCAGAGGCGGAAAACTAATGCGTTCGCCGGCGCACAGACCAACCGTTCCCGACCGTGTGATGCTCAACACCATGAACTAGCGGTGAATAATGCTTCATACCTTGCCAAGCGGTTATATTCAGCTACATTTTTGAAGACCTCAACCATGAACGAGAAAACAATCATTGTCTCAGCAGCGGCCAGCGTATTGGTCATTGCGCTGGCCGGTTGCGAAAGCCGCCAGGCGCACGAGGAAGTCAGGCCGGTTGATTGGTACGAGTCAAACCCAGCTGAGCGGGCGGTAAAGCTGGCTGAATGCCTGGCTAATCCTAAAAAACTTGATGCCACGCCAAACTGCGTGAATGCCAGCCGCGCTGAAAATAATGCAAAATCCGCTGCTAAATGGGGTACGGAAAAAGAAGGCGTGAGAACTCCGGCAACCGTTAATAATTGAGATTGGCAGCGGGCGGGGTTGAGTGTGCTGGTGGCTTCCCAGCACGCCCCGATGGGCAATCAGGACAAGCAGCCCGTAGGTTGGATTAGCGAAGCGTAAAGCCTCTGATCCGCAACAATCTGAATTATGGAAGAGGATTTCCGTGTAAAACATAACGCCACAAATGGATATTTATCCATTTGTGGCTCGGGATCTGGCTCCGCTTAAGCAGTCTTGCGACGTCGTGAGACAAAGGCAGCCATCAAACCAAGGCCAGCAATGAACATCGCGTAGGTTTCAGGTTCGGGAACCGGGGTGGTGAGCAGGAAGGCATGATCTACATTTGAGACGGAATTATGGGCGTCGCCCACAATCCATCCGTTGCCATTGATGCCGTATGCGCGCTCCAGCACCCAGCCTGCACTCACCGTACTGGCATCCAGGAAACTGTTGAGGTCGGTTGCAACGGTGCCATTCCACAAGGCAGCGTGGACAACGCCATCGGCAGTATCGGCCCAGCCTACTATCAGTCCAGTATCATTGATGGCGTTAGCTTGACTTAGCACGCCACCCAGCGTGCCTAGATCTGTTGCTGTAGTACCATTCCACACAGCGGCGTGATAGGTGGAGTCGCCAGCCAGGTAGGCGGAGCCCGTCACTTGCCCGGCATTGTTGATGCCGTAGGCTTGGCTGGATTGCCCTCCAAGCGTCCCCAGGTCGGTCGCCGTGGTGCCATTCCAGATGGTGGCGTGTTTGGTGGAGCCGTCGGATAGATAGGAGTCGCCTGCCACCTGTCCGGTATTGTTGATGGCGTAGGCTTGACTCGTCTGCCCTCCCAATGTGCCGAGTGGGGTAGGCGTGTTTCCATTCCAGACCGTAGCGAGCCGGGGGGCAGTCGGGGAAAAGGTCGCCCCCGCCACTTCCCCGGAGGCATTGATCGCCATGGCCTCGCTGTGATAGCCCGCTGGTGTTGCCAAGCCAGTCGCTATAGTGCCATTCCACACCGCTCCATGTTGCGTGCGGAAGTCAGGAAGTTCGGAATCACCAACCACCGCGCCCGAACTGTTAATGCCAAAAGCATGACTGTAGCTGCCGCCGAGCGTACCCAGGTTGGTCGCCGTAGTGCCATTCCAGACGGTGGCGCGATAAGCGGATCCGGTTTCACCAGAGGGGAGGGCATATCCGGCAACCTGGCCAGCGTTATTGATCGCGCGGGCGAAACTCTGGGCGCTTGACGAACCAAGGTCGGTAAAAGAATAGGAATAGGGCGTATCCGCGGCTTGGCTCGCACCAGCGAATAACATCCCCGTAAGTAAAGCAAGATCGGAGAATTTGGCGTCCATTTGGTCCCCTTGTAACATTAAAAATCTAGCGTTCAGAAAAACTCCGGGATTGAAGATGCGAATCGCCTGCCAGCCCATTTCTGAGATTCATAGCAGCGTCATCTTTTTTAGTTATAGCTTATCCGTAAGCAAGTTTTCCCTTGGAAGATCAAAATCTGGTTTTCCTACAATATCCGTCCCCATGTGAGCCAGCAATAGTCCAAACGGCCCAATCCGGGTAAACCCCCCATACTGACGTTTTCGTAATGGACACATGATTACAGTTCCCCTAGATTTTCGGTATGCGCAGCGTCTTGCTGATCATCAGCGTGCCGGAGAGTATGAATAGTAGAGCCAGAGGATGCAATTGCCACGGCCCGACCGTCCACACTCCCCCGTAAAGTTGCTCCCCAAGCCGTCCCGTCCAGGCGGACAGCACCAGCACTCCGGCGAGAACGATGCTGGTGGGTATGGGAGTGCCCTCAAAATAGGCGACTTTAGCGGCCCCTGCCGAGAGCGTTTCCGCGGTGATGTTGAAGCGCGCCAGCCGGCTGACACCACAACATACGAAGTAAATCAGCGCTACCCAATCCCAACCCGCTCGCAGTCCGGCGGCAAAACCGAGGGCGGCTGGGGCTATGCCAAACGAAAGTATATCCGCGAGCGAGTCGAGTTCCCGCCCCAAGGCCGAATGCTCCCGCCGCCATCGTGCAATGCGCCCATCGAGCACGTCAAATATGAAAGCTCCCGCCATCATGCCAGCCGAGCTGAAAAAATGAGCAACCAATCGGCTTTCAACGTAGAGCATGGCAAAAAATACGGCGGCCACGCCGCAGGCCGCGTTGCCCAGCGTGAAGAAGTCCGCGAGCTGGAAGCCGCGTATCATCGAAAAATGCCTGGTGCGACCGGGGGAGGAGGGCATGGGCGACAGTTAATCTCCGGGTGGGAGCTTCATACCTTCTATATCTACACGCGCATTGGCTATTCTTTTTTTCATTGTAGCCAAGCAATGCAGTGCCTGCTTTTAATGCGAAGACAGCGCGAGGATAGTACAGGCACAGCCACCAGCCCCTGGAGTCCTTCCATATACAGTAGTTCTATGTGCCTTAACGCACGGATTAGAGAGGCCGAAAAGGAAATGATGTCATTTCGTCTCAGATGATAAAAAAGGAGAATGAAGATGAACCATGGTTCGACAGATACGTCTCGCATGAAATGGGCGCTCGGCGGCGCTGCCGTTGGGGTTCTCACAATGTTCCTTCTTGATCCTGAGAAAGGGAACAGGCGCCGCGCTCAGGCAAGGGACAAAATGTACAGCGCAATGATGAAGACCCGAAAACAGGTTAACGCCAAGGCTCGTGATCTCGCCAACCGGGCAAAAGGGCTCCGCGCGGAGGCAAGCAACCTGCTGTCAGAAGCAAAAGATTCCAACTCTACCGAAAGACCTGCCGAAAGCTCAGCGGCTAACAGCACCTCCGCGCAACAATAGCCATTGGGGGTGGACAATAGCGGGAAAGTTTGACGGCGGCCGGCGCCTGTGGCTACGAGCGATCTTCGGCGGCGCCGCCCCAATAGTTCTGGATGCGCTCGGAGCAGCCACCCGTAGCAGTATATTCACCGTATTCACGTTTGGTGATTCAATCCTCGACTGCGCCCGGTACAACGCGTATGGCATACATCCGGGACAATTCATCGTTCGCAATGATGATGATCTATTCCCCGAATTTAAAAATCGCGATCTGTTTTCGGTCGGCCCCGCGCAGCTCGACCACCACGCCATGGATGGCGCGGTGGTCGACGGTCTACCCCGCCAGGCAAAAGGAATCCAGGTGGCCGGACCAGCGGCCGCGTTGGTTACGATTGGCGGTAACGATCTTCTCGCAGGGCTTGCAGCCGATCGCGGCGGAGGCATCGAGCGCTTCACACAAAGGCTTGATGATTCCTGCATGCCTTGCCCGTGCGGCCAGTCCTGCTCGGGACGGTGTACGACCACGTTCGGTGATGACTCCCGCAATTTTCTGGATGTCGCCCGAGAATTGCCCGCCCAACCCGGATGAACAGGCCATCAAAGAGCTGGCCCCGCGCTACGGGCAACTCATCGACATCCCCGCGCATTTTTTGGCAGGCGATCCTTCCTCGTTCACACAGACGATCGAGCCGAGCCTTCAGGGGCGCATCAGAAGTTCGCGCTGCATTTCTCCCGGCGGTGCTGAGGGTGCGCGATGAAAAATATAGAGGGCTGATTGATGCAGGATGCGAAAATATTGATATTTTTTTTGCTGGAATTCATGGCTTTCTCAAACTGAAGTATATGCTATCGAAGATATGAAGAGCCGGATTACCCCGACATCATATCCTGTATATGTAGACCATGCTGAAGGTGCTCAGTGTTAATGAGCACCTTCAGCCTTTTTGCCCAGGCGGTAAAACTGCCTGCGCGATGCACTCGTTTTAACGCAACCCGAGAAAGCTTAAGATAGCGAGAAGGATGACTATAAAGCCTACCCACCAGATAATGCTGTTCATGAGGTTTCTCCTTGATTGTCGATTTATATGAAAGCGAACAAGCCACTCGTCCGTTCACTTGTCGACATTGTCCCCTCAATTGAAATGGTTTTCTGCTCGGCAGCGCACATACCGGCTGCCCCAGGTATCGCTTTCGGTTATCTCCAATAAGGCAGCGTGATCACCTCCTGGCGGGGCTATTGGCAGCGGTCAGGAAATTGCGGTCTTTCAAATTGCAGTCTTCCTTTGGTCCGTTTGAGGACGAATTACCGAAGCTGGACTTTCGCTGAATATGTGCTATAAAAGATTTACTTGATTTACTTATGCCCTGTTTTACCGGGCTTTGCCGTATAAGCCCGAATTTTCGGTATTTCTCCAGTTTCAATTTTACAGTACGAGCAGGAATGGGCGATGGCGATAGCAGACAAACCAGGCGCAGCAACGGAGAGCGATAGCCGCCCGTACTCAGGTTTCAACTTGCAATATATAAATGGCGCCTGGCGCCCCGGCAAGCAAGGCGTAATACTGAAAGATACGGATCCATACTCGGGAGAGACTCTCGCAGAGATTGTCATGGCAAGTGCGAGCGATCTCGATGAAGCCTACCAGTCCGCTGCGAAAGCCCAGGTTGATTGGGCCGCCCGTCTTCCCTCCGAGCGCGCGGAGGTTATGAGCCGCTCCGCCGAAATCATGAAAGCGCGCCACAAGGAGATTGTTGACTGGCTCATCCGCGAGTCGGGCAGCACCCGCACCAAGGCCGAAGTGGAATGGCAATCTCTTCATGCCATTACGGTCGAGGCCGCGTCGTTTCCTTATCGGGTGGAGGGCCGGATTCTTCCCATCGATGTGGCCGGCAAGGAGAGCCGCGCTTATCGCCAGCCTCTGGGCGTGATAGGCGTCATCAGCCCCTGGAATTTCCCGATGCACTTATCCCATCGTTCGATCGGGCCCGCGCTGGCGCTTGGCAACGGTGTCGTGGTCAAACCCGCCGAGGATACGCCCATTACCGGCGGGCTCCTGATTGCGAAGATTTATGAGGAAGCGGGACTTCCGCCTGGTCTTCTGAATGTGGTGATCGGCGAGGTCAAGGACATCGGCGATGCTTTTACGCTGCACCCGATACCGCGTCTCATATCCTTTACGGGTTCGACCAAGGTCGGCCGGCACATTGGACAACTTGCCATGAGCGCTCCACAAATGAAACGTGTGGCGCTCGAACTGGGCGGAAACGCGCCTTGCGTTATCCTCGATGACGCGGATGTGGAGCATGCGGTGCGGGCCACGGTTGTCGGCAGATTTCTTCATCAGGGCCAGATCTGCATGAGCACCAACCGTATTGTGGTCGATGCCAAGGTTTATGACGAATTCGTGGACCGGTTTACCGCGCATGTCAAAGGGCTGAAGTATGGGGATCCCAATGATCCGGCTACCGCTATTGGTCCTATCATTAATCAGAAGCAGCTTGCAGCCCACATGGCGCATATAGAAGGCGCGCGGGCAGCGGGAGCGCGCCAGGTGGCGGGTGGCGATCCGCAAGGTCAGGTGCTGCCGCCGCATGTATTCGTGGACGTCACCAATGACATGCGGATAGCGCAGGACGAAATGTTCGGTCCGATCGCGCCAATTATCAAGGTCAATGGAGAAGCTGAGGCATTGCGGGTTGCGAACGATACTCAGTACGGACTCTCAAGCGCCGTATTCACCCGTGATCAGGAGCGTGGCGTCCGGTTCGCGCTGGGCGTGCAGGCCGGCATGACGCACGTCAATGATCATAGCGTGGAGGACACTCCGACCGGTCCATTCGGTGGCGAGAAGAACAGTGGCATCGGGCGGTTTGGTGGCGACTGGATTATTCACGAACTCACCCGGGATCACTGGATAACCGTTCAGCATTCCCCGCCGGATTACCCGTTTTAATGCCAAACGTAAACCCGGTTCGGGAAAGATCAGGATCAGGCTTCACATAATGCCCGCCAGGCAGGCGGCAGTAAACGCGATTGAAGCGGCGGACAGTCACACCTGATTTCACTGGTTGCAGCGTTGTCATAAACCAGGGCTTCCATTTCTACAAGCAAATAGTTCACTGAATATAACCCGGAGGGATAACCATGAATAGTTTCAAACGGCACGCCTTGTTATCGAGCACAAGCATTGCAATCGCGATCTTTTCCGGCGCGCTTGCAGCCCAGGGCCTGGGTCAACTGAAAGATATTCCGGGAGGTGGCAACCTCGGCGGCGCAGCCTCGTCTTTGGGATCGCTGTCATCCATCACATCCGGGAGCACAGGCAATGCCGCGGGCATTATCGAGTATTGCATGAAGAATAATTACCTGAGCGGCGGCAACGCTTCTTCGGTCAAGGATCAGCTTATGGGAAAGATGACCGGCAGCAGCGATCAACCGGCCGAGAGCAACCCCGATTATGCTAGTGGCGCCAAAGGAATGATATTGGGAAGCAGCGGCCAGGGCGTGGATCTGAGCATGGCCGGGCTGAAGGCCAAGGCAGTGAAAAAGGTATGCGAGAAGATACTTGAGCAGGGGAAGTCGATGCTCTGATTGCCAGGTTCTTAAAACCCTGACCATTATTTTTTGCTATTTGCCGGTTCGGGGTGCGCAGGGGAGGCGGCTCAACTGTCCGCGATCCTCTGGCGAACCAGAGGGTTTGGGCGGGGCGAGAGTTTATGTTCCAGCCGTCGCGCCGGATTTTTCCAGCGCGTCACGAAGTTTTCTCTCCTGATCCGGGGACAAGGAGGTGCGAAGCACTTTGCCTCTAACCCCGGAGAGCTCAGCCAACACTTTTTCCGGTTGCGCCTTCCGCACGAGAATGAAAAGAGCGGATGAGTTGGCCGGAATAGTCTCGCTTAACGATTTGATGAAATCATCGTTGATACCGTAGTCTGATAGCGAGCCGGACAGGGCGCCTGCTCCAACGCCGATGGCCCCGCCCAGTACAAATCCGGCAAAGGGATTCAGGAATAGCATCCCGACCAGAGTGCCCCACAAACTGCCGGAAAGAAAGCCGGTAGTTGCCCCAGCAGAGACAAGATTGATACTTTGCTTGAGGTGGATCTTGCCCGCCTCGTCGCGGACGACAACAACAGCGTCCTCGAGATCTATAAGGTATTCCTTTTTTAACTTGCTGAGCTTCAACAAGACGCGATCGGCTTCTTCAGGGCTATCGAATCCTACTGCAATTAATTCGGACATATTTTTCCTCTCAAAGTTATTGTTTATCCGGGCGAGGCCAGGTACGTTCAGCCTCCGCGGAAATCAATTACGCTCTTCATGATTTCGCGATATATCCGAACCGAAATAAGCTGGAACTCAAAGCGCTGGATACGTGCCAACGACGTCCATTCTTCAGCCCTTAACACGAACTGGTAGCGTAGATCGTTAAGATTGATCATGGTAAACGGATGAAAGGTTAGACACCAGCCCGCTATATCGTCGGTGCGTTATCGCACACAAAAGGCGCATGGGGAATGATCGGCGCTACTGCATCAAGGGGATATTCGGATTGCACGGGAGCGGAAGACCGGACAACCGCACCCTCATCTTCGGCTTTGACTTTGACTTGCAGGCATCCATGCGGCTTACCATTTCGTCATGCGTTTCGCCAATTTGCTCAACTCGCGCAACCACAACACCGAACTTGCTACCAGGGTACAAAACAGCCAATCTTCCCACCTCAAAGCGACGGTTGAAAATGATTGTTGCAGAACGGGGATATAAACTACTGCAATCTGCAACAGAATTGCCAGCAGGAGCGAGCCCAACAGCCACTTGTTGGAGAACATTCCGGCAAAGGCGCTTTGTTCGTCTGAACGCGCGTTGAATACGGTGAAAACTGAAAACAGCACTAGTGTGGTGAATGCCATCGTCTGCGCGTAGCGCATGCTGCCTGTGCCTTCTATGAAACCCCCGGGGAGGCTGGCATCCAGCACCAGGAGTGTGCCCACAGCCATGATGATGCCGACGAAGATAATGCCAAACCACATTTCGGGTGTAACCACACGTTCGCCATGCGCCCGGGGCGGCCTGCGCATCACATCGGCATTCGGCGGATCCATACCCAATGCGAGTGCCGGCGCGCCATCTGTCACGAGATTTATCCAGAGGAGTTGCGTCGCGAGAACGGGCAGTACAATCGTTTGTCCTTCGGTCCCTTCAGCCTTCAAACCGATGATATCCGCCAGCACCACGCCGAAGAACATCGTGAGCACTTCGCCCATATTGGACGAGAGCAGGTAGCGCAAAAACTTGCGGATATTCGCGAAAATCGTGCGGCCTTCCTCGACAGCGGCAACAATGGTGGCGAAATTGTCATCCGCAAGCACGATATCGGCGGCTTCCCTGGAAACATCCGTACCCATAATACCCATTGCAATACCGATATCCGCAGCCTTAAGGGCGGGTGCATCGTTCACGCCATCCCCCGTCATGGCCACAATTGCGCCGCCGCGCTGCAGAGCCTTGACGATTCGGAGCTTGTGTTCGGGGCTGACACGTGCATAGACCGATACCTCCTTGACCATTCGATCCAGAGCGTCGTCCGTCATCTTTTCCAGCTCGGCTCCACTGATTGCGCGAGTCTCTTTGGTAATTCCGAGCTGGAGGGCAATGACCCCGGCAGTGATGGGATGATCGCCCGTTATCATGATCGGCCGTATTCCCGCGGTCCTGGCATGTGCCACAGCCTCTCCGGCTTCGGCGCGAGGCGGATCGATCATGCCGATAAGCCCCGCGAATACGAGATCCTGCTCAATGCGTTCGTCAACATCGCCGGCGGAAAGCGCATCGGCGGGCAGGGAGCGGAAGGCTACGCCCAGCGACCGCAAGGCTTCACCAGCTAGTTTTTCATTTGCCTTCAGAATCGCTATCCGGCGGTCTGCGGTCAAAGGCCGGATTTCCTCGCCCACCAGTTCGCCTGAACAACGCCCGAGCAACAAATCCGGGGCGCCTTTGGTGAAGACGAGCAGACGCTCCTGCTTCTGCGCATCGGTATGAACCGTTGTCATGAGCTTGCGCTGGGACGAGAAGGGGACTTCGCCGATGCGTTGAAAGCGTGCGTCAAGCGCTTCATCTTGCAGCCCGGCTTTGCGCGCCGCAACGATAAGCGCCCCCTCGGTAGGATCGCCCTGCACCATCCAGCGTCCGTTGTCTTCATACAGCACGGCATTGCTGGCGCGGTCGGCGACAGCAAGCGCACGCTCCAGTTCGATGCGCAGGGGCCCAGAAATTTTTTCCTGCCCATCAGCCGCGGTCGGGTCCCCTTCCTTTTTTGCCTCCCGTCGCACTTTTCCTTTCGGAGAGTAGCCACTGCCCTCCATCGCGACACGGCCGCTGGCCGTGATAACCGCGCGTACCGTCATTTCATTCTTTGTCAGCGTACCCGTCTTATCGGAAGCGATAATATTTGCCGAGCCGAGCGTTTCGACCGCAGGAAGGTGCCGCACGATCGCGTTCCGCCGCGCCATGCGCTGAACGCCAATGGAGAGGACGGCTGTCACGACCGCCGCCAGGCCTTCAGGTATTGCAGCGACCGCCAGCGCCACCCCGAGAATGAGCACATCAAAAAATGCCGCAAGGCCGCTCACATGCTCGACAATTATTATTGTCGCAATCATGATGACTGCAATAACGACGACAATTACCCCCAGCAGCTTTCCGAGGCGGGCAAGCTCTTTATGCAGCGGGGTTATTTCGGCGGGAGATTCTTTAAGTAGCCCGGCGATACGCCCCATCTGCGTCTGCATCCCGGTCGCGACGACTACCGCATGTCCCCGCCCAAATGTAACAGCGGTACCGCTGAAGATCATGTTGTGGCGATCGCCGAGTTCGGCTTCTTCCGTAATTGGCAGCGTGTCCTTTGACACGGGGAGGCTTTCTCCGGTAAGCGCCGCCTCCGCCGTTTGCAGCGCTGCCGACTGGATCAGCCGTGCATCGGCGGGAATGGTGTCGCCCTCTTCGATAACGATGAGGTCGCCCGGCACTAGCTCAGCCGCCGGGACGCTCCTCTGATTCCCGTCCCGAATGACGGCGGCGTGCGCCGCGGACATCTGACGTAATGCCGCAACCGCTTCCTCCGCTCGCGATTCCTGAATATAGCCCATGATTGCGTTGAGCAACACGACCGCGAAGATGGCAGTCGCCTCATAAGGCCAGGATGAGTCCCGCTCATATAGCCATAACCCCGCCGAGATGGCTGTCGCGACCAGCAGCAAAATCACGAGAATATTTTGGAACTGGGCGAAGAATTTTTTCCACCTGGGGATGGGCTTCTCCGCCTCCAGCTCGTTTCCGCCGTATCGATCCTGGCGCGCACGCGCTTCTTCCTCGCTCAAGCCATGGCGGGCGCCGGTACCGAGTACCGTCAGCACTTCCTCGACGGATTGCCGATAGGGATTTTTTAGTTCCTCCCGCGCGCTCGGTGAATTCATTTGGGTACGTAATGCATACCTAAGACATAGATGTGCCGATATCGAAATATGAGCATATATTAAGAGATGAGCCAGAGCTGAACCGGCCGAGCCTGAACCCAGTGTGAGCCGCTGAAACACGAAAGACTGCTCAGTCAATGAGATTTTTTGACATTGGCTCCGGGAAGCGTGATGACTACCTTTGGGGGGCTGGAAATCCGCACGGTTGCTTGCAGGGCGGTAAGCTGCTCGGCGAGGCTGGCAAGCTCTTCCAGCCCTTTGATGGATGCGATGTCCACCAGGAGCTGCGGACCTCCTGATACTTCAATGTCCTCCAACTGGGCCCGGGGCGCATGTGGGTGAAACAGGCGATAGAGAGAGTGGTTGTAGTTGGCGGGCAGGTTGATCTCCAATTGTTCCGCCCGATCGAGCAGTGAAGGTATGGCTTCAGCCGTTTCACGGCCATGCCAGGTCAGCTTGAGCAACGGTTCCTTATCCATGATCGGCCCGTGATCCACCAAGGTCATATATGTGGCGAAAACCACCTGTGTTTCCGTTCGCCTCCGTACATACGCTACACATACATTAAGCGCAGCTACCGGTCTTTAGACGAAATTCGGGCGGCAGACTGCTCCAGCTCGTCAATGGCTTTATCGAGCGCCTCGGTATCTTCGCCACTATCCATTCTGACTGTATTGAGTGGTTCAAAATAAACGTTTGCAATGTTTTCGCTGGTAATGACCAGGAAGGGTTTTGTTGCCCGCACGCCGGACTCGACGTCGAGCGGTATGGAGTTTTTAGAGTGCGCCGGACCGCTTGCAGTAATTTCCATGGCCGAGGTGTTAGCGTCATGCAGAACGATGTAGCTGATGGTGCCGTCCGCTTTGGCAAAGAAGTCTTGCAGTATGCCGTCGTAAAATACGACGGTGTTCAGGTTCTGGATGCGGGACAGGACGTATGCCCGCACAAGCTCGGATTCTTCGCTTTTTCTTCCTTTCTCCAGCAGAAACAGATACCGGTGGCGGGTAAAGCCGCGAAGATGGCCGTTTTCGATCAGTTTGCCGACGCCGAACCCAGCCAGACCCGTTAGAGCTCCCGTTGCAAGAAAGTAGAGGAGGATCCAGAAGATATACCGGTCCAGCATGGTGCGGAATGTGGGATGAGGGGTGCCGGGCAGGGTAAAAGCGTCGATGCGAACCAGGGCGGAGAGCTCATCGAAGTCTATGCAGGGCACGGTGATCAAGGGAAAGCTCGCGCAAAGTCCCGTATTGATGGTGAGGTAAGCAAATGCATGGACGAAAAAACTGATCATCACGACACCGGCCAACTGCGCGAGCGGGCTGGCGGGAGAGACTTCTCGTGTTACCTGGTTCGGGGCGTAGAGCCCCCAGAAGAAAGCGAATCCGGGCAGCAGCAGGACAACGATGACAACCGTCGCCCAAGCTATGGACATGCCGGGTTACACGGTTGCCGCTTGGGGCAGGGAGGGAGCGGTAGCGGGTTTGTGAATATTGCGGAGTTCTTCAATTTCTCTGATCGCCGTTTTGAGGTCAACGGAAGACCTGTGAGGATTGGAAAGCACCTTTATGACAATTCCCGAATCGCCACCCGCCAACCGCACCAGCTTGTCATACAGGATCCGGTCTTTTTCCTTAAGAACTCGCATGTTATTAATGAGCATGATATATAGGAGTTTTCTAATTATCACATTATTTGTATGGGGTCAAGACTTTTTGTATGATGTATTAAAGGGCCATTTGCAAATGAAAATAAAAGCTATTTAGTCGTCCCTGAAAAACCCTATTTTTAGCAAACAGCGATCATAAATCGATGACAGTTTCCATCGCGTTTCGGTAGATAGCGCTGCAAACAACTTAGGATTTGGGCGCACAAAAGCGCCAGTCGGCGCAGAATCTTGCGCAGGTTATGGCCAGCGCCGCACAACAGGGCATTCATGGCGTCACCTTGAGTGCCTTTGAGGAAGTTTCTACCCAAGCGGCCGTCATTCTTCATGTGACCAATCACCGGTTCTATCGCATTGCGCCGCTTCAGTTTCTTTTTGATCCCTACGGTAACGCCGCGTTTGGCTCCGGCAATCCATACCTTGAGCTTATCCAGGGCAACACCATGACCGCGGTAGCCCCGGTCCACATACGCTTCCCTGGTTGCAACCCCTGTTAATCGCTGTGCCTGTTCCAGTGATTCCTTGAGGGTATGGCCGTCATAGGGGTTGCCAGGAAGCGATTTCATGCCCACCACAAAGCTTTCCTTGCTGGTACTGACCACGCCGACCTTGACCCCAAACTCATAGGGCTTGTGCGCCTTGCCTTTGGCAATGCATTCAACTTCCGGCGCATGCACGCTGTACACCTTACCCGTGTCGTGACGCTGTTGTGTGTGAATGCGCCGGGCAATCAGCAGCAGCCGGCAAAGCCTGGCGACTTCCTGCGGTCCCGCTTGTGCCGATCTTGCTGCCAGCTTGCGCTCTATATCGCGGATAACACAGCCCAGGTAGGTCTTGAGGCGCTTTTGTTCACGCCTGGCGCGTTTCATTTGCCGCGCTTGGGCATAGCGCCCATTCTTCGCCAGAGCAAGCTTCGATAACCGTTCATAACTTTGCCGCAAGTCCATGCCCATCTGCTTGGCTATCCGTACCAGCGCACCTCTGGCCTTGTGGTACAACCGGGCATCGGTGGGATAAGCGATCGCCTTGTCCTGTACCGTGGTATCGATGTTGACCACAGCAAGCGATGCCGCGGCGACTGTCTTGGTTTTAATCCCCGTGTGCACCGTGAGGCTTAACATGAATTCGCAGCCTTGTTCGCCAATCCTGTCCCTGAATCGGGTCATCTGGCTGGGATCGATCGGCAGGGTATGGCGGAAGTATTCTTCCCCGCACAGGTACTGCCAGTAAGGATTCTCTACCCAGCGCGCCACCACCGTTTCATCCGATTCATTGAAGGTATGCTTGAGATAGTGCAGCCCCACCATGAGCCGGATCGGAATACCAGGACGGCCTTCCTCCGCATAAAGCCCGCCAAACCGCTGCTCTGCCGCTATCCAGTCAAGCTTCCCCGCAAGAAGGTACAACACATGACGCTGATCCAGTATCTGCTCCAGGCGCATGCGGAACAGGTCGTCACAGGTACTCGATTCTTGTTTCTTTGGCTTCATCAATTCACCAGAAATCAGGGGATAATAACTCCCATTCTGGCAATTCCCTCAGCCGTTGTATACCCCTCAATGCTAATATTCATAAGGGTTACAGGCGTATTTCAGGTACGACTATTTAGCAGACAGATCGAGATGGCAAATCGGATACCCCATGTTGGGTTACGCTTCGCTAACCCAACATAGGGCTACTACGGTTAGGGCACATGCAGGAAACTGAGGGCACGCTCCTTGCTAACCAATCTACGGCTAATCCGGCCTGTTCCAATCGTCGCCGCCTAATGCCTCAAGCCGTTCCCGAAGCTCTGCGATCTCATCCAGCAGTTGCAGGGCCAGCGCCACGCCAGCCAGGTTAATGCCGAGATCGCCTTGCAGCCTCGATGCCATTCTGGCGCGGCGCATTTGTTCGCCCGTGAATCGCCAGAAATGGGGCGCGGGTTCCCCCAGGCCGGTTTCCGGGCCGCTTTCCGGATTCAGCAGGCCTTCATCAACCAGTTCGATGATATAGCCGGTTTGTACGGCGCAGGCCTGGCTGATCTCAGTCAGTGTCAGCAGGTGCTCCTCATCCAGAACAATGCCGCTCAGTTTAGGGACATCCGTTTGTCTCTGCCTGTTTGTCATCGCTTCATTTTCAGTTGTCATACCTCCACTCCCAGTCCGGCTCGCGGGTTGAAAGATTTGAATTGCTCGGCCATGGTGCGGTAAAAAGCTTTGTCCGCTTCATCGGCCGCGGGAGGAGGCTCGGTGCGTAGCACGACAAAGAAATCACCGGGTGTTTTGGCTGGAATGCCGCGGCCTTTCAGGCGCAGCTTCCGGCCAGTAGCGGAACCCGGCGGTACCTTAAGCTCAACGGTTCCTCCCGGGGTCGGCACTTTTACCGTTGCGCCCAAGGCAGCCTCCCATGGCGCAATGGGGAGATCGAGATAAACGTCGGCGCCTTCCACACGATAGTATGGATGGGGGCGGAATTCAATCTCCAGATACAGGTCCCCCCGTTTTCCCTGTCCTGGTGAAGGCGCGCCTTGCCCTGCAAGCCGGATATATTGTTTTGCGCGAATTCCTCGCGGGATGACGACATTGAGCGTATGTTCGCGCGTCGCCAGACGTCCCTGCGGATCGATCTCGGGCACTTGAAGGGTAATGGTGCGGGTCGCGCCCATGTAGGAATCCTCCAGGCCGATCATCACCTTGGCGTAATGATCCTCCCCGGGTGCATGGAAGGTCTGGCCGCCGCCATGACCTGAGGTACCTCTGCCGGTCCTCTGGCGCCCGTCCTCCCACCTTGCGCGGAACGGAAAGCGTGACCGAAGAGGGATTCGAAAAAGTCACTATATTGCGAGGCATCACCGCCTTGAAAACCCCGCTCGGAAAACTCGAAGCCCGCGTTCCAGTCCGGCGGCGGGCGAAACTCCTGGTTCGCTTTCCAGTTGGTGCCGAGCTGGTCGTATGCAACCCGCTTTTCCGGATCCTTGAGCACTTCGTACGCTTCGCCGAGTTCCTTGAAGCGCGCTTCAGCCTGTGGTTCCTTGCTGACGTCGGGATGGTATTTACGCGCCAGTTTCCGGTATGCACGCTTGATCTCATCCTGGGAGGCGTCTCGCGCGACGCCCATGATCTTATAATAATCCTTGTATTCCATCTATATTTGGCCGGAGACGAAGAAAGCTTTCAAACCTCAGTCAGGCATAGCCTGCAATTTCGTTACACAGACTGATGCGGAACATTGCCAGCGCATGCACCTTTTCAACGATAGGGATGCAATGGGGATGCCATGAGGATGGACGAATCAACCTGATGGCGAATTGACCCGCAACATTATGATCCATCTGCATGGCCGCGCGATGATGTTTTATATCAGCGGCTCGCGTTTAAACTCGATGATTGCGCGTTGAATTCCCTCGGCCGCTTCCTTTATGATTATGCTGCATCCCCGCTTCGCTGCTTTCATGACTGCTGGCGTCGTTCGGCAACGCCTTTTTCTGAAAAATCGAGTGAATTGAGGCCTGCCACCGCCCGAGCCAGCTTATTTTGCCGCTGCCCGCAGCGCCGTGCCAAGGGAGGCCTCGTCCCAGCTTCCGTCAAAACGTTCCCCATTGATGAAAAAGGCCGGAGTCCCGTTCACGCCGCTGCGCACGCCCCCCATGAAATCATGCTTGACGCGTTCCCGGAATCGTCCCGATTCCATGTCGCTTTGAAAGCGCTCCATGTCAAGCCTAAGCTTTTGCGCGAGAGCTTGGATCAAATCAGGGCTTAATACCGGTTGATTTTCATAAAGCGCATCATGCATCGCCCAGAATTTATCCTGCACCCCGGCGGCTTCAGCGGCTTCCGCAGCAAGTTCTGCCTGGGGATGAACCTGACTGAGCGGAAAATTTCGAAACACGAAGCGGAGGAGGGGATCGAGCTGTCCCTGAAGCAGCTTGACGATCACATATGCATTTGCACAGTATGGGCATTGATAATCGCCGTACTCGACCAGGACGACCGACGCGGTTTGAGGACCCTTTACATGATCATCCGGACCAACTGGAATAGTCAGGCTCATCATATGCCTCCGGACAGTGATTCCAAAGCTCGCAAAACTCCATCTGCGCCTGGATTGACACCCACGGGTGAAACATACCTCCAATGGATGACGCCACCCGCATTGATCACGAACAGCGCCCGTTCGCTAATCCCTTCCTTGCTTCTGTAGACTCCGTATTTGCGCGAGACTTCTCCCTTGGGTTCGAAATCGGAAAGAAGCGTCAGATGATAACCCCGATCTCTGGCAAAGGCGATATGACTCCACGCGCCATCTACGGAAATTCCCAGCGGGAGGCATTGAATTTCGCGAACTCATCCCGAAGCTCACTGAAGAGTGCGAGTTCATCCCCGCACACAGGGCTCCAATCGGCAGGATAAAAGATCAGCACAACCGGCCGGCCACGAAATTCAGAAAGTGCGACACGCTGGTCGGGAGTGCTTGGTAACGAGAATTCAGGAGCGAGTGTGCCTGCTTTTAATACTTCCATAATACTCTGTCCTCCAATGTTCAAATTCAAGTCTTGTTTGAGATCTATGTCCAGATGGCCAGCTATATGGCAGTGATGCTGTTAGCGCTCAATTCTGTTTTTGGATGTATCTCACATCCTGAAATAACGATGTGGGGCTTCACGTTACGCCCAAGGCTCGATGTCTAGTTG
>CAVUXR010000006.1:0-75054 GCA_963745455.1 uncultured beta proteobacterium
GGGCTGGCGCCGGACCAGAAGAATGGCTCCGCCATCGAAGTTTGTTTCGCGCCTTTGGTTAATGATATGATGCCCTCGAAGCTGGCTAGACAATCGCTGCCTGTCTTTCATTAGTGGAAGCGGGGAGAGGAAAGTCCGGGCTCCACAGAGCAGGATGCCGGTTAATGGCCGGCCGCCGAAAGGCGAGGAATAGGGCCACAGAGACGAGCGTATTAAGTTACGGTGAAACGCGGTAACCTCCATCCGGAGCAAGACCAAATAGGCAGGCGATGATGCTGCTCGCTGAGCCTGCGGGTAGGTCGCTTGAGCGCACGGGCAACCGTGCGTCTAGAGGAATGATTGTCCACGACAGAACCCGGCTTATCGGCCAGCTTCTTCTGAATATATCTCGAATACATCTCGGAATGGATCCCGTTCCGCTCACGTTATCTTATCAGCCCAATGCCAACTCAGCTTTCAGCGCAGCTTATAGCGATACGGTTGGACAAGGGATGAGCCAAATGACGATTCCGTGTTACAGGCAAGCCCAGTCGACCGTATGAAATTGCGCATATTGCTGATCTCAGGATGGGTATTCATTCTTTCCGGATGTGCGGCATTCATATTAAATGATCCGCTCCGGATCTCGGTGGCTGGAATGGAACCGCTGGAAGGACAAGGCATGGAGGCGCGCTTCGCAGTCCAGCTCAGGATTCAGAACCATGGGGACAAACCGCTGGATTATGATGGCGTCGCCCTTGATCTGGATTTACGCGGAATGAGCTTCGCGAGCGGGGTAAGCGACCAGCGCGGCACTATCCCGCGCTATGGAGAAACCATTATTACCGTGCCGGTCACAGTTCCAGCAACCGCGATCATTCGTCATGTGTTCGGATTTGTTACCGGAGACCGGACCAGGGCCGATTACCGGCTGCGCGGTCAACTCGGCGGACCAGGATTAGGCGGCGGCCGGAATTTCGATTCCACAGGAGAGATTACATTGCCGTCGATGCCGTCAGAGGACACGCAGACCAAATCATTAAACTTATAATTGCCCCTCCTGATTTGAGTGAAATCACCTCCTTTGCTGTGCAGGCTCTTCGGGCGAACCAATACCGTATCGCTCACGATATTCTTCCATGGCGGGTAGATGGTGTACCAGATCGCCGCTGTCCCGCAGATAGCTCATGATATCGTCCAGATTGATGATACTGATCACCTGAATGCCATAAGCGTAATGGACTTCCTGCGTGGCTGAAAGTGCTCCAGTGCCCCGCTCCATCCGGTCAAGAGCAATACTGACTCCGCAAGGCGTAGCGCCAGACGCATGAATATGGTCAACGGATTCGCGCACTGAAGTACCCGCGGAAATGACGTCATCCACGATCAGTACTCTTCCCACAAGCGGAGCACCTACGAGATTTCCCCCTTCGCCATGATCCTTCGCTTCCTTGCGATTGAAACAGAAAGGAAAGTTATCGCCGCTCTCGGCCAGGGCAATAGCAATGGCACTCACCAACGGGATGCCTTTGTAGGCGGGTCCGAAAAGCATGTCAAACGGAAGCTCGGCAGCCCGGATGGCTTTGGCGTAAAATTGCCCCAGCTTTCTGAGAGAGTCGCCATCATTGAATAGCCCGGCATTAAAAAAATAGGGCGACATTCGCCCTGCCTTGGTCTTGAATTCCCCAAAACATAGCACACCGCGGCTGATGGCGAAATCTATGAACTCCTGCCGGAAATCGGACATCGATATATGACAAACGAAAGAATTGTTCATGCGAATTATAACGCTTAATCTGAATGGCGTACGCTCCGCCGCGAACAAGGGCTTGTTCCAGTGGCTCCCCATGCAAAATGCGGATATTGTTTGCGTGCAGGAGCTAAAAGCTCAGACGTGCGATATTGCCGACGAAATATCTTCGCCTGGCGGCTACCACAGCTACTTTCATTGCGCCGAGAAAAAAGGTTACAGCGGTGTAGGAATTTATAGCCGGAACAAGCCCGACAATATCATCGAGGGCGTGGGTATCCCGGAGATCGATGCCGAGGGCCGTTATCTGCGCATGGATTTTGGCAGTTTAAGCGTGATATCGCTCTACCTGCCTTCCGGTTCCAGCGGCGAACATCGCCAGGCCGCCAAGTTTCACTTTATGGAGCAATTTTTTCCCTTCCTCAAAAAGCTCGTCGACAGCGGCAGGGAAATTGTTTTGTGCGGTGACTGGAACATCGCCCATAAGGAAATCGATCTCAGGAATTGGCGTTCCAACCAGAAAAATTCGGGCTTTCTCCCCGAGGAGCGGGTCTGGCTCAGCCGCGTCTTCGACGAGCTCGGGTTTGTGGACGTATTCAGACGGATCAACCAGGAGCCTGAGCAATATACCTGGTGGTCAAATCGGGGGCAGGCCTGGGCCAAGAACGTGGGCTGGCGCATCGATTATCAGATTGCCACGCCCGAGATCGCCAGCAAAGCAACCGGCGTTTCGGTGTACAAGACTGATCGCTTCTCTGATCATTCACCGCTTATTATCGACTACGACTATAACTTATGAGCCGGTAGTGAACGACCTCGCACCCCCTAAACCGCTCAAAATGCCGGTAGCGCTCAAACGGCCGCTTTAGAATAATGTCATCCTCCCTGCCCGTCTGGCTCCATGCTTTCCGCATTTATACGCATCCACGGGTTCTGGGAATGCTGCCGCTGGGCTTCTCCGCCGGATTGCCACTGCTGCTGGTACTGGGCACGCTTTCGTTCTGGTTACGAGAGGCGGGAATCGACCGCGCCACTATTGGCCACTTGAGCTGGATCGGGCTCGCTTATGGTTTCAAGTGGATGTGGTCGCCGTTGGTGGATCGCCTGCCGTTGCCAATGTTGACTCCGCTGCTGGGCCGCCGACGCGCCTGGCTGTTGCTGTCGCAAGTCGTCATTGCGGTCTCCCTGGTCGGCATGGCAAGCACCGATCCCGTTGAGAATCTGACCTATACCGTTTTTTTTGCGTTGACTGTTGCATTTGCTTCCGCTACTCAGGATATCGCGCTCGACGCTTATCGAATCGAAGCGGTCGCACCAAGACTCCAGGGAGCCATGGCTGCCACTTATCAGGCGGGCTATCGGGTTGCGATGATCATGGCTTCCGCAGGAGCCTTGTGGATCGCAGCCTCGGTGGATCCTTCAGAAGCTACTTACGACTTTGAGCCGTGGCGAATTGCCTACCTGGCGATGGCGGCGTGCATGGGGCTGGGCATTTTCACCACACTCATCATTCGTGAACCCGAGGTGCCCCTCACACGCCTGATCTCCGAGAACGAGAGCCGCGCCAGGGCAGCCATCGCCCACTGGCATCTGAATGAGAAGCTTGCGCAAATGGTTGCCTGGCTGTACGGCGCGATGATCGCGCCTTTTAGAGATTTTATCGTGCGCCATGGTGGACAGGCTCTGCTGATTCTCGCCTTGATCGCGCTGTATCGTATCTCGGATGTAGTAATGGGTGTGATGAGCAACCCTTTTTATGTGGACATGGGTTACACCAAAGACGAGGTGGCAACGGTCTCGAAGGTCTATGGTGTCGTCATGACGATCGCCGGCGCAGCCATAGGCGGGGTGCTCACGGCAAAACTCGGCATCATGCGCACGTTGTTTTTGGGAGCAATCTTGTCAGCGGCGACCAATCTGTTATTCGTCTGGTTGGCAGGGCGCGGCCATGATGTAGCGGGGCTGGTATTCACTATTTCCGCCGATAATCTGTCAGCCGGTATTGCCTCTTCCGCCTTCATCGCCTACCTTTCCGGGCTGACCAACTCGGCCTATTCCGCCACGCAGTACGCGCTGTTCAGTTCGATAATGCTGCTGCTGCCAAAATTCATCGCCGGGTTCAGCGGGGAATTCGTCGATGCTTACGGTTATGCCAGCTTTTTTACGGGCACCGCGTTACTCGGTCTGCCGGTATTAATTCTGGTATGGCTGGCCGGACGGGCAAAATTTGAAAAAGCGGACGTACCCTCACCTTGAGTCTGTGTACCCTGGCCTTGAGACTGTGAAGAGCCAGATAGGCCATACTCATTTACCTCTGATAACATATTGCTAGCCTGGCGCAAGAGTCTGGAAGAACAGCAGCTCGGAGGCAGTACCATCCGCAAAAAGCTTGCTCTCCTGTCATCCCTGTTCGAGTACTGTGCGAGCACAATGCCGTCACGCACAACCCGGTCAAGGGGGTGAAGCGTCCGGTGGTCGAATCGCAGCAGGGAAAACCCCACCTTGCTCTACCATGGGATCAGACGCGAGGAGCTGGCCAGGCTGAAAGTGAAGGATTACAACTAGACGCGTCGCGGTGTGTCCCACCTATGGGTTAAAGGCAAAGGCGGCAAGAGCGCTTCGTTCCCCATCCCGGCACACTCACCCTGATAGAAGAGTACCTCGAAGCCGCGGGGCATAGACAGAACCAGGATGCGCCCCTGCTCCGGCCGGTGAAGAATAATGTGTATGGCCACACATTGACGGCGCTCACGCTCCAGACAGGGGATAGCCTTTACCCGCCTATACTTTCTTGTTCCTCCCCTTTTAAGTTGCTTTCTTGCGCAAATCGGCTACAAATAATTTAAGGTCAGAGCGAGGCTGAAACCGTTGCTGTTCGACAGGAATTTAGGCAAGAAATCACAGGCGGAGGTAGAAATGAACTTACATATTATTGCGGGTAACACATATCGAATTTTTCTGGTTGCAATTGGCTTGCTAATAGGTTCTGTGCCTGCAAAGGCCAGCGTAACGTATGAATTTACAAGCAAACCGATTTTCGTAGGGGCAGCCATTTCCGGGCAAACTGGGCAAACAGAGGTTCAAGCCAATCCTGGGGTGTTACAGTCCAGTTTTGCCTTCCCACCGGTTTCTATTGGCTCCCCAGTAACCTTTTCGTTTACCTTGGCGTCTCCTCTTGCGCCAAATTCCATCACGCCGCTCCACTTGGAAAGCAGCCAGTTCAAGTGTCTTGGGCCAACCCAGGGAGGTCTGCAAGGCTATTCAGCCGCTGGTATTTCCTCTACCCCGATAACAAACAATATAACGACATACCAGACTGGGTGGGATGGCGGTACCGTTTTTGACTACAAGCGCTACAGTGCACTGAATGGCCAGGTAACAACGGATGGAAGTGGCCATATCTCGGCCTGGAACCTGAACTTCGTCTTATACGATGACGGCCGCGGCGGTGGCATTCGGCTCGATCAAAGTACAAATCCGCCCACCATTCTTAATGGTTTCCCGTTCGACCAAAACGCCCTGCTTAGCATTAGCAGTAATCCCGCTTCACCTAAAAGCTTTACTAATGTGGTTTCTTTAAATCGGGATAAGATACCAACAACTTTAATTTTAACGGAGCAGATATGGCGTTTGAAGACCGAGGCAACGTCAGGTTTACATACTATACGCAACAGCCTGGAAGCATAGTCCCAGAGCCCGAGAGTTGGGCGATGATGATGGCAGGGCTCGGTCTTCTTGGATGGCAGATACGGCGTTTAAAAAAATAAAAGGAGTTAAAAAGTATAAGCAGATCATTCGGCAACGGAGGGGGCTTTCAATATGTCCAGGAGTATAAATCCTATAGAATCAATAATAATCAGGTCTACTAGTATTGTCTAGTCTCTTCGTTAGGAAAACGCGGCTTAAATCCTAGCATGTTTGTGAATGATAACGTCCTTTATCATTCATAAATAAAATTGATAAAAAGCTATAGTAGAAGTCTTTTTCTAGCCCTCGGCACTTGATCGGAAAACACCGGTAAGATCGAACCCTGGGCGAATCAGGAAACGCCTGGAAGCCCACGCACTCCGACGTAAACTCAGGCACTGCCTTGGGTTATCGATAGGAAGTGGCGCGGTTGAGTACATCAAGCCACCGTAATAGTCTTACTCGCTACTTCTGCTGTTCAAATCGATAAAAGGCAAGCATGCCCAGCAGGTTAGGCATAAAGGTGACGGGATGATCGCCATTCATCACCCTGCGTTCGAGAATGCGTGCGCCATGCTGATGGCAGAACTCTTCAAAGTCGCCCAGTGTACAGTTGTGGATATTGGGTGTATCGAACCATTGGTAAGGCAGGGTTTCGGAAACTGGCATATGGCCGGCCATAACTTGCAGGCGGTTTTTCCAGTAACCAAAATTTGGGAAAGACACGATGCCTTCGGTGCTTACCCGCAGCATTTCCTTGATGATTCTCTCCGTGTTTTTCACGGCCTGCAAGGTTTGGGATAGAACCACGTAGTCGAACGATCCGGATTCAAAACTTTGCAGGCCGGATTCCAGATCACTCTGAATGATGTTTACGCCGTTATTGAAACACGCCAGAACGTTGACATCGTCAATTTCCACGCCATAGCCATGGATATTCCTTGCATCGCGCAAGAAACGCAATAGCGATCCATCGCCGCAGCCAAGATCAAGCACCTTCGCGCCCGGCTTCACCCACGCCGCAATCGCGGCAAAATCCGGCCGGGAAACATTCGATGGCTCAGTTATGCCAGTGCTCATGTTAGTACTCATGTCAGTACGTCAGTATGCACGGTTTGCCACCTGCCAGGGTGACGTATTTTATGAAGCTCGGTGGTCTGGCATACCCCAGGGGAGCATCATATGGAGGAAGCCGCCGGCACAGCCTCTGCCCCGCTGGTAATGGGATAACCGCGCAGGTAGCGGGCATTCTCATATCACAATGTTGTCCATATAAGCCCGTACCAGCTTGTGGTAGTGGCGGTCTTCCATCAGGAAGGAATCATGCCCGTGACTGGATGTGATTTCCGCGTAGCTGACGTTCAACTCGTTATCCAGCAACGCCCGGACAATGGCACGCGAGCGTTCAGGCGAGAAGCGCCAGTCTGTGGTAAACGAAAGCACCAGGAAATTCGCCTTGGCGGAGCGGAATGCGGCGCTCAAATCGCTGTTGTGCGGGAATGCGGGATCAAAATAATCCAGCGCCTTGGTCATCAGCAGATAGGTGTTGGCATCGAATTGGTCGGCGAACTTATCCCCCTGGTAGCGCAGGTATGATTCGATTTCGAACTCGACATCGAAACCGAATGCGAGCGCCCCGTTGCGCAACTCGCGCCCGAATTTTGCGGCCATTGCGTCGTCCGACAAGTAAGTGATGTGCCCCAGCATGCGGGCCAGGCGTAAGCCTCGGCGTGGTACTACGCCGTGTGAATAATAGTCTCCACCGTAAAAATCCGGATCGGTAATGATGGCTTGGCGCGCAACGTCGTTGAATGCGATATTCTGCGCGGTTAATTTGGCCGCAGCGGCGATCACCAGTGCGTGCCGCACCCTTTCCGGAAAATCAAGCGTCCATTGCAGGGCCTGCATGCCGCCGAGGCTGCCGCCGGCCACTGCGGCAAACTGGTCTATGCCGAGGTGGTCCGCCAGCCGTACCTGCGTTTTGACCCAGTCTTCCACGGTCACTACCGGAAAACCCGCGCCATAGCATTTTCCCGTCCTGGGATTCATGCTGGCGGGACCGGTGGAACCATGACAGCCGCCAAGATTATTCACGCCAATCACAAAAAACTTTTTGGTATCGATGGACTTGCCCGGACCGATCATATTGTTCCACCAACCCCCGCTCTTGGGATTATCGTGCGTAATATCCCGCGACGATGGTGGTTGCCGGAAAGCGCATGGCATACGAGCACAGCGTTGGATCTGGCCGCGTTGAGTTCGCCGTAGGTCTCATAGACCAACTCGTAACTGTCGAGTATCGCGCCGCTTTTCAAATGCAGAGGCATATCGAAGCGCGCGATTTGTGGCGTGATAATGCCGAGCGAACTGGAGTCTTGCATCACGCGATAGTAGTTTTCAGAAGCGGTTTACGGCCGAATGGCACCCCGTTATGGAGGTCGCTCGCGCGGAAACGTCCAGCAGAATAAATACCGATTTTGGTTCCCCGCATATGGCAAAACGCCTCTGGTAGTGATCAGGGATAGGGGGTATCACTGGCGCGATCCGTAACCGGTAATTATATTCAAATATGACGTTGAAAATCCAACCTGAACGGTCTGCCTGGTTGCAGCGATGCGTACAACTTTCAGGCAGGCGAAGATATTTTTATGGTAATAATCAGCTATTGAGCTTCGACAACAATCCGTGAATCTTGTCCGGATCATCGGCTTTGAGAATTTTACGCGTGAGCGGCATGATATCGGGCAGATTGCTCCTCAAGATTTCCCGTTTTACGGTCAGCAATTGTGCCGGATGCATGGAAAACAGGCGCAGCCCAAAACCCAACAGCAATCGGGTAAATACTATATCGCCCGCAATTTCGCCACATACCGCCACGGGTATGCCTGTTCGGTTGGCGCTGCGGATAATGTGCGCCACCAGCCGCAGCACTGCCGGATGCAATGAATCGTACAGATGCGCAACAGAATCATCGGCACGGTCTATCGCAAGCGTGTACTGAATCAGATCATTCGTCCCGATCGAAAGAAATCCAGCTTGCGCATGAAAATATCGAGGGATAGTGCCGCAGCTGGAATCTCCACCATGCCGCCTATCTGGATATTCTCATCGAACGGAATTTTTTCCTGGCGCAAGCTCTGCTTGGCGTTTTCGATCAAATGCAAGTGTCTGAATGATTTCGGCGACACTGGAGAGCATCGGCACCAGAATCTGGATTTGACCATAACGGGATGCGCGCAGGATGGCGCGCAATTGCGTATTGAACATTTGCGGTTCAGCCAGGCTCAGCCGAATGGCGCGCAGCCCCAGCGCCGGGTTGGCAGCCACTCGCTTTGCGCTGTCGAGATTTTTATCCGCCCCCAGGTCAAACGTACGTATCGTAACCGGCAGGCCCCGCATTTTCCTTGCGACAGTGCGATAAGCCTCGAATTGCTCATCCTCATCAGGCAAAGTATCGCGGTTGAGAAACAGAAACTCGCTTCGAAACAAGCCAATACCGGTAGCGCCATTTTCCTTGACCTGTTCCACATCCGAGGGTAACTCGATATTGGCGTACAACTCCACCATCGTCCCGTCAAGCGTTGTGGCAACGGTCGTCTTGATCCGTTTGAGCTTTTGCTTTTCGAGCTCAAGCTGGCTCTGCCGCAACCGGTATTCCGACAGCACATGCTCGTCAGGACCGACAATGACCACGCCCTGAGTGCCGTCCACAATCAGGACGTCATTGTCGCGGATCAACCGGCGTGCATGATGAAGCGCCACAATAGAAGGAATGTTGAGGCTGCGCGCCACGATAGCGGTATGTGACGTCAACCCGCCCAGATCAGTCAGGAATGCGGTAAACGCATGCTGCCTGTATTGAATCACATCGGCTGGACTTAAATCGTGGGCGACAAGAATGCTGTCGCCGTCCCGTTTGAGTGCGGGCGGAATATAACCCGGATGACCCAGCAGCACCTTCAGTACGCGCTCCACGACTTGAATCACATCGGTTTTGCGCTCTCGAAGATAGACATCTTCAATTTCCTCAAACTGTGCCATCAACACGTCCATTTGCTGGGTAATGGCCCACTCGGCATTGCACTGGTTTTGAGCGATATAACCTTTGGCTGCGGTGGAAAGCGTGGGATCATCCAGAATCATCCGGTGCAAATCCAGAAATGCACCGTATTCCGCCGCCGCAGGACCGCTGACGACGGATGCATGCAAGCGCCTCAAGCTCCTCCCGAACCGCCTTGAATGCGGTGTCGAGCCGCGATATTTCATTGCTGACCTGATCCGGAGGCACGATATGATGCGCCACCTCCAGCGCGGCATGCGACGCGAGATGCGCTCGCCCTATGGCGATGCCACTGGAAACGCCCACACCGTGCAATACGAAACTCACTCGCTTTCTCCGAAACGCTCGTCAATCAGGTCGATTAACGCCTGCATTGCCTCGATCTCATCCACGCCTGCGGTTTCAATGCCCAGGGTGACGCCCTGGCTGGCGGCGAGCATCATGACCCCCATGATGCTTTTTGCATTGACCCTGCGGCCGTTGCGCGATATCCATACTTCGCTGCGGAATTGTCCTGCCAAATGAGTAAGCTTCGCGGAAGCTCGCGCATGCAAACCCAATTTGTTCTGGATGGTAACTTCTCTCTGTTGCATGACTTATGCTGACTTATGCTGTGGGTGAGGAAAGCCGGATAACGCCATCTCTGCCGCCCGCCAATGCCTTCTCCGCTGCAACTGCGAGTGATTCGGTGCGGTAAGTAAGCGCTCGCACCAACATCGGCAGATTTACGCCAGCAAGACATTCCACTCTGCCGGGATTAATCAAGCGGCTGGCGACATTGCACGGCGTTGCACCGCAAATATCGCACAATATCAGTACGCCATCTCCTTGATCGAGTTGTTTGATCAACTCCAGCGCTTTATCGACGGCTGCGTCCGGATCATCACGAATAGTGATGCTCAGGCCGGTCAGATGCGGCGACCTGCCACCCAGGACATGGTTGGCGCAATGGATCAGGCTATCGCCCAGATTGCCGTGAGAAATAATTAAAATTCCGATCATTTTTCTGGTAATTATTTACGGTAAAGGAGACGTGAAGCTTAACGGTAATATCAAGAACAGACCTTCTCAAGCGCATCCATCATCATTCCGGCTGAGTTGAAGCCAGTCTGATCCTCGATTTCCCGCATGCAAGTTGGGCTGGTCACATTGATCTCGGTGAGGTAATCACCAATTACGTCGAGACCAACCAGCATTAGCCCGGCGTTATCGAGCTCAGGCCCGAGCGCCTCGGCAATTTCACGGTCGCGCCTGGTTAACGGCTGAGCGACACCCGTGGCGCCCGCGGTAAGATTGCCGCGCGATTCGCCTGGCTTGGGACTCGCGCGAGCGAATATGGCACAGGATGTCCCGCTATCAGCAGAATGCGTTTATCTCCCTGGGAAATCTCGGGAATATATCGCTGAGCCATAACCGTGCGTGTGCCGTAATGCGTAAGCGTCTCGATAATCACGCCTATATTGTGATCGTCGCGATGAACGCGGAAAATGCTCGCTCCGCCCATGCCATCCAGGGGTTTGAGTACGATATCGCCGTATTCAGCAAGAAAATCGCGGATCAGATGTTCCTGTCTTGTCACCAGAGTTGGAGGGACAAATTGATCAAACTTCGCTATCGCAAGTTTCTCATTATGGTCCCGTATGGCCCGCGGACTATTGATGACGCGTGCACCGCGGCTCTCGGCCAACTCCAGCAAATATGTGCTGTAGACATACTCCATATCGAACGGCGGATCCTTGCGCATCATCACTGCGTCGAATTCCTGCAGAGGCATTTCCTTCGGCTCGCCTGCGCGATACCAGCGATGTGCTCCACCCCCTTCGCCGGTTAACTCCAGCGCACGCGCAAACCCGACGGTCTCGCCAGTTCGCCATATCAAATCCCCTTGTTGCATGGAAAACAGCTGATGACCGCGGAAAGCGGCTTCACGCATCATGGCAAAGCTTGAGTCTTTGTATGTCTTGATTGAATCGAGCTGATCGAGAATAAAGGCAAACTTCATTGAGGAACCTCTGAATAAGTCCCACGCAGGCGCGACGGAGGATTCTTAAACCGTGGCGCCAGGACGTTCACCACTCTTTTCCAGCTCTTGCGCCGCCGCCAGCAGCGCAAGGCGCGCTATTACGCCGTAGGCATAAAATCGGTTGGAATTGCAGCCCTGCCGGGCTTCCCGGTCCGGCAGCAGGCAGGTATCCTCGAAAGCCAGCGGCACGAACTGCATACCCGGAGCGTTCAGGTTCTCATCGACGCCCCGCCCCGTATGAATACGATAGAAGCCGCCCACGACGTAATGGTCGATCATGTATATCACCGGTTCCGCCACTGCTTCGTTGATACTCTCAAAGGTATAAACACCTTCCTGGACCATGACTTCCGTAACCTGCAAGCCTTCCTTGACCACTGCCATCTTATTGCGCTGCCTGCGATTGAGCGAGCGAACCTCGGAGCCGTCCTTTACGGTCATAATGCCCATGCCATATGTGCCGGCATCAGCCTTGACAATGACGAACGCATCCTCCTTGACCCCATATTCGGCATATTTTTCCCGAATGTCATGCAGAATCTCGTCTACCGTACTGGCGACGCAGTCTTCGCCTTTCTTTTCGCGAAAATTGATCTTGCCGCAAGAGGCAAAATAAGGATTGATGAGCCACGGGTCAATGCCAATCAGGTCAGCAAATTGTCGCGCAACATTATCGTAGGCCGCAAAATGGTGGGATTTGCGCCGCGTCGCCCATCCTGCACGCAGAGGCGGGATGACAATCTGCTCAAGATTCTGAAGGATCGATGGAATACCCGTGGAAAGATCATTATTCAGGAGCACGGCGCAAGGATCGAAGTCTTCTGTAACCAGTCGATTATCCTTGCGCCGAACCGGCTCGAGGATGAGCTTGCGGCCATCCGGAAGATCAATCGCGGTGGGTGCAGTGATTTCGGGCAGCAGACTACCGATGCGAATGTTCAACCCCGCATGCCGCATGATGGTCTGCAAGGTGGCAAGATTCTGGAAGTAAAAAGTATTGCGCGTGTGGCTTTCCGGGATCAATAAAATGCTGCGCGCATCGGCGCATACTTTCTCAACCGCCGCCATCATTGCCTGTACGCATAGTGGCATGAATTCAGGATTGAGATTATTGAAACCTCCAGGGAACAAATTCGTATCTACCGGCGCCAGCTTGAAGCCGCTGTTGCGCAAGTCCACTGAGCAGTAAAAGGGCACAGTATGCGTTTGCCATTGATTGCGCAACCAATGCTCGATAGTAGGCATGGCATCGATGATGCATCTTTCCAGATCGAGGATCGGTCCGCTCAGGGAGGCGGCAAGATGGGGTACCGGCATGGAATACGGATGACGTTTAATGGAGCAGCATCATTGTAGCATCACGCGCTACCCGCCCTGACCTGAAAAGGTCGCGTAGCCCGTTAAACTTTTGTGTTTAACCTTTGAACAGGCGTCAAGCCTTGAGCGATGGATTTTTTCAGATGGTTCCTCTTAGCGCAAATCGCTGAGAGCAACGGGCTCAGGGTGAAATGAGCTCTGATATTTTTCCGGAAGCCCGGTTATAGCTGCGGCGGCTTGATCACGGTTGGGATAGATTCCGTATGTGACTCTGAATTTGGCTTTATCCCCATTGTTTTCGGGATGTACATAGAGATCGGATAAATTGACCAATTTCTCTGCACGAATCAAAAATCTTTCCATGCGATCGGGCTGGACGTTATCCGTCCAAAACAACTGGATCGTATATTGATTTTTATCCAGTGTACCCATGAGCTTCATTGTGGCCTCGACCCGCTGCTCAAGCAACTTATAGCCTTCCAGCTTCACTCCGGCGATGTGGAGCTTGCCCGCGCGGTATGAACCGGCCGTAGTCGACCCTCCCGCGGTTGACCCTTCCGCGGTTGACCCGGCCATGGTTGGCTCGGCCGCAGCGGTTCGATTATCCTGCGGGCCCTTCATTCCGATGACAGCCCCAGGAGACGCACTGGATGCCGGTCCGGCAGGCGAAGCTGTTGAAGGCACATTCGCGGCCATTGTCGAGGCGGATGGCGGATATGCGGTCATGGGAGTAGGTACTGGTACCGGCATTGGCGCCGGCACAGGTACAGGTGTAAGGACGGGTGCCTGCACTGACGAGGATATTTCCGGTGCCGCCGAAGCGACGATAGGGGAGACTTCCGCTGAAGGAGAGCGAAGGGCAAGCCAGCCCAGCAGGCCAAGTACTACTGTGGCAAGTATGGCGCTCACGCCAGTTGCGCGATGATTCAAACCGGACCAATCGGACCAGTTCCGCCAGGTTAAACGATACTCGATTCCCGTATCCTTGAGGGCTGCATTGACATGATCCGCATTTATATCGGGCGTACCCCCGGAAGAGGCTATCGCCAAAGACCTGCTGGCCAGAATATTCAGTTGATGGATAAGGCCACCAGAGGCCATGGCAATCAATTTTATTGCCTGCGGCGTAAACCTGCGTGGCCCGCGATGGCTCATTGCACGCATACGCGCAATCAGATACTCATTCACCGTCTTGCGGCTGAACGGTTTTAAATCAAAACGATGAGTGATATAGCCCTTGAGCTTGTACATGCGCGGCAAGGACAGGGTATGCACGAATTCTTTCTGGCCAAACAAGACGATTTGCAGGAGCTTGTGGCGGGGCGACTCGAGCTCATAAAGAGCCCGCAACTCGTCCAGCATATCGGCTGACAATGCCTGGGCTTCATCAATCAATAATATTACCCGTTTGCCTGCTGCATATTTTTCATCCAGCAACCTGTGCAGTTCGCTCGCTATGGCGGGACCGTTTTCGAAGGCACGGCTCGCGTCAATATCGTTCCCGACGCCCCCCTTCTCCCCTTTGTCAACCAATCCGGCCGGGCCCGATTTTAGCTGTTGGGTTATCAAGTCGAGAAGCTCTTCCGGGGTTGAAGAAGGTTGCGCGAGGTAAACCGATTGCGCCTGCGCAGGCAGACGCTTCATCAACATCCGGCACAGCGTGGTTTTACCGCTGCCACCTTCTCCGATTACTGTAATAATCCCTTCCGCGCCCTCACCATGTGTAAGCACATAAATAAGCGCATCCAATGTCGCGCCCCGGTTTGCTCCTCCGTAAAAAAAATTATTATCCATCGGATTCCGATGGATAAGGGCCTGTTCGCTCATCCTTGAGTGGCTCGGATACTTATTGCTTTATGCTTTTATGAAATTATGAAACGCTGAAAGAAGCAAACTAAAAAACGCCTATTTGCGGTATGTTGCAATGATGCATTAAGCTTCTGCGATAACTCGGCTTGGACTGGAGGGAATAAGATTACCACTATAATCGATATCCGGCGGTTGATCACTCGGGATTGCATGGCAGGGGTTATCGGCTATTGAGGAAATTATTATTTGTCTTTTCATCCTTTGAGATCTCCGCCACCGTCTCCAATAATCGTCGTCGCAGGATAATTGAGGTTCCGCAGAACGGTATTACTTAAGAGTACTTGATCCTGTAAAACGGTACCCCCGTCCTGTTCGGATAATTTTTGGTAAGACAGTTATTGAGACCTGTAACGTTATGGGTTACAGTAGTAAATGATCTGTTCATTTCGGCATAGGGGCCTGCGCCGCCTGTATGAAGATGATGACACCTCGGGCATACGCGCTGACCAGGCCAAGAGACTAGACGATTGCTGTCCCTGCCCGACCAGATACAAGCGCCGCAGGAAGCGAATCTGCCAGGGCTGCGTCTGCACGCGCTTAAAGGCGATTTGCGCGGATCCTAGTCTGTTACTGTCTCAGGCAACTGGCGGATGATTTTTACGATGGACGGCTCAAACGTGGCAAAGGTTGATCTGGTGGACTACCACCAGCGAAAAAAGGAAAGACCAATGGTAATGAACAAACCCTCCCATCCCGGCCTCCTGGTTAGGCACGAGTGTCTCGATCCTTTGGGACTCACAATAACTGCAGGCGCGGCTGTACTGGGCGTTACGCGCAAGACGCTGTCCGAACTTGTCAATGGGCGCGCCGGAATCTCTCCGGAAATGGCGGTACGGCTGGCAAAAGCTTTTGGTAGCGCGGCGCGGGTGTGGCTCGACATGCAGACTGCTTATGATCTGTCCTGCATCGATCCTGCACAGATTGATGTAAAGCCGTATAAACCGGATACACTCACGGTTTAAAAACATATCCCGTCTCTATCGCTGTCCCAGAATATACCCACCAGTATTTGCGCTGTGCTATAAGCATTGTTTGCGGGAAGTTAGTTACTGTGTAACATCAAGCAATGTCAGCCTGGACTCTTTCGTCTTTTTCTCTGGCCGCCAGCTAAGGCTCCTCCATAGTTTTTTCGAAAAGGGGAGCAGGAACAGCCTGCGGCGGTGTATGAAATGCAGTTGTACCTTGTACTAAACCTTGTTGCTGGAGTATAGTTCGAGTTCTGCCATTTATATTCCAAGCGGAAGAGTGCGTCGATTTCATCGTCGCAGCCGAAGGCGCAACCCCCCGGAATCGCTCAGGCATAGATCAGTTGATTGATCCATTAGACCGCTTGCAACAGGCAATCTGGAGAGCGCCGGCGCCCGTATTGGACTTCGGCCACCGAAGGGGCAATACGGAATAATATTCCGTAATCTCTCAGGTAAAAAGGACAGAGGGGTGAGGTCAATAATATGACTTCACCCCTTTTTTTGAGGCAGCGATCTGTGAAAACAACCTCTCTTAATCAAATCCACCGCGATCTGAAGGCCAAGATGGTCGATTTTGGCGGCTGGGATATGCCTCTACATTACGGTTCTCAACTTGACGAACATCACAAGGTGCGCCGTGATGCGGGGATGTTCGATGTATCCCATATGTTGGCCGTAGATATAAAAGGCGACGGCGCGCGCGACTTCTTGCGGCGGCTGGTTGCCAACAATGTGGATAAACTCGTACAGACCGGTAAAGCGCTCTATACCTGCATGCTTAATCCACACGGCGGTGTGATAGATGATCTCATCATTTATTATCTGTCGGAATCGCATTTCCGCATGGTGGTGAATGCGGGTACCGCTGACAAGGATATAGCATGGATGCTCGCCAGGCGCGATGAGCTTGCTCCAGGGCTGGAAATCATCCCGCGCCGTGATCTGGCAATGATCGCAGTACAGGGTCCCAACGCCCGCGCCAGGGTTTGGGAAGTCATTCCCGGGTCTCAGGCTGTCACCGAAGGGCTGAAACTGTTCCAGGCGGTATTTCTCGATCAATATTTTATTGCCCGGACCGGCTACACCGGCGAGGATGGCTTTGAAATCATGCTGCCTGCGAACGAAGCCGCAAGATTCTGGAATGCGCTCGCTGCCGCCGGGGTCGCGCCCGCGGGTCTCGGAGCGCGCGATACGCTGCGGCTGGAAGCCGGCATGAATCTTTATGGTCAGGATATGGATGAAACCACAAGCCCACTGGAGTCCGGGTTGGGCTGGACGGTCGACCTGAAAACCGATCGTGAGTTTATCGGTAAGGAGGCGCTCCTTGCAGCACCCGTAAAGCAACAGCTCATCGGTCTGATTTTACTGGACCGAGGCGTGCTGCGCACCCATCAGAAGGTTGCCATCCCCGGCAATACGAGCGAGGGTGAAATCACCAGCGGTGGCTTCTCCCCGACGCTCAATCAATCCATCGCGCTTGCGCGCGTGCCGTTAACAGTCACAGCGGGGGATGAAGTTCAGGTAATCGTGCGCGACAAGCCACTGCGAGCCAAAGCGGTAAAATATCCATTCGTGAGAAATGGCAAAATTTTGGTTTGATGCGACAGCAGAACAACGTCATTTAATTTTGGAGCAAGAACATGAGTATTCCAGGCGATTTAAGGTATACCAAATCCCATGAATGGGTGAGGTTGGAAGGCGACGGCACCGCGACAGTCGGTATAACGCAGCATGCTCAAGAGCTGCTGGGGGATATGGTATTCGTCGAAACTCCGGCTGTAGGGCGCAAGCTCAAGCAGGGAGAGGAATGTGCTGTCGTCGAGTCCGTCAAAGCGGCGGCTGACGTGTATTCTCCTATTGCGGGGGAAGTAACGGCGGTCAATCCTGATCTCGAATTGGCCCCGGAGAAAATCAATCAGGATGCCTATGCGGCTTGGCTTTTCAAACTAAAACCGGTCAATGCCGCGGATCTCAACATGCTCATGGATGCCGCAGGCTATCAGAAAATGCTGGAAAGCGAGGAACACTGATATAAAGCCGGACAATGAAGCCAAGCGGCCTTTTCAGCGTTGCGAAATCTTCATCTTGCCCGCTCGCCTTATTTGCTTACCCTCACCGTTTATTTGCCGTTTTACCCTGATTAGCAGAAACCACGGAACAACCCATGCCGTTCATTCCCCATACAGAAGAAGATGTCCAGGCGATGCTTGCAAGCATCGGCGCCAATTCCATTGATGATCTGTTCGATGAAATCCCGCCTGCACTGAAAAGTGCCGGCTTGAATCATGTACCCCCCGGCTTAAACGAAATGGAAGTCTCGCGCCTTATGCTGGAGCGGGCCGAGATGGACGGGCGCTATCTCAATTTCATAGGGGCGGGCGCCTATGAACATCATATTCCCGCGGCTGTATGGCAGATCACTACGCGTGGCGAGTTTTACTCCTCTTATACACCGTACCAGGCAGAGGCAAGCCAGGGGACGCTGCAATTGCTTTATGAATACCAAACCATCATGGCCTCGCTGACCGGAATGGACATATCCAACGCAAGCATGTACGACGGCGCGTCCGCCTTGGCTGAGGCGGCGTTAATGGCGGTGCGCTCGCATAAGTCCTCCCGCCGTATACTGATGCCCGCAACTGTTCATCCTGTATACCGTAGTGTCGTACGCGCCATTGTTCGGAATCAGGGAATCGACGTGGTCGAACTACCCTACTGCCGAGAGTCTGGCCGGACCTTGATAGAAAGCCTGGATGAGTTTGGCAAGGAGGAATTCGCTGCGCTGGTCATTCCGCAGCCCAACTTTTTCGGTGTGCTTGAAGAGGTTGATAGCCTCACGAATTGGGCCCATAGCAAAAATGCACTGGCTATCGGCGTGGTCAATCCCATGGCGCTTGCACTCCTCACCCCGCCTGGCGAATGGGGAGAAAAGGGTGCGGATGTGGCGGTGGGCGAAGGCCAGCCATTGGGAATTCCGCTTTCGAGCGGTGGACCCTATTTTGGATTCATGGCTTGCAAGCAAGCGCTGGTCCGCCAAATGCCGGGGCGCATTATCGGCCGTACGACGGACCAGGATGGAAAGGCGGGGTTCGTCCTTACGCTTCAGGCACGTGAACAACATATCCGCCGCTCCAAAGCGACCTCCAATATCTGCACAAATCAGGGATTGATGGTGACTGCGGCGACGATTTATATGGCCTTGATGGGACCGGAAGGCCTGCGGCGGACTGCCGCACAATCCCATGCAAATACCCTGGCTTTACTGGACAAGCTCCAAAATTTGAAGGGAGTGAGAAGGATTTTTGAAGGACCGCTGTTCCATGAAGTGGCGGTTTCTCTTCCGGCACCCGTCGAAGAGGTATTGGATAAACTCAAAGCGCAGGGAATTCTCGGGGGACTGAATCTGGAAGAATATTATCCCGAACTTGGTAGCGCGATGCTGATATGCGCCACCGAAACCAAGACTTCCGGGGATTTGGAAAACTATGCGGAGCATTTGGGCCAGGCGCTCGATCAGCTTTGACCGGATTCATTCACAGCTCTTGAATACACCCTCAACTTAAGGAGAACGGTATGGTTACTCTCGCAGGCAATCCCATCAAGGTAGAAGGAACTTTTCCGAAGGTCGGTGAAAAAGCGCCCGATTTTTCGCTGGTAAACAGGGATCTGAAAGATACGACCCTGGCCGATTTTGCGGGCAAGAAAAAAGTCCTCAACATCGTCCCCAGCCTGGATACCCCGGTCTGCGCCATCTCCACCCGTAAATTCAATGAGAAAGCCAGCAACATGGATAATACCGCGGTATTGATCATCGCGGCGGATCTGCCTTTTGCAATGAGCCGCTTCTGTGACATGGAAGGCCTGGATAAAGTGGTGCCGCTTTCAACCATGCGCGGATCCGAATTCATGAGGAATTACGGGGTCGCCATCACTGATAGCCCGCTGGCCGGCATCACCGCTCGCGCCGTCGTGGTACTGGATGAAAATGACAAGGTAATTCATGCCGAACTGGTGCCGGAAATCAAGGACGAGCCCAACTACGATGCGGCCCTGGCTGCTCTGGAAGCGGCCTAGGAATCGTCCGGGGAAATCGACTTGCAATGGCTGAGTTAGAGGACTACCGGTGTGTACATGATAGGCTCCTGTCAATCGCGGTGCATGTAACTCGCGAGAGATAAATTGACACGGGCCTCTGTAACCCTTCAATAAACAAGCAAAGAGATTCAGATTACCATGTTGATATTTGAGCACTCCCGCCCCGGGCGGCGCAACCACTCCCAATTGCCTGCAGAAGCCGCGGAAATACACGATATTCCGCAGAACCTGATGCGCAAAACACCGCCGCTTCTGCCTGAAGTGTCCGAGATGGATGCGGTGCGCCATTACACGCGGTTATCGCAAAAGAATTTCTCGATAGACACGCAATTCTACCCGCTGGGTTCATGCACGATGAAGTACAACCCGCGTGCATGCAATTCGCTCGCCATGCTGCCTCAGTTTCTGGCGCGGCATCCTCGTGCGCCGGAAAGCACAGGTCAGGGATTTCTAGCCTGCCTGTACGAGTTACAGGAGATATTGAAAGATGTGACCGGAATGGCGGGAGTCAGTCTTACACCAATGGCCGGGGCGCAGGGCGAGTTGGTAGGAATATCAATGATACGCGCCTACCATGAATCGAGGGGTGACGCTGCCCGCACCGAAATCATCGTTCCCGACGCGGCTCACGGGACCAACCCAGCCACAGCGGTAATGTGCGGCTATAAGGTGGTGGAAATAGCCACTGATAAAGAAGGCGACGTGGACATGGACGCGCTGAAAGCCGCGGTTGGGCCGCAAACGGCGGGGCTGATGCTGACCAATCCCTCCACGCTCGGGGTATTTGAAAAGAATGTGGCCGAAATGAGCAAGATCGTCCATCAGGCGGGCGGATTGTTATATTACGATGGCGCCAACCTGAACGCCATACTGGGTAAGGTGAAGCCTGGCGATATGGGATTCGATGTGATTCACATCAACCTGCATAAAACGTTTTCCACACCTCACGGGGGCGGAGGCCCGGGCTCAGCGCCGGTAGGGGTTGCCGCACGCCTGCTGCCATTCATTCCGGTACCGGTGGTGGAATTCGAAAATGGAATATATCGCTGGCTGACGGAGAAAGACATCCCTCAATCCATCGGCAGGCTTTCGGCGCACATGGGTAATGCCGGTGTATTGCTGAGAGCCTATATCTACGTTCGCTTGCTGGGCGCTGAGGGCATGCATCGTGTAGCCGAATTTGCCGCGCTTAACGCAAACTATTTGATGGCGGAACTCGGTAAAGCCGGTTTTGAAATCGCCTATCCCACGCGACGCGCCAGCCACGAGTTTATTATCACCTTGAAAGATCTGAAGGAAAAGACCGGCGTCACCGCCATGAATGTAGCCAAGCGGTTGCTTGACAAGGGATATCACGCGCCCACCACTTACTTTCCCCTCCTGGTTCCCGAATGTTTGTTGATTGAGCCTGCCGAAACCGAATCCAAGGAGACACTCGATGCATTTGCGGCGGCCATGAAAGAAATCCTGGACGAGGCTCATGCACAGCCGGAAATGGTAAAAGGTGCGCCTTATACAACGCCGGTACGCAGGCTTGACGATGTAAAAGCCGCGCGTGAATTGGATCTTGCCTGGAAACATGAACCAGACTGACCTAGCGGATACTATTGAAATGCATACACTCATCTGCGGCTCGATCGCGTACGACACTATCATGGTGTTCAACGATCATTTCAAGAACCACATCCTTCCGGAAAAGATTCATATTCTGAATGTCGCGTTTCTGGTACCGGATATGCGTAGGGAGTTTGGCGGTTGCGCTGGCAATATCGCATATAACTTGCAAATGATCGGCGGCCAGCCGCTGATCATGGCAACAGTTGGCGACGACTACCTGCCATATGCCAACCGGCTGGATAAGCTGAACCTGGCGCAAACTCATGTGCGCCAAGTGCAAGACACCTTTACCGCGCAAGCTTTTATAACGACTGATCTCACGGATAATCAGATCACTGCCTTTCATCCTGGCGCGATGAACCATTCGCATGAAAATCATATAGGCGATGCAAAAAACGTAAGTCTTGGCATCGTTGCTCCGGATGGGCGCGAGGGTATGGTGCAGCATGCGCGCGAGTTCCACGAAGCCGGTATTCCATTTATATTCGACCCCGGCCAGGGCTTACCAATGTTCAACGGTGAAGAATTGCTGGATTTCATCCATAAGGCGGATTATGTCGCTGTCAACGACTATGAAGGTCAATTGCTGTGTGACCGTACCGGACTTGCTGTGGAAGAACTCGCCCGGCATGTAAAGGCATTGATTGTCACAAAAGGAGGCGACGGATCAGTGATCTATGCGTCCGGCCAGCAGATCAACATTCCGAGCGTCAAAGCTGATGCACTGACTGATCCGACCGGCTGCGGGGATGCGTATCGTGCCGGATTGCTTTTTGGAATCGCGAATGGAATGGATTGGCAAAGCACGGGGCAGCTTGGGGCGCTGATAGGCGCACTGAAGATTGCGCATCGTGGCGGCCAGAACCATGTTTTCACGCGGGATGAAATCGATCAGCGTTATTTCGAGAATTTTGGCAGCCGTATCTTATAGATTGCCCAAGAATGTCTTCGCCTAGCTTTTCTGTTTAAACCTATTGTCCTTTTGGGTGTAATAATAGTGGCATGAAACACGCCACCACCAGCCAATTTACACGAGTTTTTCGATCCGCTCGCCTGCTGCTGCATGTCATTTCCGGCCTGATTCAATCCGCGATTTATCCGCATCTCGATCAGCCTGCGCAAAGGCGGATGGCACAGAACTGGTCAGCAGGCCTTCTATCAGTTTTATGCATCAGGTTGCACTACCGTGGCGTCGTGCCCACCTCCGAGACATCACGGGTGATGCTGGCGGCCAATCACGTCTCATGGCTGGATGTCTATTCCATCAATTCGATTTGCCCCGCGCGTTTCGTAGCCAAGTCTGAAATTCGGGGCTGGCCTCTTTTGGGCTGGCTAAGCCGGAATGCGGGGACATTGTTTATCGAGCGCTCGAAGCGCAGTGATACGGCTCGAATTAATGAGCATATTGCCGAGGCCTTGCTGATCAGCGACCGGGTTGCGATATTTCCGGAAGGGACTACCGGCGACGGTACCGTGCTGCGGCATTTTCATGCATCACTATTGCAACCGGCAGTATCGGTTGCAGCTACCCTCTACCCGGTCGCAATCCGTTACAGGGATGCAACAGGCCAGATCAGCCAGGCGGCACCATATGTTGACATCACGATGGCGGAGTCCTTACGGCGGATTCTGGGAGAGCCGTGGATCGATGTGGAACTGATCTTTGCCGAACCCATCAGCAGTGTCGAAAAGAATCGGCGGGAACTGGCGCGAGGCGCTGAACATGCTATTGCAGACGCTTTGTCTCTTCCGCTGCCGCACAAGGCACCTGGAAAATCTTCCGGTCCTCCAAGCGAACAGCGGTGAGCGCTCCGCCCCACAGGCAGCCCGTATCCAGAGCTATCAGGTTAGGTTGAATTCGCAGGCCCAGTGCGGACCAATGTCCGCAGACAATGGTGGCTTCCCGGCTGGCGCGGTTCGGTACCTCGAACCATGGCAGATAACCAGAGGGAATGTCCTTCACCAGACCTTTGTGGGTGAAATCCATTTTTCCATCGGGCGTGCACACACGCATGCGTGTCATGGCGTTGATCACCACCCGTAAGCGCTCGTAACCCTCAAGTCCCTCGTCCCAACGGTCTGGCTGATTACCATACATGTGCAGGCACAGCTTATTAAAATGCTTGCTGCGCAGCGCGTTTTCGACTATCTCCGCCAGTGTCGAGGCTTCTTCAACCGACCAGGCGGGCAGTAAACCCGCATGTACCAGGAGGTAATTGTCATCCACATGCAGCAGCTTCTGGTGACGCAACCAATCGAGCAACTCGCTTCTGTCAGGCGCGGCGAGAATTTCATCCAATGTATCGTTCCGATGCAGCCTGGCACATCCTTCAGCAACCATGAGAAGATGCAAATCATGATTCCCGAGCACCATTACAGCAGCGTCGCCCAATCCCTTGGCGAAACGCAAGGTTGATAGCGAATCGGGACCGCGGTTGACGATGTCGCCGACGAGCCATAGCCTGTCCTTCGCAGGGTCAAAACAAATCAGGTCGAGGAGCTGTCTGAACTCGCTATAGCAGCCCTGCAAGTCACCGATTGCGAAAACGGCCATATTTATTTGAAATCAGCAACCCTTCAAGACCCGGCCAACCTCTCTGCCGCATCGATAATTGCTTTTCAGTTTCTCATCGAATTATTTTACCTGGCTTACCATGTAATCCACCACGGCTTTGACATCGCTATCCGAGAGGCTGGCATTTCCGCCCTTGGGAGGCATCGCATTCTTGCCTTTGATGGCGCTGCTATAGAGCAGTTCGGTTCCGGCCTTGATGCGCGGCGCCCACGCTGCCTTGTCGCCGAGTTTGGGCGCGCCCGCCGCACCGGTGCCGTGGCATGCAGCACAGCTGGACGTATAGATAGTTTTTATTTTATCGCCTTCGCCAGAGGCAACTACCGGAGCAGCCGGCGTGCTTGCCGACCCGCCGGGAGCAGCCGTGGAACTCACCTCAGCTTGCGGAGAATCGCTTGCGAATCCCAATGTGCCGACCGGCTTGAGCCGGTTCGCTATGGCTTGATCCGAAAATGCAGGGCTGTTTTGATCCACTGGAATATTACTTGTCGCGAGATGCCCCAAAAGCATGATAATCAGGACGGGAAATATGAAAGCGGCCAGAATGACCGTGACTAACTGTTTCGGCGTTTTGATCGCCGAAGAATGTTCTTCATCTTCAGTGCCGCTCACAATAACTCCCCAAGAAAAAAATGGTTATTGTATAGCTTCATTCCTATTGAAGCAAAAGGTGCTCTTCGGTTTACGTTGGACGGGGAATGCAAAAAAAGCTATCCTATAGCCCGAGAGTCAGTTTAGCCTCGAAAGTCAGTTGCCTGCTCAGTTGGCTTTATATCGCGCCCATAGCTCAGATGGATAGAGTACCGCCCTCCGAAGGCGGGGGTCACACGTTCGAATCGTGTTGGGCGCGCCATAAAGAAATAATCCCTTCCAGCATATATCCCACAAGAAATCGCAGGCCAAGTCCCAAGTTTCGGAATCGTCAGTTCAGATCTCGACCCGTGCTCCCAGCTCAAGAACGCGGTTGGCGGGTAGCTTGAAATATTCGGCGGCATTGCTGGCGTTTCGCGCCATGGTGGCGAATAATCCCTCCCGCCATTGCGCCATGCCAGTGCCCGGACTCGGCACCACGATTTCGCGGCTCAGAAAATAAGATGTACTGAGCGGCTCGAACACGAGCCCATACTGCTTGCATAGCTCAAGCGCGTACGGCAAGTTGGGTTGGTCCTTGAAGCCGTACCGGACGGTGATCTGATAGCAGTTCTCGGCCAGCGGCGTTATGGAGAGGCGCTGGTCTACCGGAATTCTTGGAATTTCACGGTAATCCACTGTCAAAAACACGACGCGTTCATGCAAAACCTGATTATGGGCCAGATTATGCAATAATGCATGAGGTACGCCAGCAGGATCGGCGGTCAAGAAGACTGATGTGCCGGCCACTCGTGCGGGGGGATTCTTGAACAGCGACTCAAGAAACGGGTGAAGCGGTATCGCCGCCGAGCGCAAATGCTCAAGCAAAAGTAGACGTCCACGGTTCCATGTGATCATAACGAAGAAAATGACTGTACCGATGACGAGTGGAAACCAGCCCCCCTGGGCAAGCTTCAGCGTGGTAGCGGTAAAAAAGGCCGTGTCGATCGTCAAAAAAAAGCCCGTCGCCAATATGCCCAGGATTAGCGGGTAATTCCACGCGAAACGAAGCACGAAGAAAGTCAGGAAGGTTTCTATCAACATCGTCGCGGTTACCGCAAACCCATACGCGGACGCCAAGCTCGAGGATGAGCCAAATCCCAGCACTGCCATGACTACCACCGCCAGCAGGGTCCAGTTGACGAAAGGCATATAGATCTGGCCGATCTTCCGGTCGGACGTATATTTGATCTGCATCCGCGGCAGGAATCCTAACTGAATTGCCTGTTTGGTCATCGAAAAGACACCGGATATGACAGATTGAGAGGCGATGACGGTAGCGAGAGTCGCCAACCCTACAGCGGGATATAGCGCCCAGCCAGGAAACAGGAGATAGAAAGGATTGGAAATTGCTGACGGATTGGAGAGAAGCAAAGCACCTTGCCCGAGGTAATTCAAGGTGAGTGCGGGCAGCACGCAGGTATACCATGCCAAGCGGATCGGTTTGGCGCCAAAGTGCCCCATATCCGCATAGAGCGCTTCTCCGCCCGTGACAGCCAACACTACCGCACCAAAGGCGACGAAAGCCAGCCAGCCGTTGTTTACGCAAAAGGCAAAGGCGTGGACAGGATTTAAGGCTATCAATATCTGAGGCGCGGCAGAAATGTTGATAATGCCGGCAAGCCCGAGTGTGCTGAACCATATGAGCATGACGGGACCGAATATCGCGCCTATTCCCCCGGTTCCGCGCTGTTGCAGGAAGAAAAGTGCTATCAGGACAATCAAGGTAATGGGCACCACATAGGGCTTGAGCAGCGGCGTAGCTACTTCCAGCCCTTCGACCGCACTCAGCACCGAGATTGCCGGGGTAATAACGCCATCCCCGTAAAACAATGCGGCGCCAAATGCACCGATGAGAAACAGAATATTGCGTAAGTGAGGGCGGCTTATCACTGAAGAGCTGGCGAGCGACAGCAGCGCCATGATGCCGCCCTCTCCATGATTGTCGGCACGCAGAATCAGTGTGATGTACTTCAGCGACACCACCATCATGAGCGCCCAAAAAATGAGCGAAATAATGCCAACTACGTTCCCCTCGCTGGCTGTAAGCCCATGGGCGGGATCGAAGACAGTCTTCATGACATACAGCGGACTCGTCCCGATATCTCCGTAGACCACTCCCAGCGCCGCGAGGCTTACTAAAGCGAGAGGCTGGCCGGCAGGGTGGTCAAGTTCAATGTCTGGTCTATCCATAGAATATTTCGCTTCATGGTTGGAAAATATTTTTCTATTCCATGATCAAGCAGCGTTTCCTTTGTGAGTTACCGTACCGATGAGGATACCCTTGTCCCTTATCCTCGGTTTAGCGTAGTGCCTGAAAGTCAGTTGGTTTCCGGATAATCGTGAAATTCATCAGGAGATAAACATGAACTACGAAGGCCGTAATACCCATGACAAGCCCGAACCTTCCGGAGGTAATGCATCGGCGCCACGATTAATGCGCGCCGATACGCTCATTGGAGAAAATGTATACAACCTTGAAGGAATCGAACTCGGTGATATCAAGGATATCATGCTGGACGTGAACGCCGGGAGCATTGCTTACGCGGTATTGTCTTTCGGGGGATTTCTCGGTATCGCTGACAAGCTTTTCGCGGTACCCTGGAAAGCTCTGAAGCCGGACGATGTATATAAGCGCTTTATACTCGATGTGGACAAGGAACGCCTTGAATCGGCCCCCGGATTCGATAAGGATCACTGGCCGGACATGGCGGACCCGATGTGGCAAAATAAGGTTCATTCGTACTATGGCGCGAAACGCTATAAGGAACCGGTGGATTCGCCGGATACACCCTACGATGAGACCCCATATACGAAACCCTCTTCCGAGCGTATCGAAGAAGAACCACCAACAAGCAATCTCGATTCGGGACGTGTACGCTGAGCGCAAATCTCGGTTTCTGTCGTAATTCGCCAGCAACGAACAGGTGATCAGATCATGTGATGTGGTCACCTGGTTGGCGAACTGCCGTGATGCCGGTTACAGATCCTTTAAAGGGGCCTGAGGCTGAGCTACAGTGGCTGAGTTGCAGCCGCGTTACGCCGATGTTATAACTCGGCAATGTTATTACTTGGTTGACGAGTCAGCCAGCCCAAACCATAAGTTCCGGTCCGCGGCTGTGAGCTTGCCTTATGCCATGTCCGGCGAGATCGCGGCGTGCAAAAATATCTCATCGGCCCCGTTTTTGTTCTTGTGCGTGAACCACCACACGGCGCCTTTGCGAATATTCCATGAAGGGGTTTTACCTGACATAATCAATGCCGCCGCTTCTCCTAGCGTAGGTTGATGGCCTACCACGACCACTGCGCCTTTTTTATCAGGCCAATCCGCAGCCGTTAGGATTGCTTTCGCAGATGCGCCAGGCCCTATTTCTTCAATAGTTTCAAAATCGTCATCAAGCGCAGCCGCCGTTTGCTGGGTGCGCCTGGTTGGACTAACCAGGATCAGAGTGTTTTTTGGCAATCTTGGCTTGAGCCACTCCGCCATGGTCTTCGCTTGCTTCAGTCCTTTATCGGTGAGTTGGCGCTCGCTGTCGGGCGCGCCGTCCTCGGCTTCGGCATGACGCCATAGAATGAGTTCCACTATTGCTCTCCTGCGTGAGTTTCTGGCCCGTATAGGGGACTGTGTTCAGTATAGTAGTAAAATAGATTACATTCCCAGTGTTGCGCTAATGGAAGCAGTGCCACGCTCAGGTTGCAGAAGATGCCGGCCGTCGGCGGCTTGATGATGATAAAGACAAAGCGATGCCGAGTTTATGAATCCCGAGCTTATGAATCCCGAGCTGGCGCTAAGATATGGGCCAGCTTGACGCCAGGAAAATTCAAAATGGGAAAAATACGGTGAATATAAGGATATGAGGCCGGGGGAGAAAAATTGATAAAGCGGGAATCGATAAAACGGCGGGCCTGTCACCCGCCATTTTTTAAACCTTACGATTTCAATGCGGAAATCGGGGCACCAAAGTTGATGTGGAAAGGTGCGCCGTTGATGACGAGTGCTGGAACGGACTTAACGCCAGCTGCTTCGGCAGCAGCTATTTTATCGGCGTGCTCACCAAGATGCACCAGCTCAACGTCGTAGCGGTCGGTATCCAACGCATCAGCAATCTGGCGCTCGGCCTCCACACATACAGGACAGCCGGCATGGTAAAAAATAGCAGGTGTTTTCATAGTCGATCTCTCCAATAGTTAATTGTCGGTGGGTCTTCCCACGTTCGCAAGAAGCTCAGAAAACCTCTGTATGGATTTCTGCAACAGTGCGTGCGAAGGCGTGATTATAATCGCTACCCCATCCTTATGCTACCCTCTCACTCCCGCATCCAGCCCCAGTGCGGTTTTTATAGCAGGAGGCATGGCATATTTTAGGCGTTATTGGGCCCCGCCGATTTGTTCCTAAGAGATAAAGCTGATGCGTAAAGTATATTTCTACTCTCGCCGGTTATCTCGGCAGCCAGCTTTACCGCCTGTTTTAAGGGCAGGGTTTCCAGTAACAGCGCTAGTATCCGCTGAGCTTGGTCGCTCAATTCAGCCTTGGCTGGTGCTTGAGAGCCTGTCAGTAATAGTACGAATTCGCCCCTCTGGCGGTTAGGATCTGCCTGGAGCCAGGCCACCGCATCCGCGAGCGGGCAGACGTGTATGGTCTCGAATAACTTGGTCAATTCCCTTGCAATGGTGAGGTCTCGGTGGCCGCCCACTACCTCGGCCAGATCCTTTACGCTTTCCAAGATGCGATGAGGAGCTTCGTAAAATATCAGGGTATATGGGGATGACTTTAATTGTTGCAGCTCCCGCCGTCTCGCTGCCGCGGCGGCGGGAAGAAAGCCGTAAAACAGGAAATGGGGTGCAGTGATTCCTGCTGCGGAAAGCGCGCAGACCGCGGCATTCGGGCCTGGTATGGGGATCACGTTATAACCCAGGTTCCGGATGTGTCTCACCATGAGTGCGCCGGGATCTGAAATCGCCGGTGTGCCTGCATCGGTAACAAGCGCGACCGAGTTCCCGTCCGCGAGCGAGCGCTCGATCCGCTTTACTGTGGCGGCTTCGTTATGCCCATGCATGGATATCATTTTTTTCTTTATTGAGTGAGACTCGAGCAGGCGAGCGGTCACACGCGTATCCTCCGCAGCGATAAGATCGACGCCTGCAAGAATATCCAGGCTCCTCAGGCTGATGTCGCGCAGGTTTCCTATCGGTGTGGCGACAATATAGAGGCTGCCCGGTGATATGGGTGTTCCTGCTTGCATTGGTGAAATTGAATAATGATCAGTCGCGAACAGGATGAGTCCGCGTGGTCACCGGAGTTATGCGGAGGCCAGATGCGTTATGAAAGGATTGCGGTAGCATTGTAGAATATACGCTTCTGTGATTTATTGCATTCTTGAGCAGTCGGCGGGTTTATCGATGAAAATATCGGGTAATGAAAACATATTGAAAGGCTGGGAAGCAGAGCGATATGCCGAGACCTATCTCCTGAATCAGGGGCTTATTTTATTAGAACGCAATTATCGCTGCCGCTTCGGCGAGATCGATCTCGTCATGCAGGCAAGAAATGATCATCGTATTCATTGAAGTACGAATGCGCGGGAGCCAGCGATTTGGCGGCGCGGCCAGCAGCATTACCTCATTTAAACAGGGGAAGCTGACCCGCACGGCAAGGCATTATCTGGCGTCGCTAAGATCAGTCCCCCCATGCCGGTTTGATGTGGTGTTGTTATCCGGCACCAAGGGAGAAGGAATGGAGTGGATAAGAAACGCCTTTGAGGAACAGGATTGACCCGGGAAGCCGCCGAATGGATGATGCAAAGGCAAGGATGGCGCCATCCGGTATGTAAAAGTATTGTTTCCGGGTTGTTTAAGGGTTGTTTGGGTTGTTCGAGCCTGTTCCTCCAGGGCTGTTCCGAGTAGTACCGGCTTTTTGGGAAAAACGTTCCTGTATATTAGTAGGTGGTTTATATTTTTAGAGGTAATTGATGAAAAATTTGAAGGGAAAGGGTTTACTTCTATTAATCTTATTTGTTCCGTTTCTTTCCGGTTGCGCCCTGCTCGTCGCAGCGGGTGTTGTATCAGGGGTCGGGACCGGCGTTGCGATGTCTAATGATCGACGAACAAGTGGCATATTTGTTGAGGATGAAGGGATAGAATTGAAAAGTAGCCGTCGTATTAGTGAAAGATATGGTAGTAATGCTCACATCAACGTTACAAGCTACAACCGGAATGTCCTGCTTACGGGCGAGGCGCCCTCCAATGGCGCCAAAGCTGATATTGGCGATCTGGTAAAAGATGTTGAACATGTACGAAATGTCATCAATGAGATAACCGTTGGGCCCACCAGTACGTTTGCTTCGCGCAGTAGCGATACATTGATTACCTCCAAGGTTAAGGGGAGATTTATCGATGGAGGCAAGTTTCAGGTTAACCATGTCAAAGTGGTAACTGAGAACGGCGTCGTCTATCTCCTGGGTCTGGTCAACCGGAAGGAGGCTGATAGCGCGGTTGAGATTGCTGGTTCAACCAGCGGGGTACGCAAGGTCGTGAAGGTATTCGAGTATACCGGTTGAATATCAGGAGGTTTGGTGCGGCTTGCCTGCCGCCGGATTTCGCGGTTCTATTTATGATGCTTGAGCAGTTGGGACGAGCTAGGGCAACTGGCTGTTCGTTATGGTGACGCCGCGTTTTCTTGCCCAGCTCAATAGCACTCTTCCGCCTGAACGTATTTTGACGGACCCGGTGGATTGTTATGCTTATGCCTACGACAACAGCCGGAAAATTTTTCCGCCAGAGGCAGTGGTGTTTCCGGTTGAGGCGGAGGAGGTCAAGGCGATTGTCCTGATTTGTAATGAATATAATGTTCCGCTCACCCCCCGCGGACGCGGCACAGGCACCTCGGGCGGGAGTCTTCCGGAATGTGGCGGCGTCGCGCTTTCGCTTGAGCGTATGGGACGTATCGTCGCGGTGGACGCCGCGAATCGGGCCGCCGTCGCCGAACCTGGAGTTATCAACCAATCTCTGCAGGATTCGGTTAAACCTTATGGTTATTTTTGGCCGCCTGATCCGTCCAGCGCGGCATACTCGAGTATCGGCGGAAATCTCGCGACATCGGCCGGGGGACCTCATGCGGTCAAATATGGAACCACCCGGGATCATGTGCTGGGGCTGAAAGCGGTAACCGGCGCGGGTAGCATGATCACGACCGGCTGCTATACCACTAAAGGTGTCGTTGGTTATGATCTCACCCGTCTATTGGTGGGCTCCGAGGGTACGCTGGCTGTGATTACGGAGGCAACGCTTAAGCTCAGCCCTCTTCCGGAAGCTGTTGGCGGGCTTACGGCGTACTATCGGGACATCGCAAGCTGCGCGGAGGCGATAGTCAAGGTCATGGCGCTTCCGCAAACGCCCAGTGCACTCGAGTTTCTGGATCCGGGCTCGCTTGATCTGATCCGGAGCAGATATTCCGATATGGTCCCGATAGGCGCGACGGCGATGCTGATGATTGAGGTGGATGGATCGGAGCGCTCTATTTCGGAGTCGTGCAATGCAATTCTTTCTGCATGCCGGAATGGAGGGCTGATCAACGCGGAAAGAACGGCGGACGCGGCCGCTTTATGGCTCGCTCGCAAAACGCTATCGCCATTGCTGCGCGATATAGCGCCGAAAAAGATCAATGAGGATGTGGTGGTGCCGGTGAGCGCCTTACCTCAGTTTCTGCAAGACTTGGGGCGCTTGGCCAATAAGTACCAGATCGCCAACGTCAATTTCGGCCATGCAGGAAATGGCAATATTCATGTGAATCTGCTGGTAAACCCGGATAACCCCGATGAGATGGTACGCGCGGAACGATGCCTGGATGAGATATTTGATCTGGTAATCCGGCTGAGAGGCACTTTGTCAGGGGAGCATGGCGTCGGTAGCGAAAAACGCGCCTATGTCGGCAAGGAGATCGACATGCCCACCATGGCGCTGATGAAAGAAATCAAGCGGGTATTCGACCCAAAGAATATTCTTAATCCGGGAAAGTTGTTTCCTCAGTTTGCTTAGCCATTACGAGATCGTATTTGGCTACCCAGCCAGCTTTGCTGACCCTTCTTTCTTTCTCTTTTTGCTTATCCCGTAGTTCTCAATAATTCCGCGATATCGTGGGCGAGAATATCTCCGCCATTGCCGTTACCGCTTGCATACAGGCGAAGTTGTCCTTTTGGGTCAAAAATATAGACTCCGGCGGAATGATCCATCGTGTCGTGATCTGATGAAGTTCCCGCCCGCTTCTGATAGACGATTTTGAATTCTTTAGCGATTTCTTGCGTAGCTCCAGCGTCTCCATATAGCCCAAGGAATGCTGGATCGAATGCTGACAAATATTGTTTGAGGGTATCAGGCGTATCGCGTTCCGGATCAACGGTGATGAACAATACTTGCACGCGTCCGGCATCCTTGCCGAGTTTCTGCATGGCGCTGGCAATTTCCGCCATGCTCGCGGGGCATATGTCCGGACAATGAGTATAGCCAAAGAATAATACTATGGCCTTCCCCCTGAAATCGGCAAGCGTGCGAGTGGCGCCGTTGTGATCGACGAGCTTGAATTCTTTACCGAAAGTCACACCCGTGATATCGGTCGATAGAAATGTTGGCTTAGCGGTATTGCTGCAGGCAGCAAGGGTAAGCATTGCTACCCATGCCGCCACCGCACAGTAATATTGACGCCGAGGCATACTAATGCCGGGATCGAAGCATTTAAAAACGGATATAGTGGTCTATCAGCAGTACCGCAAATAGCGCCGCCAGATATAGAATTGAATAACGAAAAGTCTTTTTCGCAAGCTGATCGCTATAGTCAATGTAGATTTTCACGGCGTAATAGAGAAATATGGCGTCCAGCACTGCTGCGCCAGCCAGATAGATCAGCCCGCTCATTTGGGTGGCATATGGCATCAATGTTACGGCGATGAGTATCAAGGTGTAAAGCAGGACGTGCAGACGAGTAAACTTGTCACCGTGTGTAACGGGCAACATCGGCATGCCTACCTTGGCATATTCCAGTTTGCGGTAAAGTGCGAGCGCCCAGAAATGCGGGGGCGTCCAGGCGAAGATGATGAGAAACAGCAAAAGCGCGTCCGCTGAGACTTCGCCGGTGACTGCCGCCCAGCCCAGCACGGGAGGCATGGCACCCGACGCCCCACCAATGACGATGTTCTGGGGAGTCATGGGCTTTAGAAGCACGGTGTAGATAATCGCGTACCCGACGAAGGTGCCAAGAGTAAGCCACATTGTCAACGGGTTCACTAACTGGTGAAGAATCAACAATCCGGTCCCACCGATCAAAGCCAGGAAGAATAGCGTTTCAGGTGATGTTACCGTGCCACGGGGCAGCGGCCTACCACGCGTCCGCGCCATGACCGCATCGATCTTTTGCTCAACCAGGCAATTCACTGCCGCAGCGGCGCCAGCTATCAAGGCAATTCCCAGTGTACCGAATATGAGCGCATTCAATGGAACGGCACCGGGCACCGAAAGAAACATGCCGATAACCGCGGTAAAGACAATAAGCGATACAACCCTGGGTTTGGTCAACCGGTAGAATTGCTGCAGACGCGAAGCGGTTTGCTGCCAGGCGATACTTGTCGTAGCCATAACTTTCATCTCCTTGTTCATTGCAGGTTCACACCCGCGCACCGATTTGCCAAAGTCAAAATATACATTTATTCATCGAGAACTCTACATCTAAAAACACTGTGGAATTGATTCCCATCAGTGCTTTTGGTCGGTTCCCATTGCATGTTCCAATTGCGATACCTTGAGCAGTCGCTTGATATCCTTTGCCATCTTGGCCGGGTCAGGATTTTTTGGAAAACGCATCATCAGATTTCCGATTGGATCTATGAGATAAATATGGTCGTGATTGGATTCTTTTCCAGGCATCGCTGTAAGCAAGTCGCTATCCTTCGCATTAATCAGCCAGGTGCCCTCAAACTCGTTTGCGACTTCAGGAGCAGGCGCCTCACCGTCATCAATCAGCCACACTCGCTCGATACGTTCCTTTTCCGTATTCTGTATCAAACGCACTTGTCGCATGTAATAGAGCTTCTCGCGGCATTGTTCGTCACATTTGCCAGAATCTATCGATATGAGCGCCCACTTACCCCGCAGCTGGCGTATTCTGAAAATGGTATTGTCGGACTGATTCAATGCAGTTCCCACCAACGGCTTGACTTCCAACAATTCGCCATAGTTGACGCTGGAGGGTCGTACATTCCAGAAATAAAGCGTATAAGAAGCGATGATCGGCGCACACATCACTATCAACAATAAAATCAGCGTGCGCTTGTTGGTTCCCTTATTTCTGTACGCGCTCTCGTTTGACACTTAACACCAAATAAATAATCAATACCGCCAGCGCCATGGCAAACCATTGAAGCGCATAACCGAGATTCTTGCCGATGCCTAGATCCGGTCTGGCCCATTCACGTATCAGGCCATCATTCGTATCGTTCTGCTGCAAGATCATTACAGGCTGAAGCTGAAGGCCCGTCATATTGCGATAACGCTCGAGATCAAGATTTTCCCAAACCTGACCCGAAACAAGCTCCTTCGAAAGCTCCAGCGTTTTTTGTGTTGCGATCGTTGCAACGCCTGAAACAACCACGGGACTACTTGGGGTAAATATATTCGGCAACTTGCTGCGGTCGCGATCCCCAGCCACCCAACCCCGATTTACCAAAACGTACATGGGGCTTGTACCAATTCTTAGCGGGGTAATGATGTGGTAACCCGCCATGCCCTTGTAAATCTTGTTATCAAGATAAACCGTATACTTCGTTAGATACGTTCCCTGGCCTCTGTCTTGCGATATTGAAAATCTTCAAGCTTAACCGGGTCGGAGGGTAACGAAATAGCCGGCTGGCGCGAAAGCGTGTCAAGTTTTTCCTGACGCGATTCCTTTTCCCGCGCCCGGGAAAGTTGCCAGTTACCGAGCTGCACCATAACCGCCATGACCACTATTGCCACAACTGTTGACCATAATCGCGGCGTAAACCGCCAGCCTGAAATAGTCATTGGATAGTATGCAGAACTCGGCTAAACTTTATTCTAGACCTTCAATAACTGCCGAAATAAAATGTTAAAAATTGCCGCAGTACTATTTCTGTTCTTCATCCTCTCCAGCCTGGCGTCCGCCCTGTACTATATGATCAAGGACAAGGGTCAGGGTACACGTGCCGTGAGATCCCTGACTCTGCGCATCAGTTTATCCGTCCTGCTTTTTATCCTGCTAATGGCGGGAACTTATTTCGGGTTCATACCGCTCGGCCACTAGCATGGCGTAAATGCTATATCAGCCAATAAACGAAAATAAATAATCCCAGCCAGACCACGTCCACAAAGTGCCAGTACCAGGCCACGCCTTCGAAGCCAAAATGATTCTCGGGCTTGAAGTGACCCGCCAGCACACGGAAGTAAATAACCAGCAACATGATGGAACCCAGCGTCACGTGGAAACCGTGAAAACCGGTCAGCATGAAAAATGATGCGCCATAGGCTCCGGTCGTGAGCTTGAGGTTAAGATCGGAATAGGCATGACCGTATTCGTATGCCTGAAGGCCGACAAAGAGAAATCCCAGCGCAAAAGTCAGGAACAGTCCCAGCTTGAGCTGACCGCGCTTATTCAGCTTGAGTGCCCAGTGAGCCCAGGTTACCGTAACACCAGAGGTAAGCAATATGAGCGTATTGATCGCCGGAAGACCCCATGGCCCCATGGGCATGAATTTCTCACTGATTGCCGGGCCCGACGCCGGCCATCCTCCCGTGAAGTCCGGCCATAGCAATTTATGCTCCAGGTCTCCAAGTTCGGGCACGGAAAACACGCGCATGTAATACAGCGCCCCAAAGAACGCGGCGAAAAACATGACTTCGGAAAAAATGAACCAGCTCATTCCCCAGCGGAAAGATTTATCCACCTGCTCGTTGAACTTGCCGCTTTCACTCTCCCGGGCGACCGTGCGGAACCAGACAAAGATCATGTAGAAGAGAATGGCGAAGCCGATTGTCAGCAACCCATAACCAAGCGGGATTTTGTTGACTGAAAACGCCGCGCCGAAACCCATGAATAACAGCGCTATCGACCCGGTCATAGGGTAGGTCGAAGGCGCTGGAACGTAATAGTGACCGTGACCTGCTTCTTGGCTCATGCTCTTTCTCCCGCGTATAATTTAATCAATTTAACTTGTTACAAATTTAACTACCAATATTACAACCGCCACAAACATCGCGGCGCCGAGAATACCCGCAATAATAACCTGCCCCATCGTCAGTGTCGCCGCATCATGGTCGTGATCGGTATGTTTCCTCACACCAAAAAAAGCCCACGATACGGCCTTCATCGCCTGTAAGAATGTCCCCTTGGCGGGTTTTTCGTTGCGGCTTGTCTCTTCAACTTTGACTCGGCTTGCCGTCCATATTTGCAGCGCTGCTATTTCCCAACTCAAAAAACGTATACGATATGGTCACAGTGTTGTAATCAATCGGCAGACCGGGTTCAATCATGAATTGGACCGGCATCTGCCGGGTTTCGTTGGGCTTTAGCACCTGCTTGCTGAAACAGAAACACTCCAGTTTTTTCAGATGCTTGGCCAGAAGCTGCGGACTGTAACTCGGTATCGCCTGCCCGTTAATCTCCTTATCCGAATTGTTCCGGACTTCATACATAACCTGCACCAGTTCACCGGGATGAACACGCAGACTGGACTGGAGAGGCCGGAACTGCCAAGGCAACCCGCGTGTATTTGCATCGAGCTCTACGGTTACCCAACGGCTGGTGTCGACCTGCGTATTGGCTGCCAGGGTATCCGCCTGCAGCAGATTATTAATACCCGCGACCTCGCAGATCTTTTCGTAAAACGGTACTAGCGCAAAGCCGAAACCGAACATCACTACTGTGAAGATCAGTAGCTTTCTCATGACTACCGAATTTGCCTGAATTACGCTCATCACCAGTTTTTTATGATAACGGCCAAAAAAAGTGCTACGACGATTGCCAGCAGGATGAGTCCTGTTCGGATTGCTCCGCGCCTTCTTTCAGAATCTTCTGCTGGCATATCGTGCTAAACCGCTCTGTTTCTACTTTAATACCGGAGGTGTCTCAAAGCTGTGGTACGGCGCCGGGGACGGCAGTGTCCATTCCAGGGTTTTCCCGCCTTCCCATGGGCTTGCCGGCGCTTTCGCCCCCCCACGGATGCACTTCAGCACTACGTAGAGGAACAGCAACTGGCTGAAGCCGAAGCCAAACGCGCCGATGCTGGAAATCATGTTGAAATCGGCGAATTGCAGTGCATAGTCGGGTATGCGGCGCGGCATGCCCGCCAGCCCCAGGAAGTGCTGCACGAAGAAAGCCAGGTTGAAGAAGAACATCGACAGCCAGAAGTGCCATTTGCCCAGTGTCTCGTCATACATGTGCCCGGTCCATTTGGGCAGCCAGTAATAAGCCCCGCCGAATATGCCGAACAACGCTCCGGATACCAGCACATAGTGGAAGTGCGCAATTACGTAGTAGGTATCCTGTACCTGGATATCTATCGGCACGATTGCACAAATGACACCGCTGAAGCCGCCAATGGTAAACAGGAAAATGAAGCCGATGGCGAACAGCATGGGTGTTTCGAAGGTCATGGAGCCGCGCCACATGGTGGCGGTCCAGTTGAAAACCTTCACCCCGGTCGGTATGGCGATCAGCATGGTGGCATACATGAAGAACAATTGCCCGGTTACCGGCATGCCCGCGGTAAACATGTGATGCGCCCAGACGATGCAGGACAGGATGGCGATGGATGCGGTGGCGTATACCATCGACGAATATCCGAACAGCGGCTTGCGCGCGAAGGTCGGGATGATTTCGGATACGATGCCAAATGCCGGCAAAATCATGATGTAGACTTCGGGGTGCCCGAAGAACCAGAAAATATGCTGGAACATCACCGGATCGCCGCCGCCCGCCGCATTAAAGAAATTGGTGCCGAAATTGCGGTCGGTCAGCAGCATGGTCACCGCTCCCGCCAGCACCGGCATCACCATCACCAGCAGATAGGCGGTAATAAGCCAGGTCCATACGAACAACGGCATCTTCATCAGCGTCATGCCCGGCGCGCGCATGTTCAGGATGGTGGTGATGATGTTGATCGATCCCATGATGGAGGAAGCGCCCATGATATGGAGGGCGAATATGGCCATATCCATGCCCATGCCCATCTGCACGGAGAGCGGCGGATATATTGTCCAGCCACCCGCCGGTGCGCCGCCCGGCACAAAGAACGAGCCCATCAGCAGCATGCCGCCGGCGGCAGCAGCCAGAAGCTCCAGTTGTTCATGCGGGCGAAAGCCATGTCGGGCGCCCCGATCATCATCGGAATCTGCCAGTTTGCGAAGCCGACGAAGGCCGGCATGATGGCGCCGAACACCATCACCAGGCCATGCATGGTGGTCAGCTGGTTGAAGAACTCCGGCTGGACGATCTGCAGGCCCGGCTGGAACAGCTCGGCGCGGATAGTCAGCGCCATCACGCCCCCGGTCAGGAACATGATGAAGCTGAACCATAGATACATCGTGCCAATGTCTTTGTGGTTGGTGGTCATCACCCAGCGCATCATGCCGCTGGGATGATGGTCGTGCGCGTGTGCTACGTCGTGATCATGTACTGCTGCCATGGTATCCTCCTTGATGCTATTTTCTGAATTCGTTGATTTCCGATGGCTGTACCACGTCTCCTGCCTTATTACCCCAGGAATTGCGCTCGTAGGTGACCACCGCCGCGATTTGTACATCCGACAGATGCTTGAAAGCAGCCATTGCAGTGCCGGTCTTGCCATTCACAACTATGTTGATATGGTCGGCCTTGGGACCATTGGTGAGCTTCGATCCTTCCAGCGGGGGAAAAGTACCGGGCAGACCCTTGCCATTCGCCTGATGGCAGGCAACACAGTTGGCGGCGTAAACTTTCTCGCCCTCGGCTTTCAGTTCTTCCGCCGTGAGAACCTTGTTGACATCCACGGCGGACGCGGCGGATTTCTTTTTCTGCTCCGCGACCCATTGGGCATATTTCTGCGGCTCCACCGCTTCCACCACGATGGGCATGAACCCATGCTCCTTGCCGCATAGCTCGGCGCATTGGCCGCGATAGGTGCCGGGCTTTTCAGCCGTGAACCAGGTGTCGCGCACATAGCCGGGTATGGCGTCCTGCTTGGCTCCCAGCGCCGGTACCCACCAGGCATGGATCACGTCGTTGGCGGTAAGCAGTATCCGTACCTTCTTGCCCACCGGCACCACCACCGGGTTATCGACTTCCAGAAGATAGTTCTCATTCTTGGCCGCGGCATTCTGAATCTGCGCGTGGGGTGTGGCCAGACTGCTGAAGAAGCTGATGCCCTCGCCTTCGCCGTGGATGTAATCGTATCCCCATTTCCACTGGTAGCCAGTCGTCTTGATGGTGATGTCCGCGCTGGAGGTATCCTTCATCGCAATGATGGTCTTGGTGGCGGGATAGGCCATGCCGACCAGAATGAAGAACGGTATGATGGTCCAGATGATCTCGACCGTGGTGCTGTGATGGAAGTTTGCCGCCTTGTAACCCTGGGATTTGCGGTGCTTGAGCACGGAATAAAACATGGTCCCAAACACGCCTATGAAAATCACCAGGCATATCCACAACAGCATCGTATGCTGGTCATATATTTGCCGGGCGATGATCGACTGCGGCTCGGGCAAATTCAACTGGTATGGATCCGCCGCCGCCATCCCCAGTCCGGAATACAACGCGGCCGCCAGACCCCACACTATGGTTGATGCTGCTTTACTGCTCATATCTCCCCCCACTTGATTACTGATTATTACAGTACGACCCCTTAATTACAAAATCACCGTAATTACAAAATCATACGTATTGGATATTTGACCCCGTTCCTGGCGGGCCGCCTCCGGATTATTTTGCCCAAACCACACTGCCATCGATACTGCCGGATATTCGATTGCAATGCCGTTGCCGCCAGATTCGGCCTGCACGAAATAACCCTATTGCTAATGTCGTTAATTATGTTATTCTAGGGCTTACATGAATCCAAACACTAAGAATAACAGCATTTCTATAAGTTCAAAGTTTCAACTAAAAAAATTTTAATGCGAGAGTTGTTTTATTCAGAGACGAAAAATAAAATTCCGGCCAAGTCTATATCGGCACAAGAAAGATGAACAAGGAATCAGCAATATCAAGTAAATACCTTTATCATATCCGTGATATGGATCTCGCATACATATTTAGGCGAAATTCATAGATAACCAGTAACCCAATCTTTCTTATTCAGTCCTGACGCGACTTTCCGGTTGTTAGCGTCCTTTCCCTCTCGACCAGACTGATCGGAGTTCTTGCAAGCCTTCCGATATCCGCTCATTCATTTCAGATATTTTCATAATTGCCGCTACTGAAACGGAGCAAAATTCTACCACAGCAAAATGAGGCGTACAAGGAAGAAACATGATCCTGCCCATCAAATTTAAATATGACCCTATTCTAAAAAGAGTTATTTTTCCCTCTTTAAAACAGGGTATTTTTACCCTAATGGAATTAGGGTAATGACGCTCCGGCAGGATAAAAATTTCGCTTGGTTTTTTCGCTCTTTTTATCTCCCCTGTCTCTATAGATCTGTTTCAGGAATTGGGGGGATACCTCATAATCATCAAGGCCTCCGAATCAGTGCAAATGTTGAAACGTCGAGCTGTATATCCGCCGAAAGCCTCGTAATCTGCCGGTTCTTTGCGGATTTTTTTAGGCTTGGCCGTCAACTCCCCCCTAACACAAGGCTCGCAAAAAGAGAAGTGGCTGAGAGGGATTCTTCAGGGGATTTCTCAGAGGGCTTTTTTAAATTCACTCGTTTCCCTAAATCCATTCTTGACGAAGCAGCCGGGTCTATCTATGATTGCCGCGGCAGGCAGTACAATCGAGATTTTCCTCAATAATTTAAGGAGTTGACATGTCAAAGCTACGAATAAAAAAAACATTGCTAGGCGGGCTTCCAGCTTTGCTGATGGCCGGGGTATTATGGATGCAGGTTGCACCGGCCAGTGCGTCAGATCACAGTCATCACGGGAAAGAGTACGCGAAATTCAATAAAGCCGGAGAGCTGGTGCGGCCTGCCGATTACAGAGAATGGATTTTCGTGGGTTCGCCTGTAACTCCCAAAGATATGAACGATGGCAAACCGGCGTTTCCTGAATTTCATAATGTTTATATTGACCCCGCCAGCTGGGCTCACTACAAGAAAACGGGAGAGTTCCGCAGCGGCACGATTATCGTGAAGGAGCTGGTCAGTGTCGGTACCAAGAAATCAGCGAGCGGAAATGGTTACTTCCAGGGAGACTTTCTCGGCATCGCCGCTACGGTCAAGGACAAGAAACGCTTCGCGGACAGACCCAACAATTGGGCATACTTCGGCTTTGGCGATAAGGCCAGCGCAGCGGCGGAACCCGATGATGCGTGCGCGGCCTGCCATAAAGCCAATGCCGCACAAGACATGGTGTTTACTCAGCACTACCCGGTATTGCGCGCTGCAAAGTCTAAGTAACGGGAAAAGCTTATATAACAGAAGTGCTGCTGGTTTTCAGAAAACTCTGGATAAGGTAGAAGGCGTCTTAACTTGAGAGCGGACTCGCCTCGGGTTCAGGCGCCTTTTTTCCTTCAGATTTTGTAGAATATAGAAATTACGGCGAATATGAGCAGGACGGCATTCAAATTCTTATCCTGCCGGCGAAATCAATATTGGAGATATAACAATGGCAGAAACGGGCAACACCAGAGCAGTGGCCGCTCCCGAGCTTCAAACATCAGGATGGCTCAATACGCCTCAACCCCTGACACTGGCTGCGTTAAGAGGAAAAGTGGTTGTGCTGCATACCTTTCAGATTTTCTGCCCGGGTTGCGTGCAGATGGGAATCCCACAGGCGCAGAAAATATATCAGGAGTTCGATCCGAGCCGGGTGGCGGTCATTGGCCTGCATACCGTCTTCGAACATCACCCGGTCATGGGTCCGGACGCGCTTGAAGTATTCGTGCACGAGTACCGGCTGCGCTTTCCGATTGGCATTGACAAGTATGACGGCCAGCCACAAGGAGTACCGTTAACAATGCGGGCTTATCAAATGCAAGGCACCCCGACTCTTATTCTCATCGATAAGAACGGCTATATTCGTCTTCATAAGTTTGGCCATGTCAGTGATCTTACCGTTGGCTTTTCCATCGGAGCTTTGCTTTCCGAAGAAACCGATGAATCCGAGCGAGTGCCGAAAGCGGCTGGGACAAGCGTGGAAAACACGGCGTGTGATGCGGATGGGTGCCGCATCTGATTACACTTCTACTGTTGAGATCCTGTCTCGGCCGTCGCTCTGATTATCCGCAGCGCGGCCGTTGTGCCCTAAGCAAGCCTGGCCTCCCCGCTAGAGATCAAACAATAGTCTTCTTAGGTTTATCGTCCGGTTTAACGCGTTCCGCGATTCCAGTGAATACCCCAGCTGCGATTTGGCGCATAAGATCGGTGATGGCATGGGCTAGTTGCACGCCCGCTTCAAACCTAGTTTGACCCGCTGATAACATCTGATTGTTAAAGGCAGCCAAAGTGTCTCCCAACTGAGATCCCACCGCGGTCCCGTTGCGCTTCGCGTGGATGATGAAGTCGTGCAAGGCTTCCGATACGGCTGTTTGTGCTGTAACTGCCGATGCTCGCACGGTCTCCAGGAAGAGGCTCTCGACACTTTCCAACTCGGCGCGAACCCGAGTAAGTTCCTCGTCGGAAAATTTCTGCGCCCGGCCCGCCGCTTCCTCCAGTGCGAGCTTGGATGCTTCCATAAGCTTTGCCAGCGCTGAATCAAGCCCGGCAAGCGCGTCGCTGACAGATGTGAGTACTGAGTGCGGAGGCGCAGTGGTGTGCTCCAGCCTCTGCTGCGCGCCTTGCCGCACGCCGTCCATAACCGATGTCATAACACGCCCGAGAGATTCCAGATCATGCCTTTGCGTGCTAAGCGCGTTGACAGTCAAATCGCGTACCGTCTGCTGAACATTATCTCCATGCACGATAGCGCTACGCACTTCGGCTTCAAGCGCGGATGTATCCGCGGTTGCGCCTTGAGGGGCTTTACCCCCGGTCGGGCTATGCATATAAACTTCCTCCTATTAACTATAGTTGATATGAGTTCCCTTCTGCGCCGTAAGCCGGCGGAGTCCTCCCGTGTAAGGTTGAAGGACTTCGGGAACCGATACGCTGCCATCGGCATTTTGAAAATTTTCAAGAATGGCGACCAGCGTTCGTCCAACCGCCAATCCCGACCCATTCAACGTATGCAACAGCTCCGGCTTGCCTTTTTCGTTGCGAAAACGGCCCCGCATGCGCCGTGCCTGAAATGATTCGCAGTTACTGCACGAAGAAATTTCACGGTACGCCTTTTGCTCCGGCAGCCACACCTCAATGTCATACGTCTTCGCCGCTGCGAAGCCCATGTCAGCGGTACACAACAGCATAACCCGATAGGGCAATTCCAGATACTGAAGAATTTTCTCTGCGTGGCCGGTAAGCTCCTCCAGCGCGTCATAGGAGTTATTTGGATGTACGATTTGCACCAGCTCCACCTTTTCGAATTGGTGCTGGCGGATGATGCCGCGTGTATCTCTGCCATAGCTGCCGGCTTCCGAGCGAAAACAAGGGGTATGCGCGGTGAACTTGATGGGAAGGGATTCCAGCGCCACGATCTCGTCCTGCACGACGTTTGTAAGGGGTACCTCGCCGGTAGGGATCAGATACAGGTTATCATCTTCCAGTTTAAATAATGGATCATTGGAAGGCGAGCCTCTCTGATACCCCTCGCTTAACACAAGACGTTCAGTTGAAACTTTTTTCTTTCGAGGAATCTCGAACAAGTCTTCCTTGAATTTGGGCAACTGACCCGTGCCGCGCAGGCTCTCTGCATTGACCAGGTAGGGTACGTAGGCCTCCTCATAGCCATGCTCACGCGTATGTATATCCAGCATGAACTGTGCAAGAGCACGATGAAGTTGTGCAAGGCTTCCCTTCATAAGGCTGAAACGCGCGCCGCTGAGCTTTGTCGCGGTTTGAAGATCCAGTAGGCCGAGTCCCTCGCCGATAGTAACGTGGTCTTTTACTACAAAATCGAATGATCGCGGCGTTCCCCAGCGGCGGACTTCGCGGTTATCGGCTTCACTGTTGCCATTCGGGACGCTACCGTGCGGCAGATTGGGTGCTCCCAATAGTATATGTTGCAACGCGGCTTGAATTTGATCGAGCTGGGCTTCGGTCTGCCTGAGTTCGTCGCCAAGATTGGCGACTTCCTGCAGAAGAATCGAAATATCTTCTCCTCGACCTTTTGCATTGCCGATCTGCTTCGATGTGGCGTTACGCCGCGCCTGCATTTCCTGCGTGGATGTCTGAAGATGTTTGCGTTCCGCCTCCAGCGCGCTGAATTCCGCAAGGGGAAATACATAGCCGCGCGTGGCAAGAAGCCGGGCGACATGCCCCGGATCGCTACGCAATAACTGAATATCTAACATTCAAACTCCAATAATGCCGGTGGAAACCACGGTCTTGAAATAAAAGTAACAAATCACAATATGCCTATGAACCATTCTTAGTTTGACGCTAGCAGGATGGGTAAAGCGAAGCGTAACCCATCAGCTACAGCCATCAGCCATCAGCCATCAGCCATTAGCCATTAGCCATTAGCCATTAGCGAAGCGTGCCCATCAGCGAAGCGTGCCCATCAAAACCAAACACCACATCAAACTATGACCGGATATCTGTGTGGTTTCACTTTGGATGAGGTGTGAAATAATCAAATGATGGGTTGCGTTTTACTTCACCCAGCCTACTGAAAACCATAGAGGCATAAATCACAAAGAGCTATAACAAGCTAAGGCTTTTTCCCCGCCTGCCTATCCAGTTCGCGCAAGTGCGCCAATTTCTCCGATATTTCACCTTCGAGCCCACGCGACGTAGGTTCGTAAAACTTCACCTCCGGCATCCCTTCAGGGAAATAATTTTCTCCCGCGGCGTAAGCTTCAGGATCGTTATGAGCGTACCGGTAGTTACGCCCGAAGCCCAGCTCCTTCATCAGCCGGGTAGGAGCGTTGCGTAAATGCTCAGGAACCCGGCGCGACTTATCGCCGCCAATAAAGGATCGGGTTTTATTGTAGGCGGCGTAGGCTGCATTGCTTTTGGCCGCGCATGCAAGATACAGCGTCGCTTGCGCCAGGGCCAGTTCTCCCTCAGGGCTTCCAAGACGTTCATATGTCTCGGACGCATCCAATGCTATTCGCAATGCATGCGGGTCGGCCAGGCCGATATCCTCCACCGATGCACGGATCAGGCGGCGTGCGATATAAAGGGGGTCGGCGCCTCCGTCCAGCATGCGGCACATCCAGTAAAGCGCAGCGTCAGGGTTGGAGCCACGCACTGATTTATGAAGCGCCGATATCTGATCGTAAAACTCATCGCCGCCCTTGTCGAAACGGCGCATTCCGCGAGAAAGCGCGCCACGCGCGTACTCAGCGTCTATTTCCACGGTTCCCGCGACGGTCGCCGCGGTTCTTATTTGCTCCAGAAAATTGAGTAACCGCCGTGCATCACCGTCCGCATATCCCACCAACAACGATCTGGCGTCATCGGTAAAATTCAATCCCTGCAATGCCAGTTTTTTTGCCCGCTCGAACAGGACCACAAGCTCATCTTCGGACAAGGCGGTTAATACATAAACCTGTGCCCGCGACAACAGCGCGCTGTTGACCTCAAACGAAGGATTCTCGGTCGTGGCCCCGATAAATGTCACCAGGCCCTGTTCAACGTAAGGCAGGAACGCATCCTGTTGCGATTTATTGAAACGATGCACTTCATCGACAAACAGAATGGTGTGGCGGCCCGATTGCTGCAACACGACCTGTGCGCGTTCAATCGCTTCGCGAATATCCTTGACGCCGGATAACACTGCCGAGAGCGCGATAAATTCGGCGTCAAACGCCGCCGCCATAAGCCGCGCCAAAGTTGTCTTGCCGGTGCCCGGTGGCCCCCACAGTATCATCGAATGGGGCTTGCCGGATTCAAAGGCGAGGCGCAACGGCTTGCCTTCTCCGAGTAAATGCGCTTGTCCCACCACTTCTTTCAGCGTTTTGGGACGCAACTGTTCCGCAAGCGGAGCCAGAGGCCGCCGCGGTTCGAAAAGATCATTCACTGATCACATCCGCACCTTCCGGTGGACTGAATTTAAACAATTCCGCAGAAATTTTGGGGTTTCGTTCCAGCCGGGAAAACGCCAGCATCGTAGTCTGGCCGAAATTGTCATGCAGCTCCATTGCCTTGAGTACGCCGTCCCGGCTAAACCCCAGGCGCACCCATTCAAAAGTACTCTCCCTGGCCTTGGGTTTCGCTTCGAGCCACTCCGTATCCCCTTCCGGGTTGATTTCACTCAGATCGAAATCATTTTCGATATCACTGCTTCCCGCGAGCAATGCGGCGGGACTGCTGCCAATGGCGACATCGAGCTTGCGGACTGTTACCTGATTGAGATCCTGATCATAAAACCATACCTTCGCCCCGTCGCCGACAATCAATTGCTTGTAGGGTTTTTCATATACCCAGCGAAATTTGCCCGGGCGTTCGAATTGCATCGTACCACCTCCTTTTTGTACCACCTGCATATTCCTGTCGAGGACAGTCTGGGAGAATGTCGCGCGGACGGTGCGCGTATCCCGAACAAAAGTCTTGAGGCTGCTGATTGCCGAAGCCTCAACAATGGAAACGAGCGAGCAGAGCAGCAAAAGGAAACAGGATCTGTGTAGAAAATTCATGAGATGCTTCCAAGGGAGACGATAAGCAAAAAGCGATAATCGGAACGGGTTAATTCGAGTTGGTCAGTCGGTTCAGTTGCTCCCAACCTCAGCCGAAGCAAAATTTGCCGGCTTGCAAACCGAATATTACTACGGTTGGGATTCTGTCGGCTTCTGCTTTTGTCAGGGGAAGGATCAGGGCAAGGACAGGGCCTGCTCCACATCAATTTATAATAAGTTTCAGGAGTGGATTCCCAGCGGATTCCGTATGCGCGTTGTCTAAATATGAGCAAAGTAAAAACGGCTCTGTGTTTCTTTGCTGGTTCGATATGAACCTGAGCATTTCGAGGAACTATGGACTTACAAAAAAGTCTAATTTGCGCTGGCGGACGTATTCGCCTGCTTGAAACTAGTCTATGATAAGTTCGTAGTTATGGTTATCCACGTAATATTTTAACCATGTAATATTAGTAACAGGAGGTAAAAAATATGGCAACAACACTAGGAACGTCAAGCCAGGCGAAGTCTGGTGGCCGCGACTATGACATGTCGCTGTGGTACGACTCGAGGTGGTACAAATTCGGACTCATCACCATGCTGCTGGTAGCGATCTTCTGGATCTGGTACCAGCGCACGTTTGCCTACTCGCACGGCATGGACTCGATGGAACCCGAGTTTGAGAAAGTATGGATGGGATTGTGGCGCGTACACATGATCGTCATGCCGATCTTTGCCATCGTGACCTGGGGCTGGATCTGGAAGACACGCGACCGGGACCTGGACAACCTGGATCCGAAACTGGAAGTCAAGCGTTATTTTTACTGGATGATGTGGCTGGGCGTGTATCTGTTTGGCGTGTACTGGGGCGGCAGCTTCTTTACCGAACAGGATGCCTCCTGGCACCAGGTGATCATCCGTGACACGAGCTTCACCCCGAGCCATGTGGTAGTGTTCTACGGCTCGTTCCCGATGTACATCGTCTGCGGCGTGGCGAGCTACCTGTACGCCATGACGCGTCTGCCGCTGTATTCCCGGGGCACCTCGTTTCCGCTGGTCATGGCCATTGCCGGCCCGCTCATGATCCTGCCGAACGTAGGCCTGAACGAATGGGGTCATGCGTTCTGGTTCATGGAAGAGCTGTTTAGCGCACCGCTGCACTGGGGCTTCGTGATACTGGGCTGGTCTGGCCTGTTCTCGGGCGGGATTGCTGCACAGATCATCACCCGCTACTCCAACCTCACGGACGTAGTCTGGAACGGCCAGAGCAAAGTCATCCTCAACAACCGCATCGTACCCTCATCTGGGTGGGGCGCGCCGCCTGCGCAGTAACCATCGACAAGGTTGGGTATAGGGCTGATCTCAGGTAATTCCGCTTCAAACCGGCCGCCCGCTCCTCTTAGGGGAGCGGGCGGTTGTTTTTTGCTATCCACAATGGGGAACGTACGAGCAACTTCTGGCTAGCCTGCCTCGAGCCCCTTCTCTACGCATTACGCTCAGGAACCAATACTTCCCGATTGCCGTTCGTTTGCATGGCCGAAACAAGCCCCGCGCGCTCCATCTCCTCAACCAGGCGTGCAGCACGGTTATAACCGATACGCAAATGCCGCTGTACCAGCGAGATGGAAGCGCGGCGGGACTTGAGCACCATAGCGACTGCTTCGTCGTAAAGCGGATCGGCTTCACTGCCTTCCTGCGTTGAAATACCGGTGGCGCCTCCGTTTTCTCCCGCTCCACTTTCCTCTTCCAGTACATTCAGCACGCCGTCCACATAGCGTGGCTCGCCGTGTTCCTTGAGGTACTCCACCACCCGGTGGACTTCCTGATCCGCTACAAACGCTCCATGCACGCGCAGCGGAAAACCCGTGCCGGGCGGCAAATAAAGCATGTCTCCCTGCCCGAGCAATGCTTCGGCGCCCATCTGATCGAGAATGGTGCGCGAATCCACCTTGCTGGATACCTGAAACGCAACCCGCGTGGGGATATTCGCCTTGATAAGACCAGTAATCACATCTACGGAGGGTCGCTGCGTCGCCAGCAGCAGGTGAACACCCGCGGCACGGGCTTTTTGTGCAAGCCGGGCAATCAATTCCTCGACTTTCTTGCCCACCACCATCATTAAATCCGCCAATTCGTCTATGACGACTACGATCAGCGGCATTTCCTCCAGCGGCTCCGGTGTATCGGGCGTCAGGCTGAATGGATTGGTAAGCGGCTCTTCGCTCTTGATCGCCTCGCGGATTTTCTGGTTATAACCGGCAAGATTGCGCACTCCCAAGGCCGACATCAGCTTGTAGCGTCGTTCCATTTCGGCGACCCCCCAGCGCAGCGCGCTCGCCGCCTGCCGCATATCGGTCACCACGGGCGCCAGCAGGTGCGGTATGCCCTCATACACGGATAACTCGAGCATTTTTGGATCGACCAGGATCAGCCGTACCTGCTCGGGCGTCGCTTTATAGATAAGGCTCAGGATCATGGCATTGATCGCGACCGATTTGCCTGATCCAGTCGTGCCGGCCACCAGCACATGCGGCATTCTGGCGAGATCCGCAACTACCGGATGGCCGCCAATATCCTTGCCGAGGGCAATCGTCAGGGGAGATGCCATGTCGGCATAAGCCTGCGAACTGAGAATTTCCGACAACCGCACCACCTGCCGCTTGGGATTGGGTATCTCCAGGCCCATGCTGGTCCTGCCCGGAATGGTTTCGACCACGCGTATGCTCACCACCGACAGCGATCTCGCCAGATCTTTCACCAGATTGAGAATCTGGTTGCCTTTAACGCCTACCGCGGGCTCGATCTCATACCGGGTAATGACCGGGCCGGGATACGCCGCCACTACTTTAACCTCGACGCCAAAATCGATCAGCTTACGTTCGATCAATCGGGAAGTGAATTCCAGCGTATCAGGTGACAAGGTCTCCACATCCTTTTTGGCCGGTTCGTCCAACAAATGCAGAGGCGGCAGAGGCGAATCGGGAAGATCCACGAAGAGCGGGCTCTGCTTTTCCTTGATTACCCGCGCGGACTTGGGAATGGCGCTGGCGGGTTGTTCGATGTGCAACGGCGGGTGTTCGTGCAAGCGCTTTTTTTCAACCTCGATCAGTGCCCCGCGCTGTGTTGCAGAGATCGCGCCCGCGCGCCGGTCCTGCCAATCCTCCCAGCGGCGCTTAACCGAAAGACAACCTGCTTCTATCAAGGCTCCCAGTTTTTCGACAAAGCGCAGCCAGGACAGGCCGGTGAACAAGCTGAAGCCAATCGCAAACACCACCAGCAGCGCCAGCGTTGCACCGGTAAACCCCAGCGCTTCGGATAGATTTCTGCTGATTACCAGGCCCAGTACTCCGCCCGGAGACTGGGGCAATATTATCTTGAGCGTATAAAACCGCAGTGCTTCAAGGCTGCTGCTAGCCACCAGCAACGCCAAAAAACCAATGGCTGAAACAAACAGCGGCCGACGATCGAATACGCCTGTAGATTCTATACGACGGAACGTCCCGAACATTATGTAGAGAAAAAAACAGGACCCACCACCATGCTGAAATACCAAATAAATACAAAAGCAAATCAGCCAGCCAGGCGCCTGCGACCCCCCCCGGGTTTTGCAACGGCCCATCCCCACTGTGAGACCAGCCGGGGTCAAGGCGATCATAGCCATATAATATCAACGCCAGATAAAGCACGCCGCCCAGCAAGGCAAGCCCGGCCGACTCGCGCAGCAACCTGACCACTCTGGGTGGTAGAGGACTGGAACTTGACTTTTTCGCCATCGGCTTGCTGGCAAAGCTCATGGATATATCGGCAACTTTAAATGAAAAGGGAACAAGCCAGATTATAAACCAGGACGATCTTAAACTATTCCATCTCAAACTATTCCTTAATCAGTGCGCGCTCCGGTTCGCGTATGCTGTTACTGGGTAAATCGCTAATTTCACATTATCTTACAATGGGTGAGGTAGAGAAGTGACCACATCTGAAGGACTCACGCTCGATCTGAATGTCTTTTACCCGTCAGAGCTAACGTTATTATGGGGTCAAGGCAGGATCGCTGATTCTGCTTGGCAGCCAGCTAATAGCGCAGGTTGTTACCGATGCATGAAGGGTGAATCATGGCGGATTTAGGTTAAATGAAAAATTACTGGATTGAACGATGGAAGCGTGAAGATACCGGTTTTCATCAGAACGAAATCAACCCCTATCTGCGCCAGTATTGGGAAGAACTGCATCTCGCTCGCGGCAGCGAAGTGTTCGTTCCCCTGTGCGGCAAAAGCCGTGACATGCTGTGGCTCCACGAGCAGGGGTATTCCGTTCTGGGCGTGGAGTTGAGCTCTATCGCGGTGCAAGCATTCTTCGAGGAAAACGCATACAGCCCGAGTCGTATCCCTCGCGAAAAATTCGAACAATGGAAAGCCAATGGCATCCGCATCCTGTGCGGTGATTTTTTCGAATTGAGCAAAGATGACCTGGTAAAAGCGAGTGCAGTGTATGACCGGGCATCTCTGGTCGCCCTCTCGCCGGACATACGGGCACGTTATACATTTCACCTGTTGAGCATCCTGCCGCCGGGAACGCAGATTCTGCTCATCACTTTTGACTACCCGCAGCAGGAAATGCCAGGGCCACCGTTTGCGGTTTCTCCAGGGGAAGTGGAGGCGCTCTACCGCGGACGTGCCGAGATACGGCTGCTGGCGCAACTGGACGTGCTGGAGCAAAACCCGCGCTTTCAGGAACGCGGCCTTAGCCGACTCCAGGAAAGTATCTTCCTGTTAACACCGTACAGTTAGAATCCGAAGCCCTATTAGTGAATGCAAATCTTCCTTACCTCACAGCTTCGCGAAGTCTGTTAACCATCAGATCTGGCAGCTTAAAGGTAGACCGGGAGCAACCTAAGACCCTTTATAGCTCAGCCTCGGCTCGAGGTGACTTCACATGGGTCTGCTCATCGTCATGCCAAAGTTTTTCATCCAGTATTTCGATCCAGTGATCGACAGGTAAGGAAGTACCGCCGCGCACGTGCATGAGGCAACCAATGTTGGCGGTGACGATCCGCCCGGGAGAGCCCGATTCCAACGCAGTGACCTTGTTTACCAGCAACTGTTGCGACAGCTCCGGCTGGAGTATGGAATACGTTCCCGCCGATCCGCAGCACAGATGCGCATCCGGAACATAAGTCAGTTCGAATCCGGCTGCCACGAGAATTTTCTCGACGATCCCGCGAATCCTCATCCCGTGTTGCAAGGTGCAGGGCGAATGAAAGGCCAGCTTAGGCATTTCATCATGTGTGCCAATTGTATTGGAAGCTCTGCCGAGAAGCGGCCGAAGGGTCTGCATTTCGGCATCAATGACTTCACTGATATCCCTGGCCATTTCAGAAATTGCCATCGCCTTTTCCGCATAGGCAGGGTCATGCCTCAATAAATGTCCATATTCCTTGATGGTGACGCCGCAGCCGCTGGCCGTTATGACAATAGCTTCCGCGCTGTCGAAATTTTCCGCTTCTTCCACGCCTTTCGTTCCTGGCCCAACGCCAGTGCCTGACCGATTGGCAACATATGGCCACCAGGCATCCACGTTGCGGCGCATGTAATCCAGCCCTTCCTCCTGAGCATTGAGGTGATAAGACACGGCTCCGCAGCATCCTGCGTTTGCGGCTTTGATTGCGGAAATACCCAGCCTGTCGAGCACGCGCGCGGTGGCAACATTGATGTTGGGTGCCAGAGCTGGCTGAACGCAGCCTTCTAGTATCAGCATTTTTCGCGCATGACGCGCGGGCGGCCACGCAGGCACGTTGGACTGCTGAGCCTGCGCGGGCGGCAGGGCCTCCCGAAGGCGCCCCGGCAGCAAACTAAGGAAAGGGCGAGTAGATTGCCCCAGCTTCAGTAACGAGCTGAATATGCCTGAGTTGGGCAAGACCCGGCGCAGCGCGTATCGCATCGTACCAGCGGCAAGACCGCGCCCAACCTTCTTTTCAACAATGCCGCGGCCGATATCGACCAACCGCCCATAGCGCACGCCGGACGGGCAAACCGTCTCGCAGGCCCGGCAGGTGAGGCAACGGTCGAGATGCAGTTGTGTCTTTTCGGTAACAGGCGCACCTTCCAAAACCTGCTTCATGAGGTAGATGCGCCCGCGCGGGCTATCCAGTTCATCGCCCAGCAACTGATACGTGGGGCATGTGGCAAGGCAAAAACCGCAATGAACGCAAGTCCGCAGTATCTCCTCCGCTTCCTGTCCTTCCGGAGTATCTTTGATGAAATCGGCGAGATTGGTCTGCATAGTTATAGTTGCGGATACATCCGGCCGGGATTGAATAATCCCTTGGGGTCGAATTTTTCCTTCAGACGCCTGGTTATTGTCATCATGGCTGGAGCAAGCGGCTGAAACACGTCAGTGCGCGGACCATCGGTTCTGAACAATGTAGCGTGGCCGCCCGCCTCACTCGCCGCCTTGCGTATGGCGATGCGCACTGCTTCGGCATCTTCATGGCTGGCTATCAGCCAGCGTAATGCCCCACCCCACTCTATCAATTGTTTTCCCGGCAGTGATAGCGGCGGAGTGGTCGATTTTATCGACAAGCGCCACAGGTCCTTGTTCTCATTCTTCTCTTTACTCCCCTTGTCTTCTTGAAAAAATGGATGCGTCTGTTCGCGCACCGATGCCCAGAAAGCTTTGCCCTCGGGGATTTCGTCACCGCCCAGTTTGGCACGGGCCGCGCGTACGGCGGGCTCGGCGCCGGAGAGCCTTAAAGTCAGTTCCCCGTCGCAGAAACAGGTTGCCGAAATGGCCAGCGGCTTGCCTGCCAAGTTACTCATGTTCTTGATTGCTTCAGCCTCGTCCATTTCAAACCGCAGCGTAAGCTCCATCGCCGGTATGGGCAGCACTTTAAGCGAAACCTCTAACAGCACGCCCAAGGTTCCCATTGAACCGGTCATCAGCCGTGATACGTCATAGCCTGCAACGTTTTTCATGACCTGCCCGCCAAAACTCAAGTCATCCCCTCTGCCGTCGAGCATGCGAACCCCCAATACAAAATCGCGCGCGGCCCCGGCAGATACGCGGCGCGGGCCAGACAAGCCAGTGGCGATACAACCGCCAAGGGTCGCGCCCGAACCAAAGTGAGGCGGCTCGAAAGCAAGCATCTGGCCATGCCTATATAGCTCGGCTTCAAGATCAGCCAGGCGCGTGCCGCTGCGAGCAGTGGCCACCAGTTCCGTTGGCTCGTAATCCACCATGCCCGCGTAAGATGCCACATCCAGAAACTCCACCTCCGAGTCATCATAACTGCCGGGGTTGACATTGTCCTGTCCGGCCCGTTTGATATGAGCATTGCCGTAGAAATCCTTCGTGCCTCCGCCGCGAATATGCAATGCCGTGTTATGCCCGGCAGCCACGCGGATCGCGTCGGCAAATTGATCGATAAGATATTGCATAGCTTGGGTTAGCAGGAAGATAACACCGAAAATAAGCAGGGAAGATAAGGTAGGTATCAACCTGCTTTCAAAATCTCGGCAGTTCCGGGAATTTTTCTTCGCCCCGATGCACATGCATGGCGCCATGCTCGGCGCAGCGGCGCAATGCCGGTACCGCCTTTCCCGGGTTCAGTAATTCCTCGGGGTCAAAGGCAGCTTTGATTGCATGAAACATTTCCAGTTCCGGCGTTTTGAATTGCGAACACATCTGGTCGATTTTCTCGATGCCTACCCCATGCTCGCCGGTGATCGTGCCCCCGGCCTTTATGCACATCTGTAGTATTTGCGCGCCGAATTCCTCGGCCAGTGCGAGTTCTCCAGGCTGGTTGGCGTCGTAAAGAATCAGCGGGTGCAAATTCCCGTCGCCAGCATGAAAAACATTCATGCATCGTAAACCGTACTTACTGGAGAGCACTTCAATGCCGGACAACACCTCCGCAAGCCTCTTGCGGGGAATGGTGCCATCCATGCAGTAATAATCCGGTGATACCCGGCCTGCCGCCGGAAAAGCCGCCTTGCGCCCGGCCCAGAATCTCAGCCGTTCTGCCTCATTTTGTGAAGCCCTGATTTCGGTCGCGCCACTCCGGGTCATGATTTCATCGATTCGCTGGATCTCTTCCGCCACTTCTTCCGCCGCGCCATCGGACTCGCACAAAAGGATGGCGGCTGCGTCAAGATTGTAGCCGGCATGCACGTATTCTTCGACGGCATGGGTGGTGATCTTGTCCATCATCTCCATCCCGGCAGGGATGATACCGGCGGCGATGACGTTGGCTACGGCATCGCCCGCCTTGCGTATATCGTCAAATGCCGCCATGACAACCTGAGCCTTTTCCGGCCTGGGCAAGAGTTTTACAGTAACCTCGGTCACAATACCCAGCATGCCTTCGCTACCCGTCATAAGCGCGAGCAGGTCATAGCCTGGCGCATCCAGGCCGTCACCGCCAATTTCAAGAATCTCCCCCTCTATCGTTATGACGCGCAGCTTGAGGATATTGTGCACGGTAAGCCCGTACTTAAGGCAGTGCACTCCTCCCGAGTTTTCCGCTACATTTCCGCCGATGGAGCAGGCAATTTGCGAGGAAGGATCGGGCGCGTAATACAAACCGTAAGGTGCCGCCGCCTCGCTGATGGCCAGATTGCGCACCCCTGGCTGAACCTGGGCGGTGCGCGCGGCGGAGTCTATTTTCAGTATGCGTTTCAGCTTGGCAAGCGATAGCAAGACACCCTCAGGATGAGGCAATGCGCCGCCGGACAGACCAGTGCCAGCTCCACGCGCCACCACTGGAGTCTTCGATGCATGACAAATGCGCAATACTTCGACCACTTCCTCTTCGCTTTGTGGCAGTGCCACGATCATCGGCAGTTGGCGATATGCCGACAGACCATCGCACTCATACGGTCGCAAGTCCTCGGTATCATGGAGTATCGCGTTTGGGGGCAGGATAGTGCGCAGCCTGGCGGCAAGTTCGAGAGGGTTCATGCTTCGTGTCTTTTATTACCAGGCTGAATTTCGTGATTCGCCAGCTTTTCCAGTACCTGTACCACTGCCGAACTATCGGATTTGGCGCCCCCATGAGCGATACATGCATTGAACAATTCCTGAACCAGGGCCGTGGCAGGCAAACTTACGCTCAATGCGCGTGCATTGGAAAGGGCGAGATTCAAATCCTTCTGATGCAATTCAACGCGGAATCCCGGTTCGAACGCATGCTTGATCATACGTTCGCCGTGCACCTCCAGCACGCGCGAGGCCGCAAAACCGCCCAGCAAGGCTTCGCGTACCCTGACGGGATCGGCACCCGCTTTTGAAGCAAACAGCAAGCCCTCCCCCACCGCTTCAATAGTCAGTGCGACGATAATCTGGTTAGCGATCTTGCAAATTTGCCCCGCGCCATTCTCTCCAACCAGCGTAATCGTTTTACCCATCAGTTCGAGAAAAGGCCTTACTCTTTCGAACACCGTTTCTGACGCGCCAACCATGATGGTAAGGGTAGCATTCCTCGCGCCGATATCGCCGCCGGATACGGGCGCGTCTACGTAATCACAGCCGAGCTGCCCGATTCTTGCAGCGAACGTTCTGGTTTCGATAGGCGAAATCGAGCTCATATCCATCACGACTTTACAACTCCTCAGAGCACCTCCCCGGCCTTCGTTCTTTAATCCTTGTGCCACGCCATTCTCACCGAACAGCACCTGTTCGACATCCTGGGTATCCGGCAGCATGGTAATGATGATATCCGCGTTGCGGGCCACGTCGCTGGGCGAGGAACAGGCCGACGCACCCTGGCTGAGCAATTCGTCGGGCACGCCGCTGCGGGAATATAAAAACAACGTATACCCGGCTTTAATAAGATGCCCGGCCATGGGCCTGCCCATGATGCCAAGGCCGATGAAACCGATGCTCGTCATTTCTGACGCGCTATCCATAAAATAAAACATCCATAATTAAAGCAAATTTAAAAACTCAATAAGAACTTAGGCGAGCTTGTGCGCCCGAGGTTTAGCTAATGGAAACTTTGTCGATGTCCCGTTGACAAATACGGACCAGGTTTCCCGCATCTTGCAGCAGGATGGGTGACGTAAAACTCAACCCATCATTTACCTTGAATTTATCGGCGGGCATTCTAAAAATAGCTCTGTTGCTGCCAAAACCGCGCTTCTATCCGTTCATATTTTGTATTGTATTGCGTTTGGCTTTTGATGGGTTACGCTACGCCCACCCATTCTACTACTATGCAAACTTAAATCTGCAGCCAGCACCCAAGCTGTGAGAACCTCAAACTTAAGAGCATCAAGATCAGGTCAAATATGCTCGTCCAATTAAAATCGACCCAAGGAGCCGGAGTGACGAAATTTCAGTGGAATAGTTCAAACCTTAGTAATCATGTACGTAAAACCCATAAAAGTATAATCGCCGACCCGCAGCGCGCCGTTCGGGCCTGCGCAGGTGTCGCGGGCCGGCAAGTCATGGAAGACACAGTATGAGTCAACAACCTATCGTCATCATCGGCAGCGGCCTGGCAGGCTACACTGTCGCCCGTGAATTTCGCAAGCTGGATGCTGAGACGCCCATCCTGATCATTTCCGCCGATCACGGTGGTTTCTATTCCAAGCCGACTCTTTCAAACGCTCTGGCCACGGGGAAAACGCCTGCGTCTATCATGACCTCCAGTGCGGAGAAAATGGCCGAACAGCTCAAGATGACGATCCGCTCTCGCAGCCGGGTAACGGGCATCGACTCGGTCCATAAAACGGTGGAGCTTGAGAATGGAGAAAGGCTGACATACAGCCAACTTGTCCTGGCGCTAGGTGCTGACCCGATCCGGTTGCCGCTTGAAGGCGAAGGGGCGGAAGATATCCTGTCGGTGAACGATCTCGATGATTACCAGCGCTTGCGCGATACACTGGAAGGAAAAAGGGATGTTACCATCCTGGGCGCCGGATTGATCGGATGCGAATTTGCCAATGATCTCGCAGTGGCAGGCTATCGGGTAAGCGTCATCGATATTAGTCCCCAGCCTCTTGGAAGGCTGTTGCCCCAGCCCGGCGGCGCCTTTCTACAACGCAAATTGGAAGCGGCCGGTGTGACCTTTCACCTGGGTGACGCTACTCAGCGCGTCGAGCGGATTCATGAAAGCTATCGCCTGACTCTCGCCAATGGCAAAATCATTCAGACGGACGTCGTACTTTCGGCTGTCGGACTACGGCCCCGCACGGCTATGGCGCAGGCGGCCGGCATAGCGGTAAATCGCGGCATAGCAGTAAACCGCTCTTTGCAAACCCATCATCCCGATGTTTACGCTCTCGGCGACTGCGCCGAGGTGGAAGGCAGGGTATTGCCATTCGTCATGCCTATCATGCACGCCGCGCGCAGCCTGGCGGCAACATTGGCCAAGACTCCGACCGCGGTGCGGTATCCTGCCATGCCTGTACTGGTCAAGACCCCGGCCTGCCCAACCGTCGTGTCGCCGCCCGACTCTGCCACGCAAGGCGAATGGCTGGTCGAGGAAGATGAAAATGGAGTCAAGGCATTATTTAAAAGTGCGGACGGCAAGCTGCTTGGTTACGCTCTTCTTGGCGCCTCAACGAAGGAAAAGAACGCCCTCGCGGCGCAGTTGCCGGCGGTGATGGAGTGATAAGGAGTGATAAGGAGTGCTAAACGGCAGAGTGCACCCTTACTCCTTTATCATGTAACTGCACCGTAATAGCTTACTCTCAATACAGTGCGGATCCTCTAGTCAGCACGGTGGTCGTCCCATTCATGGCGATTGGACATATGCAGCTGCCTGGCGGGAATAATTTCATACGTTACGTTATCGCCATGCTGCTGCGTGTAAAACACTCGCCAGCCGTTCCGGAATGGGCGTGGATTTTTTGCACCGAGGATGCCCTGAACCGACGGGTCGCCGTCGGAGATATGAATGCCAGTAATCTCGTTATCCCCATCATTTTGAAAACCGTTTGCCGGATGACCGTCGCTCAAGGGTGAGTCTATGGTTGCCGAAGGATCACGCCCCTGTGCCAATATGCGAACCGGCTGATTAGCCGGTTGCGCGTAATCCGTATTCATGTCAAAAAGGTAGCCCGAATCCAGCGCGTTGCGTTGCGTATGCAAGATATCGCCCGCGTCCTCGACCACAACCAGCTTGTCATTGCTCCAGAAGGCTATGTTATCGAAGCCAGTATGGGCAACATCGGATTTATAAAAAATCGCTAAACGCCCAGAATCAGAAGAAGGATGTTTCTGCGAAATCTTGAATATGCCACCAAACCCTCCAAAGTCCGCACCAGCTTCGGTATTTTTATTCTTATCACCGCTTTCGGTGAAATAAAATTCCCTGAATGCTGTGCCAGGGCGAAAAACACCATTCTCGGGGCGTCGGAACGGCGTTGCATTTTTTATCTTGGCGGCGGCATTGGCGTCAAAGGGAATGACGCCATCCACATCGGTATCATGAATGGTGATCCATCGAGTATCGAATACGAGCGCATAGGAATGAAGATCCTTGGTATCCGGGGAAAGAATATCGCGGTCCGGATCAGCCGGGTTGAAAATGATGGGGCCGGGGTGACGTTTCGAAGCTACCTGAAGCGCCTGTAATTTTCCGCCCGCTCTCAGATCGTGCTTGTTCTTGGGGATAAATCGATAGATAAAGCTGTTGGGCTGCCTGGCGGTTTTATTTACAGCACCCGCCCTACCGCTCACATCTTCGACGATCCACAGATTGCCGTCCGAGTCGGCCTGAATACCCTCATAGCCCCCGCGCCCGAGAATACCGGAGATGTCTTCGACTGCGGAAGGATAAGTCGCAGTCGCTTGCCAAACGCCGATATTTTTACCGTGCTCGGCTGTAAACAAAAGGCGTTGCGCCCAAGGGTACCAGGTTGAGCCATCGAAAGCCGGCAGGGGTTGGCCTTTGATGTCTTTGTCCGCCATGAGTGTTACACGATGCGCCCCATCCGCTGCCAGGTTAATTCGCGTGATATAGCCCTGCTGGCCGCGCTCATGCCCTTGAAACAGGAAGTGTGAACCGTAATTGTAATTGCTGTCCGGCCCGGTTTGGCCAGGCAGAACCAGATAGGTATTTTTATCCGGGTCGGTCTTGCTGGCTTCGATAGTGGTACCGGGAACCTGGACTGCGCCTGGGGCAGGTAGATGCGGTCCATCATTGTAGTAGCCGTAGAAACCGATCAGGGCGGTCGGGTTTTCAAGTTTCATAGCACCGTTCGCCCAAACGATCTGTTCCAATTCCGGGGAAAGAATATTTGGGGCGACAAAGCCTGCCGCCTTTGAATTGGCCGCCACAATATGCGTCAGTTGAGCCGGAGGCTGCGCCTGAGTCTGAGCATGGGAGGCCCCTAAACCCATCATAGTCGCGCAGACAGCAAGAATTTTTTCTGCGATAACTGACATGAAATAATCTCCAACTTGTATATATTGCTACAGCATGAGCAGAGGCGATTACTTTCGCAGTTATTTTATGCGCAACCTGTGACAATACGATTTCATATTATTGACCGGTTCGTGGCGAGTGTTCACATGAGCGCGGGCGAAGCGGCTTTGGCTCAAGGACAGCGGATTGCTGCGGAAGAGAGGCGAACGGGTTTATCCAGGCTCTTACTTTAAAGAACTACGTTGAAAGAATTGCGTTGAAGGAACTGCGTTGAAGAACTGAGTTAAAAAGAATTGTCGCTAAAGGAACCGCGACGAAAAACAGAAATGTGAGGCAGGCAGGAGAACCTCCAGGCGGAGGGCCTCCTTCAGCTTTATGTGATTGTTTACCGGAAGAGCGGAGAGAGCCACAGCGTTAGCTCATGGAAGTGAAGCGAAGCGGCCTGAATCCACGATTTTCCCGAGCCACAGGTATATAGTCAACGTCAAGCTTAGCAATTTCCATACGGCTAGTAGCCCTTCGAGCGCATGCACGAAGCATAAGCGGTCTGATACTGCGCGTCATGCGATTTATTCTCGTTGAGCCCGTAAAGCGTTCCGCCCGCCACGCCAGTTACTCCGCCTATCGCGGCGCCTTTTCCGGCGCCGCTTCCACCACCTGCAATGGCACCTCCCGCGGCGCCCACGGCCGCGCCAATGGCAGCACCCAATGCGGCGTTCTTGAGTACTTCTTCGGTTTTGCTGCTTACGCGCTCATTCGCGTACCGATTGCACGCTTCCATGATGGATTGCGGAGGATATGCCGGTTGAGGGGGATAGGCCGCTTGCGGCGGATATGGCGGCGGAGGTGCGGCGCTCGAAATGTTCCTGTTGGGCTGGGCAGGGTGAGCGCTCCGCTGAGATGGAGCCGGTGGGGCTTTCCCGGCTGGCGGAGCAGGAATGCTCTTCTCTTCTGTTCCTTGAGTCTGCGCGCTGGCTTGGGCCGTTTGGGCGTCAGGCGAGCTGGTTTTTGAATCTCTACCCGTCACGAGCAACGTAGCTGCAACCGTTGCTCCAATCAACACTATTCCGATTGTTGCGAACTTCCAATAGTTAACTGACTCGTTTGGCATTGCCTCTCCTCTACTTCTAAAACATGATTCTATTTTTATTTAAATCAATTTTTCTAATATGCAATATCAGTACGAACCACCACTTGATCCGCCTTTACCCTTGTGTTTTTCGTGACCGTGACCCATACCGTTTTCCATACCCTTTCCGTGGTTCTGGCCGTGTCCCTGGTTGCTATCGTTTCTCGCGTCCGAGCGCTGCTGCCCTTTTGTTGCGCCGCCGGACCATTGGGCATTCGTATTATCTTTTCCTTCCTGACTCATATGTCCGGATGCCATCCCGCCAGGATTTCCATGACCATCATGCTGCCCGCCCCCTTTTCCCATCGCTACTCCACCATAGCCGAGAATAACGCTCGCCAATAAAACGACCATGCTCTTATACATTTTTATCTCCTTTTTTATTAAAATTGCACTCAACGTGGCTATGTCCCTTCCCAGATACTTCAGGCGCGGCTCACCGGTTCCATCTCTGCGGGAAATCTTACAGGTTTCAGGATCAATCTCCATTGGACCAAAGTACATGCTATGGAGGGTCCTGATCCTCTGAAGGGGCCATGATTTCTTCTTTTTACCACTCCACACATGCCGTACCCCAATATGGCCGCGTTTATTGGCTGGGCTGGGGTGCTACTTGCAGCCAGCCGCCAGGGCAATTTTTGACGTAGGGATAATAACCCTCCGGATTACGGCAGTAGTGCCAATAATTCGCTCCTGGGCCTGGGGCTGGACTTGCACGACCTCTTGCCGCTGAATATACACAGGCGGTGGCGCAACGGGCACTGCAACAGCAGGCGCATACCCATAGCCAGCTCCATATCCATATCCGCCCCCATACCCGGCCCCGTACCCATAGCCGGGAGCGTATCCTGGGTATCCATAATAACCAGCCCTGCCGCCGAAGTAACTGCCCAGGCCATAGCCCAGAACGGCGGCGCCCAATCCCAACCCCAGCCCATATCCGCCATAGCCTCCTCGATGATGTCCGTGATGGTGATGACCATGATGACCGCCATGATGACCGCCATGATGACCGCCTCTATTTGCCCATACCGGGCTGGTGGGGAACGAGCCAAGCAGCACAAGCGTGACGCACATCAATTTCGCCTTTTTCATATCAATCTCCAACTCGTGGTTATAGCAGTGTTTAACTGCAGGAAGAGCTGATTCAAACAAAAAATTATTCACTTCGCCCTTTACTCATCTAACGCAGGAGTACCGGATCGGTTGTCCTTCAGTTACAGGAAATCGAAAATATTTTTAGGCTGAATCTTGCCGCTTTTATGTGGTTTGCTCAACCGGTTGCACGGCCCGGATGTTCGGTCTTGATGCGAAGCCGGTACGGAAGCTGTTGCGGAATGGCGAGATGCCTGAATATGACGAGGCCGAAGCTGCGCAAGATAAGGCCGAAGGCTTCGGCAAGCGATGGTAAAACCAACGAATAATTATCGTCATCTCCATAAGATTCGTTTTGGCGAAATGACAACCGATGCGCCACTGATGCGTTATATTCAGGTATGAAAATATTTTCCTATGATTGTGGATAAGTATGTCGTAATCGAATGTCAAATGGCAGTCTGGATCAACCTTTTAAACCTTGTATCATCTGACCGCAAAGTGGAGATTGGCATGAGAAAAACAGGCTTGATTTGCGTCACTCTTATGCTGCTGGGATCAGTTCTCTTCAATACCGCCTGGGCGCGCGGGGGCGGCCATCATGGAGGGGGCGGGCTGGCACTCGGGCTGGGGTTGGGCTTATTGGGAGGTTATGGCCTTGGGTATGGGTTTTATGGCAGGTTTCCTTACTACCCTCCCTACTACGGATATCCGCCCGCCTATGGTTACGGGCCGCCTGCTTATGGGTATGGTGGGTATGGTGGGTTATGGCGGATATGGTGGATACGCGCCTGCTTATCCGCCAGTCGTTACCGTTCCTTCGGCACCGATTGTCATCCAGCAGCAACCGCAGGTCGTGCAGGGTCCGCCCGCCGCCTCGGCCCCGGCTCCAGCAGCTAATTATTGGCATTATTGCCGCAAGCCTGAAGGATATTATCCCTACGTCAAAAATTGTCCCGGCGGCTGGCTGCAGGTAGTGCCCCAGCCAATTCAATAAACAAAAAGATCATGACAGAAAGACTACTTAAATTATTTCCGCTTTTAGCGGTATGTTCCCTGGCCGGGTGTGTAAGCATGCCGACTGGCCCCAGCATGATGGCCCTGCCGGGCAATGGCAGAAGTTTTGACGAGTTTCGTTACGATGATTATGTCTGCCGGCAATTCGCTTACGAACAGGCCGGCGGAACGCCCACCAGGGCCTCGGTTGCCAGCGGGGTGGGAAGCGCCGCCGTTGGCGCCGGACTTGGGGCAGCCGCGGGCGCGGCTCTGGGAGGAGGACGCGGTGCCGCGATCGGCGCCGGGACAGGCATGCTGGCGGGTGGGCTGGCAGGAGCAAATACGGCCAGGGCTTCGGGATCAGTCAGCCAGCAACGCTACGACATGGGCTATACGCAGTGCATGTATGCGAAAGGTCATCGCGTCCCCGTTTCCGGCCAGGTTCAGTACAGTCCTGCCCCTTCTTATTCCTCCGCACCCTCAGCACCCTCAGCACCTTCCATGCCTCCTCCCCCCCAGGCAGGCCGCAACAAGCTTTGCCTCCTGGCATACCGCCGCCTCCCCCAGGTATTCCACCGCCGCCCCCGCCGCGTTAGACTTTCGGCGAAGCGAAGCAGTATCCCGGCCAGCAACCTGTCGGGAATTTGCTTTAATGAGGTTATGAAATGCCTTTTCGCTTTAGGTGCGCTCGTCTATTCCTGCTCCGCCATACCATCACAAGGTGCGGATTTCGGCGAATTACGCCATAAATTGGTGGAGGAGGTTGCCGCCTCGGCAAGCAACGACGGTTTCCCCCTGAGTCCCAGTGTCGTGGCGGCAATGGAAAAGGTTGAGCGTCATCGCTTCGTGCCTGCCTGGCTGGTTTCGTTTGCCTATCTCAACCATCCACTCCCCATCGGCCACGGGCAAACCATTTCTCAGCCTGTGGTTGTGGCACTCATGACCGAACTGCTCAAGGTCAAGGCTGGCGATAAGGTTCTTGAGATCGGCACAGGGTCGGGATATCAGGCGGCTGTGCTGGCGGAAATTGTCAAAGCGGTCTACAGCATCGAGGTCATCGAACCCCTGGAAAAGCAGGCAGCCGAGCGATTGCAGTCGCTTGGCTATAGCAATGTAACGGTGAGAATGGGCGACGGCTATTACGGCTGGCCCGAAGCCGCCCCATTCGACGCCATAATCGTGACGGCCGCCGCCAGCCAGATACCACCCCCGCTGCTCAAACAGCTAAAGCCGGGCGGCCGCATGGTAATCCCGCTGGGCATGCAATTCATGACCCAGTATTTAATGCTGGTGGAGAAGCAGACGGATGGATCGATCATGACCCGCCAAATCGTGCCGGTCGCCTTCGTTCCGCTTACCGGCGGGCATTAACCCATCTTCATGGGTTTAGGCACGCTTCGAGGTTTTCAACAATCAGACATACCGATGCCTCGCCCACCGTTTATCGCCATCTCCTTGTTGTCCGCCTGCATGCTGGCGTATGAGGTGCTGCTGACCCGTTTGTTCAGTATTGTGCTGTGGCATCACTTCGCCTACATGATCATCAGCGCGGCAATGCTGGGATACGGCGCAAGCGGCACGGCGCTCGCGTTGCTGAAGGAAAAAATCGCCCCGCACTTCGGCGTGGTGTATATCACGGCAACCGCAGGGATGGCCTTTCTGATGCCTGCGGCGTTCCTGCTGGCGCAACAGGTTCCCTACAATCCACTCGAACTGCTGTGGGACAAGACGCAGCCCGCCAAGCTGCTCACGATTTATTTGCTGATGATGCTGCCTTTCTTTTGCGGAGGGCTGAGCATCGGGCTCATCTGGTGGCGCTTTGGCCGGGAAGCGGGCCGTATCTATGCTTTCGACATTCTCGGCGCGGGAGCGGGCAGCCTGGGCGTCATCGGCATATTGTTCCTCGTTCCACCGCAGAGGTTTTTAATCCTGCTTACGGCATTCGCCTTGCTGGCCGCCGCGATCGCGATCATCGAACTGCGGATGAAGCAAAGATGGTTGATGGGGATGTTTATCGGCCTGGCTTTGCTCACGGCTGTGCTGCCGTCCGATGCGTGGCTGAAAGTAGAGCCGTCCCCCTACAAAGACCTGAGCCAGACGCTGCGTGTTGCCGGGGCGCACGTCGTTGATGAACAGTCCAGCCCGCTGGGCCAGATTACAGTCGTTGAAAACACCCGCATTCCCTTTCGCCATGCGCCGGGGATGAGCCTCAATTCCACCGACGAACCAGTCCCCCAGTTGGCGATTTTTGTCGATGGGGATGGCCCATCGGTATTGACGCGATTCACGGAGAGCTTGCGCCGCTGGCCTATCTCGATCAGCTCACCTCGGCGCTGCCTTATCACGTACTGGAGACATCGCACATACGTCCGCAAGTACTGGTGCTCGGCGCAGGCGCCGGCAGCGACGTATTGCAGGCGCTTTACCACAAAGCGAGAGCAATCGATGCGGTGGAGCTTGACGGCAATGTCATCGACCTCGTCAAGAAACGCTTTCATGAGTTTGCCGGAGATCTTTATAGCCGCCCGGATGTGCATGTGCACGAGGCGGAGGCGCGCGGCTTCGCGAATTCTACCGACAAGCGTTTTGACCTGATTCAGGTTGCACTGCTGGATTCGTTCGGCGTTGCTTCAGCAGGCTTATATGGATTGAGCGAAAGCTACTTATACACGGTGGAGGGAATTCAGACCTACCTGGGCCGTCTCGCGCCAGGCGGCATTCTGGCCATTACGCGCTGGCTGTCGCTGCCGCCGCGCGATACGCTGAAACTGTTTGCCACGGCAGTGGTTGCTTTGGAGGCCGGAGGCGTGGCCAACCCCTCCGAGCGGCTGGCGATGATACGGGGCTGGAAGACTGTGACGCTTCTCGTGAAGAACAGTGACTTTACGGCGGCGGAAATCGAGGCGATCAAGCGATTCAGCCGCGAGCGTTCGTTCGACGTGGCCTATTACCCAGGCATGCGTGCGGATGAGGCCAACCATTACAATCTGCTGGATAAACCCTACTTCTACGAAGGTGCGATGGCATTGCTCGGACCGCAGCGCCAGTCCTTTATCGAGCGGTATAAATTTTATATCGAGCCGGCGAGCGACGATCGGCCCTATTTTTTTCGTTTCTTCAAATGGAGCGCAGCCGCGGAATTATTCGCGCTGCGCAAGCAGGGAGGCATGCCGCTTTTCGACTGGAGCTATCCCCTGCTGGCCGCGACGCTGGTGCAGGCATTTGTCGCCAGCGTTCTCCTGATCCTGGCCCCGCTTGCGATATCCCGGGCCCGGCGAAGCTTTCCCCCTGGGCGAGTGGTTTTTTATTTTCTTGCCATCGGCCTCGCTTTCATGTTCATGGAGATCGCCTTCATCCAGAAATTTGTGCTGTTTCTATCTCACCCTCTGTACGCCATCGCCGTAGTGCTATGCGCTTTTCTGGTGTTTGCAGCCGGAGGCGCCTGGATCGCCGGCCGGCGGCAGCAAAATGCGGCCGGCAGCAGGCATCTGACCTTTGCGGTAGCCGGAATTGGGGCTTTATCGCTGCTCTATCTCGGCATTCTGCCCGGCCTGTTCCAGGCGCTCATCCATCTGCCGGATGCGGTAAAAATAGCGATTTCCGTAGCGCTGATCGCGCCGCTGGCTGTTTGCATGGGAATGCCATTCCCCACCGGAATGGCCCGGCTGGCAAGCACTGCCCAGGACTCGATACCCTGGGCGTGGGCCATCAATGGTTTTGCCTCGGTAATAGGCGCGGTCCTCGCCACGCTGCTGGCTATCCATCTTGGATTTGCCGCGGTGATTCTGTTGTCGGTCCTGATCTACGGCCTGGCTGCTGTGGCCTTAAGAGGATTTAGTTAGAGAGAGGAAGGATTCACTTAAACAGCCCTCCTCGTCCAGGCCGGGTAGCTCATAAGATTTAACACGACGGCGCACAGGATTTTGTTCCAGCAGAATTATTTCCAAATATTTGTTCAAGCTTTTTTGCAGCAAATTGTAGATATCCAGATCGAAGGTAAAGGACGAGCTGGTGGATGAGTTCGCGGATGTGCCCGCCCGCAGGATTTCTTCAAGCTCTCCCTCATCTCTCACAGTTGCGATGTGGCACCAGTTTTCAAAAATATGGAGCTCGCTGCGATCGGTATCTTCGTTAATTTCGCGAATGCCGATCTTGCCGGCGTAAGGCCAGCTTTTCAGGCGGTGAGGAATCAGTGCCTGCTTGAGGCGCAGATAATGAAGCTCTGGAGATTCCCTCCCCGCGCATACGCCATCACAACGCTTGAGCTGCTGGGCGAAGCACACGCCCTTGCCGCTTTCGATTCCTATCATGCGGGGGCATAGCCTGTTCTCCGTGGCGATTCTGCGAAGCCCTTCGATAGCCGCTTTTTTTGAGCGGAAAAGGCCGTAAAGATATTTGAATAGCGCCGGATCGATGTCATTCCCGGTAACTATATTGATCAATGGAACCTGGTTAAGTCCACCTGCCAGGCTCAATGAGAATAAGTCCCTGGAAGAACGCAGTCTGACGGTTATGGATGGGCTGACAGCTCCTTGATCAGCTTCGATTCCAGCAGGAGCGCCCCGAGCTCTCCGGCAGTTTCCGTCCATTCGACGCGGCTGACCTGCTGCCCGATACGCATGTCCTTGCTGGACGCATGGTCGCTGCTGAAATGCGACATGACACGAGATCGGAGGGTTACGCTTTTACCGATATAGAGTGGCAAATCGTTTTCGCCGTGGAAGAGATATACCCCAGGGCTATCAGGAATCTCATCAAGGAAGGAGGCATCCAGACCCGCTGGCAGGCTTGGCGCTTTTAATAAGGAAGCGACCGCTTCCAGAATCCGGTTCTTCCCCAGTTCGCCTGTGGCCACTTCGAGATAGGCAACCACAAGCTCGACGTCGCCCATTGCCCTATGGCGGGCGCGGCTGATAAGCCCATGGCGACGCATGATCGCATCCAGGCCGTGCCCTCTATGCTGGGGATAGAGCTTGCGGGAGAGCTTGACGGTACATAAGACCCTCTGGCGAAGGATCGCGCCCAGACGCTTGAATTCGGCCTTGAGGAAACCATGGTCGAACCGGACGTTATGCGCCGCCAGCACCGAGCCTTCAATATAGCCGTACAGTTTGTCGGCGATATCCTCAAAAGCCGGCGCGTCACCGACCATCTCATTGGTAATCCCTGTCAAACGCGAAATGAAAGGCGGGATGCTTATGCCGGGATTGACCAGCGTTTCCCAGCGCTCGGCCTCTATTCCGTCCTCAAACCGGATAAGGGCAATCTCGGTGATACGGTCGTACAGGGGTGTGCCGCCGGTCGTTTCGAGATCCAGGATGACACAATTACGCAAGGAGGAAAACATGGGTGCTGTTGGCGTAAAATCTGAGGCGTTACCGGCCTTCCATACTCAAGGATGCTCTGGCAGGCAAGCGGCATCGGCCTGGGATGGGCCGCATTATCGCCGTAGTTCCATTATCCGGCTAGAATATCAGGCGCGGGGGGTTCTGCGTGAAGGCAAATTCTCTCGGCCGGCAAAGCTTCTCTCCACTGTGCTATCAAGCGACGGTACTGTTCCCCGACTGGCCGGATTTTACGGTCCAGGTCGTACAGTCCCAGTGGATTCACGTGGCCGTTATTTTCGCAAAGGGCAGTGTCCCAGTCTACCTGATCGGTAAGGCTGTACCATGTAAAGCCGATGATTGGAACGCCGTCCTGCTTCAAGCGGATGACGTTGGCCCACTCTTTCCATAGCCATATCGGCGACTTTTCGGCATCCGCCAGATTCGTTTCCGTGTGCATCACAGGCATATGGTAGCGGTCAAAATACTGCCGTGCAATGACATAAAAACCGAAAATCTCGCCTGCATGGCTTAGATGGCCATCCTTGGAGACAAGCCGTTCATTTGTAATGTAATAGTCGTTGCCCATGATGCAGTGCGGCTTCAAGGAGCGTCCTTGCTGCTGAAACCAGGCGTAGTTCTCGCGAGACATTCCGTTATCGGTCAGATACTGATACATCCGGGCACTCACATCCTTGCCATAACAGAGATCGAGCGAAAGAAACCTTTTTTCGTTGAATAGATCAGCTTTTTCCTGCGCCGCGGGTTCCTCGGAATGAAAGTACTCACTCGATTCGCTCTGCACGAAACGTGCATCCGGCCGAATCTCCAAGATGGCTCTTTCTGCCAGCAGGGTTGCGCGGCACAGGTTATTAAGCGCAGTTACGAATGCTCTATCCGAGGACAGGCGCTCGTTCCACAATCCCCACCGAGCAGAAAATGTCGCGCAAATGTAGATTTCGTTCACCGGGGTGTAAAAGCGTACCCATGGAAAACGTGCCGCGAATGAACGCGCATACTCGGCAAAAAGAGCAGGCCATTCCCCATTCTGAAAATTACCGGCCCAGTCCGGTACACCGAAGTGGCAGAGGTCTACGATTGGGTTGATGTTCAGCTTTCGAAGCTCATTGAAGGTCTCGTCCGCAAACGACCAATCATAGCTCCCTGGTCCAAGATGAGTGCGATAGTAGGGCGGACCATAACGCAAGTATTCAATGCCCAGGTCTTGTACGAGTTGAAAGTCCTCACGCCACCTCTGGTAATGGCCGCACTTGCCCATCTCATCGACACGAGCTGTTTCACCATCCAGAAGGCGAATGGTGGGATAGCTGTTTTCGATACCGGTACTGAACAGGAAGCGATTCATGTGATTGACTAATGATCACGAAGATATCTACCCTTCACTACCAGCATAGGCTTTGTTGATAAAGCTTGCTACTTCCGCGCGGAATCGCGGCGAAAGCGCTCGGGCTTCCCGCCCGCTACAGGCTTTTTCTCTCGCTCTCTGCAATGGGCCAGACCGCCATGCAGCTGGACGGAGGAGGAAATATGGGCTCTTGGGGCTAAAGCAGCCCGATGGGGTCGCCGGCAAGCGTATCAGATTTTGCCTTTGCCAAGCCATACCTTCGCACTACCTTTCCTTGATGAGCGAACGTTCAAACTGTGCCACGGCATCCAGCATCGTGAATATCAGAGTAGAAGGTGAGCCGGTATTGCCAGTGATAAGCTGAATTTAGCTGAATTCATCAATGGATCACGCTCGGAAATTCCGGCGGTTTGAGCATAAAACCCCAGGCCGGCAATAACTGCAGCCTGGGTAGCGCGATAATACTGGAATGTCAGGGGTTGGCCTTGAGCCTTGCAGTGTTTTTGGGCAGAGCATCAAGAATGATGTGGCTGAGATTAATGTCCTTGCCAGGATACGTAGCGCCCCCGCTGGTATTATGGCAGCTAAAGCAATTGGTGCCGCTGCCCTGCACGAAGGTCTCCATGGTGGAGTTGGCGAGATTAATAGATCCGATAGATTCGAAATCGAGATTTCCGTTACCGGGCTGGAGCGTGTTGGCGAGGATCCAGACAGTGCCGACAAGACGGTAGTTGGCAAAAACAGGATTAATCGTATTGCTTGTCTTTCCCTTGATTGCCGTCTGGAAATTCTGGTTGGCGGACATGATGTCTACCACACGGGTAGCGGGGGTGGCGCCGCCGTAAGCAAATTGGCGAAAGACATTGGTGATGGGGGCAATGACCTGCGTGGCCGGGTTGATCGTAAGACTATCCGGCATTTGATTGGATGCATTGGCCGGCGTGCCGCCCTTATAGAATGTGTAGTTTTGCGTGCTGACGGGGCTGGATGAATTGGGCTTCATGCCGGGGGGCAGATCCGGGGCATTGCCTATCTGCTCGAAGGTAGCCCAGGCAAACTCGGGGTGATCCTTGATCACGCCAACCACATGCACACCGACGAGGGCAACGGTGACGCCGGGCTGGGTCTGGCCGTTCGGTTTGATCCCACCTTGGCCAGCACTCTCAAGCAGGTCTATGGTGGCAGTGGTGGTGAAAGTGTCATTGATATTTTCGCCAGGTTGCACGATGCGCCACGATGCCTTGAAGACCGTTGCAGCGATGGGATATGTCAGCGCAGGCGCGGCTTTTTTATAGTTGTTCGGCCCCAGATATTTCTGCGTAAACGCAAAATAGATCGGATCCATATGGGTCGAATAATAGACGGCGCGACCACGCTGATCGATGAGCACACCGCCCGATCCAGCCTGCTCAATGCTACTCATTTCTGCCGGTTTCTGAACGCGCGGCTTGAGCGCCAAAGTGCGTGGGCCGACTTTGGCGCGCAAAGCGCTGCCAGACTTGAGATCGTCGACAGTCGGAAGATTGAGGAAGAGCGGTTGGCCGGTGGCGGGATCGTTCTGCATCCAGTGGACGAAGGCAGTCCATGACCAAACATGGAAATCACAGTCAGTGGTCGGCGCTGGGCCTTTCGGATTAATAAACAGAGGTTGGAGGTCCTTGGACTCCCACCAGCCAAGCGGGGCGTTACAGGTCGCCTGTGCGGCGAGATTGCCATTCAGACTAAAGAGCAGGAAAGCCACAGCAGCGATAGGGATATATTTATTTTTCATTGGATTGTTTCCTGGTGATCTCAAAACAAAATTTGCGTCCATCCGCGCCTGTAGGGAGCCGTTGTGCCACCGTCACACGCCAGATATTCGTTTATGGTGCAACCTAGTGTTACCGGCACGTTGCGAGCCTCATGCCTCCGGTAGCTGAAGATGCGTGGCCTTGCATGCGTTGTCGTGATAAATATGACTTCGAACTCGTGTTGGGCCTACGCCATGCGGAGCCTGGGAATGCTCATCCAGAATGCACGAGATGAATGTAGATGAAACGCGCGGGTTTCAATGCAGCGAAAAGAAACTGGTTTTTCAGTCTCTTCCGCAAAAAGAAGATGGTGCTGGGTTCGAAGCGAGGAGTCTTGGCGGGATGGAGGGATGCTCCCACCGTTGGCGCCGCTCATCCGCCATAAGATTATGGAGTCTTAGAAGGGTTTTACCCGGCTCTTACGGAGAAATTAACAAGACTGATAATGTGTCAGGATGCTCAAGCGGGAACGAATATATTGCAGGAGTTTTATCGAACCGGGGCTGAAGCCTGCACTGATATCTTCGACTATATCGAAAGATTCCATATCCGCGGAAAAGTCGATGGCTCGAAATGCGTCAGCGGTATGATCTAGACTTAACCCCGCTTCAAAGAGCGCATCCTTCGTTCGAAGGTCAGATTAAGTGTAGTAAACCTGATTTGAACTGCTAAGCAGTGTCAGATTTCATCGCACCTCAAAACTCGCCGGACTTCCGAGTTCGGCCATTTCCGGGCATTCGTGTCTTCCGTAAATCGATATTGCTTCGGCAACATGTTCTGCGACGGTGCAGAATATTCATTGCCGTGCATGGAAATAAGTAAAGGGTATCTATGAACATTTCGGAAGCTGAAAAAATTAAAAATCCAGTTCTCGCATTTATTGCAGGCATGATTTTTTCCTCCGGCATAACGTGGGGAGCCATATCTAGCATTCATGCTGAGCAATTTAGGATATATGAATTGGCAAAAACGGAAGAATTAAAAAAAGCCATGATTTAGAGAAAAAATGTTTAGAGCAGAAAAATCAATTGCAAGCAAAGGAAAATGAAGTGCTTTCTTTGCGAAAAGAACTGAAAGTTGCTTCCGGAAAGGTTACGGAAGACAAAACAAGTAGGTTGCAAGCCTTAATCGAGCAAATTAACGATCAAATTACATATAAAAATAAGGTGCTCGCTTTTCAGTCTGGGTCTAGTGTCAAAGCTGATCAGCCAAAATCGGATGATTACCTTTGGACAGAAAAAGAAATTGATTCTCTTCTTTCCCGAAGAGAGCCAAGCCCAGAAGCAGATGATTGAGGTGAATGCAAAGTAAGTCTTAATAACAAAGCGGTCGCTTCGCGACTTGCCAAAAGACATCTAAGGGGCGACCCGGAAGTTCGTAATCTGACACATCCTGTCAGATCGAATCACAACCTATACAGATTAAGGATCATTACCAAAGCATTTGTCTAGCCCATCTTAGAAGGAATTATTCTTATACTCACACACACGTTCACGAATCCACCTTCTCTGTTCCGCCCACCAGGCCGAAAACGTGTCATCCTCGTGGTCAAGGCCGTCATTAGCGAACTTATCGATGTCCCAGAAGAACGCCCCAGTCCCGACCGCGCTACGCCAAATCATCTCCAGCTCGTATAGCCTCTCTTCACATCCGTCTCGCTGGGTCTTGAGTTGCCTAAGTTCAAATTGCTTAACGCACCAGACGCCCAGGGTGGCAAAAATTACCCATGATCCGGCGTTTAGCCCGGAGCCGTCATGCGACGGTGAGTAGTGCATAACTACTCCCATGACAATGAAGAACCAGTACCAATAACTGCTTGCGGCTTTTGCGGCGCTCTTAATCCGTTCGTCCAATTCAGACCTTAAGCCAAAACATCGCGCCGCCGCTTCAATTACCGAGTAAGCGATATCGGCGCGCCGATTAAACTCTATCTTTTCTAATTCCGTCATCTTCACCCCTAGCTCAGCATTTAAGACTGTCGGGTTCATTAACATGAGCTCCGCCTGATCCTGTCCGCTCATAGGTAACTGGAATGATTTTTGTATGGTTACTGTAAGTCGTCACTGCATTAACATTAAACATACCGCAAGGGCGCCCGCAAACAGCGCTCATCATTCTCTACACCACCAAGGCGTATGTTACGAGTTATGGCGCCGCTCACCCATTGGACTGAGGTACAGTGTGAGCAGGCCAATGGCTATGAGATGCCTGGTACACAGCCGCAATGCAAGTACGTCAGTGATGAAACATCAGGAGGGTGGCAAAACAAAACTGCCGTAAATGCGGTTAAAAGCGAAATAGAGGAAGAATATAGGGCTACCGAGAAAATACCCTTACTCGCAAACCTATCCCCGGAGGACAAGGGGAGGTGCTGAAGATGATGGCCAAAAGGTTTTGATGCCCAGCGGCTCAACCGTGTGCGGATATTTGTTCTGGGCTGCTGTCATCCACTGCCGAATGGCGGCATTAGATGTTCCCAAAGATCCAGGATTGGGAAAAAGGTTGATCAGGGTGGGGTAATAACTCCCCAGATTTTTTAAAATTGCGGAAAAGTAAAAGGTAATGGGTCGGC